>NZ_WJPO01000029.1 GCF_009649175.1 Rhodovulum strictum | reverse complement strand
AAGACCTTCCTTTCCGCCATCGCCCTCGCCGCAACCGTCCTGTTCTGGCTTTGACGATCAATGAGTCTGGAGCCTAGGGCCGAAACCTACATTTCTTTGACAAGTGCGGGACATGATTGGCTCGACAGCCGCTCATTGTTTGGGCGCTTTCTAAAGAACATCGAGTCAAACTTGCCTACGATAGCAGTATCGTTTGCGCTTGCTTGGCTTCTCTATCTTCTCGGGCCTCCGGCGCAATAGGCCTTTGTTGCAATCGCAGCAAGCGTAGGGTGGGTGAAACCCACCACCTGCCCGCACTCACGCCGCCCGCCGGTGGGTTGACATCCACCCTGCGCAAGAGGCGTCGGTGCCTGTTTGAGAGGCGATGCGGGGGTGTGCGGGCGGGCTGGCCCCATGCGCTCTTGCGGGTCGCGCGATTCCCCGCCCATATCGGGGCGACGGCATGTGCCCCCCTCAACCGCCCGGACCCATTTCATGACCGATACAGGCTTTCGCGACAGCATCCCCCGCCATCTGATCTATGCGCTGGGCACCGACCCGCAGAATGCCACGCTTGGCGACTGGCGCATCGCGTTGTCGCTGGCGGTGCGGGATCGGCTGGTGGATGCGTGGCTGGCCTCGGCTCGGGCGGCGCGACAGGCGGGGGCGAAGCGGGTCTATTACCTGTCGATGGAATTCCTGATCGGCCGCCTGCTGGAAGACGCGATCATCAATCTGCGGCTCGAGGAGGAGGTGCGCGCGGCGCTGGCCGCGCTGGGCCTGTCCGCCGACGAGGTGATCGCGGACGAGCCCGATGCCGCGCTGGGCAATGGCGGTCTGGGGCGGCTGGCGGCGTGTTTCATGGAATCGCTGGCCACGCTGGGCGTTCCGGCCTTCGGCTATGGCATCCGCTACGAGCATGGGCTGTTCCGTCAAAGCTTTGTCGAGGGGCGGCAGGTCGAGGAGCCCGAGGACTGGCTGACGCAGGTCCATGCCTGGGAATTCCGGCGCCGCGATGTGCGGCTGCGGCTGTGCTTTGGCGGCGAGGTGGTCGATGAGGGCGGCAAGCCGGTCTGGCATGGCGCCGAGGCGGTGATGGCGCAGGCCTATGACACGCCGATGATCGGCTGGCAGGGGAAATGGGCCAATGCGCTGCGGCTGTGGTCGGCAGAACCGCTGCATGGCTTCGATCTCGACCGGTTCAACCGCGGCGATTATGCCGCCGCGGCCGAGCCCGAGGCGCTGGCGCGCACGATCAGCCGCGTCCTTTATCCCGACGACACGACCGAGCGGGGCAAGGAGTTGCGGCTGAAGCAGGAGTATTTCTTTACCGCCGCCAGCCTTCAGGACATCCTGCGCCGGTTCGAGGCCGAGGGCGGTGCGCTGGCCGATCTGCCGAAAAAGGCCGCGATCCAGTTGAACGACACGCATCCCGCGATTGCCGGGCCGGAACTGGTGCGGCTTTTGCATGACGAGCGCGGGATGGCGCTGGATCAGGCGATCGAGACCGCGCGGGGCTGTCTGTCCTATACCAACCACACGCTGTTGCCCGAGGCGCTGGAACGCTGGTCCGAGGATCTGATGACCCGCCTGTTGCCGCGCCACATGCAATTGATCGAGCGGATCGACGCGGCCCATGCCGCCGAAAAGCCGGACCGCAAGGTTGCGCTGGTGCAGGAGGGCGAGGTGCGGATGGGCGAGCTGGCCTTCGTCATGGCGCACAAGGTCAATGGCGTCTCGGCGCTGCATACCGGCCTGATGAAGCAGACGGTTTTCGAGGAACTGCACCGCCTGCATCCCGACCGGATCGTGAACGAGACCAATGGCGTCACCCCGCGCCGCTGGCTGTTCTCGGCCAATCCGCGGCTCAGCCGGTTGATCTCCGGCACCATCGGCGAGGGCTGGGTCTGCGATCTGGAACGGCTTTGCGAGCTTGAGCCGCAGCTTGACGATGCGGCCTTCCTTGACGCCTATGCCGGGGCCAAGCGGGCGAACAAGGCCGATCTGGCGGGCTGGCTTGCGGCCGAGCACGGTGTGCAGATCGACCCCGAGGCGCTGTTCGATGTGCAGATCAAGCGCATCCACGAATACAAGCGCCAGCATCTGAACATCCTGGAAACCATCGCGCTCTGGCAGGAGATCAAGGCAAACCCGAACGCGCCCTGGGTGCCGCGGGTCAAGATCTTTGCCGGCAAGGCCGCGCCCGGCTATGTCTTTGCCAAGGAGATCATCCGGCTGATCAACGATGTTGCCGCAGTGGTCAATGCCGACCTCGAGACGAACCGCTTCCTCAAGGTCGTGTTCCTGCCGAACTACAATGTCAGCCTTGCCGAGCGGCTGATCCCGGCCTCGGACCTGTCCGAACAGATCTCGACCGCGGGCAAGGAGGCGTCGGGCACCGGCAACATGAAATTCGCGCTGAACGGGGCGCCGACCATCGGCACGCTGGACGGTGCGAACGTGGAAATCCGCGACCGGGTGGGCGAGAAGAATTTCTTCCTGTTCGGCATGACCACCGACGAGGTCGTTGCCCGCCGCGCCGTGCCCGATCATGCCCGGCAGGCGATCGCGGCCGACAAGCGGCTGGGCGGCGCGCTCAAGGCGGTGTCGCAGGGCGTGTTCTCGCCGCGCGACCGGCACTGCTATCGCGGCTTCGTGGGCAACCTGACCGGGCATGACTACTTCCTCGTCTGCTCGGATTTCACCGCCTATTGGGACGCCCAGCGCCGCGTCGATGCTGCCTTTGCCGAGCCTGCGGTCTGGTGGCCCATGGCCGCGCGCAACACCGCGCGCACAGGATGGTTCTCGTCCGACCGGACGATCCGGGGCTACATGGCGGATATCTGGGGGGCGTCGTCGCTTGACCCGGCGTGAGGACATGGCTTGCATGTCGCCACGCGCGGCTTAGGCTGCGCGCATGAGCCCAGCCCCGACGCCCGCCCCCACGCCATTTCCGCCGCCCGAGGATGCGCGGCGGGTGCAGGCCGGTACGCATGACGATCCGTTTTCCGTGCTGGGACGGCATGGGCGTCGCGTGGCGGCGTTCCATCCCGGCATTGCGACGCTGGAGGCCGTTTCAGGTGCAGCCAGCCACCCCCTGACGCGCCACCCCGACGCGCCCGACCTGTTCACCGGGCACCTGCCGGGCGATGCGCCCTATCGGCTGCGGGCAAGCGACGGGGCGGGGCAATCCTGGGAGTATGACGATCCCTATCGCTTTGGCCCTGTGATCGGCGAGATCGACGAATATCTGCTGGGAGAGGGCACGCATCAACGGCTCTGGCAGGTCCTGGGCGCCCATGTCCGCACGCATGAGGGCGCAGAGGGCACGCATTTCGCGGTCTGGGCGCCGAACGCGCGCCGTGTGTCGGTGGTGGGGCCGTTCAACGGCTGGGACGGGCGGTGCCATCCGATGCGGCGGCGCGGTGCGACCGGGGTATGGGAAATCTTTCTGCCCGGCATCGGCGAGGGCGAGGTCTACAAATACGAGATCCTGGGCGCCGAAGGGCAGGTTCTGCCGCTCAAGGCCGATCCGCTGGGCTTTGGGGCAGAACATCCGCCCAGCACCGCCAGCACCGTGCGCGACATCTCGGGCTATGGCTGGAAGGACGATGCCTGGATCGAGACCCGCGCCGGGCATAATGCCCGCAACGCCCCCATCTCGATCTACGAGGTGCATCTGGGCTCGTGGCGGCGCCGGATCGACGAGGGCAACCGCCCGCTTTCCTATCGCGAGGCGGCCGCGGAACTGGTGGATTACGCCCATGACATGGGCTTTACCCATCTGGAATTCCTGCCGCTGTCCGAACATCCGTTTGATGGCTCCTGGGGCTATCAGCCGGTCGGGCTGTTCGCCCCCACCATCCGCCACGGCCCCCCGCATGAGTTCCGCGACCTGATCGACGCGGCGCATCGCAAGGGGCTGGGCGTCATCCTTGACTGGGTGCCAGCGCATTTCCCGACCGATGCGCATGGGCTGGGCCGGTTCGACGGCACCGCGCTTTACGAACATGCCGACCCGCGCGAGGGATTCCACCACGACTGGCAGACGCTGATCTACAATTTCGGCCGCAGCGAGGTCGCCAATTTCCTGTTCTCGAACGCGCTTTACTGGCTCGAGGAATTCCATGTCGACGGGCTGCGCGTGGATGCCGTGGCCTCGATGCTGTATCGCGATTATTCCCGCAAGGACGGCGAATGGATCCCGAACATCCATGGCGGGCGCGAGAACCTGGAAGCCATCGCCATGCTGCAACGGATGAACAGCCTCGCCTATGGCGAGGTGCCGGGCATCCTGACCGTGGCCGAGGAAAGCACCTCCTTTCCCGGGGTGTCGCAGCCGGTGGATGCGGGGGGGCTGGGCTTCGGCTACAAGTGGAACATGGGCTGGATGAACGACACGCTCGATTATTTCGGGCGCGCGCCGGTGCATCGGAAATACCACCATCACCAGCTGACATTCGGCCTGCTTTACGCGTTCTCCGAAAATTTCGTGCTGCCGATCAGCCATGACGAGGTGGTGCATGGCAAGGGCAGCATGCTGTCGAAGATGCCCGGCACCGATTGGGAGAAATTCGCCAACCTGCGCGCTTATTACGGTTTCATGTGGGGGCATCCGGGCAAGAAGCTGCTGTTCATGGGCCAGGAATTCGCCCAGCGGGCCGAATGGAACCATGCCGGGCAACTGGATTGGGGCGTTCTGGGAGCAGAATGGCATGCGGGCGTGCAACGGCTGGTGCGCGACCTGAACGCGCTTTACCGCGCCACGCCTGCGCTGCACGTCAGGGATTGCGAGGCCGAGGGGTTCCGCTGGATCGAGGCGAATGCGGCCGAGATCTCGGTCTATGCCTGGCTGCGCCTTGGCGCCCCCGGCGATCCGCCCGTGGCGGTTATCTGCAACCTTACGCCGGTCGAGCGGACGGGGGTGCGGCTGGGGCTGCCGCAGGCGGGGCAGTGGCGTGAGGTGCTGAATACCGATGCATCTGCCTATGGCGGAGGCAATCGCGGCAATCTGGGCGGTGTTCTGGCGCTTGACCGGCCGCATCACGGGCTGCCCGCCTCGGCGGAATTGACGCTGCCCCCGCTTTCCGTGCTCTACCTGATGCTGGACGGGGTGTGATTGACGAGGGGGGATTTGACGATGGAGATGCGCTACAGCCGATTGTCCAGCCGGACCATGGCCTTTGTTCTGGCGGGCGGGCGCGGCAGCCGGTTGATGGAACTGACCGACAACCGCGCGAAACCGGCCGTCTATTTCGGAGGCAAGACGCGCATCATCGACTTTGCGCTGTCCAACGCGCTGAATTCCGGCATCCGCAAGATGGCCGTGGCCACGCAATACAAGGCCCATTCCCTGATCCGCCATTGCCAGCGCGGCTGGAACTTTTTCCGGGCCGAGCGGAACGAATATCTCGACATCCTGCCCGCCAGCCAGCGGGTCGACGAACATACCTGGTATCTGGGCACCGCCGATGCCGTGACCCAGAACATCGACATCGTGGACAGCTATGGCGTTGATTACGTTCTGATCCTTGCGGGCGATCACATCTACAAGATGGATTACGAGATCATGCTGCGCCAGCATGTCGCCAGCGGGGCGGATGTGACCGTGGGCTGCCTGACCGTGCCGAAAACCGAGGCCAGCGCCTTTGGCGTGATGCAGGTGGATGCAACCGACCGGATCACCGCCTTTGTCGAAAAGGCTGCCAACCCGCCCACGCTGCCGGGCGATCCGACGACCTGCCTTGCCTCGATGGGGATCTATGTCTTCGACTGGAAATTCCTGCGCGACCTGCTGATGCGCGACGCTGCGGATCCGAATTCGAGCCATGATTTCGGCAAGGATCTGATCCCGCAGATCGTCCGCAACGGCAAGGCGATGGCGCATCGCTTCGCGGAATCTTGCGTGCGCGACCAGCCCGAATCCAATGCCTATTGGCGCGACGTGGGCACGGTGGATGCGTTCTGGAAGGCCAATATCGACCTGACCGATTTCACCCCGGAACTGAACCTGTGGGACCGCAACTGGCCGATCTGGACCTATTCCGAAAGCGTGCCGCCCGCGAAATTCGTCCATGACGAGGAAGACCGGCGCGGTACGGCGGTATCATCCATGGTCTCGGGGGGCTGCATCATCTCGGGGACCGAGGTGCGCAATTCGCTTCTGTTCACCATGGTTCATACGAACTCGTTTTCGGTGCTCGATCATGCGGTGGTGCTGCCCTATGTCACCGTCGGCCGCCATGCCCGGCTGAAGAATGTGGTGATCGACCGCGGCGTGGTGATCCCGAACGGGCTGATCGTCGGCGAAGACCCCGAGGAGGATGCGAAATGGTTCCGCGTCAGCGAAAGCGGCATCACGCTGATCACCCAGTCGATGTTGAACCGGCGGGCGGCGGCGGCATGATGCGGGTTCTGTCCGTCGCCTCGGAATGCGTGCCGCTGGTCAAGACCGGGGGGCTGGCCGATGTGGTGGGCGCGCTGCCCGCGGCGCTGGCGGCCGAGGGGGTCGATATGCGGGTGCTGCTGCCCGGCTACCGGCCCGTGCTGGCCGCGCTGCCCGCAGCCGAAACGCTCTGGCAGGACGACGGGTTTTTCGGCGGGTCGGCGCGGCTGTTGCGCGGGACGGCGGGGGGGGTGTCGCTTCTGGTGCTGGATGCCCCGCATCTTTATGACCGCCCCGGCGGCCCCTATCTGGACGAGGCCGGGCAGGACTGGCCCGACAATGACGCGCGCTTTGCCGCGCTGTCCTGGATGGCGGCGCAGATCGGGGCCGAGGGGGCGGGCGACTGGCGGCCCGATCTGGTGCATTGCCACGACTGGCAGGCGGGGCTGGCGCCGCTTTATCTCAAGGCGCGCGGCGTCGATCTGCCCAGCGTGATGACCGTGCACAACATGGCCTTTCGCGGGCTGACCGCGCCTGACCGGCTGGCCGCGCTTGCCCTGCCCGGCTGGGCGTTTCAGCCCGAGGGGATGGAATTCTACGGCCAGATCTCGGCGCTGAAGGCGGGGCTGGTCTATGGCTGGAAGGTCACGACCGTCAGCCCCACCTATGCGCGCGAACTGGCCAGTCCCGAGTTCGGGGCCGGGCTTGACGGCGTGATCCGGGCGCGTGGGGCGGATGTCTCGGGCATCCTGAACGGCATCGACGAGGCCATGTGGAACCCCGCCACCGACCCCCATATCGCGCCCTACAAGGCCCCGCGGGGCAAGGCGAAGGTATCCGCCGCGCTGGCCGAGGAGATGGGCCTGCCCGAGGGCGATGGCCCGCTTTGCGTCGTGGTCTCGCGCCTGAGCGCGCAAAAGGGGCTGGACCTGCTGCTTGACGTGCTGCCGCGTCTAGTGGCGCGGGGCGGGCGGCTGGCGATGCTGGGCTCGGGCGATCCGGGGCTCGAAGCCGCCTGGCGCAGAGCAGCCGAGGATTATCCGGGTGTCGCCGTACGCATCGGCTATGACGAGGCGCTGTCGCACCGGATGATCGCGGGGGGCGACGCGATCCTTGTGCCCTCGCGCTTTGAACCCTGCGGGCTGACGCAGCTTTACGGCCTGCGCTATGGCACCGTGCCGGTGGTGGCGCGCACCGGGGGGCTGGCCGATACGGTGATCGACGCAAATCCCGCGGCGCTGGCGGCGGGCGTGGCGACGGGCGTGCAGTTCGCCCCCGTCACCGCCGAGGCGCTGGCCACTGCGCTGGACCGGCTGTGCGACCTGTACGCCGACGCGCCGACCTTTCAGAAGATCCAGCGCAACGGCATGCGGGCGCCGGTCGGCTGGGGGGTGTCGGCCGCCGCCTATGCCGCGCTTTACCGGGAGATCGCGCGCCCCCGATGAACCTGCCCACGACGATCACCGCCGGCCGCCCGGACCCGCTTGGCGCCCATTTCGATGGCGAGGGCGTCAATTTCGCGCTGTTCTCGGAACATGCCAGCCGCGTCACGCTATGCCTGTTCGACGCGACCGGCCGCCACGAGATCGCCAATATCGACCTGCCCGAATGTACCCATCACGTCTGGCACGGCCATATCGCCGGGCTGATGCCGGGCCAGCATTACGGCTATCGCGTCCACGGCCCCTATCGCCCCGATCAGGGGCATCGCTTCAACCCCTACAAGCTGCTGATCGACCCCTATGCGCGGCGGCTTTCGGGCCATCCGATCTGGAACGACGCGCTGATGGGCTACGAGCTTGGCGCCCCGCGGGCCGATCTGAGCTTTGACAAGCGCGACAGCGCCCCCTTTGCGCCGCGTTCCATCGTTGTGGCCGGCAGCTTCGATTGGGGCGCGGATGCCCCGCCCCGCACGCCGCTGACCGAAACCGTGATCTACGAGGCGCATGTCCGCGGCCTGACCATGCGCCACCCCCGCGTGCATGCGCCGGGCAAGTTCCGCGCGCTGGCCTCGGACCAGATGCTGGACCATTACGCGCGGCTCGGGATCACGGCGATCGAGCTTTTGCCGGTGCATGCCTTTCTGAACGACCGTTTTCTGGTCGAAAAGGGACTGCGGAACTATTGGGGCTACCAGACGTTGGGCTATTTCGCGCCCGAGCCGCGCTATATGGAAAACGGCGACATCGCCGAGTTCCAGCGCATGGTCGCCCGTCTGCATGCCGCCGGGATCGAGGTGATCCTGGATGTGGTCTACAACCATACCTGCGAGGGCAACGAGCTTGGCCCGACCCTTGCCTTTCGCGGTATCGACAATGCCAGCTATTACCGTCTGGCCGAGGATCGGCGTCGTTACATCGACGACACGGGCTGCGGCAACACGCTGAACATCGACCATCCTATGGTTCTGCGGATGGTGATGGACAGCCTGCGCTACTGGGTCGAGGTGATGCATGTCGACGGCTTCCGCTTCGATCTGGCGGCGGCGCTGGGCCGGGGGCCGGGCGGGTTCGAGGCGCGCGCGGCGATCTTTCAGGCGATCCGGCAGGATCCGGTTCTGGCCCGCGTCAAGCTGATCGCCGAGCCCTGGGATATCGGCCCGGGCGGCTACCGGCTGGGCGGCTTTCCGGCGCCGTTTCTGGAATGGAATGACGGGTTTCGCGATGCGGTGCGCAGCTTCTGGCGGCGCGATCCGGGGCGGGCGCCGGATCTGGCCGGGCGGCTGACCGGCTCGGCCGCGCAATTCGACCATTCCGGGCGGCCCGCGACATCCTCGGTCAATTTCATCGCGGCGCATGACGGGTTCACGCTGGCCGATGTGGTCAGCTACGCCACCCGCCACAACCTTGCCAATGGCGAGGAGGGGCGCGACGGGCATTCGGCGAACTACTCGGACAATTTCGGCATCGAGGGGCCGAGCGACGATCCGTCGATCCTTGCCGCCCGGGCGCAGCGGCGGCGCAACATGATGGCGACGCTTCTGCTGGCGCAGGGCACGCCGATGATCCTGGCGGGCGACGAGCTGGGCCACACCCAGCAGGGCAACAACAATGCCTATTGCCAGGACAATGCGATTTCATGGCTCGACTGGCATGGCGCCGATGACGCCTTCCTGCGCTTTACCGCGCGGATGATCGCCTTTCGCAAGACGCATCCGATCCTGCGCCAGAAGCTGTTCCTGCATTCCCGCGAACGCGCCATCGACGGGATCGAGGATCTGTTCTGGCGCCGCGCCGATGGCGCGCCGATGACCCGCGCGGATTGGGAGGATCCGGACCTGCGGCTGATCGCGGTCGAACTGCGCACCGCCGCCGGAACGCCGGAATATGCCGCGCAGGAACACGCGATCTTTGCCGTGCTGAACGCAGGCGGCGCGGTCGCGGTGACGGTGCCCGAGGCGCCGCGCGGCCAGCGCTGGAGCCTGCATCTGGACACATCCCGCCCCGATCTGGTGCCTGCGCCGGTCACGGGGGCGC
Source organism: Rhodovulum strictum (assembly GCF_009649175.1). Lineage (GTDB taxonomy): Bacteria > Pseudomonadota > Alphaproteobacteria > Rhodobacterales > Rhodobacteraceae > Rhodovulum > Rhodovulum strictum. The sequence continues at coordinate 42,361 of NZ_WJPO01000029.1, read as the reverse complement.
TGGCAATGCCCGCCGAGGCCGTCGCAGTGCTGGTGCTGGAGCCCGCGTCTTGAGCCCCGCCTTGGCGGCGCTTGCGGCGCGGGCGGGCATCCTGCCGCGCTATGTCGATCTGACCGGCGCGACCCACGAAACCGGTTCCGCGACCGCGCAGGCGCTGCTGGCGGCGATGGGGCTGCCCGCCATCACCGAGGCCGAGGCCGCCCAAACGCTTGCCGCGCTGCAAGCCGCCGAGGCTGCCCGGCCGCTGCCCGACTGGATCGTGGTCGAGGCCGGGATCGCGCCGGTCCTGCACCCGCGCCATGCCGGAGAGTGGCACCTGACGCTTGAGGACGGCACCTGCCACGCGGGCCGGGCCGAAGATACCCTCACGCTTCCGCCCCTGCCGCTAGGCCTGCATGATCTGACCATCGCGGGCCAGCGCATGACGCTGTTATCCGCGCCGCCCCGCCTGCCGCTGCCGCCGCGTGGCTGGGGGGTGACGGTGCCGCTTTATGGCCTGCGGGATGCGGAGACCGGCGGGCTGGGGGATTACGCCGATCTTTGCGCGGTCGTTGCCGGGATCGGGGCGCTGGGCGCGGGTTTCGTGGGCATCAACCCGATCCATGCGGGCTTTCCGGGCGATCTGCAGGCGATCAGCCCCTATTCGCCCTCCAGCCGACGGCGGTTCAGCGCCGCGCATCTGGCCTGTCCGGGCGAGGCTGCGACCCCGTCGGGCAAGCTGGTCGATTACGCGCCCGCCATTGCCGCAAGGCTGACCTGCCTGCGCGCCGCCTTTGCCGCGATCGGCCCCGGCGAAAGGGCGACACTGGCCGGGTTTCGCGCGGCCGAGGGGGCGGATCTCGATAGGTTCGCCCTGCATCAGGCGCTGTCGGACCGCTTCGGCCCCTACTGGTCCGACTGGCCCGAAGCATATCGCGCGCCCGATACGCCGGAGGTCCGCACCTTTGCCGCCGACAATCCGGACGCCATTGCCTTTCACGCCTGGCTGCAATTCCGCGCCGAAGGCCAGCTTGCCGATATCCGCGCAGCGGGCCGGGATGCGGGCATGGCGCACGGGCTCTACCTAGACCTCGCGGTCGGCACGCATCCGGCGGGGGCCGAGACATGGGCCGATCCGGGGCTGTTCGCCCGCGGCGCCACGCTGGGCGCACCGCCCGATCCCTTTGCGCCGCAGGGCCAGAACTGGTCGCTGGCGCCGATGATCCCGCAGGCGCTGGCCGCCCGCGGTTTCCGCCCGCTTGCCGAAATCCTGCGCGCGCAGTTGCGCCATGCCGGGCTCTTGCGGATCGACCATATCCTGGGCTTCGAGCGCGCCTTCTGGGTGCCCGCCGACGGCCCCGGTGCCTATGTCGCCATGCCCAAACCCGCCCTGCTGGCCGTCGCGCGCATCGAGGCGGCGCGGGCGGGCGCGGTGATCGTGGGCGAGGATCTGGGCGTGATACCCGAGGGGTTGCAGGCCGATCTGGCCGCGTCGGGCATCCTGGGCTGCCGCCTTGCGATGTTCGACCCGCATCCCGAGAACTGGCCCGAGGCGGTGCTGGCGAGCTTCGGCACCCATGACCTGCCCCCGTTCGAGGGTTGGCGGCAGGGCGCCGATATCGGCTGGCACGCCCGCCTTGGCCATGTCGCGGCCGAGCGGGTTGCGGACATGCACCGTCACCGGCAGGACGCGGCCGCCGATCTTGCCCGCCGCGCCGGTGGGGCGGATGTCGACGCGCTGAACCGCTATCTTGGCGCCACGCCCGCCCGTCTGGTCGCGCTTCAGATCGAGGACATGCTTGGTGCGACAGAGCAGGCGAACCTGCCCGGCACGGTGGACAGCCACCCCAACTGGCGCCGCCGGATCGGGCCGGGACCGGCAGCACTTGTGCAGCACGAGGCGGTTCTGCGCGCGGCAAGGGCGATGGACCAGTCGGGGCGCCGGGGCCGAGGCGACGCCTAGCAAGGCGCGGACCGGCCGCATTTCGCGCGACTTTGCCGATGCGCCGGGGCGGCCAATCCGGTAGAGGAACCGCAAGGGCGCCTGTTGCCGGACAGGATGGCAGGACGCATGCGCAACGCGCCCCAAGGGGCGATTGGTCAAGAGGTTCGCGGATGACCGAAACGCCGAAACGCCCCCAGCAGGTCTTTACCCTGCTTGTCGAGGTGGGGCGCAAGCCTGACGACGGGTTGCCCAAGGGTGCGACCGGGGCGGGGTTGATGTGCTATGCCTCGGGCGTGGACGAGGCCGAGGCGGTGCGCGAGACGGTGGCGGTGCTGAAACAGGCCGGGCTCGCGCCGCTGGATGTCACTGGCTATGGCACGGCCGAGGAACGCCGCGCGCAGGGCCACGAGATCGGGGCCGAGGAAACGGCTCTGATGGACCGGGCGCTGGCCGAGAATGCGGTGATCGTGGCACAGATGGAGCCGTTCTTCGACGATGATGACGAGGACGACTGACCCTCAGCCGCCCGGACGCAGCCGGAAGATCATGTAGCGGTTGTCGCGGCAGAACGCTTGGGCCGTGCGGTCGTGCCCCATCAGACGGGCGGCCAGCCGTTCGCGGCGGCGCGCGCTCAGGACCAGAGACAGCGCGCGGTGCAGAAGCCAACGCCCGCGCGGGCGTCTGGCGGCCAGTTCGGCGTCGATCCGCGCAAGCGTATGGCCGAACACGTTGAACAGCGCCTGTTCCAGCTCGATCGAGGGGGCGACGGCTTCGGTGATGTCCTCCTCGGCCAGCGGTGCAAGGCCGCGCGCCGCCAGTTCCGTGCGCATCAGGGCCAGCCGGTGCCCGCCGCCCGCGGCGCGGATCCGGCCGCCGCCCCGGAAACCGTCCGAACGGAAGCAATCCGCGATCAGGATCTCGCCCCCCGGCACCAGCAGCCCGGCCGCCTTGTCCAGCGCCAGCGCGCAGGGGATGTACTGGAAGCTTTCCGAGAACAGGCACAGATCGAAGTGCGGGGCAGAGACGAAATCCTGAAACCGCATCTCGTGTACCTGCGCCGTAGGCGCGTTGGCGCGACAGCGGCTGGCGAGAAAGGTGCTGGGCACCACGATCTCGACCTCATGGCCCAGCGCGATCAGTTTCGCGGCCGTTTCACCCGCCCCGCCGCCTATATCGAGGATCCGCAGCCGCCCCGCGGGCAGATGCGCGAACAGCCGCTCGGTATAGGCCGCCTGCGCCTGGCCCAGATTGGCCGCCGTTACGTCAAGCCCGGTCCAGAGCCCGTAATGCAGGTTCTCGGCCCCGGTCAGCCAGCGGATGAAGGCCACGCCCACGTCAAGCCCGACCGCGCGGGTGTCGATCTTGTCGGCCATGGTTCCTCCCCCACCTGATCGTTGCGCGATCTCGGCCGATGGGACAAGCCCCGGGTTCAGGCGATCCGGGCGGCCAGTTCGGTCACGACGCGTTCGTAGACCGCGCGCTTGAAGGGTACGATGCTGGCCGCCAGTTGGGCGGGGTCGAGCCAGGCCCATTCCGAGAACTCGGGGTGCTCGGTCGCGATGTCGATCTGGTCATCCGTGCCGAGAAAGCGCATCAGGAACCACAACTGCGTCTGGCCGCGATAGCGCCCCTTCCAGATCCTGCCCATCAACTCGGGCGGCAGGTCGTACTGCACCCAGTCGGCGGTGTGGCCGATCACCTCGACCAGATCGGGGGTCACGCCGGTTTCCTCGAACAATTCGCGCAGCGCGGCCGCCTGCGGATCCTCGCCCGCGTCGATGCCGCCCTGGGGCATCTGCCATGCGGGTTCGGGCCAGTCCTTGCGCTGGCCGACAAAGACGCGGCCCTCGGAATTCACCAGCATGACGCCGACGCAGGGGCGATAGGGCAGGCTCTCGATCTGTTCGGGGCTCAGCATGGGCGGTCTCTTGTTGTTGAAAGGGCCGGCGCGATGGCCGACCCGGTCCGTCCTGATCGTTGGGGGCTAGTCGTTCGGGCCCAGCGCCGAAAGGCCCTTGAGGATGTCGATCGCGTAGGCGAGCTGGTAATCCTCCTCGCGCAGCTTGGCGGCTTCCTCGGCCTTTTTCAGTTCCTCGTCGGCCTGGCGGCGCTCGTCCTCGGTCATGCTGTCATTGCCGAGTGCCCCGCGCAGATCGGCCTCGGACCGGCTGCGGGCCGCGGCCGATTGCTCCTCCTCGGTGGCGGCGGGGCGGCGCGGGGGTTGGGCCACGACGATGTCGGGCGCCACGCCGAGCGTCTGGATCGACCGGCCCGAAGGTGTGTAGTAACGCGATGTCGTCAGCCGCATCGCGCCGTTGCCCTTGAGCGGCATCACCGTCTGGACAGACCCCTTGCCGAAGCTCTTGGTGCCGACAACGATGGCGCGGCGATGGTCCTTGAGCGCGCCCGCCACGATTTCCGAGGCCGAGGCCGAGCCGCCATTGATCAGCACCACGATCGGCTTGCCGTCGGTGATGTCGCCCTTGGTGGCGTTGAACCGGTCGCTGTCCTGCGGGTTGCGGCCACGGGTCGAGACGATCTCGCCCGCGTCGAGGAAGGCGTCCGAGACCATGATCGCCTGCGGCAGCAGCCCGCCGGGATTGTTGCGAAGGTCCAGCACGACGCCGTTGACATTCTCGATGCCGCCCAACTCCTCGACCGATTTCTTCCACTCGGCTTCGAGATTGGTATAGGTCTGGTCGTTGAAGGTGGTCACGCGCAGCACCACCGTATCGCCCTGGATGCGCGAGCGCACGGCCGTCAGCTTGATCGTGTCGCGGATGATGGTGACGTCGAAGGGCTCGCTTCCCGGGCGGACAACGGTGATGACGATCTCGCTGCCGACGGGGCCGCGCATCATCTCGACCGCCTGATCCAGCGTCAGGCCCAGCACGCTTTCGTTGTTGACATGGGTGATGAAATCGCCCGCCTCGATCCCGGCCTCGTCGGCGGGCGTGCCGTCGATCGGCGAGACGACCTTGACGAAACCGTCCTCCTGCGTGACCTCGATGCCCAGCCCCCCGAACTCGCCCCGGGTCTGCACCTGCATGTCGTCGAAATCCTTGGGCGGCAGGTAGCCCGAATGCGGGTCGAGCGAGGTCAGCATGCCGTTGATCGCGGCCTCGATCAGCTTGCGCTCGTCCACCTGCTCGACATATTGCGCGCGGATACGCTCGAACACATCGCCGAACAGGTCGAGCTGTTCGTAGACCGAGGTCTTGCGCGCGGCCTCCTGCGCAAGCAGCGGACCGGCCACCTGGGTAGCCAGAACCGCACCGGCGATGGTGCCGCCCAGCGCGGCCAAGGCGAATTTCTTCATGACGTCCTCAATCCTTGTCCTGCGTGAACCACGGTTCCGGGTCCACCGGGCGACCGCCCTGTCTGACTTCCATATAAAGCGTTTCCGTGCGCAAATCGCCATCACGATTTGAGGCGCCATCCAGAAACGCCGCCACCCGCGGGTCGGCGCCGCCCATCAACCCCACCGGGCGGCCCGCAGGCAGCACCTCGCCCTCGGCCCCGTAGATCTCGGCCAGCCCCGCCAGAACCATCAGATAGCCCTCGGCGGGTTCCAGCACGATCACGTTTCCGTAGTCGAGCAGAGGGCCGCGATAGCGGATCGTGGCCGGAACCGGCGTGGTGACAAGGGCGAGCGGGCGGGTCGCCAGCACAAGGCCGGGACGCGAGACGCCGGCCGCGTCGGCCTCGTCGAAGCGGCGCAGGATCGTCGCCTCGACCGGCAGCGCCAGCCGCCCGCGCAGGGCCGCGAAATCCTCGGGCAGGCTGTCTTGGGGTTGGGGTGCGGTCGGTCCTTCCGCCTCGGCCAGCCCCGCGGCAAAGCCGTCCAGCGTGTCGCTGGCCTCGACCAGATCGCGCAGCCGGTCGGGATCGGCGGCGAAGCGGCGCGGCAGGTCGCGGCGTTCGGACATCGCCTGGCTGAGTTCCGTGCGCGCCCGCTGCGCTCCGGCCAGACCCTCGGCCAGCGATTGCGCGGCCCCTTCCTGTAGCGCGCGCATCAGCGCGATTTCCTCAAGCCTCGTGCGCAGGGCGTCCGCCTCGGCCTTCAGCACCGGCGTCACCTCGCCCAGCATCATGCCTGCGCGCGCGGTGCCAAGCGGCCCGGCAGGATGCAGCAAGAGCGTCTCGGGGCTGTGCGGCATCGCCGAGAGCGTGCCCAGAAGCTGCGCGATCTCGGCCCGGCGGGCATCGAGCACCAGCGCGATCGCCTGTTCACGGATCGCCGCGCGGCGCATCCCCTCGCGCAGCGCGGCCAGCCCGTCCTCATAGGCGCGGATCGTCTCGCTGAGCGCCGCCACCCGGTCGCGCGCACCCTCGGCCTCCTGAAGCGACCGGCCGGCCGCGCGCAGCGCCTCGGCGGCGGCGCGCGCGGTTTCGGCGGGGTCGCTCTGGGCGGCGGCAGGCGCGGCGCCCGCCAGCGCAAGGATCAGAAGAAGGGGGCGCGCGCGTCTCACGTCTCGATCAGGCTGGAGCCGGTCATCTCGGGCGGTTTGGGCAGGCCCATCAGGTCCAGCACCGTGGGCGCCAGATCGGCCAGCCGCCCGTCGCGCAGCCGCGCGCCCGCAGGCCCGCCCACAAGGATCACCGGCACCGGGTTCAGCGTATGCGCGGTATGCGGCCCGCCGGTTTCGGGATCGCGCATCATCTCGCAATTGCCGTGATCGGCGGTCACGATCATCGCCCCGCCTGCCCGGTCCAGCGCCTCGATCGCCCGGCCAAGGCCGCGGTCGACCGCCTCGCAGGCCCGGATCGCAGCGTCGAGAATGCCGGTATGGCCCACCATGTCGGGATTCGCGTAGTTCACCACGATCAGATCGTAGCCCTTGCCGATTGCCGCGACCAGCGCATCGGTGACGGCCTCGGCGCTCATCTCGGGGGCCAGGTCATAGGTGGCGACCTTGGGCGAGGGCGGCATGACGCGATCCTCGCCGGGCTCGGGCTCTTCCTTGCCGCCATTCAGGAAGAAGGTGACATGGGGGTATTTCTCGGTCTCGGCCAGCCGGAACTGGCGCAGACCGTGCCGCGCGACCCAGGCGCCCAGCGTGTTGACGATTTCACGGGCGGGGAAGACCGTGCTCATCCAGGCGTTATGCGCGTCGGAATATTCGACCATCCCGAGGATCGCTGAAAACTGCGGGCGGCGTCCGGTCTCGAAGGCGTCAAAGCCCGGATCGGCGAAGGCGCGCAGGATCTCGCGGGCGCGGTCGGCGCGGAAATTCAGGCAGAAAAGCCCGTCGCCATCCTTCATCTGCGGCGGATCGCCGATCACCGTGGGCTCGATGAACTCGTCGGTCTCGCCGCGCTGATAGGCGGCGGCCACCGCGGCCTCGGGGGTGTCCGCAGCCTCGCCCACCCCGTTGACCATGGCATTATAGGCAAGTTGCACCCGTTCCCAGCGATTGTCGCGGTCCATCGCGTAGTAGCGCCCGATCACGCTGGCGACCCGGGCGCCCTCGGGCAGGCCCGCGACCAGTTCGGCGATGAAGCGGTCGGCGGATTTCGGGGCGACGTCGCGCCCGTCGGTCAGCGCATGGATCGCAACCGGCACGCCCGCCGCGGTGATCGCTTGGGCGGCGGCAAGGATGTGGCGGATATGGCCATGCACGCCGCCATCGGACACCAGCCCCACCAGATGCGCGGTGCCGCCCGCCGCGCCGACACGGTCGATGAAGTCGCGCAGCGCGGGGTTCCGGAAGAAGCTACCATCCTCGATGGCAAGGTCGATCTGGCCCAGATCCATCGCCACCACGCGCCCTGCGCCGATATTGGTGTGCCCCACCTCGGAATTGCCCATCTGCCCCGAGGGCAGCCCGGCATCGGGGCCATGCGTGGTCAGCCGGGCATGCGGGCAGGTCGCCATCAGCCGGTCGAAGGCGGGCGTGGCGGCCAGTTCGGGGGCGTTGTCCCGAGGGGTGGGGCCGATGCCCCAGCCATCGAGGATGCACAGGATCACGGGTTTCGGCACGGTCATGGACAGGGGCCTTTCACGGTTCGCGCCCCTTCTAGGCGCGGCGAACGGCAAGGACAACCGCAGCCGGGCATGTCCCTTCGGGAGCGCCCGTGCCGGGCGCCGCTCCGCGGGGGATATTTGTGGCCAGAAGAAGCTCAGACGCGGTGATAGGGGGTGCCGGCCAGGATCTGGGCGGCGCGGTAAAGCTGTTCGGTCAGCATCGCGCGGGCCAGCATGTGTGGCCAGACCATCGGCCCGAAGGACAGCGTGGTGTCGGCCCGGGCGCGCAGGGCGGGGTCGAGCCCGTCGGCACCGCCGATCACGAAGGCGGCGGCCGGGCGGCCCGCATCGCGCCAGCGCGCCAGCAGCGCGGCAAGGTCGGGGGAGGACAGCAACTGGCCGCGTTCGTCGAGCGCGCAGAGTGCCGCGCCCTCGGGCAGCGCGCGCGCCAGCAGCGCCGCCTCGGCGGCGGGGCCGCCGCCCTTGCGATCCTCGATTTCGGTGATGCTCAGCGGGCCGAGGCCCAGCGCGCGGCCGGTCCGGTCGAACCGCGCCGCGTAATCATCGACCAGCATACGTTCGGGGCCGGAGCGCAGCCGACCCACCGCGCAGAGATGGATGCGCATTCAGGCCCGTGTGGCGGGTGTGCCGGCGGGCAGCCACATCTTTTCGAGCTGGTAGAACTCGCGCACTTCGGGGCGGAAGACATGAACGATCACGTCGCCGGTGTCGATCAGAACCCAGTCGCCCTGGTCCTTGCCCTCGACCTTGGCGCCGCGGCCCAGCTCCTGCTTCAGCCGGTCCTTGAGCTTTTCCGAGATCGCGGCGACCTGGCGGGTGGAACGGCCCGAGCAGATCACCATGTAATCGGCGATGCTCGACTTGCCGCGCAGGTCGATGGTGATCACGTCTTCGGCCTTGTCGTCGGAAACGGAGGCTAGGATATGGTCCAGCAGTTCTTCGCTGGACACATCTGCAATCCGGCCGGTCATGGCTGGACTGGGTGCGGCCGCCTCGCGGGCCGCCTCGATATGGTGGGACAGGTCATCGTCCTCCTGCGTTGCGCGCCGTCATGGCCCCGGCGCTGGGTGTGAAGCCGAATGTAGCATCGGCCGGGACGAATCTCAATGATTGCGCCGCGTCGCAGCCCCTAGCGGGCCAGCACGAAGCCGATCTCGTTGCGCCGGTTGCCGGGCAGCGTGAACGGGCCGTCATAGAACATCAGCCGCGGCGCCCCTGCGAGGGGCAGATCATGCGCCGCCGCATAGGCCCGCAGTGCCGCCTCGGCCTCGGCCAGACGGGCGGGCGTGGGGCGGCCGGAGAATCGGCCGACCAGCATGCGTTCGGCGGGCAGGCGGCGCAGCGCCACATGGGTATTTTCGGGGGCGGGCAGGCTGTCGAGGGGGGCGCCTTCGGGCATGAAGAAGCGCAGCGTCCAGCCGCGGTCCGTCTGGCTCTGGTCGACGGGAACGGTCATGGCGATCTTGCCCTTTTCGGCGTTCCTGCCGGTGATGTAGTCGAACAGCGCGACAAAGCCGCGCCGCGCGGCGGTATCGCGCTCGCCCCGAAGCGTCACCTCGGCGACGATGCGGGGCGGGTAGCTGCGAATCTCGACCGCGCCGGCGCGGTGCTCGACGCTGTGGGGCACCTCGGCATAGCCGCGCCAGGTATCGGCAAGCGCCGCGGCCGGGGCGGCGGCAAGGGCAAGGGCAAGAAGAAGGGCGCGCATCGGCGGGGCTCCGTCGGTTTCGGTCAAGATGGGCGGGCCGGGACGCGCGCGCAAGGCGGGCATGGCCTTGATCGGCTGCGCGGATCGGCGTATCTGATCGGGCATGACACCCATCTTCGACATGGACGACCGCGCGCGCCTGCCCTGGCGGTTCTTTGGTGCGGCCCATTCGGTGCTTGCCCGCCCCTGAGCCGGGCCGATCTTCCGTTTCGCCAAATTCCGAACGTATAGCCGCGGAGAGTTCCATGACCGGCAAGACGCTTTACGACAAGATCTGGGATGCCCACCTGGTCGATCAGGCCGAGGACGGCACCTGCCTTCTGTATATCGACCGCCATCTCGTGCATGAGGTGACCAGCCCGCAGGCCTTCGAGGGGCTGCGCATGACCGGCCGCAAGGTGCATGCGCCCGACAAGACCATCGCGGTGCCCGACCATAACGTGCCCACCACCGAGGGCCGCGAGAACACCGCCAACATGACCGAGGAAAGCCGCATCCAGGTCGAGGCGCTGGACCGCAACGCGCGCGAGTTCGGCATCCACTACTACCCCGTGACCGACATCCGGCAGGGCATCGTCCATATCGTCGGCCCGGAACAGGGCTGGACGCTGCCGGGCATGACCGTGGTCTGTGGCGACAGCCACACCGCCACCCATGGCGCCTTTGGCGCGCTGGCGCATGGCATCGGGACCAGCGAGGTCGAGCATGTGCTGGCCACCCAGACGCTGATCCAGAAGAAATCGAAGAACATGAAGGTCGAGATCACCGGGAAATTGCTGCCGGGCGTCACGGCCAAGGACATCACGCTGGCGGTGATCGGCCTGACCGGCACGGCGGGCGGCACGGGCTATGTGATCGAGTATTGCGGGCAGGCGATCCGCGATCTGTCGATGGAAGGCCGGATGACGGTCTGCAACATGGCGATCGAGGGCGGCGCGCGGGCGGGGCTGATCGCGCCCGACGAAAAGACCTTTGCCTATGTGATGGGCCGCCCGCATGCGCCCAAGGGCGCGCAATGGGAAGCGGCGCTGTCGTGGTGGAAGACGCTTTACTCCGACGATGACGCGCATTGGGACAAGGTGGTGACGATCCGCGCCGAGGATATCGCTCCAGTCGTGACCTGGGGCACCTCGCCCGAGGACGTGCTGCCGATCACCGGCCAGGTGCCGGACCCCTCGGAGTTCCAGGGCGGCAAGATCGAGGCCGCGCGCCGGTCGCTTGACTACATGGGCCTGACGCCGGGGATGAAGCTGACCGATATCAAGGTGGATGCGGTCTTCATCGGCTCCTGCACCAATGGCCGGATCGAGGATCTGCGCGCCGCGGCCGACATCCTGCGCGGCAAGACGCTTGCGCCGGGCGTGCGCGGGATGGTGGTGCCGGGTTCGGGTCTGGTGCGTGCGCAGGCCGAGGAAGAAGGGCTGGACGAGGTGTTCAAGGCTGCGGGCTTCGAATGGCGGCTTGCGGGCTGTTCGATGTGCCTGGGCATGAACCCCGACCAGCTTGCCCCCGGCGAACGCTGCGCCGCCACCTCGAACCGCAATTTCGAGGGCCGCATGGGCCGCGGCGGCCGCACCCACCTGATGAGCCCCGTCATGGCCGCTGCGGCGGCGGTGACCGGCCATCTGACGGATGTGCGCGAATTGATGTGCGAAATGGCCCAGGCCTGAGCGTCCGGGCAACGGTGCCTGCTTCCAAGAAGGTCGGGGGCCTTGGGTCGATACGATCCAGGGCCGTTCGCGGCTTCGCGTTCGATACCGACGCGATCCATTGGGGCAGGGCCATCCGCAAGGTCGGGGAGCAGTGCGGCGACAGCATCGAGGGCAAAGCGCCGCCGGGCAAACGCGGGCGGCATCAGGCCTTCACGCTGGGCGCCTTTGCGCATGCGAAAAACCGTTCCTGCCGCTGTCTGCCGGTTTGGTTGGCAGGTTCGCGGTGCGGATCGTCGGCAGATTGCTGCCCGTTCTTCGCTGATCGTCCCTCGCAACCTCCTGTCGGGTCTCCATTTCGATCAAGTGGGCTCTCCGAGCCAGATGGGGAACCGGGCCGATGGCGGGGCAGGACGTCCTGGGGTGAGGGGAGTGGCTGCGCCGATCAGGTGATCTTCCGGACGACCCGGAGCATCAGCGGCATCTTCCCGATCGGTCGCGAAGCCGTCTGCTTCGATCTTCGGGCCTTCGAGAACGGGACGTTGCCAGGCGGAGGTCGGCTGTCCGGGCGCAGGGCGTGCCGCCTGTCGTGCTGTCCCCAGCGCATGCCGCCGCGTCAAGACCCGCGTCCTGTCGCCTCCCGACCTTGTCTGTCTGCACCTCGCGCGCCACGAAGGGGCCACTGAGACAGCGCGCAGATAGCGTTTCGGCTGATCGCGGCTCAGGCGCTGATTCGACACCGGACGGCATCATGAGCGGTTCTGACGGCCCCGAGACTACATCCCGGTATTGTTGGCTCCGATGGTGCGTAAACCTTGGGTTGCGCCGCTTCACCTGACTTGGCGCTTTGCGCGCAGGATCTTCCGATAATGGTTCGGAACCGGCGAAAATCTGCTACCCTCTCGCCCGAGGGTCGCGTCATTGGAGAGGCGGCCTCGCGTGTGTAGGGGGAGAGACCATGAGCTATTCATTCAAGGCAGCAGCCGCTGCTGCGGTTATAGGCGTTGCCGCTTTCGCAGCACAGGACGCAAGCGCATCCACCATCAGCATCACCGGCATCTCGGGGTCCTGGATTGTCACCGATCCCGGCGCTCCCGCCGTGACCGGGCAAGGCACCGACGAGATCAAATGGGGCGACCCGGCTCCGCCCAACACCCAGCAAAGCGGCTACAAGTTCGCGGCCCAGGGCGTGCCTTTTGCGGCAGCGAAGGACACGGCATTCACGCTCGGCACCTTCACGCATTTCAACTTTCCGGTCTTCGCGCCCTCGCTCGAGAGCGCCACGCTTCGGGTGAGTTTCGATTTCGATGTGCTCGATGAGTCGAACAACGTGATTGCGACCTTCACCAACATCACCTCGGATTTCGACTTCCTGCACTGGGAGACGACGAACAACGAAAATCCCTGCGCCGATGGCGGGCCGAATAATGTCGGCGTGAACATCAATGGTTGTGCAGACCAGGTGAAGGCCACGACAAACCCCGCAAGCAGCATGGCATTTACCATCGGTGACGAGGATTTCGTCTTCGACGTGCTGGGCTTCAAGGTCGGGGATGATCTGCTCTCCGAGTTCTGGACGGCCGAGAACAAGACGAACAGTGCGCAGCTGCAGGCGCGATGGACTTCGACCAAGAACCTTGCTCCCATCCCGCTGCCGGCGGCCGGCTGGTTGCTGCTGGCCGGTATCGGCGGGCTTGCCGCCGTGGGGCGCCGCCGCAAGGCGACCTGATCCACGGTTCCAGGCGCGGGGCGGCCCTTCGGGGCCGCCCCCTTGCGTTCCGCTCTGGTGTTTTCCATGCAGATGGGCCAGTAAGGGGCCGATCCGAACCTGCCGAACCTGGGGTTTCTCATGGAAAAATTCTCGACCATCACGGGCGTCGCGGCGCCATTGCCGCTGGTCAATGTCGATACCGACATGATCATTCCCAAGCAGTTCCTCAAGACGATCAAGCGCACCGGCCTCGGCGTGAACCTTTTCGACGAGATGCGCTATGACGAACAGGGCAACGAGATCGCGGATTTCGTGTTGAACCAGCCCGCCTACCGGACTGCGGAAATCCTGATTGCGGGCGACAATTTCGGCTGCGGTTCGTCGCGCGAACATGCGCCCTGGGCGATCAGGGATTTCGGCATCCGCTGCATCGTGGCGCCCGGTTTCGCCGACATCTTCTTCAACAACTGCTTCAAGAACGGCATCCTGCCGATCGTGCTGCCGCAAGAGCAGGTCGATATCCTGATGAAGGATGCCGAGAAGGGGGCGAATGCGCGGATGACGGTTGATCTGGAAAACCAGACGATCACCACGTCGGACGGGGTCGAGATCGGGTTCGAGGTTGATCCGTTCCGCAAGCATTGCCTGCTTGAAGGGCTGGACGATATCGGCCTGACGCTGGAAAAGGCCCCCGCCATCGCCGGGTTCGAGGCGCGGATGGCGCAGGAACGGCCCTGGATCTGAACATGGCTCCGGCCGCCCTGTTTCGGGTGGCGGCCGGGCTGGCCGTGGCGCTGTGGCTCGCTTCCGGGGTCGCGGCGGTGGCCGAACTGCGGGTTGCGGCCTATCATGCCGGGCTTGCGCGCAAGGGGCCGGGGCTGTTGCTGGCCGATATCGCGGGCGACAAGGATCCGCAGGTTGCCGCGGTGGTCGAGGTGATCGCCGCCACGCGCCCCGATATCCTGCTTCTGCTCGATTTCGACTATGACATGGACCTTCTGGCGATGCGGGCGCTGGCCGACCGTCTGCGCGCCCGCGATCTCGATTACCCGCATCTGTTCGCGCTGAAGCCCAATACCGGGCTGCGCAGCGGGCTTGATCTGGATGGCGACGGGCGGCGGGGCGGGCCGCGCGATGCGCAGGGGTTCGGCTATTTCCCCGGCCAGGGCGGCATGGCGCTGTTCTCGCGCCATCCGGTCGAGACCGGGCGCGTGCGCGATTTCTCGGACCTGTTGTGGCGCGACCTGCCCGGCGCGACGCTGCCCGTGGTCGATGGCCAGCCCTTCCCCTCGGCCGAGGCGCAGGCGGTGCAGCGGCTTTCGACCACTGGCCATTGGGATGTGCCGGTGCGGGTCGGCGGGACGGTGCTGCATCTGTTCGCCTTTCACGCCACGCCGACGGTCTTTGACGGCCCCGAGGATCGCAACGGGCTGCGCAATCGCGACGAGTTGCGGCTGTGGACGCTGTACCTTGACGGCGCGCTGCCGGGCGCCCCGCCGCCCGATGCGGCCTTCGTCGTGCTGGGCGATGCCAATCTCGACCCCCATGACGGCGATGGCCGGTCCGAGGCGATGCGCGCGTTCCTTGCCGATCCGCGACTGACCGATCCGATGCCCCGGTCCGAGGGCAGCGCCCTTGCCGCGGCGGTTCAGGGCGGCGTCAACGCGACCCATCGGGGCGATCCCGCGCTGGATACCGCCGATTGGGATGATACCCCGCCCGATGGCCCCGGCAATCTGCGGGTGGATTATGTGCTGCCCTCGGCCGATCTGACCGTGACCGGGGCCGGGGTTTTCTGGCCCGCCGAAGGGCCGATGGCAGACACCGTCGCGGCAGCCTCGCGTCACCGGCTGGTCTGGGTCGACCTCCGGCTGCCTTGACCCGGCAAGGGCCAGCGGCTACGCCGCATCCCGACCCTTCAGGACAAGGACAGGCCCACATGACGAACACCCTTCTGATCCTGCCCGGCGACGGCATCGGCCCCGAGGTGATGGCCGAGGTCACGCGCATCATCGACTGGTTCGGCGCGCGGCGCGGGCTGAAATTCGGCGTTTCCGAGGATCTGGTGGGCGGCGCGGCCTATGACGTGCATGGCGTACCGCTGGCGGATGCCACGATGGCCAGGGCGCAACAGGTCGATGCGGTGCTGCTGGGGGCCGTGGGCGGGCCGAAATATGACAGCCTCGATTTCAGCGTGAAACCCGAACGGGGCCTGTTGCGCCTGCGCAAGGAGATGGACCTGTTCGCCAACCTGCGCCCCGCGCAATGCTTTGACGCGCTGGCGGATTTCTCGTCGCTGAAACGCGATGTGGTCTCGGGCCTCGACATCATGATCGTGCGCGAGCTGACCTCGGGCGTCTATTTCGGCGAGCCGCGCGGCATCTTCGAGGAAAACGGCCAGCGGGTGGGTATCAACACCCAACGCTACACCGAGTCGGAAATCGACCGGGTGGCGCGCGCGGCCTTTGAACTGGCGCGCAAGCGGGGCAACAAGGTCTGCTCGATGGAGAAGGCCAATGTCATGGAATCGGGCATCCTGTGGCGCGAGGTCGTGCAGGCGGTGCATGATGCCGATTACCCCGATGTGGAACTGTCGCACATGTATGCCGACGCGGGCGGCATGCAGCTTTGCCGCTGGCCCAAGCAATTCGACGTGATCGTGACCGACAACCTGTTCGGCGACCTGCTGTCCGACGTGGCGGCGATGCTGACCGGCTCGCTGGGGATGCTGCCCTCGGCCAGTCTGGGCGCGCCGAGGGCGAATGGACGTCCTAAGGCGCTTTACGAGCCGGTGCATGGCAGCGCGCCCGACATCGCGGGGCAGGGCAAGGCCAACCCCTGCGCCTGCATCCTCAGCTTCGCCATGGCGCTGCGCTACTCCTTCGATCAGGGCGACGAGGCGACCCGGCTGGAACAGGCGGTCGAGAAGGTGCTGGCAGACGGTGTGCGCACCGCCGACCTGATGCAGGCCGAGGGCGCCACCCCGGTCAGCACCCGTGGCATGGGCGACGCGATCCTCGCCGCGCTTGACGCAAGCCTCTAGGCATTTCCGCGGCGCGCCGGGGCTTGCCAGCGCGCCGCGATCGGGGAAGGCTCGACAGGTGCCTGACCGCGAGTCGCTTCGATGATCCCTGCCAATATCCGCGGCGCGGGCCTTGCCCTTGCCGGTTTTGCCGTCTTCTCGCTGCATGATGCGGTGGTCAAGGCGCTGGGCGTCCATTACCACGCGATCCAGATCGTGTTCTTCAGCGTGCTGATCGGCTTTCCGCTGGTGCTGCTGCTGCTGATCCGCCAGCGTGACGGCAGCCTGCGCCCGCGGCGCCCGTTCTGGACCGCGCTGCGAACCGTGGCCGTCATGGCGACCATGCTGGGTGCCTTTTACGCCTTTTCGACGATTCCCTTTGCGCAGGCCTATGCGATCATCTTCGCCACGCCCCTGATCGTCACCGCGCTGTCGGTGCCCATCCTGGGCGAACGGGTCGGGCCGCGGCGCTGGGCGGCGGTGGTGCTGGGGCTGATCGGCGTGCTGATCGTGCTGCGGCCCGGGGCGGATGCGGGGCTGGGGCCGGGCCATCTGGCCGCGCTGGTCGCAGTCATCATGCGCAAGATCGGCAACGAGGAGCGTAGCGCGGTGCTGCTGCTTTATCCGATGCTGGCCAATGCCGCGGTGATGGGCTGCCTGCTGCCCTTCGTCTACCAGCCGATGCCGATCGCGCATCTGGGCGGGATGGGGCTTGTCGCGCTGGGCGCGCTGGGGGGGATGCTGTTGATGATCTCGGCCTATCGCGCGGGCGAGGCCGGGGCGGTCGCGCCGATGCAGTATTCGCAGATGCTCTGGGCGCTGGGTCTGGGCATGCTGCTGTTCGACGAGACGCCCGACGCGGCGACGATGCTGGGCTCGGCGGTGATCGTGGCCAGCGGGCTCTTCGTCTTCCTGCGTGAGGGGCGCGGCCGGGTCTCGACACTGCGGCCCGCGCTCCATTCCGCCGACCGCCCCGGCCTCGCCCCCGAGCACGCCGCGCATTCCACGCCACAGCGCCCGGATTGACCCTTGCCAAACCCCCCGCCGCACGGTAATCGGCGTCCCACGGTCGGAGTGTAGCTCAGCCTGGTAGAGCACTGTCTTCGGGAGGCAGGGGCCGGAGGTTCGAATCCTCTCACTCCGACCAGATCAAGAAAATCATTGAAATCGACAGCTTGGAAATCCGCTTGAGGCGGCTCCGGCACAGTTGTCCGGATCAGAAATCCTGACCTCCGAGAGTTCGACGACAGGGCATGACGAGGGTCAAGCCCGACCGGCATCCAGTCGAGCTGTTCGATTCGGATAGCTGACGGCTCGTGCCACGGCTGCGCGCACGGTAACCGACCGAAGCGCACCAGCCCGCCACCGCCTACCGTCCTGCGCTCCAGCCCGTTGCTCGGTATATCAAGGGCTCTGGTGCGGCTTACAGGGGCGAGGCAGGACCACCCGCGCGATCCTGCTTCGTCTGCCCCCGCCCCTTGGAAAAGACTGACCCGCCCTCCGAGCGCGCCTCAGCCGTCGCCCCGTCCCACGTCGAGCGCCTCGCGCAGCGCACGCATCCGCGCGGGCGTAACCTTCGGGTCGCTGCCGCAGCTGATGATGCGGATGAACTCGATCCATACGCGCCCGGTCATGCGGTCCGGTCCCGCAGTCCCGTCGGGCTACCCGAAAGAGAGATCAGATGCCCGAACGCCGTGCCGCCGCGTGCGATGATGGCGCCGTGGCGGCGGGTGTCGCAGGCGCCGTCCGCGGTCACGGCGCCGATGTCCTCGTCGTCCTGGAACTGGTCCAGCAGGTCTGGCAGGACGGGGCTGTCGCCTTCCCGGCTGGGGGTGAACTCCACCGCGCGGATGTCTGAGGTGACGGTGTCCATGGCCAGACGGACCTTGCGCCATTGGCGTCGCTCCTGAACGCCATGCTTACGGGCCTGCCATTCGCCATCGCCGAGGAACTTGATCCCTGTGCTGTCCACCAGCAGGTTCAGCGGCCCGCCAGCACGGCGATAGGGGATCTGCACCTTCAGGGTCTTCTGCCTGCGGCAAAGGGTCGAGTAGTCCGGAACGGGCCAGTCCAGCCCAGCGAGCCGCAGCAGACTGGCGACCATCCCGGCTGTCTGCCGCAACGGCAGCCTGAACAGCACCTTGATCGACAGGCAAACCGGATTGCCGCATTCGAGAACACCGGCGGGCGTCCAGACCGGCCTTCATGTGGCGCGTGCCGGCCATCTCCTTGTCCAGCCAGATCAGCAACGACCCGCGCTTGCAGAGCGCAGCGTTGTAGGCGGACCAGTTCGTCATGCGGTAACGGCGGCCTTGGGCTTGCTCATGCCACCTGCCTAACTGCATGGATTCGCGATGTGAATCCTTCAAGGCGAGAGTTCTGCAACAACGTCGGTCACCACCGTTCCTTCCACCCATTGGCAGAATTCAATCAGCGCACCGCCCCTCGATCAAGCGCGCGTTTTTCAACGAAATAGGCGAGTAGCCGGCTTCGGCCATCGGGGCGCCCAGCAATTCCGTCATGCCCGCCCGGCCGATACCCAGGTTCTCCGCCTTGCGCATCGAAACCGCCGGGCATGAAATCCTGCTTTCCTGCCCCCGCCGCCGCGCCGCGCGCGCTGTAACATGCCTGACATATGCGGTTCCTATGCTGCGGGTGCGAAACAAGCGGGGGCAGCATGTTTTCACTGGAAGGTCAGACCGCGCTGGTCGTCGGCGTGGCGAACGAGAATTCCATCGCCTGGGGCTGTGCCCGGGCGCTGCGCGCGCAAGGCGCGCGGCTGGCGATGACCTGGCTCAACGATCGGGCGGAGCCGCATGTCCGCCCGCTGGCCGAGGAGCTGGGCGCCGAGATCATGGCCCCGCTCGATGTGCGCGAGGCGGCGCAGATGGACGCGCTGTTCGCCGAGATCGCCGCGCGCTGGGGCAGGCTGGATACGGTCCTGCATTCGATCGCGTTCTGCCCGCGCGACGATCTGCATGGCCGCGTGATCGATTGTTCGGCCGAGGGTTTCGCGCTGGCGATGGATATCTCGGTCCATTCCTTCCTGCGGATGATCCGTCGTGCCGAGCCGCTGATGCCCGATGGCGGCACCTGCATCACGGTGTCGTTCCAGGGGGCAAGCCGGGTGGTCGAGCATTACAACATCATGGGTCCGGTCAAGGCGGCGCTGGAATCGGCGGTGCGCTATGCCGCGGCGGAACTGGGGCCCAAGGGCATCTCGGTGCATGCGCTGTCGCCGGGGCCGCTGGCCACGCGGGCGGCCTCGGGGATCGCGGAATTCGACGAATTTCTGGACGCCGCCGCACGCCGCGCGCCCACCCATCATCTGACCAGTATCGACGAGGTGGGCGCCTATTGCGCCTTTCTGGCCAGCCGCGAGGCGGCGAATGTCACCGGTGGGGTGCATCCCATCGACGGCGGCTATTCCATCCTCGGCTGACGGAGCGAGACCATGCAGACAGCGACCCCGCGGCCCTCGACCCTTGACGCGGCCGACATGATCGCCGCCACGCTGGGCGGGCTTGGCCAGATGCCCCGGGACCGGCTGGCGGCGCTGTCCGCGCAGGCGAACGAGGCGCTGGATGGCGTGCACCTGATGGGCGCTGTCGCCAGCCGCCACGGCAACGCCATCCTCGACGGGCATACCGAGCGCGCGCATCTGGCGCTTCAGGCGCTGACCGAGGCGCTGGCGGAACTGACGCTGGCCCGCGCGAACCCCGCCGCGGCCTGGACCGCCTGGCTGCGCGATGCGACCGAACGCTGGGTGCTGACGCTGGACGTGCTGCGCCAGCGCGGCGACATCTTTCGCGCGCACGAGGCCGCGGGCTGCCCGCCGGTGCTGGCCTATGATTACGAGGTGATCCTGGACGGCGCCGATCTGGACCATCCCTGCAATTACCAGCTGTTGCGCATCGTCCCGCCCGAGGGCGTGGTGGTGCATGATTTCAAGCGGCCCTACATCATCATCGACCCGCGCGCGGGCCATGGCGGCGGCATCGGCGGGTTCAAGCCGGACAGCCAGGTGGGCGTGGCGCTGCGCGACGGGCATCCGGTCTATTTCGTCGCCTTCGGACGCGATCCGGTGCCGGGCCAGACGCTGGCCGATGTCACCCGTGCCGAGGCCGAATTCGTGCACGAGGTGACCCGCCGCCACCCTGACGCCGCCAAGCCAGTCATCACCGGCAATTGCCAGGGCGGTTGGGCGACGCTGCTGCTGGCGGCGACCAATCCCGACCTGACCGGCCCCATCGTGCTGAACGGCGCGCCGGTCGCCACCTGGTCGGGCGAGGTCGGCCGCCACCCGATGCGCTACAATGCGGGTCTTCTGGGCGGCACATGGCAGCCTATGCTGTGGGCCGATCTGGGCGGCGGCGTGTTCGACGGCGCGAATCTGGTGATGAATTTCGAGATGCTGAATCCGGGACGCACCTGGTTTCGCAAATATGCCGACCTGATGGCCGAGATCGACGACCCCGAGGCGCAGGCGCGCTTTCTGGAATTCGAACGCTGGTGGGGCGGCTTCTTCATGCTGAACGAGGCCGAGATCCGCTGGATCGTCGAACAGCTTTTCGTCGGCAACCGGCTGACCGGGAACACCGCGATGCTGGAACCCGGACGGCTGATCGACATCAAGCAGATCCGCGCGCCGATCATCGTCTTTGCCAGCCATGGCGACAACATCACGCCGCCGCAACAGGCGCTGAACTGGATCCTCGATGCCTATGCCGGGGTGGACGAGATCCGCATCCGTGGCCAGCGCATCGTCTACATGGTGCATGACGAGGTCGGGCATCTGGGCATCTTCGTGTCGTCGCGGATCGCCAGGAAGGAACATGCCGAGGTTTCCTCGACGCTGAAGACCATCGAGGCGCTGGCGCCGGGCCTTTACGAGATGAAGATCGACAAGGTAAAGGGCAGCGGCGCCGAGCGGACATTCCTTGTCAGCTTTGCCGAGCGCAGCTTTGCCGAGCTTGAGGCCCTGGGCGGCACGCGCGACGAAGAAGCCGCCTTTGCCGCGGTGGCGCGCGCCAGCCAGATGCAGG
Organism: Rhodovulum strictum; assembly: GCF_009649175.1. Classification (GTDB taxonomy): domain Bacteria; phylum Pseudomonadota; class Alphaproteobacteria; order Rhodobacterales; family Rhodobacteraceae; genus Rhodovulum; species Rhodovulum strictum. Next base: position 21,313 of record NZ_WJPO01000029.1, on the reverse strand, counting down.
CGGATGCCTATGACACGCTGCTGCGCCCGTTCGTGCGCGCGACGGTCAGCCCGGGGGCGGCGCGGGCAGCGCGCGGGCTGCATCCGCTGCGCGCCCAGCGGCTGGCGCTGTCCTCGCTCAACCCCGCGCTGGCGCCGGTCGCCTCGGCCGCCAGCCGGATCCGCGACAACCGCGCGCCGGCCGATCCCGCCAACCCGTTCCTGCGGATCGAGCGGCTGGCGGTCGATCTGACCGAGCAATGGATCGACCTGTCGCGCGACATGCGCGACGCGGCCTATGAGCTGGGCTTTCACGCGCTCTGGAACAATCCCTGGGCGCGCGCCTTCGGCCAGCCGCTGGCGCTGCGTCGTACCCGCAAGAGCGCCGGGGAACTGCGCGCGCTGCCCATCGTCCAGACCGCGCTGGCGCATGTGGAGCAGGGCGGCTTTGTCGAGGCGGTGATCCGGATGCTGGTGCTGCTGGCCGAAAGCCGCGGCGCGGTGCGGCGCGACCGGCTGGAACGCTCGGCCCGGGTGCTGAACCAGGATGCGCCGTTCCGCGACCTGCCGATGGAACAGCGCGCCCGCATCATCCACGAACAGACCCTGATCGCCACCTTCGAGCCCGAGGCCGCGATTGCCGCGCTGCCCCGGCTGCTGCCGGAAATGGCGCAGCGGCAGCTTGCCGCCCGCGTCGTGCAATATGTCCCCGGCCCGATCGACGAGATGGACCCCCATACGCTTGAAATGCTGAACCGTTTCCGCGCGGTGCTGGATCTGGGCCCGATCACCGAAAACGTTCTGGACGACCCGCTGAAAGAGGCTGCGGCGCTGTCGGCCGAAACGGCTGCCGAATGACCGGCCGGGGGGCGGGCGGATGAAGCGGGCGATCAAGCCCGAGGAGGCAGCCGAGATGATCCCCGAAGGGGCGGTGCTGCTGATCGGGGGCTTCATGGGGGTGGGTTCGCCGCACCGGATGATCGACGCCATCGTGGCGCGCGGGGTGGGCGGTCTGACCATCGTGTGCAACGACACCTGCCGTCCGGGCCAGGGGGTGGGCAAGCTGGTCGATGCCGGGCTGGTGGCGCGGGCCGTCGTCAGCCATATCGGGCTGAACCCGGTGGCGCAGAAAAAGATGCTTGCGGGCGAAATGGCGGTCGAGCTGGTGCCGCAGGGCACGCTGGTCGAGCGTATCCGCGCAGGCGGCGTGGGTCTTGGCGGGGTGCTGACCCCGACCGGCGTGGGCACGCTGGTCGAGGAGGGCAAGCAGGTGCTGGACATCGACGGGCGCCGGTTCCTGCTGGAACGGCCGATCCGGGGAGATTTCGCCCTGCTCGATGCGCGCCAGTCGGATTATGTCGGCAATCTGGAATACAGCCTGACGGCGCATAACTTCAATCCGGTCATGGCGCTGGCCGCCGATACGGTGATCGCCGAGCCGCATCACATCATGCCGGTGGGGGTGATCCCGCCCGATGCGGTCAAGACGCCGGGCGTTCTGGTGGATTACATCCTTGAAAGGGCGCATTGATGGATGACAGGGAGATCATCGCGCGCCGCGTGGCCCAGGAGGTCCGGGACGGGATGCTGGTCAATCTGGGGATCGGGCTGCCCTCGCTGGTGGCGGGTTACGTTCCCGCGGATCGCCATGTCTTCTTTCAGGCCGAGAACGGGGTGATCGGGCTAGGCGCCCGCCCGCCCGAGGGGATGGAAGAGCGCGACCTGACCGATGCGGGCGGCGGTTTCGTGACTGCGGTGCCGGGGGCTGCATCCATCGACAGCGCGATGAGCTTCGGGTTGATCCGCGGCGGGCATCTGGACATGACCGTTCTGGGCGGGTTGCAGGTGGATGAACGGGGCTATCTGGCGAACTGGATGGTGCCGGGGCAGATGGTGCCGGGCATGGGGGGCGCGATGGACCTTGTCGCCGGGGCCAGGCGGGTGGTCGTGGCGATGCTGCACACTGCCAGGGGGGTGCCCAAGATCGTGCCCGAATGTACCCTACCGCTGACCGCCGCGCGCCGGGTCAGCCTGATCGTGACCGAAATGGCGGTGATCGAGCCCACCGAGGCGGGGCTTGTGCTGCGCGAACATGCGCCCGGTGTCAGCGTCGAGCAGATCTGCGCTGCGACCGCCGCGGCGCTGGTCATTCTCGGCGACGTGGCGCCGATGAACCTGGGCTGAAGGCGCGCGGGCGCCGGCTCAGGCCACGCGGCGCCCCGCCGACCATGAACCGCGCACCGCCGCCATGTTGCCCGCGCGGCGCACGCGGATCACATCGGCGCGCAGCCCTTCGGCCAGCGATCCGCGGTCGGCCAGTCCCGCCGCGCGGGCCGGGGCGGCGGTGACGGTGGCGATGCCGCGCGCGGTGTCGCCCCACAGATCGCCCAGCATCAGCGCGCCACTCAGCAGCGAGGCGGGGACGTAATCCGAGGACAGGATGTCCAGAAGCCCGGCCTCGGCCAGATCGCGTGCCGCGACATTGCCCGAATGCGACCCGCCCCGGATCAGGTTCGGCGCCCCCATCATCACCGCGATGCCATGGGCATGGCAGGCCCGGGCGGCCGCGGAAGTGGTGGGAAACTCGGCCAGTCCCGCGCCATGCCCGGCCGACGCGGCGACATGGGCCGATGTCGTGTCGTCATGGCTGGCCAGCACCGCGCCCATTGCCCGGGCGGCGGCCACCGTCGCGGCCTCGTGCACGGCGCGCACGCGCTCGCCCATGGCGGTCTGGGCCTCGACATGGGCCTGGAACTCGTCCTCGGTCATCCCGTATTTGCCGCGGGTATAGGCGCGCAGGCTGTCGAGATTGGCGAATTGCCGCTGGCCGGGGGTGTGATCCATCAGGCTGACGATGCCGACCCGGTCGCCGGGGCCGAATTTCGCCAGTTCCGCGATCAGGGTTTCGGAACAGACCTCGGCGCGCAGATGCAGGTAATGGCTGATCCGCAACAGCCCGGCGGCGCGGGCGGCCATGATCTCGTCGGCCAGCCCGCGGGCATATTCGCCATACCCCCTGCCGGTGGAGACCAGCGAGCCGACCCGCAGCGCATCGAAGACCGTGGTGATGCCAAGCGCGGCCAGTTCGGCGTCATGCGCCAGGATCGCATCGCCATGCGGCCAGTCCACGCCGGGGCGGGGCTGGATATGGCGTTCCAGATTGTCGGTATGCAGCTCGATCAGGCCGGGCATCACCAGATCGCCCTCGCAATCGGTCGCCCCGGCGGGAACGGCCGTGCCGCTGTCGATCCGGGCGATCCGTCCGTCCCGCATCACCAGCGCGCCATGATGCAGCCCGTCGGGCAGCACCAGTCGGGCATTGGCCAGAACCGTTTCGGTCATCTTGTGCATTCCATCGTCTTGCAGGGTTTCGTTCCTGTGCCGCCGGATCGTGACGGGCCGGTGACAGGGGGCGTTCGGGCGGGGGCTGTCATGGGCCCGCCCGCCTGTCGCCGGGGCAAAGCGCCGCGATCAGCCGCGCGATGCCTTGTTCGGGCGTGCCGTCATTCAGCACGCGGATCACCGGCAGACCCGGGGGCAGGTCGCCCGTCTCGCGCGCCAGCCGGGCGGCGATATCGCCCCCCGCCTCGCGGCCGCGGGTGGCGATGCGGGCGGCGCGCAGCTCGGGCGGGGCCTCGACCAGGATCACGCGCAGATCGGCAAAGACCCGCGCGGCCTCGGCCAGCACGGCGCGCGAGCCGTTGAAGACCACATCGCGCCCGCGCCCCGCCGGCTGGAACCCCGCGCGCGGCAGCCCATAGGCCAGCCCATGCGCGCGCCAGTGCAGCACGAACGCGCCCGCAGCCAGATGGCGGGCGAATTCGCCCTCGCTGACGCCGTCGAACGGCTCGTCGCCGTGGCGCGGGGGGCGGGTGATGACGCGGCGCACCCGATGCGCCAGACCGGCGGCGGCAAGCCCGCCCAGAAGCGTATCCTTGCCCGCGCCCGAGGGGCCGACAATGGCAAAGACCCGGCCCTTCATGCCGCCACCGCGAAGCCGCTGACATCGACCAGCCTTGTGCAGACGCGCGCCCGCGCCGCCTCGTCATGGAAGATGCCCAGGATCGCCGCGCCGCGGGTGCGCGCCTCCTCGATCAGGGAAAGCACCACCTCGCGATTGGCGGCGTCTAGGCTCGCGGTCGGCTCGTCCAGCAGCAGAACCGGCCAGGGATGGACGAAGCCGCGCGCGATGTTGACGCGCTGCTGTTCGCCCCCGGAAAAGGTCGTGGGCGACAGCGGCCAGAGCCGTTCGGGGATGTTCAGCCGCGCCAGCAGCGCCGCGGCCTGCGCGCGCGCCCTGTCCTGATCCATGCCAAGGGACAGAAGCGGCTCGGCCACCACATCCAGCGCCGGAACCCGGGGCACCACGCGCAGGAACTGGCTGACATGGCCCAGCGTCGCCCGGCGCAGCGCGATCACCTGACGCGGCTCTGCCCCCGCCAGTTCCACCCCCGCCACGCGGATCGAGCCCGCGTCGATCCGGTAATTGCCCCAGATCATCCGCATCAGCGTCGACTTGCCCGCGCCCGAGGCGCCGACCAGCCCGACACATTCGCCCGGACCCACCCGCAGCGACGCGGCCGCCATCACCTCAAGCACCGCGCCACCCTGATTGTGCAGGGTGAAACGCTTGGCCACGTCCCGAACCACGATCATCGCCGCCCCCGTCATGCCTGAAGCACCGAGCTGACCAGCAGCTGGGTATAGGGATGCTGCGGGTCGTCCAGAACCTGATCGGTCAGCCCCTGTTCGACCACCAGCCCGTCCTTCATCACCATCAGCCGGTCGGCCAGCAGCCGGACCACGGCCAGATCATGGGTCACGATCACCGCGCTCAACCCCATCTGCCGGACCAGCCCGCGCAACAGGTCCAGCAGCCGGGCCTGCACGCTGACATCAAGCCCGCCGGTCGGCTCGTCCATGAAGACCAGCCGCGGGCCGGTCACCAGATTGCGCGCGATCTGCAAGCGCTGCTGCATGCCGCCCGAGAACTGCCGCGGCTTGTCGTCGATGCGGTCGGCGGCGATCTCGACCCGGCCGAGCCAGTCCACCGCCTGCGCCCGGATCTGGCCGTAATGGCGCGCGCCGACCGCCATCAGCCGCTCGCCGACATTGCCCCCGGCGCTGACCCCCATCCGGAGCCCGTCGCGCGGGTTCTGGTGGACAAAGGCCCAGTCGGTCCGGGCCAGCATCCGCCGTTCGGGCTCGGCCATGGCCAGCACGTCGCGCGGCCCCTCGGCGCGGGTGTCAAAGACGACGCGGCCGGTATCGGGCGGGATATGCCCGGCAAGACAGCCCAGAAGCGTGGATTTGCCCGAGCCGGACTCGCCCACGATGCCCATCACCTCGCCCGGCCAGAGGTCAAAGGCGACATCGGCGCAGCCGCGCCGCGTGCCATAGCTCTTGGTCAGGTCGCGAACCGACAGAAGCGGATGCGCGCCGGTCATGCTGCCGCCCCTTCGGTGCCGCCCAGCCGCCCGGCATGACCGGTGGCGCGGTGGGTTGCGCAATGGTCGGTGTCGGAACAGACGAACATCCGCCCGCCCGCATCGTCGGTGATGACCTCGTCCAGATAGCTGGCCGCGTCCCCGCACAGATCGCAGGCATGGGGCGCCTTGGCGGCGACGAAGGGGTGATCGTCGAAATCGAGGCTGACCACCTGCGTATGGGGCGGCAGCGCATAGATCCGCTGTTCGCGCCCGGCGCCGAACAGTTGCAGCGCGGCGCAATCCGAAAGCTTCGGGTTGTCGAATTTCGGGATCGGCGAGGGGTCCATCACATAGCGCCCCTGCACCTTGACCGGATAGGCATAGGCGGTCGCGATCTCGCCGTTCCGGGCGATGTCCTCGTAAAGCTTGACATGCATCAGCCCGTATTCGGCCAGCGCGTGCATCCGCCGCGTCTCGGTCTCGCGCGGTTCGAGAAAGCGCAGGGGTTCGGGGATCGGCACCTGATAGACAAGGATCTGCCCCTCGGTCAGCGGCGCTTCGGGGATGCGGTGGCGGGTCTGGATGATCGTGGCCTCCCGGGTGCGTTCGGTCACGGCAACGCCCGCGGTGCGCTGAAAGAACTTGCGGATGCTGACGGCGTTGGTGGTGTCGTCGGCGCCCTGGTCGATCACCTTCAGCCGGTCCTCGGGCGTCAGGCAGGCCGCCGTCAACTGCACCCCGCCGGTGCCCCAACCATAGGGCATGGGCATCTCACGGCTGGCAAAGGGCACCTGATAGCCCGGCACCGCAACCGCCTTGAGGATCGCGCGGCGGATCATGCGCTTGGTGGCCTCGTCGAGATAGGCGAAATTGTAGTCGCTCACAAAAGCCCCCGTGCGCTCAGTGCCGTTTCCAATGCCTCGGGCGTGGTGAAATGTTCCGCCGCAAGGCCGAATGCCCTGGCCCCGGCGACATTCGCGGGGCTGTCGTCGATGAACAGGCACTCCCCGGGCGTCAGCCCCGCCCGGTCGCAAAGCAGCGCGAAGATGCGCGGATCGGGCTTGACCACGCCCTCCTGTCCCGAAACCACGGTGACGCCAAAGGCCGCGCCCAGCCGCGGATGCGCCGCGACGCCGGTGGGCCATGTCTCGGCCGACCAGTTGGTGATGGCGTGGATTTCCAGACCGCGGGCGCGCAGCCGGTCCAGCACCTGCCATGTGCCCTCGATCGCGGCGGGCACGGTCAGCGCGTAGCGCGCAACATAGCCCGTGAACAGGTCGCGGTCCTGCGGATCGGCGATCTCGGCGGCCAGATCGGCAAAGCGCGCACCGGCATCGGCGCGCAGGTTGCGGGCCATGAAATCGGTGCGCGACAGGAACGCCTCGGCCGCGTCCGGTGTCAGCGGCGGGCAAAAGGCCAGACGCGGATCCCAGCGCACCAGCACATTGCCGATATCGAAGACGATGGCCTTGACGCCCGCACTCATTCCGCCGCCTCCTGCGCCGCGCTGGCGCGCAGTCGCCGCACCAGTTCCAGTTCGGACTGGAAATCGACGTAATGGGGCAGCTTGATATGTTCCAGAAACCCGGTTGCCTGGATGTTGTCGGCATGCATCAGGACGAATTCCTGATCCTGAACCGGGGCACCGCTGTCTTCCTCGCCCAGTTCCTGCCAGCGCAGCGCCCGGTCCACCAGGCTCATGGCGATGGCCTTGCGCTCGGACTGGCCCATGACCAGGCCATAGCCGCGGGTGAATTGCGCGGGCTGCGTCTTCGAGCCGGTGAACTGGTTCACCGTTTCGCATTCGGTCAGCGTGATCGCGCCGATGGCAACGCACAGGCCCAGTTCGGGGATCTCGACCTCGACCATCACCTCGCCGATCCTGAGTTCGCCGACAAATGGATGCGTCCGCCCGAAACCGCGCTGGCTGGAATAGGCCAGCCCCAGCAGGAACCCCTCGTCGCCGCGCGCCAGCGATTGCAGCCGCAAGGCGCGACCGGCGGGCAGGTCCAGCGGTTCGCGGGTCAGGTCGGGGGGCGGGTCGTCACAGGCGGGTTCGGGCTCGATCAGCCCTTCGCGGTCCAGAAAGCCGGTGACGCGGGGCACCGGGCCGACCGGCGCGGCCTGTGGCGCAACGGGGGCCTCGCCCTCGGCGGCCAGTGCGAAATCCAGCAGCCGGTGGGTATAGTCGAAGGTCGGGCCCAGAACCTGCCCGCCCGGCAGATCCTTGTAGGTGGCCGAGATCCGGCGAATCGCCGCCATCGCCCCGGTATCGACCGGCCGCGAGGCGCCAAAGCGGGGCAGGGTGGTGCGATAGGCGCGGATCAGGAAGATCGCCTCGATCAGGTCGCCGCGCGCCTGCTTGATCGCCAGCGCCGCAAGATCCGCATCGTAAAGAGAGCCTTCGGCCATCACCCTTCCGACCGCCAGCGCCATCTGCTCGCGGATCTGGGCCACCGACAGTTCGGGGATTGCGACATCGCCGCGCCGCGATTCGGCGAGCCACGCATGGGCGTTGTCGATGGCCTGTTCGCCGCCCTTGACCGCGACATACATCAGGCGGCCTCCACACAGGTGCTGCGCGGCAGCCCGGCCAGCCGGTCGCCACAGGTCAGAAACGTGTCGAAGCCCAGCGGAAAGCGGGCATGGTTGGCCTGGAACGGCGCCAGTTCGGGCAGCGACAGATGCGTGGCCTCCTTGATGCCGGGGCCGGTCAGCCGGGCGCCGGATGGCGTCAGCCGGTCGGTCTCGACGATCAGGGTGGCGGCGCGGTCGGGATAGTCGGGCGTGCCGATGGCAAAGCGGTCCAGCGGGTGCAGCGCATCCCATGTGCCGATGGCAAACATCGCCGCTTCGGCGCCCACCAGCGGCGCGCCGGTGTGAAAGGCGATCCAGTCGCGCAGGGCAGGGCAGTCATGCGCGCCTGCCAGATGCAGCGGGGTCGTCGCATCCAGCAGCACCAGCGCGGCCAGCCCGGCGGCGGGCGACAGCGGCGCGGGCGGGGTGGCGCCGGTCAGCGCAACGATGGTGCCGGGGCGCGACAGCGCGGTCAGGATGGCACGAAATCCGTGCGCGGCCTGAAGGGGCGTGTCGGCAAAGCCGCCGGTCAGGGCGTGGGGCGTCATTCATCCTCTCCGCGGACCATGGTGAAGAACTCGACCCGCGTTGCCCCGGCCCGGGCCGCCTGTGACGCGTGCCGTGCGGTTTCGTCAGCGGCAAGCGGGGCCAGGATGGTCGCGGCAAGCTCGGCCGCGCGGTCGGTCTGCAACAGCGCATCCAGCACCGCGGCGCGGCGGGCATGGCCCTTGTCGCGCCCCTGCACCCAGGCATGGCCAATGGCGCCGCAGTCCAGCCGGACGGCGCAGCGGGTGACCGTCATCTCGCCCAGATTGAAGGGCGCGCCGGTCCCGCCCTGCCGGCCCTGCACCATCACCGCCCCCGTCTCGGGCGCGCGCAGCATTGCATGGCCGGGCAGGTCCGGGGCCAGTTCGGCCAGCCTTTCGGGCCGGGCGCGGGCCAGAAGGCCCATGGCCTCGGCGCGGGTGTGGGGGGTGGCAGGCATCTTGTCGATCCGGCTCAAATCCTATACAACTAGACAAGTTTTAGCATGACCCTTGGGCCGTTACGAATGAAATTTCCATGACAGCCGATCCCCCCCTCTGGCGCCAGATCGCCGAGACGCTGACCGCCGAACTGGCCGCTGCCCGCCCCGGCGACCGGCTGCCCAGCGAGGCGCGTCTGGCCGCGCGCTTCGGCGTGAACCGCCACACCGTCCGCCGGGCGCTGGCGGCGCTGGCAGAGGCGGGGCTGGTCCATGCCCGGAGGGGCGCGGGGGTGCAGGTCACCGCGCCGCCCACCGATTACCCGATCGGCCGCCGCACCCGGTTCCACGCCGCGCTGGAGGCCACGGGCCGGGTGCCGGGGCGGCGGGTTCTCAGCGTCGAGACGCAGCCGGGGCTGGCGGAGGATTGCGCGATGCTGGCCGTCCCCGAGGGCACGCCGCTGGTCCGGGCCGAAGGGCTGTCGCTGAGTGACGGGGTGGTGATCGGGCATTTCCGCTCGGTCTTTCCGGTGCTGCCGGGGCTGGCTGCGGAACTGGCGCGGGGCGAGGGGGTGACACGCGCGCTGGCGGCCTGTGGCATTCCCGATTACACCCGCGCCTGGACCCGGCTTACGGCAGTGCCCGCCGATCCGCTGCTGGCGGGGCATCTGCAATTGCGCCGGGGCGAGCCGGTGATGCGGGCGGTGGCGCTGAACCACGATCCGCGCGGCCAGCCGCTGGAATACGGCATCACCCATTTCGCGGGCGCCCGCGTCACCCTGAGCGTGGCGCCCGACTAGCCGCCGTGACGGTCCAGAAACGCCTCGGCGGGCAGGCGGCGGAAATCGTCAAGCGCGGCGCGCAGCCGCTCATGCGGCCAGTCCCACCAGGCCAGCGCCAGCAGCCGTTCGGCTACCGCGTCGGGAAAGCGCGCGCGCAGGGGGCGGGCGGGCACACCCGCGACGATCAGGAAGGGCGGCACATCGGCGGTCACGACCGCCCCGGCCGCGACGATGGCGCCGATGCCCACCGTCACCTCGGGCCGGATGATGGCGCCATGGCCGATCCAGCAATCATGCCCCAGCGTGCAGCGGCGGCTGGCGCGATGGGCGAAGAAGTCGGCATCGTCCGCCGCGTCGTCCCAGTAGCTGGCCGAGCGATAATGGAAATGATGCTGCGCGGCATTGCGAAAGGGGTGGTCGGTCGGCCCGATGCGGGTGAAGGCGGCGATATTGGCGAACTTGCCGACGCTGCAATTGGCGATGTCGGCATAGCGGTCGCAATAGGCGTAATCGCCGAAATCCGAGTTCAGCACACGGCTGCCCCGCCCGATCTCGCAATAGGCGCCAAAGCGGCTGTCCGCGATCTCGCAATCGGGGTGGATCAGGGGTGTATTGGGGGAAAGGCGTGGCATCTGACGGTCTACTCGCCCTTGATCAGCCTGCGCCGCAGCCAGCTCGACAGCGCGTCCATCGCGATCACCAGAAGCACGATCAGGACCATGTAATAGGTGACCTTTTCCCAGTCGGCGGTGGTCTGGATCGCCTGGGTCAGCATCAGCCCGATGCCGCCGCCGACAATGGCGCCGATGATCGTGGCCGAACGGGTGTTGGATTCGAGGAAATAGAGCAGTTGGCTCAGCAGCACCGGCATCACCTGCGGGATCACCCCGAAGCGGTAGCGCTGCACCGCATTGGCGCCGGTCGATTGAACGCCCTCGATCTGCTTCTGGTCGGTGTTTTCCAGCGCCTCGGAGAACAGCTTGCCGAAGCTGCCTGAGTCGGTGATCAGGATTGCCAGCGCCCCGGTCATCGGCCCGGGGCCGAAGGCGCGGCTGAGGATGATGGTGAAGATCAGCGCGTCCACCCCGCGCACGAAGTCGAAAACCCGGCGCACAACGAAGCGCAGCCAGCGCGAGGGCGTGAAGTTCTGCGCGGCGAGGAAGGCCAGCGGCAGCGCGATGGCCGCCGCGCCAAAGGTGCCCAGAAACGCCATCAGCGCCGTCTCGCCGATTGCGAAGAAGACATCGCCATGGCGCCAGATCGAATTGGTCCAAAAATCGCGGACCACCGCCTGCCAGTTCGGCATCTCGGCATAGAGACGCTCGCCCCCGGCCACGGCCGAGGCCAGCGCGCCCGCGGACATGCCGTGAAACCGGCTTTGCAGGTCGAAGAAGAACAGCTCCCACCCCCAGAAATAGCGGAAGGTGTCGGCGCGCGTGCGGGTGACGGTCAGCCGCCCGGCGGCGGTGGTGACCACCACGCGCGCGTCCGAGGCGTTGATGAAGTCCGGCACCGGGCCGGGTTGGGGCAGCTCCAGCAGGATCGGATCGGCGATGGTGATGCGGATCGGGCCGAAATCCGGGTGGTCATAGCTGACAAGCGGGCCGTCATAGGTGACGCTGTGCCCGCCGGCAAGCTCGATCAGGGTCCGGTCCCCGTCCTGCCGGATCCAGTCGGGGATGCGGTCCTCGGGATAGGTGGCGCGGCGGCTGCCCTCGACCGAGACCGCCAGCGCGTCGCTGCGGTTGTCGCGGGTGACATGGACCTTGTAGCTGACCGCGTCCGACAAGAGGATCACGGCATTGTCCATCTTGGCGCGCTGCATCAGCCCCGCCACGTCGAAGGCGACAAAGACATAGGCCAGATAGGCCAGCACCAGCATCGGCGCGGCCAGCGCAAGGGCGCGCTTGCGGCGCATCGCGCTCAGCGCCTGCTGGCGCGGATCGTCGGCGATGGCAGTCATTGCGCGCCCCTCCCCCGGGTCAGGCTGTTGCGCATCCAGCTGGACACCTGATCGACCAGAACGATGGTGGCGAACAGAAGCAGGAAGATCGCGGCCGCCTGATCGAACTTGCCCTGGCCGAAGGTCATGGCATTGCGCAATTCATAGCCGATGCCGCCCGCGCCGACGAACCCCAGGATCGCCGAGGCGCGGATGTTGATTTCGAGCCGTAGCAGCGAATAGCTCAGGTAATTGGGCATGACCTGCGGAAAGACCCCCAGCCATGTCCGCTGCCACCAGTTCGCGCCGACCGAGGCCAGCCCCTCCAGCGGCTTGAGGTCCACGTTCTCGTTGACCTCGGAGAACAGCTTGCCCTGCGCCCCGGCGGTATGGATGGCGATGGCGATCATCGCTGGAACCGGGCCGCCGCCCAGGATGAAGATCAGCACCAGCGCGATCACGATCTCGGGCACCGCGCGGCACACATCCGCGCTGCGCCGCGCCAGCGGGATCAGCCGCGGCCAGCGCGCCAGCCCCCGCGTTCCGGCCAGCGCCAGGAGCGTGCCCAGGATGCAGCCCAGGATGGTCGAAACCAGCGCGATGTTCACCGTCTCGACCAGCGCGGGAAAGGCGCGGGCGGCATGGGCGGGCAGGTTGGCGGATTTCTCCCATGCCTCGGTGATCAGGTCGCGCGGGAAATCGAGGATGCGCGAGAAGCCCTCGGACAGGCTGGCGGCATTGCGGAACTCGGCAATGCGGAAGCCCGAGACGAACATCGCCAGAAAGACGACCAGAAGAATGCCGCCATACATCCGCTTGCGGCGGGACAGCGACAAGTATTCCTCGCGGATGTCGACCGTTCGGGCCGAGGCGGGCAGGACGGTGGGCATGGACGATCCATCAAAAAAGGACCGGACACCGCGCGGACGCGGCATCCGGCCGGAACCCTTGCGGGTGCGGTCAGTTCATCTGCGAGCGGCGCACCGCGATGATCGTCTCGTAGGCGTCATGCCCGATCGGGGTAAAGCCTGCCGTCTCGCCCGCGGCGACGCCATAGGCGCAGTCCGGGTCTGTCTCGTGCAGGTTGGCCACGAGGTCGTAGATCTTGTCCTGCACATCCTGCGGCAGCGCGCTGCGCAGCACGATGGGGCCTTCGGGGATGGGCTTGGAGCGCCAGATCTCGACAATGTCGTTCATGTCGACAAGACCCGAATCGGCCGCCTTGCGCAGCGCACCCGAGTTGTAGCCGTCTTCCCACTCGCCCTGGCCATCGGCCCAGACCACACCGGCGTCGTAATCGCCGTTGACCACCGCGATGACGGTCTGTTCATGCCCGCCGGAAAAGCCGACGCGGCTGAAATACTCGCCTTCGGTCATCGAGTAGCCCGCCTCGGGGATCTCGATCAGCGGCACCAGATAGCCCGAGGTCGAGTTCGGGTCGGCAAAGGCAAAGCTCTTGCCCTTCATGTCGTCGAGCGAGGTGATGCCGCTGTCGGTGCGCGCGATCGCGATGGAGTAGTACATGTAGCTGCCATCGAGATTGGTCTTGACCAGCACCGGCCGCACCGCCTCGGGATCGTTCAGCCAGACCGCGGCATAGGCCGAGGCGCCGAGCCAGGCCATGTCCAGCGATCCGCCGATCAGGCCCTGGATGACGCCATTGTAGTCGGCCGGGGTGAACAGCCGCACCGGCACGCCCAGCGCCTCTTCGGCATAGGCGCGGAAGCACTCGTTCGAGGCGAGGCGGTCCTGGGCGTTCTCGCCGCCCAGAAGGCCGATATTGAACTGGGTGATGCCCTCGGCCGCGATCGGGGCGGCCAGCGCGGTGGACAGCAGAAGGGTGGCAGCAAGCTTCTTCATTCGCTCTCTCTCCGTTGCGATGAAAGACCCTGCGGGCGCAGGGCATTCGGGATTCAGTGGACCGCGACGCGCGCGGCCGGGACGGCCCGCTCCGGCCGGATGGCGGTCGAGGTGGCGTGTTCGTTGAAGGTTTCGTCGGCGCCGTAGATGTCGCGCGCGACACCGGTGGTCAGTTGCTCGGGCGTGCCGTCGAAGACGATGCGACCGTCGCGCATGCCGATCACCCGGTCGCAATAGCGCCGCGCGGTATCCAGCGTGTGCAGGTTGGCAATGACCATCCGCCCGTCCTCGACATTGATGCGCTTGAGCGTGTCCATCACGATCTGCGCGTTCATCGGGTCGAGGCTGGCGATCGGTTCGTCGGCCAGGATGATCGCCGGATCCTGCATCAGCGCGCGCGCGATGGCGACGCGCTGCTGCTGGCCGCCCGACAGCGCCTCGGCGCGCTTGGTGGCCTGTTCGGCGATGCCCAGCCGGTCCAGGATGTCGATGGCGCGCAGAATATCGGCGCGGGACCACAGGTTGAACATCGTGGCCAGCGTGGACTGCCGGTTCAGCTTGCCGTGCAGGACATTGGCCACCACGTCCAGCCGCGGCACCAGGTTGAACTGCTGGAAGATCATCGCGCAACGGCTTTGCCAATTGCGCGCTGCCGCCCCGCGCAGGGGCAGGATGTCCTGCCCCTCGTAGAGGATGCGGCCCTCGGTGGCGTCGGTCAGCCGGTTCATCATCCGCAGGAAGGTGGACTTGCCCGCGCCGGAGCTGCCGATGATGCCGATGAATCCGGGCTGATGCAGGGTAAAGCTGACCCGGTCGACAGCGCGCTTGTCTCCGAAGACCCGGGTCACGTTCTGAACGTCGAGCATCTGCCATCCCCCCATTCGCAGCGCCCGTTTCGCAGGCGTTCGTGACAGCCCGGCCAAGCGTGTGTGACGTTCCTGTGAAATCTCGCGCGCCCCGGGGAGCGCGCTGGCGTGGAAATGTGACGGATCCGTGACGGGTACGCCGGTGCGGCGCCGGGAAAGCTGCCCGGGATTTCCGCGGCCCGGGGGGATCGGTTTTCTGCTACATCCTGACGCAAGGGAATCATGCGGCGGCCTGCCCCGCCAAACGGCGGCCAATGGGGCGGGCGGTGTGTACGGGACGGGGGGGAGGGCGGCGATGAAGCCGATCAATGACCATGTGAACAGGGTGATTTCCGCGTCGCAATCGGGCTCGGCCCCGGCGCGGTCGCAGGTTGTCGCCTCGTGGCGGCGGTCGATGACGCTGCACGGGCTGGACCCGGCCGCAGAGGCCACCCGGGACCGGATCGACGATGCCGCCCTGTCGCAGCGGCGCGAGGCGCAGGAGCAGTTCCTTCAGATCGCCGCGCCGAAGCTTGACCAGCTTTTTGCGCTGGTCGGGCAATCGGGCTGCGCGGTGCTGCTGTGCGATCCCGAGGGCGTGGTGCTGGACCGGCGGTGCAGCGAGGCCGATCGCGAGGTGTTCCGGCGCTGGGGGCTGTTCGAGGGGATGGACTGGTCCGAATCCGCCGAAGGCACCAATGGAATCGGCACATGCCTTGCCGAAAGCCGCAGCCTCATCATCCACCGCGACGATCACTTCCTGGCCCGCAATATCGGCATGAGTTGCATCGACGCGCCGATCTATGGTCCGGATGCGCGGATCGTCGGGGCGCTGGATGTCTCGTCGGCGCGGGCGGACCAGACCGAGGCGTTCAACCGGCTCATCGCGGCCATGGTCGGCCAGACCGCGCGCCAGATCGAGACCGACAGCTTCTGCGCGGCCTATCCGGGGATGCGGATCGTGCATGCCGATGCCGACGATACCGACGCCGCAACGCTGCTGGCGGTGGATCACGACGATATCGTGGTCGGGGCGACGCGGGGCGCGCGCAAGGCGTTCGGGATGGCGGCGACGGGGCCGATCGCGCCGGTTCCGGCATCGGACATCTTCGGGCGCGAAGACGGGCTGCGCGGCTTTGAAAAGGCGGAGCGGGCGGCGGTGATTTGTGCCCTGACGCGGGCGGGCGGGAATGTCTCGCAGGCGGCGCGGAACCTCGGTGTGGGGCGGGCGACGCTGTATCGGCGCATGAAGCGGCTGGGAATCGGGGAAAGCGGGGCGAACCTGTCTCGGGGATGAGACAGATTGCCCCGGTCCCGTGCCGGGGCGGGGCTGACAGCGCGGCACGGCGCGGGCACCGTCCTGTCACTGCCCGGTGGAGGACCGGGCGCGAGGAGGACATCATGAACCAGCAGACCCAGATCGCGGGACATCACGTCTCGCCCTTCAGGAACCGTTACGACAACTTCATCGGCGGCGCCTTCGTGCCCCCGGTTGCGGGCCGCTACATGGACAACATCACGCCGATCACCGGCGCGAAGGTCTGCGAGGTGGCGCGCTCGGACCGGGCCGATATCGAACTGGCGCTGGACGCCGCCCATGCCGCCCGCGAAGCTTGGGGCAAGACCTCGGCCGGGCATCGCTCGAACATCCTGTTGCAGATCGCCGACCGGATGGAGCAGAACCTTGACCTTCTGGCTGCGGCCGAGACCTGGGACAACGGCAAGCCTATCCGCGAGACGACCGCGGCCGACATCCCGCTGTCGATCGACCATTTCCGCTATTTCGCCGGTGTCCTGCGCGCGCAGGAAGGCACGATGTCGGAAATCGACCATGACACCGTGGCCTATCACTTCCACGAACCGCTGGGTGTGGTCGGCCAGATCATCCCTTGGAACTTCTCGATCCTGATGGCGGCGTGGAAGCTGGCCCCGGCGCTGGCAGCGGGCAATTGCGTGGTGCTGAAACCCGCCGAACAGACCCCGGCGGCGATTCTGGTGCTGGCCGAGTTGATCGCCGATCTGCTGCCGGCGGGCGTGCTGAACATCGTCAACGGCCTCGGTGCCGAGGCGGGCGACGCGCTGGCGCGCTCGAACCGGATCGCCAAGATCGCCTTTACCGGATCGACCGCGACGGGCCGCAGGATCATGGAGGCCGCGACCGTCAACCTGATCCCGGTCACGCTGGAACTGGGCGGCAAGTCGCCCAACATCTTCTTCTCGGACGTTATGGCGCAGGATGACGCGTTTCTCGACAAGGCGGTGGAGGGCTTCGTCCTGTTTGCCTTCAACCAGGGCGAGGTCTGTACCTGCCCCTCGCGCGCGCTGATCCAGGAAGACATCTACGAAGAGTTCATCGCCCGCTGCATCGCCCGCGTGAAGGCGATCAGGCAGGGCGATCCGCGCGACCCCGCGACGATGGTCGGCGCGCAGGCCAGCCGCCAGCAGCATGACAAGATCATGTCCTACTTCACCATCGGCCGCGAGGAGGGCGCCGAGGTTCTGGTCGGCGGCGATGCGGCGCGGATGGACGGCGACCTGGCGGGCGGGTTCTACATCCAGCCCACGATCCTGAAGGGCCATAACGGGATGCGCGTCTTCCAGGAGGAGATCTTCGGCCCCGTGGTGTCCGTCACCACCTTCAGGGACGAGGCCGAGGCGCTGGCCATCGCCAATGACACGATGTACGGCCTTGGCGCCGGCGTCTGGACCCGCGACGGCACCCGCGCCTACCGCTTCGGCCGCGCGATCGAGGCGGGCCGGGTCTGGGTCAACAACTATCACGCCTATCCCGCTCACGCGGCCTTTGGCGGCTACAAGCAATCCGGCATCGGGCGCGAGACGCACAAGATGATGCTGGATCACTACCAGCAGACCAAGAACATGCTGGTCAGCTACAACCCGGACAAGCTGGGCTTCTTCTGATCCCGCGCCAGACGCTGCGGCACCGCCCCCGGGGGCGGTGCCGTTACGCGACGGTCGCGCCCCCGAACTGGCGTTCCAGGGTCGGGCGCGGCCCTCGTCGCGCAGGACGCGGCTTGACGATAAGGAACATCTTTCCGGTTTCGCATGGGCGAGCGGCCCCCGCGATGACCTTGCCGCCAGCGACTGGAACATGGCGCGCGCGGCGCGGCGGCTGGGGGTGAACCGGTCCACCGTGATGCGGCGGGTCCGCAAGCTGGGGCTGGCGCTGCCGGGCCGAGCGTTGCGCCCTGTTGCGTGCGCAACGGCGCGGCCGCCGACTGCGCTCAACTGCGTCAGACTGTCGCGATTTCTCTGGTCAGCGCATCCCGTCCTGCGGCAGCCTGCCGGTCGGGAGAACGACGAAACGGGAGGAAACACATGCTTGATTCAACCACGACCGATTCCACGCGCGCGGTCCTGTCGGCCTTTGGCGAGGCGCTGGAACAGGGCGATATCGACCGCGCGGTGGGGATGTTCGCCGATGACTGCTACTGGCGCGACCTTGTGACATTCACATGGAACATCAAGACCGTAGAGGGCAAGGAACAGGTCGCCGACATGCTGCGCCACCAGCTTGCGACGACGAAGCCGCGCGGCTGGGATCTGGCCGAGCACGAGATCCCGACCGAAGCGGACGGCATCACCACCGCCTGGATCACCTTCGAGACCGATCTGGCGCGCGGCTATGGCCTGATGCGGCTGAAGGACGGCAGGATCTGGACGCTGCTGACCACCATGGTCGAACTCAAGGGCCATGAGGAACCCAGGGGCTTTGCCCGGCCGCTGGGGGCCAAGCATGGCGCGGGCAAGCACCGCACCACCTGGAAGGAAGAGCGCGAGGCCGAGGAACGGGAACTTGGCTACACGAAACAGCCCTATGTGCTGATCGTGGGCGGCGGGCAGGGCGGCATCGCGCTTGGCGCGCGGCTGCGCCAGCTGGGCGTGCCCACCATCATCGTCGAGAAGAACGACCGCCCCGGCGACAGCTGGCGCAACCGCTACAAGTCGCTCTGCCTGCACGATCCGGTCTGGTACGACCACCTGCCCTATATCAAGTTCCCCGAGAACTGGCCCGTCTTCAGCCCCAAGGACAAGATCGGCGACTGGCTGGAGATGTATACCAGGGTGATGGAGTTGAACTACTGGACGCGCACCACCTGCAAATCGGCCAGTTATGACGAGGCCACGAAGGAATGGACCGTCGTGGTGGACCGCGACGGGCAGGAAGTCACGCTGAAGCCGAAGCAACTGGTTCTGGCCACCGGCATGTCGGGCAAGCCGAACATGCCCCATTTTCCCGGCATGGAGACATTCCGGGGCGACCAGCACCATTCCAGCAAACACCCCGGCCCCGATGCCTACAGGGGCAAGAAATGCGTGATCGTGGGGTCCAACAACTCGGCCCATGACATCGCCGCGGCGCTGTGGGAACATGATGCCGACGTGACCATGGTTCAGCGGTCCTCGACCCATATCGTGCGCTCGGACACGCTGATGGAGATCGGGCTGGGCGGGCTTTATTCCGAAGAAGCCGTGCAGAACGGCATGACCACGGAAAAGGCTGACCTGATCTTTGCCTCGATCCCCTATGCGATCCTGCACGAGTTCCAGATCCCGCTCTACGAGCAGATGAAGGAGCGCGACAAGGAGTTCTACGACGGGCTGGAGCGCGCGGGATTCTGGCTTGACTGGGGCGCCGACGGTTCGGGCCTGTTCATGAAATACCTGCGCCGCGGCTCGGGCTATTACATCGACATCGGCGCGAGCCAACTGATCATCGACGGGCAGATCAAGCTGGCCCATGGCCAGGTGCGCGAGGTGGTCGAGGACGGGCTGATCCTGGAGGATGGCACCAAGCTCGAGGCCGATCTGATCGTCTATGCCACGGGCTATGGCTCGATGAACGGTTGGGCGGCGGATCTGATCGGGCAGGACGTCGCCGACAAGGTCGGCAAGTGCTGGGGTCTGGGGTCCGACACGCCCAAGGATCCGGGCCCGTGGGAAGGCGAGCAGCGCAACATGTGGAAACCGACCCAGCAGGAAGGGCTGTGGTTCCATGGCGGCAACCTGCACCAGTCGCGGCACTACTCGCAGTTCCTGGCGCTGCAACTGAAGGCCCGGATGGAGGAACTGCCGGTCTCGGTCTACGGGCTCCAGACGGTGCATCACCTCGGCTGACAAGGCCGCGGGCGGCCCGGGTGACACCCGGGCCAGACCTTCGGGCAACCGCGTTTCGAATCCGGCCATTGCAGGGGCGCCGCGCGGGTTTTCCGGCATCCGCCGCAGGTGGCTCCGGCGGAGGACGATATCGGGTCAGGCGGCGCGCGATTGGTGGAGGTTGCGGTAGAACGCGGTTTCGAAGTCGAGATAGCCGCCGAACGAGGCGGCATCGCCGAAGGGCAGGATCTGCGTTGCCCAGAACCCGCCGAAACCGTTCTGCCGGTCGATCCAGTAGAACAGGTTCGCCAGCCCCGCCCAGCCGAGGGCGCCTGCCGGGCGGCCGGTGGGGGCCTCGTCGTCATTGACCATGAAGGTCAGCGCCCAGCTTTTGCTCAGCCCCGGGAAGAACTCGGCGTCGTTCGACAGGGACGGGATCACACCGGGCAGCATCACCACCTTCTGATGCGGCTCAAGCCCGTTCTGCACTGCCATCGCGACGGTCTCGGGCTTCAGCACGCGGCCGTTCTGGCCCATCCCGTCATTCAGCCACATTCGGATGAACTTCATGTACTCCCCGACCGAGCCGTAAAGCCCGTGCCCTGCCATGTCGATCTCGGGATTGTCGGGCAGGGCGAACTCCATCGGGGTCAGCACCCCGTCGGCGTCGCGGGCATGAACGGTTGCGGTGCGCGCCTTCATGTCGGGGCTGCGGGTAAAGGCCATGTCGGTGATGCCGAGCGGGGCAAAGACGTGCTCGGCCAGCACTGCGGACAGCCGCTTGCCGCGGATGCCCTCGACCACCTGGCCTGCCCAGTCGATATTGCTGCCATATTCCCAGCGCGCGCCGGGATCGAACAGCAGCGGCGTCATCAACGCCTCGCGGCAGGCCGTCACGACCGAGGGCTGGCCGTGTTCGGCGGCCATCTTCAGGTAATCCCGATTGAAGAAGTCATAGCCGAATCCCGCCGTGTGCAGCAGCAACTGGCGCGTGGTGATGTCGGATTTCGGCGGCCGCAGCCGCGGGGCGCCGTCGGCGCCGAAGCCTTCGAGCACCTGCAACTCGCCCAGCCCGGGGGCATATTCCTTCGCCGGGGCGTCGAGATCGAGCAGCCCTTCCTCGACGCATTGCAGCACCGCGGTCCCGCCGATCGCCTTGGTGGTCGAGAAGATGGCAAAGACAGTGTCGGCCGTCATCGCCGTCCCTGTCCCCAGATCGCGCAGCCCGCGCGCGCCTTCGTAGACATTGCCCTGCCGGTCGGTGACCATTGCCACCACACCCGGCACGCGCGCCGCCATCTCGTCCTGCGTCACGCGGTCAAGCACGGCATCGAAGGTCGGTTTCCATCCGTTGGTATTCATCCTTTCCTCCCTTTCACGTCTCGTCCGCCCCGGCAGATCCCGGCTGCCGGGGCTTTGGCTTGGTGCATCTCGAAGCCTTTGGCCATCTCGGCCCCTCTCCTGCGACAGGTGCCTTGGCCCCAGTATAGGACAGAACGCGCCGAGGGTTGCCCGGAACATTCGACCCCGGATCACACGTGTAGGTCCTGGCCATCAGCGTCGCGGTCTCGTCGAGACGGGCGAGCCTTGCATCGAAAGCGTCGGCCGCAAGCTGGCGATCCATCTCTTGCGCAAAAACGCCTCTGTCCGGGGCTGGCCAGACCCGTCCGGGGCGCCCATGACGTTTTTTGTACTTTCCGTAAAAAAGCTCTTGCGACTCGGGGTGGGCGTCTCTAGATAGCCCTTCACCGGCGGCGCTGAGGCGCGGCTGGGGCGGCGGCGGGGCTTGGTGGTTCGGTTGTCGGTAAAAAGCAGGGA
>NZ_WJPO01000028.1 GCF_009649175.1 Rhodovulum strictum | reverse complement strand
AAGACCTTCCTTTCCGCCATCGCCCTCGCCGCAACCGTCCTGTTCTGGCTTTGACGATCAATGAGTCTGGAGCCTAGGGCCTGGACAGGCAAGTGCGACACCAAGTGGAGCACAAGGCCCATGAAACTGTCCGCCTGCCGCTCGCCCTCTCGGCATGGCGTCTATTGCTTCCGCTGGCCGCTTCCCCGGTCTGAACAACGCCCGCGCACAACCTCCGGGTTTCCTGTGACGGGCCTCCGGTCGGGACGATTGTCTCGGCGGCATCCGTGAACTCAAAGCGGGCGGATTTCATGTGGTGGCGATAGACCACACCCCGCGCTTGGCCGTTCTGGCCTTGAGCGGTTGATCCCGGGCATGGCGCCGGTGATCGGAAGCCTGCGGATGTCAGCCTGGCCGGACTTCGAGAACCGACCCAGGCCCGTAGATTTCCGGCGGCAAGGCCGAAGGTCGGGGGCAGCGCCCCCTATGCGGTTCAGTCCCTGAGCGTCGCCAGCGCTTCGGCAAGGTCGAGCGCCCCGTCATAAAGTGCGCGCCCCGAGATTGCCCCGGCAATCACGCCGGTCCCCCGCAGCGCGACCAGATCGGCCAGCGACGACACCCCGCCCGAGGCGATTACCGGGATCGACACGGCGCGGGCCAGTGCTTCGGTGGCGGCGATGTTCGGGCCCTCCATCGCGCCGTCGCGGTCGATATCGGTGTAGATGATCGCCGCAACCCCGGCATCCTCGAAGGCGCGGGCCAGATCGGTTGCCATCATATCGGTTTCCTCGGCCCAGCCGCGGGTGGCAACGCGGCCCTGGCGCGCGTCGATGCCGACCGCCACGCGGCCCGGAAAGGCGCGCGCCGCCTCGTGCACCAGCGCGGGGTTTTCGACCGCGACGGTGCCGAGGATCACCCGCCTGACGCCGCGCGACAGCCAGCTTTCGATCGTGGCCATGTCGCGGATGCCGCCGCCAAGCTGGGCAGGCACGCTGATCGCCGCCAGGATCGCCTCGACCGCGGCGGCGTTGACCGGGCGTCCGGCAAAGGCGCCGTTCAGGTCGACCAGATGCAGCCATTCGCAGCCCGCCTGCTGGAAGGCCAGCGCCTGCGCGGCCGGGTCGTTGCCGAAGACGGTGGCCTTGTCCATCTCGCCGCGCAACAGCCGCACGCATTGGCCGTCCTTCAGGTCGATGGCGGGGTAGAGGATCATGGGCAGGCTCCGGGTGCTGTTGCGGCTGGCGCGCCGGTTATGCCCGAAAGCGGGCGGAATGCAACGCAGCCCGCTATCGCTCGATCCGGACGGTCTGGCGCAGCGCGCCGGTTCCGGCGTCGAAGATCAGGATGCGGTCATCCGCGGTGACCACCGCCACCCAGTCGCGCCCGCGGGTAAAGGCCGTGGCGGTCGCGCCCTCGGGCATGCTGAGCGCTTCGGGCAGCGGCAGCGAGCCGCCCCCCGGCATGCGGATGACAAACAACGCGACGATGACTAGAAAGCCTGCGATCATCGTCACCAGAAGCAGGGTGACCAGCACGCGCAGGAGTTTCAGGTTCGGGGGCAGGGCCTCCGGCCTTGGGGAATCGTTCATGTCCACGCCCATTTCCACGCCGCGGCGGCTGACGGTCATCATCGGACCGAACCCGCCCGACCGCCTTGATAAGGCGCTGGTCCGCGATACGCCAGAGGCCGAGGGGCTGACCCGCTCGCGTCTGGCCAAGCTGATCGCCGCGGGGGGCGTTGCGCGGCGCGGCGAGCCGCTGACCGAGCCGCGCGCGCGGGTGGCCGAGGGCGACGAGATCGAGATCGCCTTTGCCGAACCGGCCGAGGTGGCGACCGCGCCGCAGGCGATCCCGCTCAGCATCGTCCATGAGGATGACGAGTTGGTGGTGATCGACAAGCCCGCGGGCATGGTGGTTCATCCCGCGCCCGGTGCGCCCTCGGGCACGCTGGTCAACGCGCTTCTGGCCCATTGCGGCGACAGCCTGTCGGGGATCGGCGGCGAAAAGCGGCCGGGCATCGTGCACCGGATCGACAAGGAGACAAGCGGCCTGCTGGTCGTGGCCAAGACCGACCGGGCGCATGCCGCGCTGGCCGCGCAATTCGCGGCCCACAGCGTCGAGCGGCAATATTGCGCCATCGTCTTCGGGCTGCCCGATGCGGGCGATCCGCGGCTGCATGGCCTTGCCGGGCTGTCCTTCGAGCCGGGCGGGGTGCTGCGGATCGCCACCAGGATCGGCCGCCATCCCACCGACCGCCAGCGTCAGGCGGTGCTGGCCTCGGGCGGGCGGCATGCGGTCACGCGGGTTCGGGTGGTCGAGGCTTTCGGCCAGCCGCCGGCCGCCGCACTGGTGGAATGCTGGCTGGAAACCGGCCGCACCCATCAAATCCGGGTGCATCTGGCCCATGCCGGGCATGGTCTGATCGGCGATCCGGTCTATGGCGGGCGGCGGCGCCTGTCCGAGCGGGCGGTGGGGGCGGCGGCCGTCGAGGCGGCGGCGGCATTTCCGCGCCAGGCGCTGCATGCCGCGACGCTGGGCTTCGTGCATCCGGCCACCGGCGAGACGCTGCGCTTCTCGTCGCCGCTGCCCGATGACATGGTCCGGCTGCTTGCGACGCTGCGAGGCTGAAACATCCGCGCAAACCTGCGTGATCCGCTGACATCTTTACCGGATCTTTACCCGTTTTCGCCGGAATCCGGTCCATTCTGCGTGCAAGGCAAGTCGGGAAGTGAATCGGCGTAACTTGAACCGAACGGTTCATTTCCTAGATCGAAAAGATAAGCACGAGGGAGCAACAGGGATAATCATGAGCACATATGCCAACCTTCCCGCCCCGTCTCCGGAGCAGGGGCTGAACCGCTATCTTCAGGAGATCCGCAAGTTTCCGCTGCTGGAACCCGAAGAGGAATACATGCTGGCCAAGCGCTGGGTCGACCATCAGGATGCCGAGGCGGCGCATCGCATGGTGACCAGCCACCTGCGGCTTGCGGCCAAGATCGCCATGGGCTATCGCGGCTACGGGCTGCCGCAGGCCGAGGTGATCTCCGAGGCGAATGTGGGCCTGATGCAGGCGGTCAAGCGGTTCGATCCCGAAAAGGGCTTTCGCCTTGCGACCTATGCGATGTGGTGGATCCGCGCCGCTATCCAGGAATACATCCTTCGGTCCTGGAGCCTTGTGAAACTGGGCACGACAAGCGCGCAGAAGAAGCTGTTCTTCAACCTGCGCAAGGCCAAGGCGCGAATCGGTGCCCTGGAGGAGGGCGACCTGCGCCCCGAGAATGTGGCGCGAATCGCCCATGACCTGAACGTGACCGAGGAAGAGGTCATTGCCATGAACCGCCGCCTGTCGGGCGGCGATGCCTCGCTGAACGCGATGGTGGGCAGCGATGGCGATACCTCGACCGAGTGGCAGGACTGGCTTGAGGACGAGGATGCCGACCAGGCCCAGGCCTATGCCGAGCGCGACGAGCTGGAAAGCCGCCGGGCGCTTCTGGTGCAGGCGATGGACGTTCTGAACGAGCGCGAAAAGGACATCCTGCTGCAACGGCGGTTGCAGGACCAGCCGGTGACGCTGGAGGATCTGTCCGCCGTCTATGATGTCAGCCGCGAGCGCATCCGCCAGATCGAGGTGCGGGCCTTCGAGAAATTGCAGAAGCGGATGACCGATCTGGCGCGCGAAAAGGGCATGCTGACGCCGGTCTGACCGAACAAAACGCCTAAAATTCGTCTCAGTTCGATAGCAAATCGGCCAGAATCCACAACTAGAGCGAATGCACGTGGGGCGTGTGTTCGTTTATATGTGGTGGATGGTATGAGTAACGATCTGGCCGGGTTTCTGTCGGCGCTTGAGGATGCGGCCCGCAGGGGCGCATTCGACGAGTTCGAGACGCTTGTCATACGGGCCGAGGCGGCAATTACCGCGCTGACGCCCGATCTGGCACGCGAGGCGGGCGCGGCGCGGCGCACGATTTCCGCGCTGCGCGGGGAACTGGTCCGCAGCCCGGGTTTCATCGACGAAAGCGCGCGGCTCAGCGCGGCGCTGGCCGCGGCCGAGGGGATGGGCGACACCCTGCAAGCCCACCGCCTGTCCGAGGCGCTTTACCGGCGCGGCAAGGCGATCATGGCGACGCTGCGCCTCCCCGAAGACGATGCAGCGCCGCTGGATGAACCCACCCGCGCGCTGTTCGCGGCGATCGAGGCGGGCGATATCGAGCGGGTGCGCGCCTGCCTTGCCGGAACCGATATCGACGCCCGGCAGGGGCCGTTGCAGGAAACCGCGCTTTATCATGCGCTGTCGGTCGAGGGGCGCTCCCCCGCGATGGTCGCGTTCCTGCTGTCCGAAGGGGCCGATCCGAACGCGGGTATGGAGGGCGGCTATCGCCCGCTGCATGCCATAGCGGCCTATCCCTGGGGCGGGGAGGCGCCATCGACCTCGGCCCGGCTTGCGCAGATGCTGGTCGAGGCGGGCGGCGATATCGAGGCGCGGACCGAAAGCTGGGGCTGGACGCCGCTGCATCGCGCCATTCTCGAAGGCTCTGACGACGAGCTTGAGGCGCTGTTGCAGGCGGGGGCCGATCCCAACATTCCCTTCGATGACCGTTCCGAGCCGTGGTTTACCCCCGGTCGTCTGCCGCTTCAGATTGCTGGACATGATACGGGCCGGGTGCGGCTTTTGCTCGACTACGGTGCCGATCCGCGCAAGACCGATGCCCTGGGCGAGGACACGGCCAGCTATCTGCGCATGCTGATCGACGAGCATCTGGCCCGCCGCGCCGAGGAAGACGCCCATCGCGCGGGGCTGGAACGCTCGCTGGCGCTGGTGCGCGACTGGCCGGCGCGGTCCTGACGCCGGTCAGGGCAGCACCGCCAGCCACAGCCACGCGGTCAGGATAGAGGCGGCCGTTCCCATCAGCACCGAGGACGCCGCGACCCGCCGCGCCGCGCCATACATGTTGGCAAAGATATAGGCGTTGACGCCGGGCGCCATCGCGGCGGTCACCACGGCCGAACGGAACTGCCCGGTCTCAAGTTGCAGCTGCGTGCCCAGCATCCAGACCACGGCGGGGTGGATCACCAGCGAGATCGCGCAGGCATAGGCGATCACGCGCAGATCGCCCTCGGGCCGGTAGCGGTAAAGAACGCCGCCCAGCCCGAACAGCGCCGCCGGAAGGGCGGCGCGGATCATCAGATCCAGCGCATCCGTCAGCACGCCGGGCAGCGCCAGTCCGGTCAGGTTCACCACCAGCCCCAGCGCGATCCCGATCACCAGCGCGTTGCGGAACATCGCCTTGAGGATCGCGCCCGCGGTGCCCAGGACGCCCGCGCCGCGATTGCGCACGATCTCCATCGCGGTCAGCCCCAGCCCGTAGCAAAAGGGCGAATGCATCGCGATGATCGCATAGTTCGGCGCCAGCGCATCCGCGCCATAGGCCCGTTCGGTGATCGGCAGGCCCAGCAGCAGCGAATTGGAAAAGAGCCCGACAAAGCCGATGGCGACGCTGTCTTCCCAGCTTCGGCGGAACAGGAGCCGCGCGCCGAACAATCCCAGAAAGAACCCGATGGTCGCCCCGGCATAGAAGCTCGACAACAGCCGCCAGTCGAATTCCTGCCCCAGATCCAGCGTCGAGACGGCGCGAAACAGCAGGCAGGGAATGGCGAAGTTCTGGGTGAACTTCATCAGCCCGTCGACGCCCGCCTCGGAGAACAGCCCGCGCCAAACCGCGACATAGCCGAAGCCCAGAACCAGAAAGACCGGCAGGATGACATCGAGCAGCGCCTGCATCAGACCGGCAGGCTCAGCACCATCCCGTCATGGGCGGGGGTGACATGGGCGGGCGTCTCGGCCGCCACCGTCTCGTAATCGAGGTCGATATGCATGTTGGTCAGCACCGCGCGCGCGGGCGCCAGGCGTGCGATCCAGTCAAGCGTGCGCTCCAGATGGAAATGCGTGGGATGCGGCGTCCGTCGCAGCGCGTCGATCACGAGGATATCGAGCCCCTGAAGCATCGGCAGGCTTTCGGCATAGATCTCGGCCACATCGGGCAGATAGGCCAGCCCCTCGATGCGAAAGCCCAGCGCGTCGATGGCACCGTGATTGACCCGGAACGGCATCAGCGTCACCCGCCCGCCCGCGCCGTCCACATGCACCGGCCCGTCGATCGTGTGCATGGTCAGGATCGGCGGATAGGGCGAGCCCTCGGGTTGGGTGAAGGCATAGCCGAAACGGGCATAAAGCGCGTCCTGCGTCGCGCCATCGGCCCAGACCGCCAGCCGCTTGCGGGTGTTGAACACGATCTGGCGCAGATCGTCGATGCCATGGACATGATCGGCATGGGAATGGGTATAGACCACCGCATCCAGTTCGCCGATCCCCGCGCGCAGAAGCTGGATGCGCAGGTCGGGCGAGGTGTCGATCAGCACCCGCGTCACGCCCTCGGGGGTTTCGCGCTCGACCAGCATCGAACAGCGCAGCCGCCGGTTGCGCGGGTTGTCGGGGTCGCAGGCGCCCCATTGCCCGCCCAGCCGCGGCACGCCGCCCGACGAGCCGCAACCCAGAATGGTGAACCTGAGCGCGCCGCTCACGCGGCCTCCTGCCAACGGGCGGCCTTCCAGAACAGCCGGTCGAAATTCGCCTGCGTCTGCGCGGCAAAGGCGGCGTAGTCCAGGCCGAAAAGCTCTGCGCCGACCCGGGCGGTATGGACGGTATAGGCCGGTTCGTTGCGTCGCCCGCGATGGGGCGGGGGGGCCAGATAGGGGGCGTCGGTTTCCAGAAGGATCCGGTCCAGCGGGGCGGCGGCAAAGATCTCGCGCAGCTCCTGCGATTTCGGGAAGGCCGCAATCCCCGACATCGACAGGTAGAACCCCAGATCGAGCGCCGTGCGGGCCAGATCAGCGCTGGAACTGAAGCAATGCATCACGCAGCCATAGGCGCGTTCGCGACAGGTTTCGGTCAGGATGCGGGCCATGTCCGCATCGGCGTCGCGCGCATGAACGATCAGCGGCAGCCCGGTTTCCTGCGCCGCGGCGATATGGATGCGCAGGCTGTCCTGCTGCACCGCCGCGCTGTCGGCGGTGTAGTGATAGTCAAGCCCCGTCTCGCCGATGCCCACCAGCTTCGGATGCCGCGCCAGCGCGATCAGTTCGTCCAGCGTGGCCAGCGGTTCCTCGGCCGCGCTCATCGGATGGGTGCCCGCGACATAGAAGACGGGGGCATAGGCTTCGGCGATGCCGCGCACCTGCGGCTCGTTCCTGAGGCGCGTGCAGATCGTGACCATCCGCGTCACCCCGGCAGCAACCGCCCGGCCCACGACAAGATCAAGCTCGTGGCCGAAATCGGGGAAATCCAGGTGGCAATGGCTGTCGGTGATCTGGGGGGTGGTTTGGGTCATCTCGCCTCAGGCGGCCAGCCGGCCGGCGGTCTCGTCCATTCTGAGAACCGTATCGAGGATGAGCGAGGCGGGGTCAAGGTTGACGGCCCGGCCCTGGCGCGCGCGCGCGGTCAGGATCTGCGCCGCCTCGGACCAGGCGCGGGCGGCGGCGGGGCCGGGGGCAAGGCGTGCCAGCATCGCCGCCTCGCCCCTTGCGGCCTCGGGCGGCGGTCTGCCGGTCGCGCCGGTGCGTGCCAGCCGGGCCAGCATCAGGTCGATCAGCCGCAGCGTCAGGTCGAACCGCGCCTCGGCGGCCCGGCCTGCGGCAGATTCGGCCAGCCGGATCGCGCGGGGGCGGTCCAGCCGCGGATGGTCGGCGAACAGCGCGACAAGCTCTGCATAAAGCGCAAGCCCGTCAAGCCGGGCCAGCCGGATCGCCTCGCCCACCGATCCGCCCGAGAGTTCCGCCAGGGCCGCGGGATCGCCCGGCACCTCCTGTCCCGCTGCGGCCAGAGCCTCGGCCATCGCGGCGGGGGAGAGGGGGGCAAGCCGCAATTCGCGGCAGCGCGAGCGGATCGTCGGCAATAGCCGCGCGGGCTGGTGGCTGACCAGCAGAAGCGTCGCGTTGGCGGGCGGTTCCTCGAGCAGCTTCAACAGCGCGTTCGCGGCGTTCGGGTTCATCTCGTCGGCCGCGTCCACGATCACCACGCGCCGCCCGCCCTCGGCCGCCGACATCCCGAAGAAGCCGCGCAAGCGGCGCACCTCGTCCACGGTGATGACGGTCTTCAGCCGCTTCTTGTCGTCATCCCAGCCGCGCCGGATCAGCATCAGCCCCGGTTCGGACAGCGCCGAAATCCGCCGCGCGACCGGATGATCGGGGGCGATGTCCAGCCGGTCGGGGGCAGGGGGGGCGTCGGCGAACAGCCCGCCGCCCGCATCCGCGGGCTTGCCCAGCAGAAACCGCGCAATCGCCCAGGCCAGCGTCGCCTTGCCCACCCCGCGCGGCCCGGTCAGCAGCCAGCCATGATGCATCCGCCCGCCCGTGAAGGCGTCAAGGAAGGCCGCCTCGGCCGCGCCTTGCCCGATCACCCGGGCGGTTTCGCGCGGATGGGGGGCGCCCTCGACGCGGTCGGGTTCGGGGATCGCCTCGTCGCTCATGCCAGCGCCGCCTGGGTCAGCGCGGCAATCTCGGCGGCGATGGCATCGGCCTCGCGGGTTGCGTCGATCACCCGGCAGCGCGTGGCGAATTCCTGTGCCAGATCCAGAAACCCCGCCCGCATCCGCACCTGCATCGCCTCGCCGAAATCCTCGAACCGTTCCTCGGTGCCGTTGCGCCCCCGCGCGCGCGCCAGCCCGATGCCCGGATCCATGTCCAGCACGAAGGTCAGATCCGGTTCGCGTCCGATCATCAGCGCGTGCAGCCTGTCCACGACCACGCGCAGATCGCCCCGGGTGATGCCCTGATAGACACGGGTGGAATCGGCGTAGCGGTCGCAGATCACCACCTTGCCCGCCGCCAGCGCCGGTTGAATCGTCTTTTCCAGATGGTCGCGCCGCGCGGCGGTGAACAACAAGATCTCGGTCTCGGCCGACCAGCGGTCGGGGTCGCCTTCGAGCACCAGCCGCCGGATGTCCTCGGCGCCGGGGCTGCCGCCGGGTTCGCGCGTCAGCACCACCTCGCGGCCCTGCGCGCGCAGATCGTCTGCCAGCCGCCGCGCCTGGGTGGACTTGCCCGAGCCGTCGATACCCTCGAAGGTGATGAACCGCGCGGCCCCGCCCATGTCAGAGGCCCGTGGCCTCCCGCCCGAGCCCGATCAGAACCTCGGTCGCGGTTCTCAGCCGCGGCACGAAGCCGCCGCGCCCGACAGAGCGTTCGGCCACCAGCGGCACGCGCATCGGTTCCATGTCGGGGCGCGCGATGACCAGTTCGCCCAGTTCCTGCCCGGCCTCGATCGGGGCGAGGATGGGCGTGCGATAGATCACCTCGGCCTCGAGCGCGCCCTGGGCCAGAGCGGGCAGCAGGATTTTCAGGTCATCCGGCGCGACCAGACCGACGCGCTCGATCTCGCCCATCCAGACCCGTGCCGCGGCCACCTGCTCGCCCTTGCGCAGGATCTCGCGCTGGACGAACTGGCGAAAGGCCCAGTTCACGATCCGCTCGCCTTCCTCGGCGCGCTGCGCCTCGGTTTCGAGCCCGGTGATGACGAAGATCACCCGCCGCCCGTCCTGCACCGCCGAGCCGACAAGCCCGAAGCCTGCCTCGCGGGTGTGTCCGGTCTTGAGTCCGTCCGCCCCGATCCCCAGCCGCAGCAGCGGGTTGCGGTTGAACCGGTTCTGCGGCGAGCGCCCGTCGAAGGCATATTCCTGTTCGGCGAAATAGCCGTAATATTCGGGGAATTCCTCGATCAGACGTTCGGCGATGATGCCCAGATCGCGCATGCTCATCCGCTGGTTCGGATGCGGCCAGCCGGTGGAATTGGCAAAGGTCGAGCTGGTCATCCCCAGCGCGCGGGCGCGTTCGGTCATCAGGCGCGCAAACGCCTCCTCGGTGCCCGCCAGCCCCTCGGCGGCCACGACGCAGGCATCGTTGCCCGATTGCACGATGATGCCGCGGATCAGTTCCTCGACCGTGGGCCGGTCGCGGTCATTCAGAAACATCGTCGAGCCGCCGATCGCCATGGCGCGCGACGACACCGAGAACCGCGTCTCGAGCGTGATGCGCCCGTCGCGCAGCGCCTCGAACAGCATGTTCAGCGTCATCAGCTTGGCCATCGAGGCGGGCGGCATCGACTCGTCCGCATTCTTGGCCAGCAGCACCGTGTTGGTGGCCGGATCGAAGACATAGGCCGCGGTCGCGCGCGTCTCGAACGCGGCGCGGGCGGGGCCGCCCAGAAGCAGCGCCCCGATCAGCGCCAGCCCGGCCAGCGCGGTCATCCTTCCGGATCGCAGAAAGCTCTGTCCCATGGTCCGCTGCGCCTCACTTCGTGACGGTATAGGCATCTGTGTAGCCGAGCCCCTTGACCGTCTCAAGCAGCGCGGCCTGTTCGTCACGGCTTTGCGAAGGGCCGACAAGAACGCGATAGCGGCTGGACTCGGCGCGTTTCAGTTCGCGGATCGAGGGCAGGATACCGGCCTCGCGCAGTTTGCCGGCGGTCTCGCGGGCATTGTCCTCGATCGTGAAGATGCCGACCTGGATGAAGGGCCGGTCCAGCCTGGACGCGGCCGGGGCAGGGGACGGCACGGGGGCGGCTGCGGCCCGGACGGCGGCGGCCTCGCCGGGGATCGCCAGGGTTCCGGCCGGGGGCGCGGCCACATCCCCGGGCGCCATGGCCGGGGCGCGGGGGGCGGCTTCGGCATTCGCGCGATCCGGGCGGCGCGCCGGGGGCCGCGACTCGGTCCCGCCCGAAATCTTGCTGTCTGCTGCGGGCGCTGCCGCGGCGGGGGCGGCCGACGGGGCCTGCGGGCGGCGCAGCACCACCACGCGCAGCGCCGTCGGCTTACCCGCCAGCAGGTCAAGCGCGGCCGCGGCGTCCGAGGAGACCTGCAACCGCGGACCCGGCATGTCACGCTCGCGCCGGAACAGCGCGGCGGTCACGGATTTGCCGTTCTCGGTATTGCGCACGATCACCCGTTCGGGGCCGGGGGCGTCGGGATGAGCCACCCAGACGCCGCCCAGCGAGGGCCGCCCGTCCCAGAGCCCGGGTTCAGCCACCGCAAAGACCTCGGGCGCCTCGACTTCGCCCCCGACACTTGCGACTGCGGCCGTCCCGGCCTCCGGCGCCGGCTCCTGCAATGTTGCAAAGGGTCCGCTGCCATCCTGGCACCCCGCGACAAGCGCCGCCATGCCCAATGCCAGGGCAAGCCGCCCGATCCGGTATCCCGCCATGCCTTGCCCCCTGTTCGCGCGGGTGTCCCGCGTCATGTGATTTTCTGCCGCTCTCCGGTCCGCGCCCTGTGGCCAGAACGCCCGGACCGGCTCGCGCTGCCTGTGATGCGCATGATAGCTCCTGGACGGGCGCATGGAAAGATGCCCACCCCGACGCGCGCGAATTTCAGCCCGCACCCACCACCCAGACGGGTTGCCCCGGATCAGCCGACACTGGACCGCGCAACCGGCCTGTTGTAAAAACAAGGGTCGGCCGTTCGCGAGGCCCGGCTGCGGATGTTTGCTACCAAGACCACATGCCGCGACCGCTGGCGGCAGGTGATCAACGAGGCAGACCGGATTCCTGTGAAGCACCTCCTGACCTTGCAGGAGGGCGTGTCCGAGGCACAGTTCCGCGAGATGACGCAGGCCAATGTGCAGCTTGTGGCGCCCGAGCCCCTGATTGCCAAGTTCCCCGCCAGCATCCGAACGAGTATTGTGACGCTTGAGAGCTTCTTGGGCGATCTGCGGCTTCTGGTGCCGGGCGCGGCGTGACGACTTTGAGGAGAAAGTTAGAATGGCTGAAAGCAACGCAATCCGACGCCTTCGGCTTCGCCTCACCGATGCTCGCAGACTAATCGAAATTCATGAAGAATGCACAGGCAACGCCCGGGGGCGTCGGCATGGCTATGACGCCTTGAACCGAAGCGCGGTAATCTTGGCCGTTGCCGCTTGGGAGGGCTTCTCCGAAGATTCCTTAGATCGTGCAGTTGCCGAAATTGCTCGACGAGCGGAAGGCCCCGAGACTCTGCCGGATCGGGTTTGGCAAGCCATGCTCGCGCATCTCCACGAAAAGCACACTTGGAGCAAGCTCAACGACACGGCGAAATCGTCTCTGTGGAAGCTGGCCGGTGAAGGTTGGCGCTTGCAGTTCATCGACTACAGCAAGGCTAAGATCGCCGCGCTAAACACGCCCAACCACGGCAACCTACGAAAGGCGTATTCCTCTCTTGTCGGTCTTGAGAATTTTTCTGCTCAGTGGGGGGCAAGAAGGTGGTCGGAGGCTGATTACATCGCAAAGCTGGATGACCTGCTAAACCTTCGGCACCGCATCGCGCACGGTGTCATCGGTGAAGAAACCGTAGGGAAAAGCAAGGCTCGTGCCGGTGTTGGCCTCATTGAACGATTGGCGGGAAAGACGGATGAAGTTGTGACGGCACACCTTGCGGCGATGAAGCTGCGACCCGTGCGGATACGTCAGCGGGTGGCACCGTGAACGGAAGAGGGGTTCACCTCACCGGGCAGGCGATTTCCGTCACGGTGATGACTCAGTGATGATTTCGGCCAGAACGAGAAAAGCCCCCTTGCGGGGGCTTGCTCGTAATCCTCTGGTTTTACAGGGGATTTCTGGCTCCGGCGGTAGGGATCGAACCTACGACCAATTGATTAACAGTCAACTGCTCTACCGCTGAGCTACGCCGGAACACGGGGGCCGTATAGCAAGACGATTCCGCGCCGTCCAGAGGGATTGCGCGAGAAAATTGCCTCTCGGTCAGAGCCGGTGCCAGAGTGCCGTGGCGGTGATCTGGCCTTCGGGTTCTGCCAGGGATTTGTCTGCCATCTCAATGAGATGGGCGAGGACGTTTCGGGTGGCGGCGGGCAGGAGGGCGGGGGGGGTGTCGGTGTAGACCGCGCGGGCGAGGGCCTGGGCGGTTGCGGGGCCGGCGGCCAGCGCCTCGGATATGCGGGCGGCGCGCATCTGCCGGTGGGCGGTCAGTTCGGCGATCCGGGCCGGGCCATCCGCCACCGGCGCGCCATGGCCGGGAAACAGCACCCGTTCGGGCCGCCCGGCCAGCAGATCGAGCGAGGCCATGAAGGCGGCAAGGTCGCCATCGGGGGGCGAGACCATGGAACTGGCCCAGCCCATCACGTGATCGCCGGTGAACAGCGCATCCTCCCAGGCAAGGCAGAGGTGGTTGCCCATGTGGCCGGGCGTGTGAAGCGCCTCGATCTGCCAGCCGTCGCCTGCGATCCGATCGCCATGGCCAAGCCTGATGTCCGGCACGAACCCGGCATCCACGCCTTCGCCCCCGCCAAGCCCCGACAGCGCGGCCAGATCGGTGCGCTGACCGGCCGCGCTGTCTCCGAAGGCCAGCACCGGTGCGCCTGTTGCCCGGGCCAGCGGCCGGGCCAGCGCGGAATGGTCCAGATGAGAATGGGTGACCAGAATATGGCCGATCGTCTCGCCGGGATCGAGCACGGCCAGCAGCGCGGCCAGATGCGCCGGATCGGCGGGGCCGGGGTCGATCACCGCCACCCGGCCCTCGCCGAGGATATAGCTGTTCGTTCCACGAAAGGTCATCGGCGAGGGGTTGGGCGCCAGCACGCGGCGCAGGCCGGGGCGCAGGCGGTCGCAGGCGCCGGGCGGCGGGGCGAAGGCGTCGGTGTCCATTTCTGGCATCCCTCTGTGCGGTCTTCCTAAGCGGGCGCGGGGCCGCTAAGGCTTTAGCATGTGGCGGGCCTCGATCAAACGGATGCTGCCGCGGGGGCTTTATGGCCGGGCCGCGCTGATCCTGCTGGTGCCGGTCGTCACGCTGCAACTGGTGGTTTCGGTTGTCTTCATCCAGCGCCATTTTGCGGATGTCACCCGGCAGATGTCGCGCGCCATCGTGCTGGAACTGGCCTTTCTGACGGAACTGGTCGACGCGGCGCCCGATCACGAAGCGGCGCTGGCGCGGGCGCGCGCGGTGGGTGGGCCACTGGCGCTGTCGGTCGCGTTTCCCGAGGCGGTGCCCGAGGGCGAGACGCGACTTTTCTATGACCTGTCGGGCAAGTCGGTCACCGCGACCCTGGCCGAAGGGCTGCCCGGCTTCCGCGGCATCGACCTTGCGGGCAACACGCGGCTGGTGCGGGTCGGAATCGAGACGGAGCACGGGCCGATGGAGGTCGAGTTCGACCGCCGCCGGGTGTCGGCCTCGAATCCGCACCAGTTGCTGGTGCTGATGGTGGTCACGGGCGTTCTGATGACGCTGATCGCGGCGCTGTTCCTGCGCAACCAGTTGCGCCCGATCACCCGGCTGGCCGCCGCGGCCGAGGCGTTCGGCAAGGGGCGGGCGATGCCCTATCGGCCCGCGGGCGCGACCGAGGTGCGGGCGGCGGGCCGGGCCTTTCTGGACATGCGCGCGCGCATCGAGCGGCAGATCGAACAGCGCACGCTGATGCTGTCGGGGGTCAGCCACGATCTGCGCACGCCGCTGACCCGGCTCAAGCTGGAACTGTCCATGGCCGAGGAGACGCCCGAAACCGAGGCGATGCTGCGCGATCTGGCCGATATGGAGCGGATGATCGACACCTTCCTCGATTTCGCCCGCTCAGAGGTGCTGGACGATCCCCAGCCCTGCGATCCGGCGGAACTGGTGATGCGGGTGGCCGAGCGGGCGCAGGGTCTGGGCGGGCCGGTCGAGATCGGAGATCTGCCCCGGGACGAACAGGTTCTTCTGCGTCCGCAGGCGGTCGAGCGGGCCTTGCAGAACCTTGTGAACAACGCGCTGCGCTATGGCGGCATGGCGGCGCTGGGGCTGTCGGTCGGCCCGGGGCAGGTGGTCTTTTCGGTCGAGGATGACGGGCCCGGCATCCCGGCGGATCGGCGCGACAAGGCGGTGCAGCCGTTCCAGCGGCTGGATCCGGCGCGGGGTCAGGACAAGGGCGGCGGGGTCGGGCTTGGACTGTCCATCGCCGCCGACATCGCGCGCGGGCATGGCGGAGAGTTGCGGCTGGGGCAAAGCACGCGGCTGGGCGGGCTGAAGGCAGAACTGGTGCTGGCGCGCTAATCAGATGCGCCGCCGCAGGGGGGGCGGCGGCGCAGGGGGCAGGGCGCTGACGCCCCGCCCGGGATCAGGCCCGGATCACGCCGCGCGGGCGCGACGGCGCAGACCCGCCAGCAGCAGCAGGCCCGAGCCGAACAGCCACGCACCCGCAGGCAGCGGCACCGGCGCCAGGTCCTGGCCAAGACCGGTGGCCTGCGCGATCACGCGGTAGACGCCGGTGTTGTCGATATAGGCACCGGTGTCGTTGTGGCCGGTGAACTGCACAAGGCCCGGATCGGTGCCGATGATCTGGCTCAGGAACAGATCGGCCCCCGCGCCATGCGCCCACATCAGCGTGTTCTCGTTGGTGTGGGTGCCATAGTGCCAGCGAACCCCCGGCAGGTTGCCCGCGCCGTTGTTCTGGATCGGCTGGAACGCGATGGTGTTGGAGTTCGGGCCCATCGGCATGGCGTTGCCATGGTCGGTCAGCACGATCATCAGGGTTTCTTCCCAGGACGAGAAGGTGTTCACCCACTCGACCGCCGCCGCGACCGAGCGGTTGAAATCAATCTGCTCCTCGATGATGCGGGCGGTGTGGTTGGCATGGGCTGCCCAGTCGACCGCGCCGCCCTCGATCATCACGAAGAAGCCGTTGTCGTTCTTGCCCAGATGGTTCAGCGCGCCCAGCGTCATGGTTTCCAGCGTGGGCACATTGGTGTTCTGCGCCACCTCGAAGGCGTTGGCCGGGGTGTTCAGGCCGCTGCGGTTGTATTGCAGCGTGTCGGCAACCTGGGCCAGGCCGAAAAGCCGGCCGTCGATCACCAGATCGCCCGAGGCCAGCGCCTCGAACTGCTCTTTCGTCTGGATCAGCGACATCCCCGCGCTGCCATCGTTCAGCGCGTTCCAGACGCTTGCGGGCGTGTAGCCGCCGCCAGAGCCGGTCTCGTTGGCATAGTACGGGTTGGCGCGCAGCTGGCCGTTCGAATCGTAAAGCGGGTGGCCGCCGCCCATGATCAGGTCCAGCGTGCCTTCGAACACCATCTGCTTGGCGATCTCGCCATAGCTGTTGCGGCTGATGTTCTGCGCGCCAAAGGCCGCGGGGGTGGCGTGGGAATAGGGAACGCTGGACACCACGCCCACGGCCTTGCCGAGCTCTTCCTTGAGCTGCTGCGTGATGAAGCCCAGCGGCTGGCCGAAATCGTCGAAATCGACGGCGTTGTTGTAGGATTTCT
Organism: Rhodovulum strictum; assembly: GCF_009649175.1. Lineage (GTDB taxonomy): Bacteria > Pseudomonadota > Alphaproteobacteria > Rhodobacterales > Rhodobacteraceae > Rhodovulum > Rhodovulum strictum. Next base: position 36,134 of record NZ_WJPO01000028.1, on the reverse strand, counting down.
CGCCGGTGGCCAGCGCCGTGCCCGCCGCTGCGCTGTCGGTGTAGTCGCGCTTGATGTAGTCGTAACCCGCGAAATGGCTGGTGCGGCCGCCGTAGCTGCCGCTGATCGGGGTGGTGTCCCAGGCCTTGTCGGGATCGTAGAACACCTTTTGCTCGCCCGAGTATTGCGGCGTGCTGGCGGTGTTCAGCGGCGTGGTGATCATGCCCAGCTTGACGTCGAAGCTGTCATAGGCCTGCTGGCCCTTTTCACCGTATTCCCAGTAGCTGGCCATGTCCCAGGTGCCCCAGGAGGCGCCGTCGGAGATGAACAGGATCACGTTCTTGGCGGTGTCGACCGTGGCTGCGGGGGCGGCGATCGGGGCGGCAAGCGGCACACAGACCGAGGCCGCAAGCAGCGCGCGGCGGGAGATGTGGAACGACATTCTGTCCTCGTCGATATGTTTGCGAAAGGGTGAGCGGTCAGGCCGAACAGGGCACGGCCCGAGCACGCGCAGACCATCGTCGCGGCGTGTAAAGGTTTCTCGGAATGCGTGTGACGGTTATGCGAAACTCCGCCGGAGCCCCGCTGAACCCAACGGATAGCGCGTGCCCGATTGTCGCAGGCATCATCTGGCAGGGCGCGCCGCCTAGCCGACGGAACCCGCCCCGGACGAAGCACCGCCAGATCGCGTCAGAAAGGGGCTCGATTCGTGGCGGAATCGTGTGCCGGTTTCCCGCTTGCCTGCAATCGTGGCAGATCGTGGAAAATGGCGCCGAACCGGAAACGGATCGAACCCGGTCCCCCGGCCAGCGAAGCGCGCCCCCGGCGCTGCCCAAGGCGGGGAAGGACGGAAACAATCCGGGGGTCGCATCGGTCCGAAGCGAGATCAATTCCCCGCCAGGGCCGTGAATGTTGACGAACCCGGAACGACATCCGCCAGGGTTGGGCGCGCAGCGGAAACGGCCGCAACCAGCATATCCCGCGCCCGCTCATGGCGCCGCCGGGCTTCTGCCCCCTTGTTGCCGCGTCCTTGCCCGATTTCCCTTTGGCGCGGCGGGGGGCGGACGTAATCTGATCGTGCCAAGCCGGGGGCATTGGCGAAGGGCCAATAGGGGTGGCCGCACGAGAGGGCCGGGAGACCGTGCCGCGTTCGGACCGTGTATTTCCACGGGTTTCGGCGCGGGTGAAGACGCGGTATCCCGGCCGATTTCGACCGGATCGGACGGATCCGCGGGCCGCGTGAGGGATCGGCCCACAATGTCGCACCCCGCTGGACAGCCGGGGCGGCTTGCGGGCAGTTTGGCGTCAGGGCCACGCGCGCATTAAGGGGATTGCGATGACCGACGAGACGGAGATCTGGCATCTGATGCCGGTGGCGATCCTTGCTATCCTCTGGAATCTTGCGGGCTGCGCGGATTATGTGCTGACGCAATACGGCGTTGCGCCCTATCTTCAGATCCTGACCCAGAGCAATGCCGACTACTTCACCTCGCTGCCCTCGGTGCTGGACGGATCCTGGGCGATAGCGGTCTGGGGCGGGCTTCTGGGCTCTATCCTTCTGTTCCTGCGCTCGGGTGCGGCGCCCGTGGTGCTGGGGATCGCGGCGCTGGCCATGCTGGGCTCGGCGGGCTGGCTGATCCTGTTCGCCGCGCCGCCGCTTGCCGCCGTGTCGGGCGCGTTCGGGGTTGCGATGATCTCGGGGGCGGCGGGGGTGGCGATGCTGTTCTTCCTCTATGCCCGCCGGATGCGGATCGCCGGGGCGCTGGGATAGCGCGGCGGGGCGCGCTCAGCGCCCTGTCCGGGCACGCCAGTCGGCCCAGTCCTCGGGCGTGTCCAGATCGGTCAGCGCGCGCTCGCCGCTCAGGGGCAGAAGCTGAACGGCTTCGCCTGCAAGCACCGCCCGCCCGCCCGCATCGCCCTGCACCCGGGCCAGCATGGCGAACAGCCGGGACGGGAAGATCACCGGATGGCCCGCCGCGCCGCCCGACGTGCAGGCGCGCAGCGCATGATCCGGGGCTGCGTGAAATGCCGCGCGCAGCATGGCCAGATCCTCGGTCGTGATCTCTGGCATGTCGGGCAGCATCACCATCAGCCCGGACGCGCCCGCCGCCTGCGCCGCCGCCGCCCCCGCGCGGAGCGAGGCCGCCATCCCCTCGGCAGCGTCGATCCATGCGATGCGGGCGGCCAGCCCCGCCAGCGCCGATGCGCGCGCCGTGCCCGCGCCCCTGGGCAGCGTCACCAGAACCGGCGCCCCGGTGGCCAGCGCGGCCATCGCCTGACGGCGCAACAGCGCCACGCCATCGACCGGTTCCAGCAGCTTGTCGCGCCCGCGCATCCGGGCCGAGGCGCCCGCGGCCGGCAGCAGGATCAGCAGCTCTGCCAATCCCGCCCCCGCCCGTCAGCGTTCGGGGATCAGCCCGCGCGGGCTGAAGCGCAGCACCAGAAGCAGGATCACCCCCATGGTCAGCAGCCGCATATGCGCCACGCTGTCCATCAGATGCGCCCGCAGGGCCGAGTCGGCGGCCATGCCGCTGGTCATCACCTCCATCAGGAAGGCACCAAAGGGTTCGACCTGCACCCACAGGAACCAGATCAGGAAGCCGCCCAGAACCGCACCGAAATTGTTGCCCGAACCACCGACGATCACCATCACCCACACAAGGAAGGTGAAGCGCAGCGGCTGATAACTGGCGGGCGTCAACTGACTGTCGAGCGTGATCATCATGGCGCCCGCAAGCCCGCAGACCGCCGAGCCGAGGATGAAGATTTGCAGATGCCGCGCCTTGACATCCTTGCCCATCGCCTCGGCCGCCACCTCGTTGTCGCGGATCGCGCGCATCATCCGTCCCCAGGGCGACCGCAGCGCCATCTGGCTGAGCCAGATCAGCGCGATCAGCACCGCCGCGAACAGCCCTGCGTAAAGCAGTTTGACATAAAGCGTCGAGGCGGTGACCGGATCAAGACCCAGGCCCGCAGCCCGTTCGACAAAGCCCGGATCGGCCTGCAACTCGACCTCATAGGGGACGGGGCGGGGGATGCCGATGACGTTCTTGACGCCGCGGGTCAGCCATTCCTCGTTCTTCAGGACCGCGATCACGATCTCGGCGATGCCCAGCGTCGCAATCGCCAGATAGTCCGAGCGCAGCCCCAGCGCGGTCTTGCCGATCACCCAGGCCGCGCCCGCGGCCAGCAGCGCGCCCACCGGCCAGCCGAACAGCACCGGCAGCCCCAGCCCGCCCAGATAGCCCGTGGCGGCCGGGTTCACCGCCTCGATCGCGGCCACGGCAGGGTCAAAGACCGCGCGGAAGACGAAGAAGCCCGCAACCAGCCAGACCACCAGCGCCACCCCGCGCAGCGCGCCCCGCGCCATCCGCCGCCAGAGCTGGATCGCACCGACGATCACGCCCAGCCCGATGGCCAGGGCGAACAGAACCTGCATCCCGCCCGCGGACCAGGCCGCCCCCACCGGCGGCATCGAGACAAGGACCACGCCCAGCCCGCCCAGCGCCACGAACCCCATGACGCCGACATTGAACAGGCCCGCATAGCCCCATTGCATGTTCACCCCAAGCGCCATGATGGCCGAGATCAGCCCCATGTTCAGGATGTTCAGCGCCGCGTTCCAGCTTTGCAGATAGCCGGTGCCGACGATCAGCAGGGCAACCAGCGCGAAAAGGGCCATGTCTCTGGGCTTCATACCGATTTCCCCCGGAAAATCCCCGTCGGACGGAACAACAGAACGATCACCAGGATCACGAAGCTGACCGCGAACTTGTATTCGGTCGACAGCAATTGCACGAGCCCGTCAGGCGCCATGCCGTCAGGCAGCAGATAGGTCAGCACCTTCTTCCAGGCATAGGTGATCGTCACCTCGGAAAACGCGATCAGGAAACCGCCCGCAATGGCGCCCAGCGGATTGCCCAGCCCGCCCACGATGGCCGCCGCAAAGATCGGCAGCAGCAACTGGAAATAGGTGAATGCCTTGAACGACTTGTCCAGCCCGTACAGAACGCCGGCCGTGGTCGCCAGCGCCGCCACGATGATCCAGGTGATCGCCACGACCCGTTCGGGATTGATGCCCGACAGCAGCGCCAGATCCTCGTTGTCGGAAAAGGCGCGCATCGACTTGCCGGTGCGCGTGCGGTTGAGAAACCAGAACAGCAGCGCAACGACCACCACCGCGGTCACGATGGTGATGGCCTGCGAGGTGCGGATCGCCAGCCCCTCGGCCAGCCCGGTCATCTCGCGGAACGTGCGCGCGTCGATCAGGAAACGCACCCCGTCGTCAAAGCGATGATCGTCCGGGCCGATGATGAAGCGGACCAGCCCGTTGAGGATGAACATCACCCCCATCGACACGATGACCAGGATCACCGGCTTGGCCTTCTGCTCGCGATAGAAGCGATAGACCACCCGATCCGTGCCCAACAACAGCAGGGCGGTGACCGCGATCCCCACGGGCAGCGCCAGAAGCGCGGTCGGCAAGGGCGAGAGCGAAATCCCGTAGGATTGCAATCCCCATGTCGCGAGGATCGTCACCATGGTTCCGAACGCCATCGTGTCGCCATGCGCGAAGTTCGAGAAGCGCAGGATCCCGTAGATCAGCGTCACACCCAGCGCGCCCAGCGCCAGTTGCGCGCCATAGGCGGTTGCGGGGATCAGCACGAAATTGGCAAGGGCCACAAGGGCGTTCAGGACATCCATCACTCGCAGGTTCCGAGATAGCTGACAACTTGCGGCCCTTGGGCCATGTGCAGGGTATAGCGGGCGGCGCCATCGGTGACGACCAGATAGGACCGGACGGCGTCATTGCCCCCCTGAAGGAACAGCGTGTCGCCGCCCAATGTGCCGAAGGCGTCGACCTTGCCCGCGGCCGAATACAGCACGACCCGCGCCAGCTTGACGCCCGCGCCCATCCCGCCGCCGCGCCCATCCACCGCCAGCGTGAAGCCGGTCGCCGTGCAGGGCTCTGCCTCGCGGCATTCCCGGTCGAAACGGCACTCCAGCGCGAAATCGTTCTCGTTCGGCTCCTGCGCGGCAAGGGGCAGGGGCAGGCCCAGCACCGACAACAGGGCCGCAAGCGCGAGGGTGCGGCGGTTCAGCATGACTGTTCTCCCAGACAGGCCGGCCGGCGGGGCCGGGCGTTGATCGGCGAACCGCCATCGGATCGGAGGGGGCGGTTCATTGGCGCGGCTCGCAGCGGCCATGGATCGTGATCGCGACCGCGGTTGACGGCGCCTCGGCACCATCGAGCGGCACCAGGCTGTGCCGGGTCAGAACGAAGCTGAGATCGTCGAACACCGTCATGGCGCCTGCGCCCTGTCCGGGCTCCAGCGCACCGCCCGCCGCCTGCACCAGCACGCCCGGCGCATCCTCCAGTCGGCGGAACTCGAAGAACCGCTCGCCCTCGGCGGTGGTCAGGATCAGCTTGTCCCCGGCCTTGCGCGGCAGCTCCATCGCATAGCCCAGCCCGACCGCATCGCAGACGCTGTCCAGCCGTGTCACGCAGGCAAGGTCCGCCACGCAGTCCAGAAGCCGCGGCGCGGCTTGGGCCGGAACCGCAGCAACGGCCGCCAATGCCATGACAAGAAGGGCATTTCCCATCTCAGCCCCCCAGAAAGGTGCGGCGCACCTCGGGGTCGGCCAGAAGCGCCTTGCCGGTATCGGTATAGGCATTGCGCCCCTGCACCAGCACATAGCCCTTGTCCGCGATCTCCAGCGCCTGGCGGGCATTCTGCTCGACCATCAGGATGGAAATGCCGGTGCGCGCCACCTCGATGATCCGGTCGAACAATTCGTCCATCACGATCGGGGAAACCCCCGCCGTGGGCTCGTCCAGCATCAGCACCGAGGGTTTCGTCATCAGCGCGCGGCCTACCGCGACCTGCTGGCGCTGGCCGCCCGACAGTTCGCCCGCGGCCTGGCGGCGCTTTTCCTTGAGGATCGGGAAAAGGTGATAGACCTCCTCGATCGTGCCCGAAATGTCGTCGCGGCGCAGGAAGGCGCCCATTTCCAGGTTTTCCTCGACACTCATCGAGGTGAAGATGTTGCTGGTCTGCGGTACGAAGGCCATGCCCTTGGCCACGCGGGCTTGCGGCGTCAGGCGGGTGATGTCCTCGCCGTTCAGCCGCACCGCGCCCGAATGGACGTTCAGCATCCCGAACACCGCCTTCATCGCGGTCGACTTGCCCGCGCCGTTCGGGCCGACGATCACCGCGATCTCGCCCTTCTCGACTGCCACGGTGCAGCCATGCAGGATATCCGCGCCGCCATAGCCGCCGATCATCCGGTCGCCGATCAGGAAAGGTTCAGCCATCCGCGCGTGCCCCGTCCTTCTTCTTGGCAAAAATACTCAATTCCGCCCTTTCCGCCCGCGCGCCCCCGCTCAGGCCGTGCCTTCCGCCTTCAGCTTGTTCTTCAGCCCGGTGCCCAGATAGGCCTCGATCACCGCCTCGTTCTGCATGATCTCGTCGGCCTTGCCCTTGGCCAGCACCTTGCCCTCGGCCATCACGATCACCGGATCGCAAAGCCGGCCGATGAAATCCATGTCATGCTCGATCACGCAAAAGGTGTAGCCGCGTTCCTTGTTCAGCCGCACGATGGCATCGCCGATCGTGTTCAGAAGCGTGCGGTTCACGCCCGCGCCCACCTCGTCGAGGAACACCACCTTGGCGTCCACCATCATCGTGCGGCCAAGTTCCAGCAGCTTCTTCTGCCCGCCCGACAGGTTGCCCGCCCTTTCGTCGGCCAGGTGGTCGATGGTCAGGAAATCCAGCACCTCGTCGGCCTTCGCGGCCAGCGCGCGTTCCTCGGCCGCCACGCGGCCGCGCCCGAACCAGGCGTTCCAGATCGTTTCGCCCGACTGGCCCGCGGGCACCATCATCAGGTTCTCGCGCACCGTCATCGAGCTGAATTCATGCGCGATCTGAAAGGTGCGCAGCAGCCCCTTGTGGAACAGCTCGTGCGGCTTCAGCCCGGTGATGTCCTCGCCCGCCATCGTGACCTTGCCCGAGGTAGGCGGCAGAACGCCCGCGATCACGTTGAACAGCGTGGACTTGCCCGCGCCATTCGGCCCGATCAACCCGGTGATCGAGCCTGTGGCGATCTCGATCGAGGCGCCGTCCACCGCGTGGAAGCCGCCGAAATGCTTGTGCAGGTTCTCTACCCGGATCACGTTCCCATCCCCCGCGTTCTGGCGCGCGTGATTAGCGCAAGGCGGCGGCCCGGAAAAGCCCCGGGCCGCCTGTCCTTTTGGCCAGTCGCCGTGCCGCGCCTCAGCGGAAGCGGTCGGTGACGAACGCGCCGTCGGTGATCGTGTATTCGCGGAAATTGCCCGCGCTTTCGCCCGGCCCGATCAGGTCGACATCGATCGCGCCGACATAGTCGATCTGCTCGCCCGCCGCGAGAAGCTCAAGCGCCTTGCCCAGTTCGCCGGGATAGATCTTCTCGCCCGGTTCGTTGGCAATCTCCATGATCCGGTCCTTGAAATCGGCCGATGCGGTCGAGCCTGCGGCATGCATCGCCAGAAGGATCAGCGCCGCCGCGTCATAGCTTTCGGCCACATAGGACGAGGTGCCGTCGAAGCCTGCCGCGGCCGCCATTTCCTGGATCGTCGCCGCGCCGGGGCTGTCGGTGCCGGGCACGGTGCCGAACGAGCCGTTCAGCTCGGGGCCGATCGCCGCGATCAGCGACTCGCCATACATCCCGTCGGGCAGGAAGAAGGTTTCGAACGCGCCAGTGTCGATCGAGGCCTGGATGATGCCGCGCCCGCCCTGGTCGACATAGCCCGCGACCACCAGCATGTCGCCGCCCGCAGAGGCCAGCGCCGCAACCTCGGCCGAATAGTCGGACTTGCCGTCGTCATGCGCGGCAACGATGGTCACGGTGCCGCCCGCAGCCTGGAACGCGGCCTGGATCGAATCCGCCAGCCCCTTGCCGTAATCGTTGTTGGTATAGGAAATCGCGACCGAGTTCATGCCGCGTTCCTTCAGCACCTCGGCGATCACCTCGCCCTGACGCGCGTCGGAGGGCGCGGTGCGGAAGAACAGCCCGTCATCCTCGGCGCTCGACAGAGCGGGCGAGGTCGAGGAGGGCGAGATCATCACGATGCCGTTGGGCCGCGCCACGTTCTGAAGGATCGCGCCCGACACACCCGAACAATCGGCCCCGACGATGGCATGCACCTTGTCCGAGGTCACCAGACGCTCGGCGGTGGCGGTGGCAGCGGCGGCGTCCACACAGGTCGAGTCGCCGCGGACCGGGGTTACGGTCGCGCCGTTCATGAAGGTTCCGGCGGCATTGATCTCGGCAATCGCCAGTTCCGCGCCGCCCGCCATGGCCGGGGTGATCGATTCGAGCGGCCCGGTGAAGCCGAAGATGATGCCGATCTTCACCTCGTCGGCCGACGCCGTCCCGGCAAGGGCCAGCGTGGCCGCGCTGGCCAGAAGCAGTTTTTTCATTGTTGAACTCCCGTGTTGGAATGAAATCCGGGGGGCAGACTAGTGGCGCCCGTATCAAAAGGGAAGGGAAACCGCGCCGCATCCGGGCTTGGCATGGCGCCTCTGCGCCCTAGGTTTCCGCACATGCAACAGTCTGTTTCCCGACCGATCCGGCGCCTTGGCGCGCTTGTCCTTGGCATCGGCCTGCTGGCCACGCATGCCCCCGATCCCGCCCGCGCGCTGGAAAGTTCCGCCGGGACGCTGCGCATCGAGACAATCGCCACCGGGCTGACCGAGCCCTGGGCCATCGGCTTTCTGCCCGATGGCAGCGTGCTGGTGACCGAGCGGGGCGGGCGACTTGTGCGGATCGCCGGGGGTGAGGTGGCCGAGGTCGCGGGTCTGCCGGATGTGGCGGCCGTGGGGCAGGGCGGGCTGCTTGATCTGATGGTGCCGCGCGATTTCGCCGAAAGCCGCGAGATCTTCCTGTCCTATGCCCGGGCGCAGGGGCGGGGCGAGGGCACGGCGCTGGGGGTCGGGCGGCTGTCGGAGGACGGCACGCGGCTGGAGGGGTTTCGCGAGATCTTTGCGATGGCGCCCGGGGCGCGAGGCGGGCGGCATTTCGGATCGCGCATTGTCGAGGGGCCGGAAGGGCATCTGTTCCTGACCATCGGCGACCGCGGCGAGGATCGCAGCGCGCAGGATCTGGGGCGCCACGAGGGTTCGGTCCTGCGGTTGAACCGCGATGGCACGGTGCCCGGCGACAACCCGTTTGCGGGGCAGCCGGGCGCGCGGCCCGAGATCTGGTCCTATGGCCACCGCAACCCGCAGGGCGCGGCGCTGGATCTGGAGGGGCGGCTGTGGATCAACGAGCATGGCGCGCGGGGCGGCGACGAGGTGAACCTGATCGAGAAGGGGGCCAATTTCGGCTGGCCGGTGATTTCCTACGGGCGGCATTATTCGGGGCTGAAGATCGGCGAGGGGACGGCGAAGCCGGGGATGGAACAGCCCCGGCACTACTGGGATCCCTCGATCGCGCCCTCGGGGCTGGCGATCTATTCCGGCGCGCTCTGGCCGCAATGGCGGGGGCATCTGTTCTCGGGCAGCCTGAATTCCGGTTTCCTGTCGCGGCTCGACCCCGATTCCGGGTTCGCCGAGGAACGGCTGGAAGCACCCCAGACCGGCCGGCTGCGCGATGTGCGCGAAGGGCCCGACGGCGCGATCTGGTTCCTGTCGGTGACGAACGGGGCGCTTTACCGGCTTCTGCCCGAGACCGGGCAATAGCCGGGCGCCTCGGCCCGGTCGGTCATCGTGTAGTCGCGGGTGATCGCGAAGACGCGGATCTCGTCGGCACCCGGGGCCATGCCCTCGGCAAGCGCCTGCGCCGCCGCGCCCCCGGACGCCTCTGCCAGCGTGACGAAGCGGCCCGGCCGGGTGACGCTTTCATAACCGCGCCCGATTGCCGCCGGGGCGGGGCCATAGGCGGCGACAAGCCAGCGCGCCGCGCCCTCGGGCGAATGGACTGCCTGGGGGCCGACGCGGATGCGGTAGCTTTCGAAATGCAGCCTTTGCCCGGCCCATTGGCTGGCGCGGTGCGCGATGTCGCGCCGCCAGGCGGTGATCGCCGCCTCGTCGGCCCAGAACTGATGCGAAAGAAGCGCCTCCGGGTCGTCGAGCGGGCGGAAGCGTTCGAGATAGATCAGCCCGCGATGGCGCGCGAGGATCGGCCGCAGCCGGTCGACATGGGCGAAATAGGCGTCCATATGGCCCGGTTTCGGGCGGACATCGAAGAACAGGCACTGCATCGCTGGCGCGGCCCCTGGGGGTGGCATCGGGGCAAGACTGGCCGGGACGGGGAACACTGGCAAGGGGGAAGCGCATCGGTCGTGCTGTCCGGTGCAAGGGGGCGCTCCCGCCCCCGTCCAGCGCAGGGCGCAGGCGCCCCGCTTGTCTGGGGTTGGGCGTGGCCGCGCGCGGGCGCGCGGTGCCTCCGGCGGGGATATTTGGGGCCAGAAGAAGATGCGCGGTCAATCCGCAGGGCCGCCCCGGCTGCCGCGTTCGCGGTAGGGGGTGGTGGCATAATGCGCGCGGTAGCATTTCGAGAAATGGCTGGGCGAGGCGAAGCCGCAGGCGAGCGCAACGTTGATCACGCTCATGTCGGTTTGCAGCAGCAGGTTGCGCGCCTTGGCGAGCCGCATTTCCATGTAATAGCGTTTGGGACTGCGGCCGAGATAACGGCGGAACAGCCGTTCGAGCTGGCGCGTGCTCATGCCCACATCCTGGGCAAGCGTCGCGGGCGAGATCGGCTCCTCGAGATTGCGCTCCATCGCGTTGATGACCTGGGAAAGCTTGGGGTGGCGCACGCCGATCCGTGTGGGGATCGACAGCCGCTGGGTGTCCCGGTCGGTGCGGATCGAGGAATAGATCAGTTGATCGGCCACGGCATTGGCCAGATCGGGGCCATGCGCCTCGGCGATCATGGTCAGCGCGAGGTCGATGGACGCGGTGCCGCCCGCCGTGGTCATCCGGTTGCCGTCGATCACGAAGACGGATTTCGTCAGCTCGATCTCGGGGAAATCCTCGGCGAAGCCGTCCCGGTTTTCCCAGTGAATCGTCGCGCGGTGGTCGTCGAGCAGCCCCGCACGCGCCAGCGCATGGGCCGCGGTGCAGAGCCCGGCAATGATGCGGCCCGAGCGCGCCTCGCGCCTGAGCCAGCTGACGAGCCGCTTGGTGGTTGCCGCCTGCACGTCGATGCCGCCGCAGACCAGAACGGTTTCGTCCCGCCCCAGCGCGTCGAGATCCATGTCGAGCGCGATCCGCGCGCCGTTGGAACAGGTGGCCCATTCGCCGCCCTCGCCGGCCAGCCGCCAGCGGTAGAGCGTTCTGCCGGACATGCGGTTGGCGATGCGGAAGGGTTCGATGGCGCTGGCGAAGCTGATCATGGTGAAGCGGTCGAGCAGCACGAAAACGAGATCCTGCGGACGCATTCCCTCCGCCGTACCCCTGATCAGGCCGCTGTCCCGGGTGCCTGCCGTCACCGTCTCCTCCGCGCTCTGCCGGACCAGCGAAAGCAGGTTTGCCCGAACGGATCAAGTATGCGCGCGGGGAATTGATGGTGGCGGCAGCGCGCGCTTGCCCCTATAAGCGCCACGGAATGCGAAAGACCTGCGGAGCGAATGAGATGACGACCTGGCAGAAATCCGACTGGCGGTCCCGTCCCCGGGTGCAGATGCCCGACTATCAGGATCGGGCGTCGCTCGATGCGGTCGAGACGCAGCTGGCCAAATATCCGCCGCTGGTCTTTGCGGGCGAGGCGCGCAACCTGACCGCCAAGTTGGGCCAGGCCGCGCGGGGCGAGGCGTTCCTGTTGCAGGGCGGCGATTGCGCCGAAAGCTTCTCGGAGTTCTCGGCCGACACGATCCGCGACACGTTCAAGGTGCTGTTGCAGATGGCGGTGGTGCTGACCTATGGCGCCAAGCTGCCAGTGATCAAGGTCGGCCGGATGGCGGGGCAGTTCGCCAAGCCGCGCTCGGCGCCGACCGAGACCATGGGCGGGGTCGAACTGCCCGCCTATCGCGGCGACATCATCAACGGTTTCGAGTTCACGCCAGAGGCGCGCATCCCCGATCCGGCGCGCATGTTGCAGGCCTATACGCAGGCCGCGGCGTCATTGAACCTGTTGCGCGCCTTCTCGAAGGGGGGCTTTGCCGATATTCACCGGGTTCATGCCTGGACGCTGGGCTTTACCGACCGGGACGAGGCCGAGAAATACCGCGACATGGCCAACCGCATTTCGGACACGCTGGCCTTCATGACCGCGGCGGGCGTGAACGGCGACACGATGAACGGGCTGTCGACGGTCGATTTCTTCACCTCGCACGAGGCGCTGCTGCTGGAATACGAGGAGGCCTTGTGCCGGGTCGATTCCACGTCGGGCAACTGGATCGCGGGGTCCGGGCACATGCTCTGGATCGGCGACCGCACGCGGCAGGTGGATGGCGCGCATGTCGAGTTCTGCCGTGGGGTGATGAACCCCGTCGGGCTGAAATGCGGGCCGAGCATCAGCGATGACGATCTGAAGGTGCTGATCGACAAGCTGAACCCGAAGAACGTGGCCGGGCGGTTGACGCTGATCGCGCGGTTCGGGGCGGGGAGTGTGGGCGACCATCTGCCGCGGCTGATCCGCGTGGTGCGCGAGATGGGGGCGCAGGTGGTCTGGACCTGCGATCCGATGCATGGCAACACCATCAAGTCGGCCTCGGGCTACAAGACGCGGCCCTTCGACTCGGTGCTGCGCGAGGTGCAGGAATTCTTTGCCGTCCATGCCGCCGAGGGCACGATCCCGGGCGGGGTGCATGTCGAGATGACCGGCAAGGACGTGACCGAATGCACCGGGGGCGTGCGCGCCGTGACCGACGAGGATCTGTCCTCGCGCTATCACACCGCCTGCGATCCGCGGCTCAATGCGTCTCAGGCGCTGGAACTGGCCTTCCTCGTGGCCGAGGAACTGTCGGCGCGGACAGGCGACAGCGCGGCGGCTGCGGCGGTTTGACCCACATGAAGAAGGCGGGATAACCGTCTTCTTTCACGTTGTTTTCGTGTTCAGGCAGGGCCGGGGGCTCAGACCCGGGCCGACAACCCGCCCTCGATCACCCGCAGCGCCGGGCGACCGGTTGCCGTGGTCTCGGGGCGGTCCACCTCGCCCGCGCCCAGGATGCGGAAGCGGCGCGGCGCGCGGCCGGGCTTGCCGACCGTGGCAAAGGCGCCCAGCATCCGGCGCGGCGCCCCGGCCTCGTCGCGCAGCGGCAGAAGCACCATGCCGCCATAAAGCGCGGGCTGGCCGAAGCGGGGCGGCGCGAACAGGCTGATCCTGACCGGCCGGGTCATGCCCGCCAGCGACTCCGAGATCAGTTGTTCGAGATGGGGGCGGGAATCGGGCAGGATCAGGGCGGAAAGCGGCATCCCGCGCATGTCCATGCCCATCACGTCGCTCAGATGCTGGCCGGTCAGCCGCAACCGCAGGTGGCGGGGCGTGATCGCTTCGGCCACGAAGCAATTCGACAGCGCCCGGGAAAAGCCGCGCGGGTCCAGTTCGGCCCGGCTCGGAATGTAGCCGTTCGCCTCGACCTGCCTGCGCCAGTAGGATTCGATCTCGTCCAGCGCGGACAGGCCGCCCCCCGCACGATACCCCGCCAGCGCGATCACCGCGGCTCTCAGGCTTTTCTCGTTCTCCGACATCTCGTTACCCCGGTCACACCTGTCCCGGCTGTCCGTTGGCACAATCTGCGGGCGTTGTGGGCGCCTGTGGGAAGTGCTACTGCGGATCAACCCCTCATGGGCCAAACATTGCCACAAAAAAGCCACGAGTCAGAGGGATGTCTTTGCCAATGGTTAACAGGGATGCCTAATTCGATGACCGCCTTCGCCGCGCGCGGCGGGCAGGGGCACGGCCATGGCTGGACCTGGGAATTGCGCGGCGTCAACGGCAAGGGGCTTGACCTGCGGCTGCGGCTGCCCGACTGGCTGCCCGGGCTGGAACAGTCGGCGCGGGCGGCGGTGCAGGGGCGCATCGCGCGGGGCAGCCTGACGCTGGGGCTGAAGCTGGTGCGCGAGACCGGCGGGGCGGGGGCGGCGGTGCTGGACCCGCAGGCACTGGACGCGGCCATCGTGATGCTCAAGCAGGTCGAGGCGGCGGCGGCCGAACATAACCTGCGGCTTGCCGTGCCCAGCGCGGCCGAAATCCTGGCGCTGCGCGGCGTGACCGACAACACGCTGCCCGAGGCCGCGACCGACGCGCTGACCGCCGCGCTGCTGGCCGATCTGGACGCGCTGATCGACGATTTCGCCGCGATGCGCGCCAGCGAGGGCGAGGCGCTGGAGGCGCTGTTGCGCGATCACCTTGTCCAGATCGCCGAACTGGTCGAGGCCGCGACCGAGGCCGCCGAGGCCCGGCGCGCGCAGATGGCCGAGACGCTGCGCACCAATCTTGCCCGCGTGCTGGAGAATTCCGAAGGCGCCGATCCGGCCCGCGTGGCCCAGGAACTGGCGATGATCGCGGTCAAGGCCGATATCCGCGAGGAACTGGACCGGCTGGCTGCCCATGTCGCGGCGGCGCGCGCGCTGCTGGCCGCGGGCGGACCCATCGGCCGCAAGCTCGATTTCCTGATGCAGGAATTCAACCGCGAGGCCAACACGCTCTGTTCCAAGTCGCAGTCCACGCCGCTGACCCGCATCGGGCTTGACCTCAAGCATGTGATCGACCAGATGCGCGAGCAGGTTCAGAACGTGGAGTAGGCGATGGCTGCGCGGCGGGGGCTACTGATCATCCTGTCCTCGCCCTCGGGCGCGGGCAAGTCGACGCTGGCGCGGCGGCTGCGCGACTGGGACCGGGATATCGTGTTCTCGGTCTCGGCCACGACGCGCCCGCCCCGGCCGGGCGAGGTGGACGGGCAGGATTATCATTTCCAGACCGAACCCGCCTTCAAGGCCGAGGTTGCCCGCGGCGCGATGCTGGAACATGCCTATGTCTTCGGCAATTTCTACGGCTCGCCCGAGGCGCCGGTGCGCGCCGCCATCGAGGCCGGGCGCGATGTGCTGTTCGATATCGACTGGCAGGGCGCCCAGCAGATCCGCAACTCGGCCCTGGGCCAGCACACGCTGTCGATCTTCCTTCTGCCGCCGTCCATCGCGGAGCTGCGCCGCCGGCTTGTCGCGCGGGGCCAGGACAATGCCGAGACCATCGCGAAACGGATGCAGAAAAGCTGGGACGAGATCAGCCATTGGGACGGCTATGATTTCGTGCTGGTCAACGACGATCTGGACGCGACCGAGGAAAAGCTGAAGACGATCCTGACCGCAACCCGCCTGCGCCGCAGCCAGCAGCCGGACCTGACGGCCCATGTCCGCGCGCTTCAGGCCGAATTCGAGGCCCTGCCATGACGCTTTACGCCCTTGACGGCATTCTGCCGACGCTTCCCGAAGATGGCGATTTCTGGGTCGCCCCCGACGCCAACGTGATTGGCAAGGTGATCCTGGGGCAGGGCGTGTCGGTCTGGTTCGGCGCCACGCTGAGGGGCGACAACGAACCGATCACCATCGGGGCAGGGACCAACATTCAGGAAAACACGGTCTGCCACACCGATATGGGCTTTCCGCTGGTCATCGGTTCGGGCTGCACCATCGGCCACAAGGCGATGCTGCATGGCTGCACCATCGGCAACAACAGCCTGATCGGCATGGGCGCCACGGTGCTGAACGGCGCGGTGATCGGCGACAATTGCCTGATCGGGGCCTGCGCGCTGGTCACCGAGGGCAAGGAAATTCCCGATGGCAGCCTGGTGATGGGCAGCCCCGCCAAGGTCGTGCGCCAGCTTGACACCGCCGCGATCGAGGGGCTGCGCAGATCCGCGCTGAACTATCAGGCCGCGATGCGCCGCTTCCGCGCCGGGCTGATGCCTGCGGGATAACCGTTCAGATCCGGGCGCGCGGGACCAGTTCGACCGTCAGACCCGGGCAGAGCTGTTCGATCTCTTGGCGGATCACGTTCGGCGCGGGCAGGGCGGGCGTGACCACGATGAAGCGTCCGCGATAGCCCGCGCTGGACAGTTGCGCGGCCAGGTCCAGCGCATCGAACTGCGCGTTCACCAGCGGCGCCACCACATAATCGACCCAGGGCACGCAGGACAGCGCAGCGTTCACCAGCGCATAGGGCACTGTTTCGCAGCGTGCAGCCGCGAAGGGCATGCAATGCTCTGGCCGGTCATCGTCCTGAAACCCCACAAGCAGGGCCATGGACGACATGATCGGTCGACTGATTGTCGCGCCAAGGCCGAGGTGGGGGTGCTCCATCCATGCCGCTCCGTTGTATGACGCCAAGGCGTTCCTTTGATCAATTCCAGGTTGTCAACCTGCCTTTTCAGGCAGGTCTACATTGTCCGTATAGGGTCATTCCGACGCACTGGCAAACCCAGATCACAATGCGACTTGATTGACGTTGCGCTCTGTTCCGGTAGGTGGGCATCTCAGACCCATGCGGAGCCCGACCATGACTGCCGACCTCGCCCCTTCGATCATCGCAGGCGTGCCGTTTCCGGTCCTGCTGATCGACAGTAGCGAGCGCGTGCTGGCGATGAATCTGCTTGCCACGAATCTGTTCGGACCGGCCGGCACGGGGCGGCATTACATCACCGTTTTGCGACAACCGGCGCTGCTGGATTGCGTCGAGGAGGCGTTGCGGCTGCGTCAGGCGCGCAAGGTACGCTATCTGACCACCGAGGTCGCGCGCGAGGTCACCTATGAGGTTGTTGCAAGCCCGCTTGGCCCCGATGGCTCCGAGGGGGTTGTGGTGGTCTTTACCGACATCACCGAGCGCGAGCAGATGGGCCAGATCCGGCGCGATTTCGTGGCCAATGTCAGCCACGAACTTAAGACGCCGCTGACCGCGCTGATGGGTTTCATCGAGACGCTGCAAGGCCCGGCGCGGGACGATGCGGCGGCGCGGGCGCGGTTTCTCGAGATCATGGGGCGCGAGGCGAAGCGGATGAACCGGCTGGTCAGCGACCTTCTGTCGCTCAGCCGGGTCGAGGCCGAAGAACGCATGCGCCCGGGCGCGCGGGTGGATGTCGCCGCGCTGTTGCGCAGTTCGGTCCAGACGCTGCGCCCGCTTGCCACCGATTCGGGTGTAGAGATGCAGCTTGAAGGGGCCGATGCGCCGGTGCATGTGCTGGGTGATTCGGATCAGTTGACGCAGGTGTTCCACAACCTGATCGAGAACGGCATCAAGTATGGCGCCTCGGGCGGCAGTCTGGTGGTGCGGATGACCCGAAGCGAGCGCGAACTTGCGTTTCGCGGGCCGGGCCTGCGGATCGACGTGATCGACCGCGGCGAGGGCTTCGACCCGGTGCATATCCCGCGGCTGACCGAACGGTTCTATCGCGTCGACAGCCACCGCTCGCGCGAGATGGGCGGCACCGGGCTGGGGCTGGCCATCGTCAAGCATATCGTGAACCGCCATCGCGGCCGGTTCCGCATCGAAAGCGTCGAGGGTCAGGGCAGCACATTCACGGTCTTTCTGCCGGAAAGTTGAGCCGGTGCCCCGCGGCGGCGTCTCAGGCATGCGGGCGCAACGGTTCCATCAACTCGTCGACCGCGGCCAGGATCTCGGCGCGCACGATGGCGACGGGCGTCAAGTGATGCACGTCGATATCGTCGTGCGCAGCATCGTGCGCATTCCTGCATCCGGCGCAATCGCCGCGGCAGGGCCTTGCGGTTTCGGGGCTTCGGGCCATGGACCCCATGACAGGTCTCCTTGATCGGCGCACCGCATGGCAGCATGCACGATCATGGTTTCGAATCTTTTAACGAATGTCGCCGGATTCGGACGATGCCGTTGATGCGGCCAGCCGCTGCGGATGAAATCGCTCTTGTTCCTGCCGGTCGGTGACGGTATTGGTCTTGCCGTTGCGGGTGTAGCTCAATGGTAGAGCGAGAGCTTCCCAAGCTCCAGACGAGGGTTCGATTCCCTTCACCCGCTCCATCCCAGCCAATCCTTGAACCGATCAGCGCCGTTGGGGCGAGAGGCGTCTGCATTTCGGCCATGGCCTTAAGTCCGATAATCAATATTATGTAAAAATCATAGCCATGACCGAACCCGTTCAGACCACGGCCTTTTCCAGAACCGGCCGGTTCGCGAACAGACGTTCCGGCGCCAGATCGGACAGATCGAGGCTGCGATATCCCCCGTGCAGGATCAGTTCCGCGATGCCGCGCCCGACTGCCGGTGCCTGTTGCAGGCCGTGCCCGGAAAACCCGTTCATCACGAACAGATTGTCGAGCCCCGGCCAGCGGCCGATGATGGCGTTCTGGTCGAAGCGGTTGAAGGCGTAATGGCCCGCCCAGGCGCGCAGCACCTTGACCGCGGCAAAACCCGGGCAGCGGCGGTACAGCCGTTCCCAGATGACATCCTCGAACAGATGCCAGTCGGGTTCGAAATCATCCGGATCGGCCGGGCCGTCCGTATCGGGCACGGTCGCGGTGATCCAGTGCGCCCCCTCGGGACGCAGGTAATAGCCCAGATGATCCACCATCAGCGGCGCGCGCGGCGCGTGAACCTCGGGCGCGTCGATCACGAAAACCGTTCTCTTGCGTGGCTCTACGGGCATGTCCTCATGCGCCATCCGCATCAGTTCGGCCGCGCGCGGACCGGCGGCGTTCACCACCGCGCCCGCCGTGATCCGCGCACCCGAGTCCAGGTGAACCGCCGCGATCCTTGCGCCATCACGCGCGAGTCCGCTGACCCGGCCGGTGACGAAGCGCACGCCCGCGCGCCGGGCGGCGCCGCGGAATGCGGCCAATAGTCCCATATTGTCGAACCAGCCCTCGTTGCGCGGCCCGAAACTGGCCAGCACCACATCCGCGCAATCGAGATGGGGAAAGCGCGCGGCAAGTTCGGCCGCGCCAAGCAATTCGGTCGCGGTGCCTTCGGCCAGTTGCATCGCCTGCGCGTTCCGCATCGCCTGGGCCGCGGTTTCGCTGCCGGCGAGGAACAGATAGCCATTCTCGGTGAAACCAAGATCGGGCACCATAGGTTCCGGCCCGGTTTCGAGGGCTATATTCCTTATGAAGTCAATTCCGTAGCGCGAAATCCTCACGTTCACCGGATTGGTGAATTGCTGCCGGATCGAGGCGACCGACAGCGCCGTTGAAGACCGCGCAAAGCTTGGGTCGGCCTCGATCACGACGATCCGCAGCGCAGGCCCGCCCAGTCGCGACAGCCAGAATGCCGCCGCCGCCCCCATCACCGCGCCGCCGATGATCGCGATATCCGCCTGCTCGTCCATGCCCTGCTCCGATTGTTGCCGTCCGCCTCTGTAGCGTGCCGACCGGGGGGCGGAAAGCGCGGCCTCTCGACACGCGAAGGGGCGTGACGTATGGAATCCGGATAAACCGGGGCCGATCGGCCCGCGGAATGGCGGTGTTGTAACCTGTGCGGGCTTGTGACACCCCTGTTCTTCATGGGAGTGCCATGCCGCTTGAGCATCTCAAGGCCATCGTCGCGGCAAGGAGCGTGGAAGAGCTCTGGGCGCTGCACACCCAAAGGATGGCAGCCTATGGGTTTGACCGGCTGATCTATGGCTTTACCCGCTTTCGAACGGCCAATTCCCTGGGCGACAAGGATGATTTCATCGTGCTTTCGAACATTGGCCCGGCCTATGTCCGTGCCATGGTCGACAAGGAAATGTATCGCGACGCGCCGATGGTGCGCTGGGCGGTCGAGAACGAGGGCGTGTGCAGTTGGCGCGAACTGGGCGAACGCCGGGCGCGCGGCGAACTGTCCGCGGCCGAGCAAAAGGTGATGGAGTTCAACCGCGCCATGGGGGTTATCGCGGGCTATACCATAGCGTTCCGGGGCATATCGGTGCGCGCCAAGGGGGCGATCGGTCTGGTGGTACGCGCGGGGCTGACCCAGGAGGATGCGGACGGAATCTGGTCCGAGCACGGGGCCGACATCCTGCTGCTGAACGAGCTGATGCACCTGAAGCTTCAGAACCTGCCCAACCTTTCGACCCGCCCGCCGCTGACCCAGCGCCAGCGCGAGGTTCTGGAATGGGTGGGCGATGGCAAGACCGCGCAGGACATCGCGACGATCCTGGGCGTGACGGCGGCCACTGTCGAAAAGCACCTGCGCCTTGCGCGCGAGGCGCTGAATGTCGAAACGACGGCGCAGGCGGTGCTAAAGGCGTGGTTCCAGAACCAGATTTACAGCGGCCCAACCTGACTCCCGCGATTCGAGTGCGCCGGAACCGAGGCTGCACTTGCAGCGAGTAAGGATTCCCTGACTTCCTTTGCCGCCGGTTAACTGGCAAGAATTCGCTTGTTCCGTGAGTGGTGGCCTTGGGCCAAGGAACTTAAGGGCCGACGCAACCTCGCGATTACGAAGGTGCGGTGGTCCACCGGGAAACCGGAACCAGCACGGTGCGGCCCTTTCTTGGCCGTGCCGTGCAATAAGCCTCGCGCGATACGAGTTGCCTGGGGAACGGTAGGAAGTGGCGGTCGGGACGTCCAAGGGGTTGGCGTTCCGGCCGCTTTCGTGTTTGCGATCTGTCGTTGCGCCGCCTGCCCCGCCCGCCCGGACAGCAGACGGAAAAAGGGCGGCCCGGACATGGTCCGAACCGCCCCCGTTCTGTCAGGCAGCACGGCCGAAGCCGGGCGGCGATCAGGCGCCTTGAGCGGCCTTCGCGACTTCGGCCGCGAAATCCTCTTCGACCTTCTCGATGCCTTCGCCGACCTCGAGCCGGACAAAGCCGGTGATCGTGGCGCCAGCGGCCTGCGCCGCGGCCTCGACCGTCAGATCGGGGTTGATGACGAAGGCCTGGCCCAGAAGCGTCGATTCCGCGATGAACTTCTTCATCCGGCCGGGGATGATGTTGTTCTCGATCACCGCCTCGGGCTTGGGCTTGGCAGAGGTGGCGTTTTCTTCCAGCGCCTTGGCGGTCTGGACGGCACGCTCCTTCTCGATCACGGCCGGGTCCATGTCGGCCTCGGACAGCGCGGCCGGGTTCGCCGCAGCGACATGCATCGCCACCTGACGGCCGAACGCCTCGTTGCCGCCGGTCATCGCGACCAGAACGCCGATCTTGCCCATGCCGTCGGCCGCGACGTTGTGGATGTAGCTGACGACCGTCTCGCCCTCGATCGCCGCCATCCGGCGCAGCGTCATGTTCTCGCCGATGGTGGCGATCTTGTCGGTCAGCGTGTCGGCGACAGACTTGCCGCCCAGATCGGCCGCCATCAGCGCGTCCAGATCGCCCGCTTTCAGCGCCGCCTGGGCGATGCCCGCGACCATCGCCTGGAACTCGGCGTTCTTGGCGACGAAATCGGTTTCCGAGTTCACCTCGACCGCAACGCCCTTGGCCCCCTCGACCACGACAGCCACCAGACCCTCGGCCGCGGTGCGGCCCGATTTCTTGGCGGCCTTGGCCAGACCCTTGGTACGCAGCCAGTCGATGGCCGCTTCCATGTCGCCATCGGTTTCGGTCAGCGCCTTCTTGGCGTCCATCATGCCTGCGCCGGTCTTGTCGCGCAGCTCCTTCACCATTGCAGCGGTGATAGCCATTGTTCGGCTCTCCTCGATTACGGATAGATCATCCGGACGCGGCCATATCCGCGCCCGGTGTCAGGTCTGTGACGGCCGCGGCTCAGGCGTCGGCCGGCTCGGCCTCGGTCAGTTCTTCGACGGGCGCCTCGTCCAGCGCGCCGATATCGACGCCGGCGGCATCCATCTGCGCCGACATGCCGACCAGCGCGGCCCGGGCAGCCAGATCGCAGTAAAGCTGGATCGCGCGCGCGGCGTCGTCATTGCCGGGGATCACGTAATCCACGCCCGAGGGCGAGCAGTTGGTGTCGACCACGGCCACGACCGGGATGCCGAGCTTCTTGGCCTCGAGGATGGCCAGGTCTTCCTTGTTCACGTCGATGATGAACAGCAGATCCGGCAGACCGCCCATCTCGCGGATGCCGCCGAGCGAGGCTTGCAGCTTGGCCTGCTCGCGCTCCATGCCCAGGCGTTCCTTCTTGGTCAGCCCTTCGGCGCCGGTGGCCATCAACTCGTCGATCTCGTTCAGACGCTTGATCGACTGGGACACGGTCTTCCAGTTGGTCAGCGTGCCGCCGAGCCAGCGGTGGTTCATGTAGTACTGCGCGCATTTCTCGGCCGCATCGGCAATCGGCTTCTGCGCCTGACGCTTGGTGCCGACGAACAGGATGCGCCCGCCCTTGGCCACGGTGTCGCGGATCACGGTCAGCGCGGTTTCCAGCATCGGGACCGTCTGCGTGAGGTCGAGAATGTGGATGCCGTTGCGGTCGCCATAGATGTATTCGGCCATGCGCGGGTTCCAGCGCTGGGTCTGGTGGCCGAAGTGAACGCCAGCTTCAAGAAGCTGACGCATGGAGAAGTCGGGAAGCGCCATATGCCTTTTCCTTTCCGGTTTGCGCCTGGGCGGGGCACAAGGGCTGTTGCCCAACCGGCGGACCGCAAGCGGGATGTCTGCCCGCAAGGGCCCAGCCCCGCCTGTCGAAGTGGCGCGCGCTTAGCGCGTTTTGCCCGCGCATGCAAGCCCCGCCTGCGCGCCAGCCCGCGCGGGAAAGCGCCGGAGACCGGACCGCGCTATTGCAGAGCGACCCGCCCGATCCTAGCTATGACCGGCAATCGGGGCGCCAGCGATGTTCGAGAAAGACGACCAGCACCAGCACGACCCGCAGGACGGGCAGCAACGCCATATCGGGCGCTCCCTTTTCGCGCGGCTCAGGAACAACTTTCTTGCCGGTCTGGTGGTGATCGCGCCGGTCGGGCTTACGGTCTGGCTGATCTGGACGGTGACCGGCTGGATCGACGGCTTCGTGCTGCCGCTGGTGCCCAACCAGTTCAAGCCCGAGCAGTATATCGGCATCGACATTCGCGGCCTTGGCGTCATCTTCTTCCTGCTGTTCACGCTGGTCGTGGGCTGGACCGCCAAGGGCCTGATCGGCCGGTCCTTCATCGGCTGGGGCGAGCGTCTGGTAGGCCGGATGCCGATCATCCGCTCGATCTATAACGGGCTCAAGCAGATCGCCGAGACCGTCTTTGCCCAGACCGAGACCAGTTTCGACCGCGCCGTGCTGGTGGAATATCCGCGCAAGGGCATATGGGCGGTCGCCTTCGTCTCGACCCGCGCGCGGGGCGAGATCAACCGCCGCATCCCGCGCGATGACCAGATGCTGGCGGTCTTCCTGCCAACGACGCCGAACCCGACCTCGGGCTTTCTGCTGTTCGTGCCGCAAAGCGACGTGATCGAACTGGAAATGTCTGTCGAGGAGGCCGCCAAGCTGATCATTTCGGCCGGGCTGGTCTCGCCCGACGAAAAGCCCCTGCCCGCCCCCGAACCGCTGGCGGAAATCGCGCAGCGCCAGAAGATCGGTGCGTGATCCCGCGTGACCGGCGCCGCGATCACCGGATTTGCCACGTCGCTTTCGCTGATCCTTGCGATCGGGGCGCAGAATGCCTTTGTGCTGCGTCAGGGGCTGATGCAGAGCCATGTCTTTGCGCTCTGCCTGTTCTGCGCGGTCTCGGATGCGGCGCTGATCGCGGCGGGGGTGGCGGGGTTCGGCCGGATCTCGGCGGCGGCGCCCTGGCTGCCTGTGGCGATGACGCTGGGCGGGGCGTGTTTTCTGGTGGTCTATGGCGCGCTCAGGCTGCGCGCGGCGATCCGGGGCGGGCACGGGCTGGCGGCGGCGGGCAATGGCGGATCGGTCTGGGCGGTGCTGGGCACGGCCGCCGCGCTGACCTGGCTGAACCCGCATGTCTATCTGGACACGCTGGCGCTGATCGGGGCGGTCTCGACCCGCTTCGCGCCCGGCGATGAACGGCTTGCCTTCGGGATCGGCGCGGTGGCGGCGTCTTTCGCCTTTTTCTTCACGCTCGGCTACGGGGCGCGGCTGCTGGCCCCGCTGATGGCCAGCGCGCGCGCCTGGCGGTTGCTCGATCTGGGGATCGCGCTGGTGATGTGGACGATTGCGGCCGGGCTGATCGCGGGGCTCTGATCCCTTGGTCGGTCAATTCGCGCTTTCGGCGGTGGCGCTGCCGAATTCGCGCAGCAGCACGTCGATATTCTGGCGGATCGCGCCTTCGCGGGCGATGCGCAGCCGGTCGACCCCCTGAACCGCCTGCGCAATGGTGGCGGTATAGCCCGAGGTCACGCGCCGCTCCTGAAGCGGGCGGCCCGACACATCGCGCAAGAGATACTGCACCGTCAGCACGACCTTGGTGGTCGATGTCTCGCTGGGCGGCTGGTCGACTTGCAACACCGTCGCCTCAAGCGTCCTGATCCCGCCCGGCGACAGGATCCCGGCCTGACGCAGCGCGTTTTCCAGCGCCGCGCGGAAGGTGCCATCCGACAGTTCCGGCGCCCAGCCCGGCAACGCGCCGCCGCCCGGCTGCACCACCGCGCCGATCATGCCGCTATGGGCGCTGCCCATCGACACCGGCACGATGCCCGATGGCACCGGCCCAGATGGCGCCCTGTTCTGGACGCAGCCGCCAAGGGCTGCCGCCATCGCCAGCACCGCCACCGCGCGGCCCATCCGTCCGGTCATTTCCGCTCTCCTCTCAAGGCGCCCTGCCTGTCCTGCCCTGCCCAGCTTGGCCGGGCGCGCGCCGATCCGCAAGGTGCCACCGCGCCGCGATCCGCGCTTGACGCAGCCCCCCGCCCCGCCGAACCTGCGCAGCATGATGAAAGACCGCCCCCTGCCCCGCATTGTGGCCGCATGACCCGGCTTGTCGTGGATATCGGCGGCACCAACACCCGCGCCGCGCTGGCCGAGGGGCCGCGCATCGTCGAGGACAGCGTCCGGCGCTACCGCAACGATGGCTTTGCGGGGCTGTCCGCAGTCCTGATGCGCTATCTGGCCGAGGCGGGCAGCCCCCAGATCGACGGCGCCTGCGCGGCGCTGGCCGGGCCGGTGCAGGCCGGGCGGGGGCGGCTGACCAATCTGGACTGGTTGATCGACGAGGCCGAGATCGCGCGTGTTACCGGCGCGGACCGGGTACGGCTGTTGAACGATCTTCAGGCACAGGGCCATGCGCTGGACCAGCTTGCGCCCGTGGCGCTGGTTCCGGTGCTGGATGGCCCGCGCGCGCCGGGCGGCGTGCGGCTGGTGATCGGGCTGGGGACCGGGGTCAATGTCACCGTCGTTCACCGCACCGGCACGGGCACGCTGGTCACCGCGAACGAGGCCGGCCATGTCAGCCTGCCCGTGGCATGCGAGGATGACCTGTCGCTGGCCCGCTTTGCCGCCGGCGAGGATGGCTTTGCCGCGGTCGAGGATGTGCTGGCCGGGCGCGGGCTGGCAACGCTTCATGCCTGGGTGACAAGCCGGACAGGCCCGCCGCAGCGGATCGAGGGGTCCGAGATCATCGCCGCCGCACCGGGCGATCCCGCTGCCGAAGAGGCGCTGCGGACCTACGCCACGATGCTGGGCCGGGTTGCGGGCGACCTTGCGCTGCACCATCTGCCCTATGGCGGCATCTACCTGATCGGAGGCGTCGCCCGCGCGATGACCCCGCATCTGGCGCGGCTGGGTCTGGCCGACAGCTTCCGCGCCAAGGGCCGGTTCTCGGGGCTGATGGAGAGTTTCGCGATCGCCACTATCACCGACGATTTCGCCGCGCTCAGGGGCTGTGCGGCGCATCTGGCCGAAACCGCGTGAGACGAGGAACTGCCTTTCGCTGCCCGCCGCAATCGGCCAAAAGACCGCAAACGCAAGGACAAGGGACCACAAGGGCCATGAAGATCGACGGAACCCATTACCGCTCCATCTGGCGCGAGGCCGACGGCACGGTGAAGATCATCGACCAGCGCTGGCTGCCGCATGAGCTTCGGATCGTAAGCCTATGCAGCCGCAAGGACTTTGCCGACGCGATCCGCGACATGTGGGTGCGCGGCGCGCCGCTGATCGGGGCGACGGCAGCCTATGGCGTGGCGGTGCAGATGGCCGAGGATCCCTCGGACGCTTCGCTCTCGGAAACCTACGAGGTGCTGCACGAGACGCGGCCCACCGCGATCAACCTGCGCTGGGCACTGGATGAAATGACCCGGCTGTTGAAACCGCTATCCCCTGCCGACCGCGCCGAGGCGGCGTTCCGGCGCGCGGCCGAAATCTGCGATGAGGATGTCGAAATCAACCGCCGGATCGGGGTGAACGGCCTTGCGCTGATCCGCGAGATCGCCGCGCGCAAGGGCGGCGGGCGCGTGAACGTGCTGACCCATTGCAATGCGGGCTGGCTGGCCACGGTCGACTGGGGCACCGCCACCTCGCCGATCTATCACGCTCTCGAGGCGGGCATCGACGTGCATGTTTTCGTCGACGAGACCCGCCCACGCAACCAGGGTGCGCAACTGACCGCGTGGGAAATGCTGAACCACGGCGTCAGCCATGACCTGATCGTGGACAATGCCGGCGGGCATCTGATGCAGCATGGCGAGGTCGATCTGGTGATCGTCGGCACCGACCGGACCACCGCGCAGGGCGATGTCTGCAACAAGATCGGCACCTATCTGAAGGCACTGGCCGCGCATGACAATGGCGTGCCGTTCTATGTGGCGCTGCCCTCGCCCACCATCGACTGGACGGTGTGGGACGGGGTCAAGGAGATCCCCATCGAGGAGCGTGGCCAGGCCGAGGTGACCCATGTCCAGGGCCGGATGCCCGATGGCGCCATCGGGCAGGTGCTGATCTCGCCCCAGGGCACGCCCGCACGCAACCCCGCCTTCGATGTAACGCCCGCCCGCCTTGTGACCGGACTAATCACCGAACGCGGCGTCGCCCCGGCCACGGCCGAGGGGCTGGCGGCGATGTTCCCCGAACATGCGCGCGCCGCGGGATGATTGGCGGCCGGGGCCGGTCCGGCTGCGGATCGGCCCGCATGGTGCGCAGTTCGCCCTTGTCTTGCCCAAATCCTGCGTTAACCTATGCAAGACGTTGGCAAGTTTGGCATTTCCAAGATGAACCGCAGATCTTTCCTGCTCAGCACCATGACCGCCGGGCTGATCGGCGCCCCGGCGCTGGCCCAGGGCACGAAACCCGCCGCCCCGGAAACCGACCTGCTTGCCCCCCGGATCGTGCGCATCCGCAATGTTGAACCGGGCGAAGTCCATGTCGTTGCAAAGGAATTCGCGCTGTACTGGACCCTGCCCGAGGGCAAGGCGATCCGCTATCCGGTGGCGATCGGGCGTGACGGCCTTTACGATTCCGGCGTGTTCCGCATCGACGTCAAGAAGGAATGGCCATCGTGGCGGCCGACCGACGAGATGATCGCGCGCCAGCCGCATCTTTACAAGAAATACGAGGACGGGATGCCCGGCGGGCCCAACAATCCGCTGGGCGCGCGCGCGCTATACCTGTTCACCTTTGGCGGCGCGGACAGCATGCTGCGCATCCATGGCACCAATGATCTGGCCAGCATCGGACAACGCGCCTCGAATGGCTGCGTGCGGATGGTCAATTCCCATGTGATCCACCTTTACGAACAGGTGCCGCTGGGCAGCCGCGCGGTGCTGCACCCGGTCTGAGTCCGCCCGCAGGCTTGCGCCCCGCCCCGAAACCGTGTTCGCTTGGCTTCGGCAACCCGAGCGGGGCAGAGCCATGGACCAGATCGCGACCGGCCAGCCGCTGTCGGCCCGCCATCTTGCGGGAGAGGAGGATTTCGCGCTCGGCTTTGCGACCACGGCCGATCTGGACCCGCTGAGCGACTGGCCCGGTCAGGATCGCGCGCTCGAGGCGCTGCGGCTGGCGGCCGACACCGATCACGGCGATTTCAACCTCTATGTCCTTGGCACGCCCGGCACCGGACGGCACAGCGCCACCCGTCAGGTTCTGGCCGAGGCCGCTGCCCGGCGCCCGCCACCCCCCGACCGGGTCTATGTCAACCGCTTCGACGATCCGCGCCGGCCCATCGCCATCGAATTGCCGCCCGGTCGTGCGGTCGAGTTGCGCGACGCGCTGCGCAAGGTGGTGAACGATCTGGCCGACGACATCCCCGCGATCTTTGAGTCCGAGGATTACCAGACCCGCCGCCGCGCCATCGAGGACAGTTATTCCGAGCGGCACGAACAGGCGATGGGCGTGCTGGCGGATGCGGCGCGGGCGCGCGGCGTGGCGATCGTGCGCACGCCCATGGGCTTTGGCGTGGCGCCGCGCAAGGGCGACGAGATCCTGCCCCCCGACGAATACGAGAAACTGCCGCAGGCCGAACGAGAACGGATCGGCGCGGCCATCGACGCGGTGCGCGCCCAGCTTGAGGATGTGCTGAAGGACGTGCCGCGCGGGCTCAAGGCGCAGCGCGCCGAGGTCGAGGACCTGAACATCGCCATGGCGCGCGAAGGTGTCGATGCGGCACTGGCCGACGCCCTTGGCCGCTTTGCCGATCACCCGGCGGTCACCCGCCATCTTCAGGCGCTGCGCGAGGATCTGATCGACAATGCCGAACTGTTCCTGATCCGCGAGGACGGGGCGCAGGCGGGCGCCTTCCCGGTCGCGACCTCGCGCCATCACCTAAAGCCGCAATTCCGCCGCTACGCGGTCAATGTGATCGTCGGGCAGGATCCCGATCAGGCCAGCGGCGCGCCGGTGATCGAGGAAAGCCTGCCAACACTGGCCAACCTGATCGGGCGGATCGAATACGCCTCGGACCAGGGCACGCTGGTCACCAATTTCACCATGATCCGGCCCGGCGCGCTGCATCGTGCGAATGGCGGGTTCCTGATCCTCGACGCGATGCAGGTGCTGACCGAGCCGCTGGCCTGGGACGCGCTCAAGCGCAGCCTCAAGGCGGGCGAGGTGGCGATCTATTCCGCGGGGGAACGCTT
Organism: Rhodovulum strictum; assembly: GCF_009649175.1. Classification (GTDB taxonomy): domain Bacteria; phylum Pseudomonadota; class Alphaproteobacteria; order Rhodobacterales; family Rhodobacteraceae; genus Rhodovulum; species Rhodovulum strictum. Next base: position 7,321 of record NZ_WJPO01000028.1, on the reverse strand, counting down.
CAGCCTGATCTCGACCGAGACGCTAGACCCCGACCCGATGCCGCTGAAACTGCGGGTGGTGCTGGTGGGCGACCGGCGTCTTTACTACCTGCTGGTCGAGCTTGACCCCGATTTCGGGCGGCTGTTCAAGCTTGAGGCCGATTTCGACGACCGGATGGAACGCAGCGCCGACAGCGCGCTGCTGCTGGCCCGGCTCATCGGCACCATGGCGCGCGACGACGGGCTGCGGCCGGTTGCGACGGATGGCGTGGCGCGGCTGCTGGCCGAAAGCCTGCGGCTGGCCGATGACGGCGAACGCTTCGGGCTGAACCTTGCCGCGCTGGGCGACATCCTGCGCGAGGCCGATCACATTGCACGCGCGGCAGCGGCGGACGCGATCGGGCGCGACGATGTCGAGGCCGCGATCGAAGCGGCGGACCGGCGCGCCGGACGGCTGCGCGAACGCAGCCAGGAGGCGATTTCGCGCGGCCTGTTGCTGATCGACACCGATGGCGCGCGGGTGGGTCAGGTCAACGCGCTGTCGGTGCTGGAAATCGGCAAGACCCGCTTCGGCCGGCCCGGCCGGGTCAGCGCGCGGGTCCGGATGGGCGCGGGCAAGCTGGTCGACATCGAGCGCGAGGCCGAACTGGGCGGGCCGATCCATTCCAAGGGCGTGATGATCCTGTCAGGCTATCTGGCGGGCAGTTACGCCCCCGATCTGCCCTTCTCGCTCTGGGCGAGCCTGGTCTTCGAGCAAAGCTATGGCGGGGTCGAGGGCGACAGCGCCTCGGCGGCCGAACTGTTTGCGCTGCTCTCGGCGCTGGCCGATCTGCCCATCGACCAGTCGCTGGCGGTGACCGGCTCGGTCAACCAGTTCGGCGAGGTGCAGGCCATCGGCGGGGTGAACGAGAAGGTCGAGGGATTCTTCGACACCTGCGCCGCGCGCGGGCTGACCGGGCGGCAGGGCGTGCTGATCCCGGTCTCGAACGTGCCGCATCTGGTGCTGCGCCCGCGGGTGCGTGCGGCGATGGAAGCGGGCCGTTTCCGGGTGATCCCGATTGCAACGGTGGACGAGGGCATCGCGCTTCTGACCGGACGACTGGCGGGGGTGCGGGGGGCCGATGGCAGCTTTCCGCCCGACAGCGTCAATGGCCGGGTCGAGGCGCGGCTGATAGCCTTTGCCGAGGCGCGGCGGCTTTTCGGCCAGAAACCGGGTGCGCCGGAGGCGGGCGGATGAGCCCGGCGCAGGGTTCCGCGCGGGTGATCCTGTCGGCCACCTGCCTGGCCGAGGCCGAGGCGGCGCTGCCGCTGGCCACGGGGCTGGCGGCCGAGGCGGGGGCGGCGCTGGCGGGCGTGCTGATCGAGGATGCCGACAATATCGCACTGGCGCTGGCAGGGGCGGCGCGCTTTGTCGATCCGGCGGGGCGCATGCTGACCGGACTTGACCCTGCGCGGATGGGCGCGGCCTATGCCCGTGATGCCGCCCGCTTCGAGCGGCTGCTGGCCAGGGCTGCGGCGGCTGCCGCGCTGAGCTGGAGCTTTCGCCACACGCAGGGGCGGCTGGCCGAGGCGCTGGCGGGCCTTGCCGCGCCCGGCGATCTTCTGGTGCTGCCCGCTGGCCCCTTGCGCGCCCCGCTGCGCGAGATCGTGCTGGCGGCGGGCGCGGATGCCGCACTTGCACCGCTGGCCGAGGCTGCCGCCACCCGCCTCTGCCGTCCGCTGCGCCGGATGGCCGTGCCGGATCTGGCGCGGCTTGGTGCGGGCAGCGTGCTGTTTTCGCGCTACGAGGCACCGGGGCTTGCCGCGCTGCTGGCCGGGACGCGCTGCATCCATGTGCTGCGCGCCTGATCCCCTGCCCCGGCGCGATCCGCTCAGTCCTACTCTGGCCCCAGATGGTCGGCACCAGAGATCCGCACCAGTCCCGGCAGATCGGCGATCTCGATTTCATAGGCATTCAGCAGCCGCAGGATGGCCTGCGATTCAAGTTCGTGCAGCGCGCGGCTGATCGATTCCGGCGTGGTCCCCAGGTAATGGGCAAGATCGGTCCGCCGGATCGGGATGCGCACCCGGACCGGTGCCTCGGCCGGACGCGGCCCGGACCCGCGCAGCGTGCGCCGCAACAGGATCACCAGGAACGAGGCTAGCCGCTCGATGATCTTGTGCCCGCCCATCAGCAGGATCCATTCCCGGGCGGAGTCGAGTTCGTCGAGCACATTGACCAGAAAGCGGCGCTCGATCTCGGGGCTGGCTTCGAGGATCCGCTCGAACGGGGCGCGCGGAAAGGCCAGCACCCGCGCCTCGGTCAGGGCGACGATGTCATAGGCGGCGGGGCCGTTGAACAGCCGTCCATAGATGTCATTGGGCACCAGAAGCCCGATGATGTGGGTGCGCCCGTCGGGCAGGCATTTCTGCATCCCCAGCGCACCGCCGATCAGATAGCCGATCTCGTCTGGCGGGCTACCCTCGGTGACGACCTCGGTGCCGCGGGGGATGTCGCGCAGCCGGGCGATCCCGCTCAGCGCGCGGATCTGGTCTTCGGGCAGGTTGTGCATGAGCCTGGCCAGAAGCCCGGCGAAACCGCCCGCAAGCGACGGTGACGGCAGATCGTCCGGTTCGCGGCTTGCCATGCGCTGCCCCCTTCCGTCACCCGTCTTGGCAGCGATGGCCGGGATCGCTGCTGCGGGAGTTCCCAATCTGGACGCATATTCATCGCATTGACCATCGTCAATGTTACCGCAGCGGCAATCGGCCATCCTTGGATATCGGCGCGAATCGGACGCCCCCGAAGGTGCGCCGGAAGGGGGGACAGCCAATGCTGAACGAACGGGCGACAGCGAACGAGCTATCACAAGGCGCCGCAGGGCTGGCCACAAGCGGCTTTTGCGCCGAGATCGGCGTGACCGCCTGTCGGCGGCTGGCCGAGACGGCACAGATCGAGACCGTTCCCGCGGACAAGGTGCTCTGGCATGATGACGCGCCGCAGACGGCCGTTGGAATCGTACTGACCGGCTATCTGCGGTTCCAGCGCTATAGCCGCGAGGGGCGGCGCCAGATCCTGAACCTGACGGTGCCGGGCGATCTTTTCGGACAGGAGACCGAGGGCCGCGCGGGCTATACCCTCGAAGCCGCCACCGAGGTCAGGCTGTGCCGCTTCGACCGGCGCAGCTTTGACCGGCTGGTGGCCGATGACGGCACGCTGCGCCGCGCGCTCTATCGCTTCAACGCGGGTCGGCTCGAGCGGCTGCGCTGGCTGACCTGGACCATCGGCGCGCTGCGTCCCGAGGAACGCATCGTCGCCTTTCTGCTGAACGCGCGCGGCTTCCTGCCCTATCGCCCCCTGCCCGACGGTGCCGGGCTGATCTCGCTGTCGGTCGGGCGGCGCGACATCGCCGATCTGCTGGCCACGTCGGTCGAGACGATCTGCCGGGTGTTCAAGGCGCTTGAACGCGACGGGCTGATCCGCCTGCTGGATGCGTCGCATATCCTGTTCCTCGATCTCGACGCATTGGCCGAACGCGCGGGACTGCCGCACGCGGCCGCGCCCGAGGATCCGGCGGATCCGATGACGCTCGTCAATGCCGCCCGCGGGGGCGAGCCGCTAGTCTCGATCCTGCCAGCATGGAGGGGCAGACGGCCGGATTGACAGCCGAACAGGCGTCCCTGGGGGTGGACTGAATCCGGGGGGGATCGTCATTGCGCCGGGCGCGCGGGAATTGACCTGTGCAGCGCCCTGGTGTTCCTCTCCATGCTGCGCACCTGCCCGATAGCGATCTGCGTGCCTTGCCCGATGCCGGTTTCAGACCGAGGACGCCCCCAATTCGCTTCGGGCGGCGCGGGCAAGGTCGGCTTCGGACAGATGCATCAGGCTGCGCGCGCGTTCGGCGGCCAGCGTTGCCGCCAGTCGGGCGGGCATCTGGCTGCGCAACTCGCACAGCAGGGCCGGGCTGGCAAAGACCGCCAGCCGCTCGAAATCCCCGGCAAGGCGATGGGCCTCCAGCAGATGCACCACCTGCCGGACGAAATCGCGCTGATCCGCCGCCACCGGATCGGCGTCATGGGTCAGCCCCTCCGCAGCGGCACGGTCCATCGCCGCCAGAAGATGCCGGTGACCGGCCCGCATCACAAGTTCGGCCGCCGCCCCGGCCGCCCCCGGTTCGCCAAGCCCGCGCAGGATGCGCGCCCGCGTCGGGTTCATCGCAAGAACCCAGGTTCGACCGTCTCCCATGCCAAGCCCCCCTGGCCGACCGAACGCATGTTCTGCCACGCCGCCGGGCGGCTGTAATTGATAGCCGTCAACCGGCCCGGCAGGCCCGGCGCCGTTGACGCCCGTCAATTCGGCCCGCGGCACGACGGTATAAACTGGAATTCTCGGCGGGAGGAGCATCCCGGCGCCAGAGACGTGGAGCGGTGGAATTCGACACCGGGAGGCGTTGACCGGCACCGGGGTTGCAAGGAGGACCGCGAGGGGGCGATCGCCCCTGACCGAACCGATTGCGTCCACCGATGGGGACACCGGGACGAGGTTCGGCAGGGGCGGTCACTTTCGAAACCCGTCCCTGCCCCGCAAGATCGCAGCAGCGCCCCGCCATTGCGCGATCACTCGGCCGCGGGTGCGCTGTCCGCCGGGGCGGCGGCTTGCTCGGGGCGGATCGCAAAGACGCCCAGTTCGGTCCGTGCAATGCGGCGCAGGATGCGGAAGATGTCGTCGAAGGTCTGGGTCAGTTCGATCTCGCGGGTATAGGTGTGCAACCGCCGCGGCGCATCGGCCCTGAGCCGGACGACCTCATGGGCGGCGGCTTCCTCCATCAGCCTGGAGAACCCTGCCTTCATCTCGCGCACGTCACGCGCCGCCCCCCCGTCCTGCGCCGTCAGCGCCAGCGCGATCCCGTCAAAGGCCCGCAGCACCTCGCGATGCAGCCGCCCGATCATTGCCGCGGTCTGCGGGCTGATCATCACGTTCTCCTCGATCCGCTTGCGCGCCGAGGTGACCAGCCCGATCGCGACAAGATCGGCGAGATGCTCCAGATCGTTGGCGATCCGCATCAACGCGATCAGCCGCGTCGACTGTTCCTCGGGCAAGCGGCGCAGGCCCGCCTCTCTCAGATAGCCGACGATCTCGCGGTGCAGCAGATCGACGGGACGATCCATCACCCGCAGACGGTCGATCTCGAACGGGCTGCCCGACACCACGGCGGGCACCGCCGCATCCAGCATCCGGCGCACCAGTTCGCACAGATGCACCACCTCCAGCCGCGCGGCATCCAGCGCGATGGCCGGAACATCCAGGAATTTCGGGTCCAGATGGCGCGGCACATGGACCGGCTCGACCGTTTCGGGCCGGTCGGGCAGCAGCCAGACCACCAACCGGCTGAGCTGCCCGGTGAAGCCCAGAAACAGGAATGCATTGGCGACGTTGAAGATCGTGTGCGCATTGGCCAGATGCCGCGGGGTCGAGGCACCCTCGGGCGCGGCAAGCTGGGACAGAAGCGCAAGCTGGTCGACAAAGCCGATCCACAACAGCACGCCCGCGACGTTGAAGATGACATGCACCATCGCCGCCCGCACCGCCTCGCGCGGCTGCCCGATCGAGGCCAGAAGCGCGGTCAGGCAGGTGCCGACATTGGCCCCCAGCGCGATCGCGATGGCGGTTTCCAGCCCGATCAGCCCCTGCCCCGTCAGCACGATCGCCAGCCCCGCCGTCAGCGCCGAGGCTTGCAACACCGCCGTCAGCGCCGCGCCCGCCAGCGCCGCCAGCAGCAGATTGTCGAGCGTTCCCAGCAGGTCCAGAAAGGCCGGAACATCGCGCAAGGGCGCCATCGCCGCCTTCATCGTCGCCATGCCGAAGAAGATCATCCCCATCCCCAGCACGATCCGCCCGATCTCGGCATGGCGGCTGCGCCGCGCCAGAAGCGAGCCGAAGAAGCCCACCGACAGCATCGGCAGCGCCAGCGCATCGACATTGAAGGCCAGTACCTGCGCGGTCAGCGTCGTGCCGATATTGGCGCCCAGGATGACCGCGACGCTCTGCGCCGAGGTCATCAGCCCGGCCGAGATGAACCCCACCAGCAGCACAGTCGTCACCGACGAGGACTGGATCAACGCGGTCACGACCGCCCCGGCAGTCAGCCCGGCAAAGCGGTTGCCGGTCATCCGCGCCAGGATCGTCTTCATCGACTCGCCCGCGACCTGCTTCAGCGCGCGGGTCATGATCTCCATCCCGAACAGGAACAGCGCAAGCCCCCCCACCAGCGTCGCCGCGATGGTGCCCGCCTGATCGACGCCCGGGCTCACCCCGCGGTTCCCCGCCCGCCGCAGCCGGGGGCCACGCCATGCGGGAGGATGCGGGTTTCGGACATCAAGGCCTCCGAAGGGACGCGGGGTGTCGGACAGCACCAGGGGGGCGGTCCTCGCGCGTCGGCTGGGGTGATTTCACACCGGTTTCGCACGCATGGCAACGGGATACCGGATGCGTGTGGCAAGGCGCAGGTGTCCGGCCACGGGCGATCCGGCGGATCAGAACACGCCGACGGGGATATGGGCAATCCAGAGCAGCAAGCGGAAATACCCGTCGAGAAACTCCAGGACCAGACCGCCGCCAAAGGCCCAGAGCCCGAACAGCGCCGCCACCAGAACGCCCAGCGGGATCGCCCAGACAAGCCCCAGCGCAAGCGCGGCCCGCACGGCAAGCCCGGGGCTTTCGGGCGCCCCCTCGATCCAGACTGCAACAGGACGGCGCAGGCGGCGCGGCCAGATGCCCTGAAGGCCGAGCAGACTGACCAGCAAGTGCAACGCGGTGGGCAGGATGGTCGAGAACAGCATCAGGAAAAGCCAGACATGGGCGCCCGGAGCCTCGCGCACAGCCGCAAACAGCACGCCCAGATCGAGCAGCGGCACACCCGCGAGCAGGTTCAGCCCATGGATCACGGCGACCAGCGTGGCACCGAGGGCAAGGAACAGGACGCAGGCAATGGCAAGGTCCAGCAGCGCCCAGAGGAAAGGCAGGCGCGAGCGGAGGCCACGGCGCAGGAGCGACAGGGTGACGGCATAGGACAGGACGTCGAACAGGGCGTTGATGAGGGGGAAGACGGCGAGGAAGAGGAAAAGGGTCCGCACAGTTTCAGAAACCACGCGCCAGTCTCCGAAATATCCGGCGAGAGAAGCGAACGCGATGCCCCCCAAGCTTACCGCCAGCACAGTCATCGCGGCCGTGCCTCGAAAACTGAGCATTTCCAAGACTAGGGTCAGGACCCATTGATATACTTGAGGCTGTCCGGCCTGCGTGATTCAAGCTCCCGAACTGACGGGGGTGGAGATGAGCAACCTTTTCTGGCTGACCGACGCG
>NZ_WJPO01000027.1 GCF_009649175.1 Rhodovulum strictum | reverse complement strand
GTCGTCTCCTTGGTTGGGGGCCTTGTCGGCCGATGTGGCCCCGTTCTGGCACGCCCGCCCTGACGCTGGCCTGACCGCGCTTGTCAGCCTCCTGTCAGGCGCGGCAGGATAGGGAATGGCCATGAAACCGATCTCTGTCTTCCTGCTGGTCTGTCTGGGGCTTTCGGCCGGGCTGGCCCTGCCCGCCGCGGCCGACCGCGACCGCGACCATGACCGCGCCCGCGAGGCGCTGATCCGGGGCGAGATCCTGCCGCTGCATGCCATCCTGCCCGATCTGGAAACGCAGTTCGGCGGGCGCGTCATCAAGGTCGAACTCGAACGTGAAAAGCGCCGGCTGGTCTATGAGCTGAAGCTCATCACGCCCGAAGGCCGGATCGTCGAGATCGAGGTCGATGCCGCCACCGGCGCGATCCTGGACACCGAAATCGAGGACGACTGATGCGCGCGCTGGCCGTCGAGGATGAGCCCCGCATCGCCGCCGACCTGGCCGCGGCGCTGGGGGCGGCCGGGTTTCGCGTGGACCTGTGCGGCGATGGCGAACAGGCGTGGTTTCTGGGCGATACCGAGGATTATGACCTGATCGTTCTGGATCTGGGCCTGCCGCGGCTCGACGGGCTCAGCGTGCTGAAACGCTGGCGGGCGAACGGGCGCGAGATGCCGGTTCTGGTGCTGACCGCGCGCGGCACCTGGATGGAGCGGGTCGAAGGCATCGACGCGGGCGCCGACGACTACCTGCCCAAACCCTTCCGGATGGAGGAACTGGTGGCCCGCGCCCGCGCGCTGGTGCGCCGCGCGGCGGGACGGGGCAGCGCGCTCCAGACCGCGGGCGCGCTGTCGCTCGACGCCAACCGCATGACGGTCGCGCTGCGCGGCGTGCCGGTGCCGGTGACGGCGCTGGAATACCGGATGCTGGCCTATCTGATGCTCAATCGCGACCGGGTGGTGCCGCCGACGGAACTGCTCGAACATCTCCATGGCGACGACGATGCACGCGAGGCGAACGCGCTCGAGGCGCTGGTGGCACGGCTGCGGCGCAAGCTGGGGCCGGGCGTGATTGGCACGCGGCGGGGCTTTGGCTATTTCCTCGAATCGGAGGACGAACCGGCATGAACCGGCTCTCGCTGCGGCTGCGTCTGACGCTGGCCGGTGCGGGCGCGGTGACGCTGGCGATCGCGCTGGCCTCGCTGGGGCTGGCCGCCCTGTTCGCCGCCCATGTCGAGCGGCGCGCGGTTGCGGAACTGTCGGTACAGCTTGACCAGGTGCTGGCCGGGATCGAGCGCGATGCCGCGGGGGCGCTGGATCTTGCCACCGCGCCCGCCGATCCGCGCTTTCAGCACCCCTATGGCGGGCTCTACTGGCAACTCGACGCTGCGGGGGAACGGCTGCGCTCGCGCTCGCTGTGGGATTACGACCTGCCCTTGCCGCCCGATCTGCTGCATGACGGGGCCGCGCATGTCCACCGTCTGCCCGGCCCCGAGGGCGGCGAACTGCTGGCCGTCGAGCGCAGCGTCACCCTGCCCGCCCGTCTGGGCGCCGTGACGCTGCGCGCGGCGGTGGCCATGGACCGCGCGGAACTGGCCGAGGCGCGCACCGCGTTCCTGCGCGATCTGGCCCCCTATTCGGCCGTGCTGGCGCTGGCGCTGATGGCCGCTGGCTGGGCGCAGATCGCGGTGGGCCTGCGCCCGCTGCACGCAATCCGCGACCGGGTGACGGCCGTCCGCACCGGCCGGGCAGCGCGGCTGGGCGAGGAATTCCCGGCCGAAGTACGCCCGCTGGCTGCCGAGGTCGATGCGCTGCTCGCAGCGCGCGAGGCGGAACTGGCCCGGGCGCGGACGCGGGCGGGCGATCTGGCGCACGGACTCAAGACGCCGCTTCAGGCGCTGATGGGCGAGGCCGGGCGGCTGCGCGCTGGCGGCCGCACCGAAGCCGCCGATGCCATCGAGGAGATCGCCGGGGCCATGCGCGCCCATGTCGAGCGCGAACTTGCGCGCAGCCGCGTCGCGATGCAGGGCCGGGCCGCGCGCGCAGATGTCGGGCAGGTGGTCGCGGGACTGATCCGGGTGATCGGCCGCACCCGGGCGGGCGCCGCGCTCGACTGGCGGCAAGAGGTGCCCGAAGGACTGATCGCCGCGGCCGACCCCGACGATCTGGCCGAGGCGCTGGGGGCGCTGATCGAGAACGCGGCGCACTTCGCCGACGCGCGCGTGACAGTGGCGGCCCGTCGGGCGGGCGCGCGGGTCGAGATCGCCATTCGCGATGACGGGCCGGGGATTGCGCCCGACCGGATCGACGCGCTGATGGCCCGTGGCGCACGCGCCGACACATCCGGCAGCGGCCTTGGCCTGGCCATCGCCCGCGACATCGCCGAGGCACTGGACGGCAGCCTGACGCTGCACCCCGCCGACCCGGGTCTCGAGGCACGCCTGTCGGTCCCCAGGGCCGAAGACCCGGCACTCTGACACCTCGCCGACAGGCACGGTCACCTGCCAAGCCTGCCGCTCGAAGTCGCGCTGCTGCCCGAACATGGACTTCCGATCCATCACCCGCGAGGAACACGAAGACGCTCGTCAAGTCGCCCGGGACATCGCGAAGACCAGACAATACGGGGTCTCGATGAAGCTGAGGAAGAAAGTCGAGATGCTCTTAGTGCACCTCAAGCGCATCCTCGGCCTCGGAAGGCTCCGACTATGTGGCCCATGTGGCGCAAATGACGAATTCTTGCTCGCCGCCACCGCCCGGAACCTCCGGAAGCCGGCGAAGATCTTTACCACACCGCAGCAACCGCAAAAACCTGACAAGAACGGCACCTGCGCCAATCACCAGCGCCAAGATCCTGCGCTCGCGAACGGGTGTTTTCAACAGGATCGGCGGACTCTGGACCTTCGCCGCGTATGCGAGCCGCGTTCAGCGAGACCGCGAAAGGCCGACATTTCCGAGACATCGGAGCACTGGTTTTCATGTCGCGACACAAGGCCTGAGCCATGGCCGCGACGGCCCGAGCGACAGCACCGAGCAGGGACCGACCGGCGCACTTGGGCGCCACCGAGCAGGGCGAACCAGCAAGGTCGGCCGAGGCTGTCGTTCGACCGTTGATGCGGCTTTTCCGAAGCTGCCGCTCAAGCAGGCTGCCGCGAGAGGTTGGGGGTGCCATTTCCGCGGAGCTGGCTTTGCCGCGCTGACTATCCGCGTCCGTTTTCTGCCGGCTGTCATTTGGCGTGATGATGTCTTATGGAGGGCGAAACGATTCAGGACGGATAATGCGTACTCATCTTGCGGCTCTCCTCGCCCTCTTGATCGCTACCGGATGCACGGCCGGTACTGGTGCCGTCGTAAAAGGTGCCGGGCCAGATGATCTCCTGAAGCTTCGCGAAGGCCCGGGTCTCAACCACAGAATCATAATCGGGCTGCCTGACGGAACGCGCCTCACCCGTCAGAACTGCGTGACAAACAATGGCAAGGTCTGGTGCAGGGTCTTCCTCACCGACAAGCCCGGTATCTCGGGTTACGTTTCGGCGGATTATCTGGCGCATCGCTGACAGCGATATCGCCCATAACCGGTCGGTCGTGATGCAGGCAAAGCCCGTGATCGCCCAGTACCTCGATCACCCGGCAGTCTGCCACGCGCCCCGCGCAATGGCGCTCAAGCATGCGTTCGAGTTCGGCGCGCAGTGCCATCAGCCGGCTGATGCGCGAATTGACCTCGGCCAGTTGCGCGCGGGCGATGCGGTCGGCGGCCTCGCACGAGGTTTCCGGCCGGTCGGTCAGCGCCAGCAATTCGCGGATCGCCTGCAACGGAAAGCCCAGATCGCGGGCATGGCGGATAAAGGCCAGCCGCTGCCGCTCGGCCGGGCCGTAAAGCCGCTGGTTGCCGGAACTGCGGCCGGGGCAGGGCATCAGGCCGATCTGTTCGTAATAGCGGATGGTCGGCACCTTGACGCCGGTCACCTCGGCAAGTTTCCCGATGCTCAGCATGAAACCCCCTTGAACCTCTAGCCGCTAGAGAGATTAGCGTCCTGTCATGGATCGCCGCAAGGCCCCGTCAGGAACAGGCAAGAGGCTGGCATGAAAGAGTTTTCCCGTTCCGAAACGATGGAATGGCATGTCACCGGGCTGGATTGCGCGTCCTGCGCCGCCCGGATTCGCACCGCGCTGGAACGGCTGCCGGGCACCGGCGGCATCGAAATCGCGCTGATGGACGAACGGCTGCGGCTGCATCTGGCGCCCGACCTGACCCCGCCCGCAAGGATCGAGGAGGCGGTGCGCGCACTGGGGTTCGGCATCGCGCGCACGGGCCCCGCCCCGCAAGCGGCCCCGCGCCGGGCGCTCGGCCCCAGGGGGCGGCTGGTGCTGGTTTCGGGCGCGGTGCTGGCGGCGGGCTGGGTCTTTGCCCTTGCCGCGCCCGGCCCTCTGGTGCCCTGGGTCTTTGCGCTGGCCTGCCTGATCGCGCTGCTGCCGGTGGCACGCCGGGCCGTTGCGGCGCTGCGCGCGGGCTTGCCCTTTACCATCGAGATGCTGATGACGCTGGCCGCGACCGGCGCGCTGGTGATCGGCGAAACCGCCGAGGCGGCGGTGGTGGTCTTCCTGTTCGCCGTGGGCGAGTTGCTGGAGGGGATCGCCGCCAACCGCGCCCGCGACGGCATCCGCGCGCTGGCCCGGCTGACGCCCGCGACCGCGCTGCTGGAACATGGCGATCACGTCCACGAGGTCGGCGCCGACAGCCTGCGCCCGGGCCAGATCCTGCGGCTGCGCCCCGGCGACCGGCTGGCCGTGGATGGCGAGATCGTCGAGGGGGTCTCGGGTCTCGACGAAAGCGCGGTGACGGGCGAAAGCCTGCCGGTGACGCGGGGGCCGGGGGCGGTGGTGATCGCGGGCAGCATCAATACCGAGGCGCTGTTGCGCATCCGCGTCACTCGCGCGGCCGCTGACAGCACGCTGGCCCGCATCGCCCGCATGATCGCCGAGGCCGAGGCCGCGCGCGCGCCCACCGAGCGGTTCATCGACCGTTTCGCCCGCTGGTACATGCCCGCCATCGTCGCGGCGGCGGTGCTGGTGGCCATCGTGCCGCCGCTGGCCATGGGCGGGGTGTGGGGCGAGTGGGTCTATCGCGCGCTGGCACTTCTGCTGATCGGCTGCCCCTGCGCGCTGGTGATCTCGGTCCCGGCGGCGATCGCGGCGGCGCTGTCCAGCGGCGCGCGGCGGGGGCTTCTTCTCAAGGGCGGCGCGGTGGTCGAGGCGCTGGCGGGCGTGACCCATGTGGCGCTGGACAAGACCGGCACGCTGACGCCGGGTCGCGCGCAGATCACCGATCTCCGCCCCGCCCCGGGGGTCGAGGCCGACAGCCTGCTGGCCCTGGCCGCGGCCGCCGAAACCGGGTCGAGCCACCCGCTAGCCCGCGCCATCCGGGCCGAGGCATCGGCCCGCGGCCTTGCCCTGCCCGCGGCGCGCGACGCCCGGGTGCGGCCCGGCGCCGGGGTCGAGGCGCGGATCGGCGGCGCGCTGATCCGGCTGGGCCAGCCCACCCACTCGGCCGCGGCCGGAACGCTGGAGGAAGAGGGCAAGACCGTGGTCGAACTGACCCGCGCGGGCCAGAGCCTGGGCCTGATCGCGCTGCGCGACGAGCCCCGCCCCGAAGCCGCCGAGGCGCTGCGCCAGATCGCGGCGCTCGGCCTGCGCCCGGTGATGCTGACCGGCGACAACCCGCGCGCGGCCGGGGCCATCGCGGCCGGGCTGGGCATCGCGGCGCGCGCCGGGCTGAAACCCGCGGACAAGCTGGCCGAGATCCGCGCGCTGGCCGGAGCGGGCGGGGTGGTGATGCTGGGCGACGGGATCAACGACGCCCCCGCGCTCAAGGCGGCGAGCGTGGGCGTGGCGATGGGCGGCGGCACCGATGTCGCGCTGGAAACGGCCGATGCCGCGATCCTGCGCGACCGCCTGACCGACCTGCCCGCCATGATCCGGCTGTCGCGCGCGGCCATGCGCAACATCCGCCAGAACGTCGCGATCGCGCTGGGGCTCAAGGCGGTGTTCCTGGTGACCTCGGTCACCGGGCTGACCGGGCTGTGGATGGCGGTGCTGGCCGATACCGGGGCAACCGTGCTGGTCACCGCCAACGCCATGCGCCTGCTGGCGATGGACCCGCGTCGGAAGGCATGAGCCTTGCGCCGGGCCGCAGCACTCGGGCAGGCTGGCGCAAAGGCCGCCACGCGAGTCGCAGGGCCGGGGTGCAAGCGGGGTTTGCGATCCCGCCCCGAACCTGACAGGGATTCGCCAGAACGGGCGGCGCCCCCAAGCCAAGGGCCCGGCATGATCCGCACCACCATCACGCTTGACGACGAACTGGCCGCGCAGCTCGACGCCTACATCGCCCGCTCGCCGGGGGGCAACCGGTCCGAGGCGATCCGCGACCTGATCCGGCGCGGGCTGGCGGTCGAGCCCGAGGCGCAGCCCGATCAGGGCTGTTTCGGCGTGGTTTCCTGCGCGGTGGACCAGACCATGCCGGGGCTGGCCCGGCGCCTGCGCGAAGGCCGTCAGACGCGCCATGACGGGATGCTGTTCCACACCAGCATTCCGATCAACCATCAGGAAACCATCGACATCGTGGTGATGAAGGACAATTTTGCGCGGGTGTCGGACTATGCCGCCCGGCTGTTCCTGGAGCGCGGCATCCGGCACGGCACGGCCGGGCTGATCCCGATCGACGAGCATCACGAGACCCACGCCCACGAGGACGAGGAACCGCACAGCCATGCCCATCTGCGGGTGCGGCAGGGGTTCTAGCCAGCACCAGCCCCGTTGATGCGCGCCGCCCTTGCCGGGCGGGGCGATGAATGTCGTTGCTCGCGGGGCGAACGTATGAAAATCTTTCTCAAGATTCATACGAATCGCGCCACGATGCTCCTCTGGCGGCTTGCCAAGGTGATGCGGATCGTCCAGCCAATAAATGTTATACTATAACAATCGAGGGACTGCATGACCACTCGCCTTCTTGCCATGCTGGCGCTTGCGCTTGGGCTGGCCGCCCCGCTTGCGGCTCCGGCCCAGACGCTGGATTTCTCGTGGCCGCTGAATGTCGGACCGCTGAACCCGCATCTCTATTCGCCGAACCAGATGTTCGCGCAGTCGATGGTCTATGAGCCCCTGGTGAAATATCAGGCCGATGGCAGCGTCGCCCCCTGGCTGGCCGAAAGCTGGACGGTGTCCGAGGACGGGCGGACCTTTACCTTCGCGCTGCGGCCGGGGGTGACCTTTTCGAATGGCGAGCCGTTCGATGCCGCCGTGGTCAAGAAGAACTTCGATGCCGTGCTGGCCAATGCCCAGCGTCATGCCTGGCTGGGGCTGATCGACGCCATCGACAGTGTGGCGGTGGTCGATGCCATGGGCGAATGGGACGAGGCCTTGCTGCGCGACGAGATCGCGGGGCTGCAAGCCGATTCTGTTGCAAAACACCCGTTCGCGAGCGCAGGATCTTGGCGCTCGTGATTGGCGCAGGTGCCTTTCTTGTCAGGCTTTTTGTGGTTGCTGCGGCGCGGCAAAGATCTTCGCCAGTTTCAACAGGGTCACGGCGGGCGCCTCGCGCTTGTGGACCAGGCGCTTGAGAACCCCCGGCGCGAGGTAGGCGAGCCGCAGTTGTCGGCTGACATGGCGTTCGGCAAGCCCCACGGCTTTCGTCAGATCGGCGAGGGTCTATGCGATCATCCGGGATCAAACAGCTGGCCCAAACGGTGAACGAGGTCGGTCGCCCGGTTGACCTATTGTTGACCCGCAAACTCCGCCCTGGCCGCCCGGTCCCTATTTCTCCCTGCGCTTCAAGCTGTCGACTATCGTGCGTATCTCGTCCTCGAGGTGCTGGCCGCGGTAGACGAATGACGTCTCATGCCGCGCGTACTGACCCTGCCGATCGGCGCTAAGCCAGTTGTAGGATCCGATGCACAGTTGGTCGTTGTCGATCGCCACGATCTTGCTGTGCAACTTCGGAAGCTTGTGGAGACGGATCCCGATCTTGGCAAAGAGCTTCTCGACCGCTTCCATTTGGGTCAGACCACCGGCGGCCGGGCCCTCGTTAAGCAATGGGTCGGCGAAGACGTCGATCTCCGCCCCTCGGCGGATAGCCCCTTCGAAGGCGGCGATCAGCCCGACGCGCTCCATCGTGCCCGCGATCACCCAGGGGCTGACGATCGTGTAGCGCCGCCCACCCGCAGAAAGTGCGTCCAGCAAGAAGGCATCGTGCCCGGCCGCATCCCTTAGCATCTGGATCTGGCCACTTCCTTGCTTCAGGTCCGTCCGGGGCTCGGCTGCGAACGCAAGCGCGTTGGTCTCTGAAGCAAAGAGAAATTCAGCCAAGATCGAACGGGGCGATCCGGTCTTGGCCGCGGCCATGACATCCATGTCGCCGAAGACGAGGCAGCTATCCTTGGCCCGAGAGACCGTGACATTAAGCATGCTGGGCGATGCATCGATGAAGCTACCGTCGGCATGCTTGGAATAGACGGGGGAAAAGATCACCACCGGCCGCTCGGCACCCTGAAGGGCGTGGACCGTGCCGATGGTCATGCCGTTGCGGCCATCGACGGAAATCCCCCGGTCGGCACAGGCATCGCGGATTTCGCGCACCTGTCGGCCAAAGGGCGTGACGATCCCGACGATCTGTTCGAGAGGGGTGCGGTAACGGGCTTCCAGCCCGGCGCGGCTGGCATCGAGCCAGGCGGCGATTGTCTGGGCCTCCAGCAAATTGGCACGACTGCCGCCCGAGGTCACCGCCCGGCCATCGACATGAAGATACCCAAGCGCAGGAAGCCCTGCATCCGAAGGCGCCTTTCCCCTCAGTGGCCGGAGCTTTCCCTTGTAGCACAAGGCGTTGCTGAAGCTGATGATCTCGTCGTAGCACCGTCGATGCTCGAAGAGGTAAAGCCCCTTCTCAAGATCAGGATAGGGCGACACACGGCAAGCCTCCTGCGCGAGGCGCATGGCACTGCCGCTGGTGCTGCAAATTCCGCGAGCGGCAAGCGCATCGATGTCAGCCTCGCCGCCCAGAAGCCCGCAGCTTCGCAGGTTGCCGACGTCAACGGGGCGCGGCACTGACGAGATCGGTTCGATCTGCTGCGCATCACCGATGACAAGGGCGCGTTTCGCGAGGGCGAACGATGCCCCTGCGACTTCGGGCAGAACCTGACCGGCTTCGTCGACAATTAGCAGGTCAATGAAGTCGAAGAGGTATTCGGTCGCCCACTTCCCGCCATCGCGCCGAGTGTATGTCATCTTTCCGGGCAAGCTGGCGAAGGTGGCCACGGCGCAAGGCGTCAACATCATCCGCCGGTGCCACCGAGGTATGACGGTCGCCTTGCCGTTCTTCCCTTTCGCAGCGACGATCCCGGCGAGGTCGGCCTCCATCGCCAGAAGCCAGCGCCCTTCCCAGTAGTGCGTCGCCAGAAGAAACAGCGGGAAGCGGGTTTCTAGGTCTGCGCGGCGTTCCAGTTCGGCAAGATCGTCGCCACCGCCAACGGCTGATGCAGCGGCTACCCAGTTTCTTTCCGCCTCAAGGAAATCGCAGCGCAGGGCCCTCGTCTTTGCCAGTGCCTGTTCAGCCGCCTTTAGCGCGTCCTCTGCTGATCCCAGTTCGGTCCTGACACGGTCCTCGATTTCACTGACACGCGTTGCAGTATCCAAGCCGGGTAACAGGTCGCCAATCGCCAGCCGGGCCCGCAACGCGCGCTTCTCCTTGACCGACGAAAGAAATCCCACGACCGCGGTGAGCGAGGACTCCGAAGCCAGATGCAGGTCGAGCGCCGCCCTGGCCGCTCGCAGCTTCTCGAGCGCGGCGGTACGCTCGACGACCTCTTCTGTCCGTCGTGCCTCCATTGCTTCCGGGTCTGGGCCAAGTTGCGCTTGGAGGGCTTCAGTTGCGGCGTGGCGTGCGTTGGTTGCCCGATCGATGCGCAATAGCTTCTCAACCTCGGATATCATCCGCTTTTGCAGGGCAGAGACTACCGACGCCAAATCTGGGTTCGGCATTTCAGGAAAGGCTTCCTTGGCGGCCAGCAGGTAGGCTTCCTTCGCGCGCTGGACGTAGGCAACCGTTTCTCGCTCGGTCTGGAACTCTTCGGTCTGGTAGCGACGTGCCGCTTCGAGGCGCCGTGAATGCGACGCGAGGAACATCCCAAAGCTCTCCACTTCGGGAAGCCACCGCCCGGCGAACGGCCCCTTCCCTTTGCCGAAGTCCTTCCCGAAGGCGTCGATAATGTTCGTCACGGCCTGGTTGTTCGACGAGGCGGCCACAATCACCGGCGGATCGTCGCCACGCAAAGCAGCACGCACCCAGAGCCCGGCAACAGCCGACAGCAGCATCGTCGTCTTGCCAGTACCCGGCGGGCCGTTGACGGCAATGACCTCGCCAGGCGAGGACGCGTCCAGCCAAGCCAAGACCTGCCTCTGATGCTCTGCAAGCGAGAAGGTCGCGTTCGAATGACCAAGACGCCGCGCGAATTCCCGCTCGATCCGATGGTCCAGGTTACCCGTGACCTTTCGGGGCTGCGCGATCTGCCCAAGCAGCGGCGCACTGGGTTTTTCAGCAAGGAGCTTGTCGTAGAGATCAAGGATGCCGCGCACCGTGGCGTTGGCATCTTCGGCGAGTTCAAGAAACCCTGCCCCGATCGGCTGGTAATCCGCATCACCACGCGGCCAGCCCTGCGAAACCGCATCGACCATCTTGCGGCAATGGCCGAGATAGTCCTGCCAGGCGCCTTCGCCTGTCATTTCGGGCAGAGGGCTTTCGGTCAGAAACGAGTCCAACCCGTCAACCGATCCAATGGCAAACTCGCCCGAGGGCAATGGGGTCAGGAGATCGCGCGCCAGGGCGTTTCGGGTGGGGGTGATCCGCCCGGCCCGATCAACTGTCGCCTCTGTCACCACGGGCGCGACGATTTCTGGCAGGCCGCCTGCGCGTGCTGCCCCATGCGAGGACTTCCGCGCCATCACCAAGGGCCGAAACCGAATGCCCATCGCCTTGGCCGATGCTTGACCGCGAAACACGCGCTCCACGGCCTCACCCGGCAATACGCCGGTCTTTAGCGACTCGCCCGGCACGTCGACGAACCGCTTCCGGTCGGCTTGCGTGAACTTCCCCTCGCCCAGCGCACCGTCAGCAAGCGACGTGCGCCAGTAACGGAGCACATTTTCCGAACCAACTGCCATCAGACGCGCATCACTTTCCTGCTCGACCTACCCACTTTCTGAACCGCGCCGGGTTTACCGGGGGCTTATTTCGTTTAGTTACGCGGCCATGGGTTCAGTTTCCAGAGCGGCGTAGAAGTTGGCTTCGGCTTCTGCGGGCGGGATGTTCCCGATCGGCTCGAGCTGAACCGCCCCGGGTTGACCGGAGAGTAGAACGCTCAAAGGATGAGCTGGCGCTGTCCGGGGACAGCGTCGCGCCGATGGCCGAGGTGGCGGACGGGGAGGCCGAGCGGCCGGTGACGCTCTGCC
This sequence comes from Rhodovulum strictum, assembly GCF_009649175.1. Lineage (GTDB taxonomy): Bacteria > Pseudomonadota > Alphaproteobacteria > Rhodobacterales > Rhodobacteraceae > Rhodovulum > Rhodovulum strictum. Next base: position 41,271 of record NZ_WJPO01000027.1, on the reverse strand, counting down.
ATTACCCGATGATCACCTGGAACCACGCCCGGAAGGGGGCGCTGCACCTTTTCGGCCATGTCCACGGCAACTGGCGGGGCAGCGCGAACGCGGTGAACCTGGGCGTGGATGTGTGGGACCATGCGCCGGCGGCCTTCCGCGACGCTGCTGGCCGGGCGCGCGGCCTGCCGGTCAACGGGCACTGGCAGGACTCCGAGCCGCGGGCGAAAGGCCGCTGAGCGCGGCTCAGGCGCCGCGACGCCCTCGGCCGTCAGTCGGGGCGCTTTCCGAGCCCGCGCGCGGCTTCCCGCGCCCGATGGAAAGACTTCGTGACCATAATTGGAAAAAAGCGTGACGCAAATGGAACAACCATCTGACGTTTCACACATCTGGCAAGTGGTGAGCCGTGCAGGATTCGAACCTGCGACCCACTGATTAAAAGTCAGTTGCTCTACCAACTGAGCTAACGGCCCACTTGAGGCCCGCTCTGTAGGAAATGCGCAGCAGGCGGTCAAGGGCAAAAACGGCGCTGTTGTACGGTGGTGCTGGATTCGTTGCGGCGGCGGGAGTATAGGGCGGCCCCATGGTCAGGAAACACAGCACCCAGGGCCTGCCCTTCGCCAAGATGCACGGGCTGGGCAATGATTTCGTCGTGATCGACGCGCGGGCGGGCGGGGTGCCGCTGACGCCCGGCCTTGTCGCGGCCATCGCCGACCGGCACCGGGGCGTGGGGTTCGACCAGTTGGCGGTGATCGAACCCGCGGACGGGGCCGATGCGCGGCTGGTGTTCTTCAATGCCGATGGCTCGCCCTCGGCCACCTGCGGTAACGCAACCCGCTGCATCGCGCGCCGGTTGATGGACGAGTCGGGCAGAACCGCGCTGACGCTGGTCACCGAGCGGGGCGTGCTTGCGGCAAGCGATGCGGGGAACGGGCTTACCTCGGTCAATATGGGGCCGCCCTTGCTGGACTGGGCCGATATTCCGCTTGCCGAACCGATGGACAGCCTGCACCTGCCGATTCCGGGCGATCCAGTGGCGACGGGGATGGGCAACCCGCATTGCACCTTTTTCGTGCCGGATGTGGACGCGATCGACCTGACCGTTTTCGGTCCCGCCCATGAACATCACCCGCTTTTTCCGCAGCGCACCAATGTTCAGGTCGTGCAGGTGACGGGCCCCGACCGGCTGCGGATGCGGGTGTGGGAACGCGGCACGGGGATCACGCTGGCGTCGGGCTCGTCCTCTTGTGCGGTCGCGGTCGCGGCGGCCCGGCGGGGGCTGACCGGGCGACGCGTGACCGTCGATCTGGATGGCGGCACGCTGATGATCGACTGGCGCGCGGATGGCGTCTGGATGACCGGGCCGACTGCGCATGTCTTTGACGGGGAGCTGACCCCTGCCTTTCTGGGGACGCTCTAGATGGATCGCGCCGCGCCCCGATTCACTACGCTTGGCTGCCGCCTGAACGCCTATGAGACCGAGGCGATGAAGGAACTGGCCGCGCGCGCGGGGCTGGATGATGCGGTGATCGTGAACACCTGCGCGGTGACATCGGAGGCCGTGCGCAAGGCCCGCCAGGAGATCCGCCGTCTGCGACGCGAGAACCCGCTGGCGAAGATCGTGGTGACGGGCTGCGCTGCCCAGACCGAGCCCGAGACCTTTGCCGCGATGGACGAGGTCGACCTGGTGATCGGCAATGCCGAGAAGATGCGCGCCGAAACCTGGGCGCGGCTGGCTGGCGGCCCCGATTTCATCGGCGAAACCGAGCGCGTGATGGTCGACGACATCATGTCGGTGCGGGAAACCGCGGGCCACCTGATCGACGGTTTCGGCACGCGGTCGCGCGCCTATGTCCAGGTGCAGAACGGGTGCGATCACCGCTGCACCTTCTGCATCATCCCCTTCGGCCGGGGCAATTCCCGGTCGGTGCCCGCGGGCGTGGTGGTGGACCAGATCGGCCGGCTGGTGGATCGCGGCTATAACGAAGTGGTGCTGACCGGGGTGGACCTGACAAGCTGGGGCGCCGATCTGCCGGGGACGCCGCGGCTGGGCGATCTGGTGGCGCGAATCCTGCGACTGGTGCCGGGGCTCGCGCGGCTGCGCATCTCGTCCATCGATTCCATCGAGGCCGATCCGGCGCTGATGCGGGCCATCGCCGAGGAATCGCGGCTGATGCCGCATCTGCACCTGTCCTTGCAGGCGGGCGACGATCTGATCCTCAAGCGGATGAAGCGGCGCCATTCCCGCGCGGACGCGATCCGCTTCTGTCAGCAGGCGCGCGCGCTGCGTCCGGACATGACCTTTGGCGCCGACATCATCGCCGGTTTCCCGACCGAGACCGAGGCGATGTTCGAGAACAGCCTGCGGCTGGTCGAGGAATGCGGCCTGACCTGGCTGCATGTCTTCCCCTATTCGCCGCGGCCCGGCACGCCCGCCGCCCGGATGCCCCAGGTTGACGGCGCCGCGATCCGTGACCGTGCCGCCCGGCTGCGCGCGGCGGGCGAGGCGGCCGTTGCCGCGCATCTGGCCGCGCAGGTCGGCCGCCGCCACCGCATCCTGATGGAAAGCCCGCGGATGGGCCGGACCGAACAATTCGCCGAGGTCGATCTGGCCAGCGACCGCTCCGAGGGCCGGATCGTGACCGCGACCGTCACCGGGTATGAAAACGGGCGACTTCAGGCGGAATAGGGTCTGAATCGGCGCGCCGTGACGCGTGAATGGACAGCCGCCCTGCCTTGGCCTATCCTTCGTGCAAAATGTGAGAGGAACAGCGATGCCTCTGCCGATTGCCCCGATTGCCGGTGTGGCGCTGCGCTATGGCGCGCTGGCGCTGGCCGCCTATGCCATCACGCGCTACAGCGCGCCGCTGCGCCGCGACCAGCGCAGCGAGGATGCGATGGACGAGTTGCACGAGGGCGTGCAGTTCCGCCGGGCCGAGGATCAGGTCAACGGCGCCGCGCGGATGAAGCGCACGTTCCGCGTCGGCCCGGCCGGTCCCGGCATCGAGATCGACGCAAGCGCGCTGGGCCGGATCCGCTTTCGCCGGGTATGATGCAGCTTTTCGACAACCCGGTTTCGCCCTTCTGCCGCAAGGTGCGCGTGCTTCTGATCGAGACCGGCCAGATCGACGCCGTCGAGATTCTGCCCGCCGCGGGCACGGCACTTGACCCCGGCCAGATGCCGCTGGCCGAGAATCCACTGGGCAAGATCCCTGTGCTGGTCCGCCCCGAGGGGCCTGCGCTGTACGACAGCCGGGTGATCTGCCGCTATCTTGATGCGCGGGCGGGGGCAGGGCTTTATCCCCCCAGCCGACTTTGGGAAGTGCTGACGCTGGAGGCCACCGCCGACGGCATCATGGATGCCGCGATCCTGATGGTCTATGAAACCCGCTGCCGTCCCGAGGCCGAGCGCAGCGCGCCCTGGGTCGAGGGGCAATGGAACAAGGTCGTCCGCGCGCTTGACGCGATCGAGGCGCGCTGGATCAGCCAGCTTGCCGGGCCGCTGGACATGGCGCAGATCGCGCTGGGATGTGCGCTGGGCTATCTCGATTTACGCCATGGCGCGCGCAACTGGCGGCAGGGCCGCGACTCGCTTGCCGCATGGGAGGCCGGATTCGCCCGCCGTGCGTCCATGGCGCAGACCGCCCCGACGGGCTGAGATCCCGCGAAACAGCCAGCAAGTTCAGGCGTGCCTTGAAAAAGACCGATTCGTACCTTGGGGCTGCGGTCGAACGTCTCAGAATTGCTCTAAGTACCCAGATTCCGCTGGCTGACGCAGGATGTGCCGGGTATACGACAGTCGACCGGAGTTCGACCGGGCCCATCCCCCTTGCTGCGCGACTATGTCCGCTGGACGCAAGAGTTAACGGGGGCTAGGTAAGTCCGGGAAAAGGCCGGGGTTTGCCCCGCGGCCCGATTTCGAACCGACCGGACATCCGGTCATGGAAAGGAGAATTTCTCGTGTCGCACGCAGAAGATCACGACGGTACCCGCCGCGATTTCCTTTACTACGCGACGGCGGGCGCTGGTGTCGTGACCGCCGGGGCGGCGATCTGGCCGCTGATCAATCAGATGAACCCCTCTGCCGACGTGCAGGCGCTCAGCTCGATCCGGATCGATGTTTCGTCGGTCGTCGAAGGCCAGCAGCTGACGGTCAAGTTCCTGGGCAAGCCGGTTTTCATCCGCCTGCGCACGCAGGAGGATATCGACAACGCTCGTTCCGTGGCGCTGAGCGATCTGGTCGATACCGACTCGCGCAACCCCAACAAGCCGGGCCAGGCGACCGACCAGAACCGCACCATGGACGACGAGGGGCGGTGGCTGGTGATGACCGGCGTCTGCACCCATCTGGGCTGCGTGCCCATCGGCAACCAGTCGGGCGATTACGGCGGCTGGTTCTGCCCCTGCCACGGCTCGCACTATGATGCCGCTGGCCGTATCCGCCGGGGGCCGGCTCCCCAGAACCTCCACATCCCGGTCGCGTCCTTCGTGGACGAGACGACCATCCAACTCGGTTAAGGGAGCACCCGATGTCCGGTATTCCTCACGATCACTACGAGCCGAAATCGGGCTCCGAGATGTGGCTGCATCGGCGCCTGCCGATCGTCGGCCTTGTCTACGACACCCTGATGATTCCGACCCCCAAGAACCTCAACTGGATGTGGATCTGGGGCGTCGTGCTGTTCTTTACGCTGGTGCTGCAAATCGTCACCGGCATCGTGCTGGCGATGCACTACGTTCCGCATGCCGACATGGCCTTTGCCTCGATCGAGCACATCATGCGCAACGTCAATGGCGGCGACTTCATCCGCTACCTGCACATGAACGGCGCCTCGCTGTTCTTCGTCGCGGTCTACCTGCACATCTTCCGCGGCATGTATTACGGCTCGTACAAGACGCCGCGTGAACTGACCTGGATCATCGGCATCCTGATCTACCTCGCGATGATGGCGACCGCGTTCATGGGCTACGTGCTGCCCTGGGGACAGATGTCGTTCTGGGGCGCGACCGTGATCACCGGGCTTTTCGGTGCCATTCCGTTCATCGGCAGCGACCTTCTGACCTGGTTGCAGGGCGGCCCGGCCGTGGACAGCCCGACGCTGACGCGCTTCTTCTCGCTGCACTACCTGCTGCCCTTCGTGATCCTTGGCCTGTCCATCGTCCATGTCTGGGCCTTCCACACGACCGGCAACAACAACCCCACCGGGGTCGAGGTGCGCCGTACCTCGCGTGACGAAGCCGACCGCGACACCCTGCCGTTCTGGCCCTATTTCGTGATCAAGGATCTGTTCGCGCTGGGCGTGGTTCTGGTGGTGTTCTTTGCCATCGTCGGCTTCATGCCGAACTATTTCGGCCATCCCGACAACTACATCCCCGCCGATCCGCTGGCGACCCCGGCGCATATCGTGCCCGAATGGTATTTCCTGCCCTTCTACGCGATCCTGCGGGCCTTCGATGCCGAAGTCTGGGCGGTCGCGCTGACCGACTGGCTGACGCTGGGTATTGTCGATGCCAAGTTCTTCGGGGTGCTGGCCATGTTCGGCTCGATCCTGGTGATGGCGCTGCTGCCCTGGCTCGACACCTCGAATGTCCGCTCGGGCCGCTACCGTCCGATGTTCAAGGTGGCGTTCTGGCTGCTCGTGATCGACTTCTTCGTCCTGATGTGGGCGGGGGCCATGCCGGCCGAGGGCATCTACACCACGGTCGCGCTGATCGGGTCGACCTACTGGTTCGCCTATTTCCTGGTGATCCTGCCAGTGCTCGGTGTGATCGAGAAGCCGCTGCCGCAGCCGGACACGATCGAGGAAGACTTCAACGCCCACTACGGCGACGGTGCAGCCAGCGGCAAAGCCGCCACCAGCCCCGCCGAGTGAGAGAAGGGATCGGAAGAATGTTCAAGAAACTCACGATCACCGCGCTGACCGCCCTGACCCTCGGGGCGGGCGGCGCCCTCGCCGCCGGCGGCTCGGGGCATGTGACCGACTACAAGTTCTCGTTCGAGGGGCCCTTCGGCCGCTACGATCAGGCCCAGCTGCAACGTGGTCTTCAGGTCTATACCGAGCTCTGTTCGGCCTGCCACGGGCTGGAACTGGTGGCCTTCCGGACGCTTGCCGATCCGGGCGGCCCCAGCCTGAGCCCGGATGCGATGCGCGAATACGCCGCCACCTTCGAGGTGTTCGACGCAGAGCTGGAAGACTGGCGTCCGGCCGGGCCGACCGACCACTTCCCCGAGTCGATGGACCCGAACGCACCCGACCTCAGCCTGATGGCCAAGGCGCGGGCCGGGTTCCACGGGCCGAACGGCACCGGTCTCAACCAGCTCTTCAAGGGCATGGGCGGGGCGGAATACATCGCCTCCTACCTGACCGGTTTCACGGATGACGTGAAGGAAGAGGCAGGGTCGTTCTTCTACTACAACCACGTCTTCCCGACCAACTGGGTGCAGATGGCCCCGGTTCTTTACGGCGATGACGTGACCTATGCCGACGGCACCGAGGCCACCATGCAGCAGGAGGCCAAGGACGTTGCGGCCTTCCTGATGTGGGCGGCCGAGCCGGGGATGATGGCGCGCAAGCAGGCGGGCTTTGTTTCGGTGATGTTCCTGACCGTGCTGACGGTTCTGCTTTACCTGACGAACAAGCGGCTCTGGGCGCCCTACAAGCCCAAGAAACAGGTCTGATCCCATCGGGATCGACGGGAAACGCGCCCTTCGGGGCGCGTTTTTCCTTTTGCAGGTGTCGGCGCCGGGGGGGCCGTCTGCCCCCCGGACCCCCCGAGGATATTTCCGGCCAGAAGAAGGATGCGGATCAGCCCAGATAGGCGCTCAGCGCCGCGGGCGGGTCGGCCAGAAGCGCGCGGGTCGGGCGCGGGGGATGGGCGATCCCGTCGGCAACCAGAACGGTCTCGTCTGCAATGGCGCCTGCATCGGCCGGGTCATGCGTCACCAGCAGGACCGTTGCGCCGGTTTCCCGGGCCAGGTCCGCGACCAGCCCCAGCATCTCGGCCTTGAGCGCGGGGCCAAGGGCGGCGAAGGGCTCGTCCAGCAGCATCAGCGGGCGGCCGCGCAGCAACATCCGCGCGAGCGCCACCCGGCTGCGCTGGCCGCCCGACAGTTCCGCAGGCTTGCGTGCGCCGAGACCCTCCAGCCCGACCCGGGCCAATGCCAGATCGACCGCGCGGCGTTGATCGGCGGACAGTCGCAGGTCGGGGCGCAGGCCAAGGCCGACATTCTGCGCCGCGCTCAGATGCGGAAAGAGGTTGTTGTCCTGGAACAGCATCGAGAGCGGCCGCGCGCCCGGCGCCAGCGGGGCGAGATCGGCATCATTCCACAGCACCCGGCCCGATGTCGGCGGCAGGAAGCCCGCAATCACGTCGAGAAGCGTGGATTTCCCGGCGCCCGAAGGGCCGAGCAGCGCGATGATCCTGCCGGTCTCGATGGCGAGGTCGGCCGAGAGGCGGAACGCGCCCTGAACGATTTCCAGCCGCTCAAGCCTGAGCATTGACGCGCCCTCCGCGGTCGAAGATCCAGAACAGCCCCAGGCTGAGCGCCAGCAGCAGAAGTGCCGCGCCTGCCGCTGCCTCCATCCGGTAGGCGGCCATCAGCCGGTAAAGCTGCAAGGGCAGCGTGGCCTGGCCCGGATCGGCAAACAGGGCGATGACGCCCAGATCGCCCATCGAGAGCGCAGCGGAGAGCCCCAGCGTGAACCCGATGGGCCGCCGCAGCCGGGGCAGCAGCACCAGCCGCAGCCGGACGGCGCCGCGCAGCCCCAGGCTGTCGGCGAGCCGTCCAAACCCCGCTTCGGCCTCGGCCATGGCGGGGGTCAGGGCGCGCAGGGCGAAGGGCAGGCTCATCGCCGCATTCACCAACGCGGTCAGCGGCAGCGCCAGCGCGACCGGATCGGCCAGCGGAAAGAGCAGGATGAAAAGCCCGGTGCCCATCACCAGCGGCGAGGCGGCAATCGCCATCAGCCCCGCCGCCTGCAAGGCTGCCCCGCGCGGCCCGCCCAGCCGCACCGCCGCCAACGCAATCGGCAAGGCCAGCGCCAGCGTCAGCGCCGCCGAGCCCAGCGCCACGGCCAGCGAGCGCCCTGCAGCCTGCCAGACGGAGGGCGGCAGGTCGGTGACCCCCGCCAGCCCGCGCGCCACGATCATCGCAAGCGGCACCAGCAGGAACAGCGCCGCCAGCGCGATCCACATCCCGTCCAGTACCCGCAGCCAGACCCCGCCCGCATCCCAGCGCGCGAGCGGCCGGTCGAGCCCCGCGCCGAAGCCGCCCGGCACCGCCACCGCAAAGGCCAGCGCCGCGGCCCCGGCACAAAGCGCGAACTGGATCAGGGCCAGAAGGGCGGCGCGGCCCAGATCGAATTCGAACCGGAAAGCCTGGTAGATCGCCAGTTCCACGGTCGTCGCCCGCGGCCCGCCGCCGAGCGTCAGCGCCACCGCGAAGCTGGTCATGCAGATGAGGAAGATCACGAGGAATGCGCCGGGCAGCACGCTGCGCAGCATCGGCCATTCCAGCCGCCGCGCCACATCGTGCGCAGTAAAGCCAAGCGAGGCCGCCAGCCGGAACCGTTCGGCCGGGATTGCAAGCCAGCCTTGCAGGATCAGCCGCGTTGCCAGCGGCAGGTTGAAGAACACATGCGCCAGCACCACGCCTCGGAGCCCGTAGATGTCGATGGGCCCCAGCCCCAGCGGCGCCAGCGCCTGCGAGATCAGCCCGCTACGCCCGAACACCGCCAGAAGCCCCAGCACCGCGACGATCACCGGCAGCAGGAAGGGCGCGCCGAGCAGCGTGATCAGAAGCCCGCGGCCCGGAAACCGGCGCCGGGCCAGCGCCCGGGCCACCGGCACCGCCAGCGTGACGCTCAGCGCCGCCGACAGCAGCGCCTGGGTCAGCGTGAAGCGCACCGCCGCCCAATCGGCTGGGCCAAGCGTCGATGCGCCCTCGGCCCGCCAGGCGACCGCGGCAAGCGTGCCAAGGCTCAGCCCCAGCATCGCGCCCGCCGCGGCCAGCCCCGCGGGCAGCGCAAGCCCTAGCGGCTGAGCGCGTCGCGCCATTCGGCCAGTGCCGCGTCACGGACCGCCGCGGCCCTGTCCGCCGGCAGCAGAAGCGAGGTTTCGGGCCGGAACAGGGTCTGAAACCCCTCGGGCAGCCCGGCTTCGGGCGTTACGGCGGGATACATCCAGTTGGTCGTCGGGATCACCGACTGGAACGCATCCGACAGCATGAAGCGCAGGAAATCCTGTGCCAGTTCCGGCTGGTCCGAGGAGGCGACGCGGCCGGCGACTTCGACCTGAAGGTAATGGCCTTCGGCGAACCCGGCGGCGGCCTTGCTGTCGTCGCCCTCGGCGATCAGGTGATAGGCGGGCGAGGTGGTATAGCTCAGCACCATGTCGGCCTCGCCTTGCAGGAACATGCCATAGGCTTCGGACCAGCCCTTGGTCACGGTCAGGATGCGCGGGGCAAGCCCTGCCCAGATCTCGGGCGCGCGGTCGCCATGGGCGGCCTTGACCCACATCAGCAGGCCCAGCCCCGGCGTCGAACTGCGCGGATCCTGGATGACGATCTTGAGCCCCTCGGCGGCGATCAGTGCCTCGAAACTGTCGGGCGGTTCGGGCAGGCGGGTCTTGTCGTAGACAAAGGCGAAGTGGCCCCAATCATAGGGCAGGAAGGTGGTGTCGTCCCACGCAACCGGCAGATCCAGCGCGGGCGGTTCGATTCCATGCGGTGCGAAGAGCCCCGTTTCGGCCGCTGCCGCCGTCAGGTTGGTGTCGAGCCCCAGCACCACATCGGCCTCGGTCCGCGCGCCTTCCAGCCGCAGCCGCGCCAGCAGCGCCGCGCCATCACCCGCCGCCACAAGGCGCAGGTCGCAGCCGCAGACGGCCTCGAACGCGGCCTCGATCTTCGGCCCCGGACCCCAGTCCGAGACGAAGCTGTCATAGGTATAGACGGTCAGCACGGGGGTCTCGGCCACGGCAGTCGTGGCACACAGGATCCCCGCGGCGATGATCGGCAGTCGCATGGTCATCCTCCGTTTGCGGGGCGGTCGGGCAAGGGTGGAGGTTGTCCAGTCACCTTCCCTCCGCCGGTTCTAACCGGGTCAGGTTCGACGGGTTCGCGGGCCTTTCCGCATCTCAGCCCCATGACGGGGCACCCCGAGGTAGAACCAACGCTAACGCCCCATAGCCCCGCCCGCAAGGCAAAGCTCTTGAGGGGGCGGCGCCCGCCCGCTATGCCAAACGCGCCACGAGGAGAGCCCGCATGAGCCTGAACAGTTTCGGCCACCTGTTCCGCGTCACCACCTGGGGCGAAAGCCACGGGCCCGCGCTGGGGGCGACCGTCGATGGCTGCCCGCCGGGCGTGGCGCTGGACGAGGGGATGATCCAGCACTGGCTGGACCGGCGCAGGCCGGGGCAGAACCGCTTTACCACCCAGCGCCAGGAACCCGATGCGGTGGAAATCCTGTCGGGCATGTTCGAGGGGCGGACCACCGGCACGCCGATCCAGTTGATGATCCGCAATACCGACCAGCGGTCGAAGGATTATGGCGAGATCGCCCAGGCTTTCCGGCCGGGGCACGCCGACATCACCTATTGGCAGAAATACGGCATCCGCGATCATCGTGGCGGCGGCCGGTCCTCGGCGCGCGAAACCGCGGCGCGGGTTGCGGCGGGCGGTATTGCGCGCGCCGCGCTGGCGATGCTGGCGCCCGATATCCGGATCACTGGCTACATGGTGCAGATCGGGCCGCATCTGATCGACCGCGAACGCTTCGATTGGGCCGAGATAGAGACGAATCCGTTCTGGTGCCCCGATGCCCGCACCGCCGAGGACTGGGCCGTTTATCTGGACGAGATGCGCAAGTCGGGCAATTCCGTCGGCGCCGTGGTCGAGGTGGTCGCGCAGGGCGTGCCCGCGGGTCTGGGGGCGCCGGTCTATGGCAAGCTCGACGCCGATCTGGCCGCCGCGATGATGAGCATCAACGCCGTCAAGGCGGTCGAGATCGGCGAGGGCATGGCCGCCGCCGCGCTGACCGGTGTCGAGAATGCCGACGAGATCACGCTGGGCGCGGATGGCCAGCCGGTCTACTCGACGAACCATGCGGGCGGGATTCTGGGGGGCATCTCGACCGGGCAGGATGTGGTGGTGCGTTTTGCCGTGAAACCGACCTCGTCGATCCTGACGCCGCGGCGCACCATCACCCGCGCGGGCGAGGAAACCGAGATCGTCACCAAGGGGCGTCACGATCCCTGTGTCGGCATCCGCGCCGTGCCGGTGGGCGAGGCGATGATGGCCTGCGTGATCCTCGACCACCTGCTGCTTGATCGCGGTCAGACCGGCGGGGTGCGGGGCCGGATCGGTTAGGCCCCGGCCTGCCGCATCGCCAGCCCCGAGGCGCCCAGAACCTCGATCACCCTGGCCTCGATGTCACGCGCGTTCATCCGGGCGACCGCGTACATGTCTGCCGGGCTCGCCTGGTCGATGAAGATGTCGGGCAGCACCATCGAACGGAATTTCAGCCCGCGATCGAACACCCCCCGGTCTGCGTAAAGCTGTGCCACATGGCTGCCGAAGCCGCCCACCGCGCCTTCCTCGATGGTGATCACCGCCTCATGCGTGCGGGCAAGGCGCAGGATCATGTCCTCGTCCAGCGGCTTGGCGAAGCGGGCATCCGCGATGGTGGGCCGGATGCCATGGGCGGCCAGCGCCTGTGCCGCCTCGCGCACCTCCTTCAGCCGCGCGCCGAAATTCAGAAGCGCCACGCGCTCGCCCTCGGCGATGATGCGGCCCTTGCCGATTTCCAGCGGGGTGCCCTTTTCGGGCAGTTCGATCCCCACGCCTTCGCCGCGCGGGAAGCGGAACGAGATCGGCCCCTCGTCATGCGCCACGGCGGTTGCCACCATATGCACCAGCTCGGCCTCGTCCGCGGCGGCCATCACCACGAAACCGGGCAGGTTCGCCAGAAACGCGGTGTCATAGGCGCCCGCGTGCGTCGGCCCGTCGGCCCCAACCAGCCCGGCCCGGTCGATGGCAAAGCGCACGGGTAGCCGCTGGATCGCGACGTCATGCACGATCTGGTCATAGCCGCGTTGCAGGAAGGTCGAATAGATCGCGCAGAAGGGCTTCTGCCCGCCCGCCGCCAGCCCGGCGCAGAAGGTCACGGCATGCTGTTCGGCGATGCCCACATCGAAGGTGCGTTCGGGAAAGCGTTCGGCAAACAGGTTCAGCCCGGTGCCGTCCGGCATGGCCGCGGTCACCGCGACCACCTTGCGATCCGTCCGCGCCTCGGCGATCAGGGCATTTGCGAACACCTTGGTATAGCTGGGCGCATTGGCCACCGCCTTTTTCTGTTCGCCGGTCGCAACGTCGAAGGGGCTGACCCCATGCCCGCAATCGGGTGCGTTTTCCGCGGGGGCATAGCCCTTGCCCTTTTTCGTGATGACATGGATCAGCATCGGCCCGGTGGCACGGGCCTTGACCGTGCGCAGGATCGGCAGGAGCTGTTCCAGATCGTGCCCATCGACCGGCCCGACATAGGAAAAGCCCAGTTCCTCGAACAGCGTGCCGCCCAATGCGGCCTGCTTGATCAGATCCTTGGCGCGTTTGGCCCCCTCCTGAAAGGCCGGGGGCAGGAAACCGACCGCCCCCTTGGCCAGCGACTTGAATTCCTAGAACGGCGCACCCGCGTAAAGCCGGTTCAGATAGCTCGACATTGCACCGACTGGCGGCGCGATGGACATCTCGTTGTCGTTCAGGATGACGAACAGTCGCGTCTTCAGATGCCCGGCATGGTTCAGCGCCTCATAGGCCATGCCCGCCGACAGCGACCCGTCGCCGATCACGGCAATCGCATCGCCCACGCCCGCCTCGGGCGAGGATCCCAGATCGCGCGCCACCGCATAGCCCAGCGCGGCGGAAATCGAGGTCGAGGAGTGGCCCGCGCCGAAGGCGTCGTATTCGCTTTCCTTCATCTTGCAGAACCCCGCCAGCCCGTCCTTCTGGCGCAGGGTGCGGATGCGGTCGCGCCGTCCGGTCAGGATCTTGTGCGGATAGCATTGGTGGCTGACATCCCAGATCAGCCGGTCGCGCGGCGTGTCGAACACCGCATGCAGCGCCACGGTCAGTTCCACCACGCCCAGCCCCGCCCCCAGATGCCCGCCGGTCACGGAAACGGCGGAAACGGTTTCCTGCCGCAATTCGTCGGCCAACCGGATCAGTTCGGCATCGGACAGGCCCTTGAGGTCGGTCGGGCTGGTGACGCGGTCGAGCAGCGGCGTAGGCGGACGGTGGGTCAAGGGGTCTGCCCTCCCGGGGCGGATTGCGCGTTTCAGGTATCGCGGGAGATGACGAAGCGGGCGGTGTCCCGCAACAGGTCTGCCCGCGCGCCGAAGGGATCGAGCGCGGCACAGGCCTCGTCGACCAGCGCCTGCGCCCGTGCCTTGGCGCCGTCGAGCCCCAGCAGCGAGACAAAGGTCGCCTTGCCCGCATCGGCATCCTTCTGCACGCGCTTGCCGGTCTTTTCCACGTCGCCCTCGACATCGAGGATGTCGTCGGCGATCTGGAAGGCCAGCCCCAGCGCGGTTGCATAGGCCGAAAGCGGCGCGATATCGGCGCCGCCCAGGCGCGCCCCGGCCTCGGCCGACCAGCGGATCAGCGCGCCGGTCTTGTTGGCCTGCAACTCGGTGATCTCGGCCAGGCTCAGCGCCCGTCCGGCGGTTTCGGCGGCTATGTCCTGCGCCTGCCCCAGCACCATGCCGTCGATGCCCGAGGCCCGCGCCAGCGCGGCCACAAGGTCGATCCGCACGGCCGGGTCGGGATGGCAGGCGGGGTCGGCCAGCATCTCGAAGGCCAGCGTCTGCAACGCATCGCCCACCAGAAGCGCGGTGCCCTCGTCCCACTTGAGATGAACCGTGGGCAGGCCCCGGCGCAGATCGTCATCATCCATGCAGGGCATGTCGTCATGGACAAGCGAATAGGCATGGATCGCCTCGATGGCGGCGGCCGCATGCACGGCCTGACCGGCCGGAACGCCGTAAAGCGCCGCCCCCTCGATCACCAGAAAACCCCGCAGCCGCTTGCCGCCCGCGACCGCATAGCGCATCGCATGGGTCACCGGCTGGTCGGCGGCGCCCGACAGGGCCTCGATCAGCCGCGCCTCGATCAGCGCGGCGGCGCCCTTCATCCGTGTCTGAAGCATGTCACATCCCTTCGACGGGGGTGGTGCCGGTCGGGTTGCCGTTCGCGTCCAGCACGATCTGGGCGACCTTTTCCTCGGCTTCCTTCAGCTTCTTCTCGCAATGCCGCTTCAGCGTTGCAGCCTGTTCCGACAGCGTGATCGATTCCTCCAGCGGGACGTCGCCCCGCTCCAGCGCCGTGACGGCCGCCTCTAGCGCCGCCATGGCCTCTTCGAAACTCATCTCGGATACCGGCTTTCCGGTCATGCGCCCCGCTCCATCAGCACCTTGACATGCGCCGCGACGGACGCGGCCAGCGCATCCAGATCATAGCCGCCCTCCAGTGTCGAGACCACCTTGCCGCTGCAATGGGCCTGCGCGATGTCGCAGAGCCGTTCCGTGACCCAGGCGAAATCCCCGGTTTCAAGATCAAGCTGCGCCAGCGGGTCGGCCCGATGCGCATCGAAACCCGCCGACACGATCACCAGTTCCGGCGCAAAGGCGTCCAGCCGGGGCAGCGCTTTCGTCTCTATCTCGGCCCGAAAACGCGCGCCGTCCGAATAGGGCGGCAGGGGCAGGTTCAGGATGTTGTCATGCGCGCCGCGTTCTTCGGGGGCGCCGGTGCCGGGGTAAAGCGGCATCTGGTGGGTCGAGACGAACAGCGCGCGCGGCTCGTCCCACAGGATGTCCTGCGTGCCGTTGCCGTGATGCACGTCGAAATCCACCACCGCAACCCGTTCCAGCCCGTGATGGTCCAGCGCGTATTTCGCCGCGATTGCCGCGTTCGAAAGCAGGCAGAACCCCATCGCGCGCCGCGCTTCGGCATGGTGGCCGGGCGGGCGCATCGCGACAAAGGCATTCGTCGCCTCGCCGCCCAGCACCATGTCCACCGCGCGCAGGCACCCGCCCAAGCCACGCAGCGCCGCCTGCCACGACCCCGGCGACAACCATGTGTCGGGGTCGATCGCCACCTCGCCCGAGACCGGCACCGCCGCCCTGAGCTTGTCGATATAGCCCTGCGGATGGCCGCGCAGCGCCTGCGATGCGTCGGCCAGGGGCGCGGGCTCGCGGATCAGAAAGGTGAATTCGGGCGCGGTCAGCGCCTCGTTCACGGCCTCGATCCGGGCCACCCGTTCGGGATGGCCGGGGGGCGTGACATGGGTCAGGGCGTCGGGATGGGTGATGAGCGCGGTTGTCATGGCCCGAAGGCTAGGGGGCAGGGCGCGGCCCGGCAAGGCTCAATCGGGCGCCAGCATGTAGCCTTCGCCGCGCACGGTCTGAAGATAGCGCGGCTGGCGCGGGTCGGCCTCGATCTTGCGCCTGAGCCGGGTGATCTGAACATCGACCGCGCGTTCCTGCGCCTGATCGCCGTCGCGGCCCAGCTCCTCGACCAGCCGGGTGCGGCTGACCGCCTCGCCGGGCCGGGCCGAAAAGATGCGCATCAATTGCGCCTCGGTCGCGGTCAGCCGCACCCGCGCATCGCCCGCCCACAACTCACCCCGGCCCACATCATAGCGCACCAGCCCCAGATGCAGCACCTTGGGCAGATCCTCGGCAGGGGCGCGGGCGGGCGGGGCGCGGCGCAGGATGGCGTTGATCCGCAGCAGCAATTCCTTGGGCTCGAAGGGCTTGGGCAGGTAGTCGTCGGCCCCCGCCTCCAGCCCCGCGATCCGGTCCGAGGTTTCGCCCCGCGCCGTCAGCAACAGGATCGGCGTCGCGATCTCGTGCCGGATCGACCGGGTAAAGGACACCCCGTCCTCGCCCGGCATCATCACGTCCATCACGATCAGGTCGAAATCGAGCCCCCCCAGCAGCCGCCGCGCATGCCCGGCATCGCGCGCGGTGCTGACCAGAAAGCCGTTTCGCAACAGGAACTTGCGCAGCAAATCGCGGATCCGGGCGTCGTCGTCGACGATCAACAGGTGAATCCCTGTCTCGACGGTCATCGGCCGCTTTCCGTCAGCCTGTCGAAATGGCGCCGGATCTCGGGATCCATCATCGCCTCCAGCACCTGCCGGAAGCCCGCCACCGCCACCGGCCCCGCCGCGCGATAGGCCGCGCGCATCCGTTCGCGCTGGGCATCCGAAAGCTGCTGTTCCAGCGCGGCGCCGGACTCGGTCAGGTAGAGATGCCGCTCGCGCTTGTCGCGATGGCCCACGCGCGCCTCGACCAGCCCATCCTCGACCAGCGCGCGCAGCACCCGGTTCAGCGACTGCTTGGTGACGCCAAGGATCGACAGCAGGTTGTTGACCGTCGTTCCGGGCGCGCGGTGGATGAAATGGATCGCCCGGTGATGCGCCCGGCCATAGCCGTGTTCTTCCAGAATGCGGTCGGGATCGGCGGTGAAGCCGCGATAGGCGAAGAACATCGCCTCGATCCCCTTGCGAAGCTGTTCGTCGGTCAGGAAAAGCAGGCTTTCGCCGCCTTTCTGCGCGACCGCGGATGCGCCCTGCGCCATGTCGCCCCCATCCCTGTCAGCTTTGTCCACTCCTTGGGTGATCTTATGTCAGCCTTGTTGACTTTCCAAGACTCAACTGGTAGCGAGCCGTGAATTTGGCGCAATATTATGTCCGAACCGGACCTAAAGCGCGCAACATTCGGAAATGGACCGCCCCGAGGGGCAAGCGAAGAGGACGCGCCATGACTGGCTATGACGACCGCGACGGCTTTATCTGGATGGATGGCAAACTGGTGCCATGGCGCGAGGCCAATGTGCATCTGCTGACCCATGCGCTGCACTATGCCTCGTCGGTCTTCGAGGGCGAGCGTGCCTATGGCGGCAGGATCTTCAAGTCGCGCGAGCATTCCGAGCGGCTGAAGACCTCGGCCAACCTGATCGACTTCGAGATCCCCTATTCGGTCGACGAGATCGAGGCGGCCAAGGCGCAGGTGATGCAGGCCAACGGCATGACCGATGCCTATGTCCGCGCACTTGCCTGGCGTGGCGCCGGTGAGGATATGGGCGTCGCCTCGCGCCGCAACCCGGTGCGTGTGGCGGTCGCGGCCTGGGAATGGGGCGCCTATTATGGCGATGCCAAGCTCAAGGGTGCGAAGCTCGACATCTCGAAATGGCGCCGCCCGGACCCGGCCACCGCGCCCAGCCAGGCCAAGGCCGCCGGACTTTACATGATCTGCACCATGTCCAAGCACGCGGCCGAGGCCAAGGGCTGTTCGGATGCGATGATGTTCGACTATCGCGGCTATGTGGCCGAGGCGACCGGGGCCAACATCTTCTTCGTCAAGGATGGCCAGGTGCACACCCCGAAACCGGACTGCTTCCTGAACGGCATCACCCGCCAGACCGTGATCGGCATGCTGAAGGACCGCCAGATCAAGGTCCATGAACGCCACATCATGCCCGATGAACTGGAGGGCTTCCAGCAATGCTGGCTGACCGGCACCGCGGCCGAGGTGACGCCGGTGGGCCAGATCGGCGACTACAATTTCGAGGTCGGAACGATGGCCCGCGAGATGGTCGACGCCTACGAGAAACTCGTCCGCGCCTGAGCACGACCTGCGGCGATCCGGCCGGCTGCCCTTGGCGGGGCGGCTGGCCGCCATTGACCCGGGCACCGGTGGCAGGCCATAAAACCCGGGCAGGCTGCGGCGCGCCGGGTGGCGGTTGACAGCGGCCTGCGAAACGGTTCTTTCTGAACGTACGTTCATTTCCACGTGGCGGACTCCGGGGAGGGGGAATGCTCGGCAGGAACACCGACAGGCCCCATGGGGCCGCGAACCGGCGGTCTGCGCCGGGTATCCGACTTTCGGCCAATCCCGGCGCCAGACAGGGCTGCGGGGGAGGGCGCGCATGCTGATCCGCGCCATCGACGGGCTGAACGAAATCGTGGGCCGCACCGTCGCGGTTCTGGCCCTCGGCTTCGCCACGGTCATCGTCTACGATGTCTTCATGCGCTATGTGCTGAACAGCCCCACGCGCTGGGCGTTCGACGTCACCAAGCAGATGTTCGGCTTCTACTTCATCCTGCTGGGCGGCTATGCGCTGCGCCATCAAAGCCATGTGCGCGTCGATCTGCTGACCGAACACATGCGCCCCGGCATGCGGCGCTGGGTCGATGTCGCGGGCTATCTGGTCTTCTTCTTCCCGTTTGCCTGGATCTTCTTCCGCCGCAGCTGGGAATTCGCCGCGCGGTCCTGGGCGCAGGGCGAAACGACCTATGGCGCGGTGCAACTGCCGGTCTATCCGCTCAAGGCGGCGATGTGCGTGGCGGCGGGGCTCTTGCTGCTGCAAGGCGTCTGCGAAGTGCTGAAACTGCTGTTCAACCGGACGGAAGCGCCCCATGGGACCTGAACTGATCGCCCTTCTGATGTTCGGCCTGCTGCTGCTGGGCCTGTTCATGGGGCACCCGCTGGCCTTCGTTCTGGGTGGCGCTGCGGTGATCGGGGCCTTTGCGGCGGGCAAGCCGATGGTGCTGGGGATCGTGGTCAACCGCGTCTTCGGCGACGTGCTGGACAATTACACGCTGATCGCCATTCCGCTGTTCATCCTGATGGCGCGATTCCTGTCGGATTCAGGCGTCACCGACAAGATGTTCGAGACATTGCGCCTGCTGCTGGCGGGGTTGCCGGGCGGGATGGCGCTGGCGGTGGTGTTCATCTCGATCCTGCTGGCGGCGACCACCGGCATCATCGGCGCCTCGATCACGGTGATGGGCTTCATGGCGCTGCGCCCGATGCTGCAATACGGCTACAGCCCCACCATGGCCTCGGGCCTGATCGCGGCCTCGGGCTGTCTGGGCATCCTGATCCCGCCCTCGATCATGCTGATCCTGATGGCCAGCTATTCGCCGCTGTCGGTGGGCGAGCTGTTCGCGGGCTCGATGATCCCCGGCGTGCTGCTGGGCCTGCTCTATGCGGTCTGGGTCATCCTCGTGGCGCTTGTGCGCCCCGACATGGCGCCCCCGGTGCCCGCCGACGACAAGATCGGCCGCGGCGCGCTGTTCCGCATGCTCCTGCTCGAAGCGGTGCCGCCCCTGCTGCTGATCCTCGGCATCCTCGGCTCGCTGCTGGCCGGGATCGCGACGGCAACCGAAGCCTCGGCCATCGGTGTGTTCCTGGCGCTCGGCATCGTCGTGGCCCGGCGCAAGTTCGAGTTGAAGACCTTCTACAGCGCGCTGATCGAAACCGCGCGCACCTCGGCGATGATCCTGTTCATCGTGATCGGCGCCACGGCCTTTACCGGGGTCTTCAACATCACCGGCGGGCTCAGGGCCACGCAGGAGATCATCCGCGCCCTCGACATGGAACCCTGGATGCTGATGGCGATGCTGCTGTTCATCGTCTTCCTGCTGGGCGCCTTCCTCGACTGGACCGGGATCGTGCTCTTGTCCTTCCCGATCTTCCTGCCCATCGTGCAGGAACTGAACATCGACCTGCTGTGGTTCGTGGTGCTGATGGCCGTGGTGCTTCAGACCTCGTTCCTGACGCCGCCATTCGGCTATGCGCTGTTCTATCTCAGGGCGATCGCGCCCCCCAGCGTCAGGACCGCGCAGATCATCGTGGGGGTGCTGCCCTTCATCGGGCTGATCCTGCTGATGTGCCTGGCGGTGGCCATGTTCCCGCAACTGGTGACCTGGCTGCCCGGGCAGTTCTACGGACGCTGACAAGACCAAAACCGGAGGAGAAAGACCATGACGACCAAGACCACCCTGTTCGCAGGCTTCGCGCTGGCGGCAAGCCTGTCGGTCCCGGCGCTGGCCGCCGATAGCTGGACCATGACCACCACCTGGCCCTCGTCGCTGGAACTGATCGAGATCGACCGCCATTTTGTCAATCTCGCCAACAAGCTGACTGCGGGCGATCTGACCATCGACTTCTACGAGGGCGGCGCGCTGGTGCCCGCGGGCGAGGTGTTCGGCGCGGTCGAAAGCAACACGATCCAGGCCGGCGGCGACTGGCCGGGCTATTGGGCCGGGCGCGATGCCGCCTTCTCGCCGCTGGCCACCACCGCCAGCCTGTTCAACGCCGTCGACTATGTGAACTGGATCCTCGAATGGGGCGGGGCGGCGCTTTATGACGAGATCTACGGCAATTACGGAATGGTCTACCTGCCCTATGGCGTGACCAACAACGAATCCGGCTTCCGCACCAACTCTCCGATCCGCTCGCTCGAGGATCTTCAGGGCAAGCGGCTGCGCCTGTCGGGTCTGGAACAGGGCAAGATCCTCGAACGGCTTGGCGGCAGCCAGGTATCCATGGCAGGGGGCGAAATCTATCAGGCCCTCGAACGCGGCGTGATCGACGGTGCGGAATTCTCGACCCCGAATGTCGACTGGTCGGGCGGCTTCCAGCAGGTGACGAAATACTGGGCCACGCCCGGCTGGCACCAGTCGGCTTCGCTGTTCGGCGTGATGATCAACAAATCGGCCTGGGATGCGCTGTCCCCCGAGACGCAGGAAAAGCTGCGCGTGGCGGCCAATGCGACGCTGCTGTGGTCGCTTGCCTTCACCGAACGGCGCGCGACCGAAGCCTATGCCCAGTTCGATGAAGCGGTCGAGATCACCCGCTATGACGACGAGACGCTGGCCCGCGTGCAGGAAATCGCCAACGAGGTGATCGTCGAAACCGCCTGTGCCAACCCGAACTCGGCCAAGGTCTATCTCAGCCAGCTCGAATACCTGGCCGATTACGCCAAATGGCGCGACGCCTCGGCGCCCTTCAACCTCGGCCGCACGCCGAACGGCCCCGATATCGAGGCAATCCGCGCCTGCGCCAACTGACGCTTACCACTCGCGAAACGGGGGTCCGCAGCGATGCGGGCCCCTTTTCCGTTCGGTTGTCCCGGCATACCTGTCGCAAGGCCAACAAATCCGTAGGCCGCCGCCGGACCTGCTGTTAACGTCTTCGTGAACGCTCGACAGGTCAGCCCCATGGACGCGTCCTGGATTCTCAGCCGCCCCTATACCGCGCTGGTGCCCCCCGCCTGCGCCGACACCCCGCCCGCCATGGCGCTGGCCGATTTCGTCGCCAGGCTGGAACGGATGCGCGCCGATAACCCCGATCCGCTGGTCTCCTGGTCGCAGGGCCGGTCCCTTGCCTTTGCCGATCTGGGTCCGCTGGGCGAGGCGGTCGGCCGCGCCGACACGCTTGGCGCGGCGCTGCGCTGTCTGGCGCAGGGCTTTCCCGCGCTGCAATCGGGCACAAGCGCCCGGTTCGAGGTCGAGGGCGATCAGGCCCGCTTCACCTATCGCGTGCTCGATTGCCGGATCTGGCCGCGCCGGGCCGATTCCGAACTGACGCTGGGCTTCATCGCCCGCATCGCCGGGCAGTTCGGCACCCCCACCTCCGCCATCCGCGACATCGCCTTTGAACATGCCCCCTGCGCGCGCAGCGCCCCCCTTGCCGCCGCCCTGCGCCGCCCGCCGCGGATGGGGGCGCCCGAGAATGCCATCGCCTTTCCCGTCCAGATGCTCGACCGCCGCGCCCCGGCCAGCGACGGTTCCTTCCCCGAAGCCTTGCGGATGCTCGACCGCACGATCGCCGAGCATCGCCGGTCCGAACGGCTGTCCTCGCGCGTGCGCTTCGCCATCTTCGAGCGGATCGGCCACGCCCCCGTCGATCAGGACGCCATCGCCCGCCAACTGGGCCTGTCGCGCCGCAGCCTGCGCCGCCATCTCGATGCCGAGGGCACCAGCTTCGCCGAATTGCTGGCCGAATGCCGCCGTGCCTGCGGCCACGCGATGCTGACCCGCACCGCGCTGCCCCTCAGCGAGATCGCGCTGGCGCTGGGCTATTCCGACCAGACCGCGTTTTCCCGCGCGTTTTCGCGCTGGTTCGGCGAATCGCCCCGCGAATTGCGCCGCTCGGGCGGGCGCGAGGAAAGCGTGATCCGCTGATCGAACCGCCCCTCGCGCGCCGGTCCCGCATGGGCAATGAAAATCCGCGTTCGGTCGGCGTAACGCGCGTCCAGCGTCGCCAGAATCCGCCCCGCCGAGGCCGCATCGACCTCCGACAGGCTTTCATCCAGGATCAGCACCCGGAACGGCAGCAACAGCGCGCGGGCCAAGGCGATCCGCTGCCGCTCGCCCCCCGACAGGTTCGCCCCCGTCTCGGTCAGCATCAGATCGAGCCCCGCGCCCTGCGCCCGCACCCAATCGGCCAGATCGGCCTGCTCCAGCACATCCCACAACCGTGCGTCCAACGCCCCCGGATCGGCCAGCCGCAGATTGTCGGCCAGGCTCATCGCCAGCAGCGTTCCGCGCTGCGGCACCAGCGCCACCGCCCGGCGCAGCGCCACGGGGTCAAGCGCGCGCACATCCAACCCGTCCAGCGTGACCCTGCCCCCCGGCGCCGGGGCTGCCAGCCGCAGCGCCAGATGCATCAGGCTCGATTTCCCCGCGCCCGAGGCCCCGTCGATCAGCACCCTTGCCCCCGCCGGGATCGTCGTCGTAACCGGCGCGTGATCCGCCATTGCCGCCCGCGCCGCCTCGAACCCCAGCGCCGCCCCCTGCGGCAGCGCCCGGCCCGATGCCTCCTCGGCCCCGTCCTCCATCAGATCGGCCAGCCGCCCCGCCGAGACAAGCGCCTGCGCCTGCGCATGATACAGCCCCAGCAGATTGCGCAGCGGCCCCGTCAGCATCCCGATATAGGCCAGAAAGGCGATCAGCGCGCCGATCTGCCAGTCGCCCTGCACCACCCACAGTCCGCCGATCAGCAGCACCGACAGCCGCACCGCCGCCGCGATTACCTGCGGCACCGCGCCCACCAGTTCCAGCCAGCGCCGCTGCCGCTCCAGCGCCGCGATCTGGCTTGTCTGCAACGGCTCCAGCGCCCCGGCCCGCGCACCGCCCGCGCCCAGCGCGCGCAGCGTCGGCAGGCTCGACAGGCTTTCGATCACGAAACTCGACACCGCGCCGCGCATCTCGCGCACATCCTCGGCCCGCGCCGTGGTGCGCCCGCGTGCCCAGACCAGAAAGCCCAGTTCCAGCGGCGCCGCCAGAATCGGGATCAGCGCCAGCCGCCAGTCCAGCACCATCAGCATCGCCCCGCCGCCCATCAGCCGCAGGATCGACCCGAAGGCCGCCAGCAGCCCGTCAAAGGCAAAGCGCTGGATCTCTGCCGTATCCCCGTCGATCCGTGCCGCCATCTCGCCCACGGGCTTGGGCGGCGCCAGCGGATCGCGCAGCAGGCTGGCCCGCATCGCCCGCCCGCGCAGATCGGCCAGCATCCGCGCCGAAAACCGCAGATGCAGCAGCGCATTGACCACGCCCATCCCCAGCGCCGCCAGCCCCACGCCGAACGCCGCCAAGGCCCAGGTCCAGACCGCCTGCGCATCCCGCGCCACCAGCCCCTCGTCGATGAACTGCTTGGTCAGCCACGGTGTGGCCAGCCCCAGCACCACCGCCAGCAGCGACACCGCCAGCACGACCGCGATGCCGCCCGAGGCCCGCGCGATCACCGGCCCCAGCCAGCCCGCCGCGCAGGACCCGAAGAAGACCCGCGCCGCCCCCCGGCCGAAGCGTGCCGCCCCGCTCATGCGCAGCCCCGGCATTCGGGCCCGTGAAACCGCGCCGCGCCCGCCAGCGCGTCCCGCGCCGCCGCCCCATCGGCAAAGCCCGCCCCCGAAGCGATCCGCGCCGCCAGATGCCCCGCCACCCGCGCCGCCGCGAGACTCGCGCCGCCCTGACCCGCCCCGCCCTGTTCGGGCGAGCCGCACCAGGCCCCGATCACGCCGCCCGCCAGCACCGACAGCCCGTCCCAGCCGCAGCGCGCATCTCCCGTCGCCGCGATCACGCCGGGATAGGCCGCCGGATAGCACGGCCCCCCGCGGGCAGGCGCCGCCGCGACCACGATCCGCCCCGCCGCCACCGCGGCCAGCGCCGCGCGGCGCAGCGGCGCGCGATCCGCCGCCAGCCCCAGGCTCAGGCAGATCACATCCGCCTTCCGCCCCGCCAGCCAGTCCAGCGCGCCCGCGACCTGGATTGCCGTCGTCACCGGGCGATCCTGAAACACCTGCGCATGAACGATCTGCACGCCCGGCACCCCGCGCCGGATCACCCCGGCCACCGCCGTTCCATGCCCCAGAAGGTCAGGCCGCGCCGCGACCCATGTGCCGTCGGGCAGAAACAGCCGCCCACCCGCCAGATCGTCGACAGCACCGCCGCTGTCGATCACGCCGACGATCGGGGGGCGGCCCGCCACCGCCTACTCGTCGCGCGTGAACAGCCGAACCGAGGCCAGCGACATCGAATGCCCGTCCGGCAGGTCGATCTGGCCCTTCTTCTCCAGCGTGTCGGCATCATAGACCCCGATATTGCCCAGCGTGCCGCCGATATAGACCGTGCTGCCATCGCTGGAGACATTCACCGAGTAATAGCTGTGCGGCAGGTTCACCCGCTTGATCGGCGCCCGCGTCTCCAGATCGAAACTGGCCAACTGGTTGTAGACGCCGAAGATCCGCTGCTTCGCCGGATCGGCCACGGTCGAGAAATAGAAGATGTCGGTCGCCTCCGCGTCCTTCATCACCATCTCGCCGGTCTCCAGATCCAGCGTCAGCAGCCCGGTGCGATAGGCCTCCGGGTCTTCGGGATCGCCATCCTCGCGGAAGGTGTAGAAGGGCGTCGTGACCATCCCCGCCACCTCGAATTGCGACCAGGCGTCCAGAACGTCGGGCTGGACATATTCGCCCTTGCCCCAGCCATGGATCGGCAATTCATCCACCTTCTGCCCGGTCGCGGCGTCGAAGACATGCATCTCGCGGCCCATGCCGTAGATCCGGCTGCCATCCTTCGAATAGGCGATCACGGTGACCTGCCGCGGCGCCTCGGCCCGGGCCTTCAGCGCGCCCGTCGCCGTATCATACAGCGACAGCCGCGTGGGCCGCACCTCGAAATGGTTCTTGAAAAGCCCCACCGGGCTTTCATAGACCGCCAGCGTCGTGCCATCGGGCGACAGGTCCATCCCGAACAGCGCCTTCACCCGTTCCTGTTCGGTGCCCAGGATCAGGCGCTGCACTTCCTCGCCGCTTTCCAGGTCGATCTCGACGATTTCCTCGTTCTGCGCGACGATGACAAAGGCGCGGCGGCCATCCGCGCTGACCACCGGCAGGCTGGGCAGCGGCGCGGCCATGTCGATGGTGATGACCTTGTCCACCGCCATCGCCTCGGTATCGACGATCACCAGCCGGTCGGGCCGGGTCGGTGCGATCAGGTAGTCCCGGGCCTGCGCGGGCGCGGCGGCGGCCAGCAGGGCAGGGGCCAGCAGGGCGGTCAGCGTTCTCATCCTCGTCACCCTTTCAGCCGGGGAAAGACCGATTGCAACTGGCGCCAGTCCGCTTCCGATGCGGGCGCGTTCTCGGTCCAGTTCGGATAGGTGGTCATCGTGTCGGGCACCTGCGCGGGCCACCAGCAGGGATCGGCGCAGCCGTAAAGATCGGCCTCCATCGGCTGGCACAGGTTGGCGACACCGCCAAAGGCGTCGATTTCCCAGCCCGGATCGAACGAGGTGGTGCAACCTACCAGCGCGTTCATGGCCAGCACTTCCTCGGCGCTGCCCTCTGCGGGACCGGCGGGATCGGCCGCAAGGGCCTCGTCCATCGCCTTGGCCCGGGTATTGGCGGGGGTCAGGTGTTTCATTGGGCTCTCCTCGGCTGAAGATGGCGGCGGAAGAAATCGGGATTGGCCTGCATGATGCGGGTATAGGCAATGATCCCGAAATCGACCCAGTCCCGCATCAGGTCGCAATAATGATAGACCGGCGCGAACGGATCGCCCTGCCGCGCGTAAGCCTCGTGATAGCACCCGCCCGCACAGATCGACCGGATCCGGCAGGTCCGGCAGCCATAGCCGCTGCGATCCTGCGCCCCCTCGATGAAGCCCGCCAGGCGCGGCACGTCGATGCCGGTCTCGACATTGCCATAGGTCGGCTGGTCCGACCCGACAAAGCGGTGGCACAGATGCAGATCGCCCGCCTTGTCGACCGCCAGCATCCCCAGCCCGGCGCCGCAGGGCACCGCCTTTTTCGTGCCCTGCGCGATGTCGGTCAGCAACTGGTGCATGTTCGAGAACCCGATATTCTCGCCCCGTATCGCGGCCTCGACATAGCGTTGCCCAAGCGTCTTCATGTCCTCGAACACCCGCCCCAGCGCCGCGCCTTCCAGGTTGAAGACCGACACCGGGCCGGAGGTTGCAGGCCCAAATCCCACCTCGGCAAAGCCCAGATCGTGTCGCAGATGGTCATGGATCGCCAGCACATCGGTCACGCCGCGGGTCAGCGTCACGCGCGCACCCACGGGCCGCGACCGATTGCGCGACAGCAGCATCCGCACATTCCGCGCCACCGTGTCATAGCTTCCCCGCCCGCCCACGGTCCGCCGGTTCACGTCATGCAGCGCCTTGGGGCCATCCATCGACACCGTCAGCCCGAAGCGATGCGCATCCAGCCAGTCGACCAGCGACTCTGACAACAGCATCCCGTTGGTGGTCAGCGAGAAATCGACGCTCTTGCCCAGTTCGGCCACCCGCGCCTCGGCGTACTCGACCACCTGCCGGATCAGCGCGATATTGGTCAGCGGCTCGCCCCCGAAAAAGACGACATTGACCCGATCCCGCCCCGATGCCTGCCGCAGCAGCAATTCGAAGGCCGCCACCGCGGTTTCCAGGGTCATCTTCTCGCCCTTGGCGGGGGTCGTCAGATCCTCCTTGTAGCAATAGGTGCAGGAGAGGTTGCAGCCCGTGTTGACGTTCAGCACGATCGTCGAGAGCGGCACATCCTCGACCCGGGCAATCCGGATCGGGGCGGCGGGGCTTGCGGCATCGCGCAGGATGTCGAGGGCCACGAAACTTGCCACGCAATCGGCCAGCGCGCCCGGTGCATGCCGCCCGCCCAGTTCCGCACGCAGCGCCGCGGCATCCGCCACGCCCGCCCGCGCGAACAGGTCGAACACGTCCCGCGCCACCGCGTCCATTTCATACAGCCCGGTCGAGGGCACATGCATCAGCATCGCGCGCCCGTCTACCTCGACCCGGTGGGCATTCTCGGGGATGAAGGCCAGCATTCCCATCGCGCTCACCTTATCGGCGGATCGACGAAACGCTGGACCGTCGCAAAGAGTTGCGCGCGCCCTTCCAGCACCTCGCCCGCCTGTTCAAGCCGGGCCACCACCCACAGATTCCCCGCATTGTTCGTCGTCATCGGCCGTTCCGGGTTCGGCCCCGCATCGCCCGGCGTGAACCGCCCCGCGCCGTCGATCACGCCCGCAAAGCGCGCATCCTCCATCGCCGCGGCCACCTCGTCGAAATCCTCGGTGCTCCAGTCGGCGGGGAAATGGCCCACGAGGATGTCATCCTCGGTGCCCGGCGCGCCATCGGGACCGTTCAGATAGCCCACCACCTCGAACTGCGCGGGCACCTTGGCAATCGGCCCGTCATTGCCGCCCACGCGCGAGATCGTGACCTCGGGCACCACCGCGATCCGGTCCAGCCGGTCATACAGAACCAGCGGCGCGGCCAGATCCCCCAGCCCAAGCGTGACAGGCCCCACCGCCGCCTCCGCCGCCGCCGTCACGCGCAGCACGACCTGCGTTGCGCTTTCCGAAACCAGCTCGGCGCTGACGCCTTCGGGCAGCACCGGCGCGCCCGACAGCCCCACGCCGGTCAGCGTGATCTCGGCCGCCTCGCCCAGCCGCAGATGGCCCGGACTCACGCCCAGGATGCGCGGCGTCCCATCCTCGCGCGCGGCCAGCATCCGCGCCCCGATCACGTCGCTTTCGGCATCGAACCAGCGCCCCGACAGCGCCCCATCCGCGCCCAGCGCCATCACCTGCCGGATCTCGGTCTCGCCATCGGACAGCGTCGCGCGCCACTCGCCCGCGCCATAGACCAGCCCCCGCCCGTCGAAATGCGCGTGGCTGCCATCGGCAAAGCCCAGATCCAGATGCACCTCATAGTCCGTGCCCTCGGCCATCACATGCATGGTCCCGGCATAATCGCCCCGCCCCGGCATCCGCCCGGCCACGGTCCAGGCGCCCGACAGATCGGCGGCCAATGACGCCACGCGCTCGCCATAGCCATAGTTCTCGGCCAGGAAATCCAGCACATCGCCCATCGCGATGCCCCACCAGTCGCGGTCCCGCGCCAGTGCCTGGTATTCCAGCGTCGGGAACTGGCCCAGATGGAAATGGATCATGTGCGCCCAATCCTCGCGCGTGCGCCGCTGCACCGCGACCCGGGCAAAGGAATGGCAGCGTGCGCACATCTCGGCCATGTCCTGGTTCGGCGCCTCGTCCACCGCCACCGGCTCCTGTTCCAGGATGTAGCGCCAGCCCTCGGTTTCCGCGACCGACAGCCCGCGCGTGTCGGCCAGATGGCGCACCATCGTCGCGCGTTCCTCGCCGGTCATCCGGACCCCGTGATTGCGCATCATCCGCACCAGCGTCATGTCCCAGCCTTCGGGCGTGCGGCGGCCATCGTCGATGCGCGGCAGGCTGCCATCGGCGCGCGGCGCGTGACAGGTGGTGCAGACGCGGTCCAGAATGTCCTGCGGCTCCATCGCATGGGCAGGCAGCGCGAGTGCCAGCGCGGCGCAGGTGGTCCAGAGGGCGGGGGCGATTCGGCTCATCGGTGGCGTTTCCCTGTTGCGGTGTTCGGTATCGCGCACGTTGCGTCGCGCGGCGCTTTGCCGCGTCGGTCAAGTCTTTGCCAAACACGCCTGTATTTCTTGACATTTCCGGACAACCTCGCTCCCGATGCAGGCCGGGAGCGCCAAGAGGCCGCATTTGGGCTATGCTCTGCCCAGGCTGCCGGCGCCTGTGATGGGAAAACGGGCAGCGAGGGAACAGGATGACGAAGCCCCATGACCTGATCGTGCTGGGCGGCGGGCCAGCCGGTGCGGTTGCCGCCTGGCTGGCCGCGCGTGACGGGCTGGACGTGGTGCTGATCGACCCCTGTGCCGCCGAAGACCGGATCGAGGGGATGAGCCCGCGGCTTTATCGCTGGCTGGAGGGGCAGGGGCTGCTGGCTGGGTTTGCCGGGCTGGTCGGCCCGCTGTCGCGCGTCAGCCATTGGGCCGGGTTGCCCGCGACCGGCAATGCCGAATGGATCGTCCACCGTCCCGCGCTGGACGACCATCTGCGGCAGGCGGCCGTGACCGCAGGCGCGCGGCTGATCCCGTCCACGGGGCGGGTCGAGGCGGTTGGCCCCGAGGGCGCGACCGTGCTGCTGACCGGGGGCGAACTGCTTGCCGCAACGCGGGTTTTCGACGCGCGCGGGCGCAAGGCCCATGCAGGCGTTCGCGACATGCGCCGCGCGCCCGCCACGCTGTCGATCTCGGGCTGGGTGACAGCCGAGGGGAGGGCTGCGCGTACCGTCACGGTGGTGCCCGTCGCGCAAGGCTGGCTCTGGATTGCGCAGGGCTGGCCGGATCGCGCCTGGGTGCAGTTCGTCACCGATGCGCAATCCGACGGCTCGCCCGACGACCGCTTTGCCGCTGCCATTGCTGCCGCCGCAAAGGCGACACCGCTGCCGACCCTGACCCCCGAAGGGCCATTGGTGATCCGCGATTGCGCCCCTGCGCTGCCGCCCTTTACCGACGATCTCAGCGTTCTGCCCATCGGCGACGCGGCCGCCGCGGGCGATCCCCTGTCCGGGCATGGCCAGTTCTGGGCGGTTTCGGGTGCGCTGGCCGCGACTGCGGTGCGCCGCAGTCTGGCCGCCCGTCCCGGCCCCGAGACCGAGGCGCTGGCGCGGCGTTTCCTGTCGGACCGGCAAAGCGAGACCTTCTTTCATCAGGCCCGGGTCGGCCGCGAATTCGCCCGCCAGATCGCAGAGCATGCCACAGCGCCCTTCTGGGCGCGCCGCCGCGATTTTCCCGACGATCTGCCGTTGCACCCGCCCGGCGCGGGCTTTCGCATCGACCGTGCCGTGGTGGTGGCGGACAACCTGCTTGAGGAACGCGAGATCCTGCGTACCCCTGCCACGCCCGGCGGCATCGCCTGGTTCGGCACGATCCCCGCGGCGGATGCCTGGCGGGCGCTTGAGGATCGCGTTCCGCTGACCGATCTTGTTGCCCGCTGGGGCCAGATGGCCGAACATCTGCCCGACCTCCTGCGGCAAGAGGCGTCGCCGCCCTACTGAGCCCGCGACAGCCGCGCCACAGCCCAGCGCGCAGCCTCGGCCACAGTGGGGTCGGGGTCGGAAACCAGTCTCTGCACCGGCCCGATCAGTGTCTTGTCACCCGAATTGCCGATGGCATAGCAGACATTGCGCACGAAGCGATCCCGCCCGATCCGCTTGATCGGCGAGCCCGAGAACAGCGCCCGGAACCCCGCATCGTTCAGCCCCGCCAGATCGGCCAGCTTCGGTGCGATCAGGTCGGGGCGCGCGGCATATTTCACCTCGCGCGCGGCCACCGCGAACTTGTTCCAGGGGCACACCCCCAGACAATCGTCGCAGCCATAGATCCGGTTGCCCATCAGCGGCCGCAGGCCCTCGTCCACCGGTCCCTTGTGCTCGATGGTCAGATAGGAAATGCAGCGCCGCGCATCCAGTTGAAAGGGCGCTGGAAAGGCGCCCGTGGGGCAGGCGTCCAGACAGGCGGTGCAAGACCCGCAATGCTCGGCCCCCGGCGCGTCGGGCGGCAACTCGACCGTGGTGAAGATCGCGCCCAGAAAGAACCAGTTGCCCAGACCCTGGCCCAAGAGGTTCGTATGCTTGCCCTGCCAGCCCAGCCCCGCCGCCTGCGCCAGCGGCTTTTCCATCACCGGCGCGGTATCGACAAAGACCTTGATCGCCTCGCCCGGCACCTGATCCAGCAGCCAGCGTCCCAGCCGCTTCAGCCGCGCCTTCAGCACGTCATGGTAATCGCGGTTCTGCGCATAGACCGAGATCGCGCCGCGATCGGGCCGCGCCAGCACCGCCAGCGGGTCATGGGCGGGCGTATAGGGCTCGGCCAGCATCACCACCGACCGCGCCTCGGGCCACAGCGCCGCGGGGTTGCCGCGCCAGCCCATCCGCTCGGCCATCCACGCCATCTGACCGTGCCAGCCCCGTTCGACGAAGGCGGCCAGCCGAGCGGGGGCCTGCGGGATCGCATCGGGGCGGCAGACCCCCATTGCGGCAAAGCCCTCGGCGCGGGCCTGCGCTGCCAGCCGGTCCTTGAGCGCCCCGCTCAAAAGTCGAGATTGGCGTAGTGCCGGGGCGGCGGAAAGCCCGGCACCTGATCCGCCAGGATATTGCGGAAGGCAGGGCGCGACTTGATCTTGGCATACCAGTCCTTGACCACCGCGTTCCGGTTCCAGTCCACATCCGAGATGTAGTCGAGGCTCGACAGATGCGCGGCAGCCGCGAAATCGGCCAGCGTCATCACGTCGCCCGCCAGCCAGCGCCGCTGATCCAGCAGCCAGCCCATGTAGTCGAGATGGAACTTGATCGCCTGCGAGCCCGCCTTGACCGCGCGGCTTTCGGGATAGCCTTGGCCCATCACCTTCTTGTTGACCCGCTCGTACAGGAGCTTCGAGGTCACCTCGGCATGGAACTTGTCGTCGAACCAGAAGCACAGCCGTCGCGCCTCGCAGCGCTCGGCGGGGGTGCCGGGCAGCAGACGGGGTTCGGGATAGACCTCGTCCAGATACTCGCAGATCGCCTGGCTTTCGGACATCACGCGCCCGTCCATCCGCAGCACCGGCACCTTGCCCGCCGGGTTGCGGCGCATGAAATCGGCCTCGCGCTCCCAATAGCGTTCCTCGATCAGTTCGACCTCGATCCGCTTTTCGGCCAGCACCAGGCGGACCTTGCGGCAAAAGGGCGACAGGGGCACGTGATAGAGACGGTTCATGGGCACGACCGGAAGTTGACCTGCCGCCCCTCTTGCCCCGTCAGGCCCGGATTTTCAACTCTGGAAGCACGCCGCCCGACCATCGACGCGGATCGTTGCCGCCCCGTCCGAGATGCGCGCGGCACGGCGTTGCTGCGTCGGCGTCAGTTTCGTGGCGTTGCGCGCCCTGGGGGCGGGCA
The DNA here is from genome assembly GCF_009649175.1 of Rhodovulum strictum. Classification (GTDB taxonomy): domain Bacteria; phylum Pseudomonadota; class Alphaproteobacteria; order Rhodobacterales; family Rhodobacteraceae; genus Rhodovulum; species Rhodovulum strictum. The sequence goes on along the minus strand of NZ_WJPO01000027.1, from coordinate 9,151 downwards.
GCATCACGGCGAGCGCGGCAGACTGGGCCGGGGTCAGCCTGGCCGGTGCGACCCCGAAATAATGGCGCGCGGCGGCGTCGATGCCGAAGATGCCTTCGCCGAACTCGGCCACGTTCAGATAGACTTCGAGGATGCGGCGCTTGGACCAGGTCAGTTCCACCATCGGGGTCAGCACCGCCTCCAGCGCCTTGCGCGGCCAGCTTCGGCCCTGCCAAAGATAGACATTCTTGACCGTCTGCTGGCTGATCGTCGAGCCGCCATAGCGCCCGCCCGCCTCCAGCGCGCCGCGGATCGCGCGCATGTCGAACCCCCAATGCAGGCAGAAATTCGCATCCTCCGCCGCCACGATGGCCCGGCGCGCCGCCGGTGCCACCTGCGAAATCGGGACCCAGCGATGCTCGATCTTGCCCAGCCGCCGCGTTTCGGACCACATGGTCCAGGTGGTCGGCGGGTTCAGCCAGGCCGGTGCAACCACCGCCAGCGCGATCAGCAGGACAAGGCCGCCCAGCACCCGGCCCGCCGACAGGCGCACGCGCGGCAGCGCAGGCAGCCAGCGCCGCCCGCCGCCCGCCTTGCGGTTTACCTTCTTCGACGTCCTTCGCCGTGCCATGGCGCCTGATAGCCCAGTGCGGCCCGCTTGACCATCGCCGGAAAAGCAAGACCCCCGCGGGCGCTGCCGCGGGGGCCGGTTTCAGGCCGGATCAGACCCTATTCCGCCGGAACCGCGCGTTCCTCGATGCCCAGCGGGTGGGTGAGGTGCGGCAGCATCTCGCGCGGGCAGACTTGCAGGAAGTTGCCCTTTTCCAGATCCCAGTTGTCGAGGATCTCGCGCGCCTTGCGGCTGCCGGTTTCCTCGGCATGGCGGGTGATCAGGCCCTTCAACTGGGTTTCCCAATGCTGGACGGTGACGCCGCAGGTGACCAGCGTCTCCATGTTCATCAGGTCGCCGGCCGTCCCTTCGGGATCGTAGAGATAGGCCATGCCGCCGGTCATCCCGGCGCCGAAATTGGCCCCGATCCGGCCCAGGATCACCGCGACGCCGCCGGTCATGTATTCGCAACCGTTCGAGCCGCAGCCCTCGACCACGACCTTGGCGCCCGAGTTGCGCACCGCGAACCGTTCACCGGCCCGGCCCAGCGCGAACAGATAGCCGTCCGTCGCCCCGTAAAGCACCGTGTTGCCGATGATCGTGTTCTCGGATGCGTCCAGCGGGGTGTAATGCGGCGGGCGCACGACGATGGTCGCCCCCGACAGCCCCTTGCCGACATAATCGTTGGCATCGCCCGCCACGATGATCTTGAGCCCCGGCGCACCGAACGCGCCCAGCGACTGGCCCGCGCTGCCCGCCAGCTTCACCGTCAGGTGATCGGGTTGCAGCTTGTTGCGCATCCCGAATTTCGTGACGATATGGCTCGATACCCGCGTGCCGATGCTGCGATGCGTGTTTCGCACCGCATAGCTCACCTGCATCTTCTCGCCATCCTCGAAGAAGCGATGCGCATCGCGCAGGATCTCGGCGTCCAGCGTGTCGGGCACCGCATTGCGCGGCCGCGACCGGTCAAGCTGCGGCCGGTCCGAGGGATCGACCTGGATCAAGAGCGGGTTCAGGTCCAGATCGTCCAGATGCGCCGAACCGCGGCTGATCTGGGTCAGCAGATCCGCCCGCCCGATCACGTCCTCCAGAGACCGCGCGCCGATCTGGGCCAGGATCTCGCGCACTTCCTGGGCGTAGAAGGTGATCAGGTTCACCACCTTGTCGGCATTGCCGGTGAACTTGGCCCGCAGCTTGGGATCCTGCGTGCAGACCCCCACCGGGCAGGTGTTCGACTGGCATTGCCGCACCATGATGCAGCCCATCGCGATCAGCGCCGCGGTGCCGATGCCGTATTCCTCGGCCCCCATCATCGCCGCCATCACGATATCGCGCCCGGTGCGCAGCCCGCCATCGGTGCGCAGCGTCACCCGCTCGCGCAGGTTGTTCATGGTCAGAACCTGATGCGCCTCGGTCAGGCCCATTTCCCAGGGCAGGCCCGCATATTTGATGCTGGTCGCCGGGCTGGCCCCGGTGCCGCCATTATGGCCCGAGATCAGGATAACATCGGCCTTGGCCTTGGCCACGCCCGCCGCGATGGTGCCCACACCCGAAGACGCCACCAGCTTGACGCAGACCTTGGCGCGCGGGTTGATCTGTTTCAGATCATAGATGAGCTGCGCCAGATCCTCGATGGAATAGATGTCGTGATGCGGCGGCGGGCTGATGAGCGTGACGCCCTTGGTCGAATGGCGCAGCCGCGCGATCAGTTCGGTGACCTTCATGCCCGGCAACTGGCCGCCCTCGCCGGGCTTGGCGCCCTGCGCGACCTTGATTTCCAGTTCCTCGCAATGGTTCAGGTATTCCGCCGTCACCCCGAAGCGGCCGGAAGCCACCTGCTTGATCTTGGCCGACGGGTTGTCCCCGTTCGGTTCGGGGTGGAAATGCGCCGGATCCTCGCCGCCCTCGCCACTGTCGGACTTGGCTCCGATCCGGTTCATCGCGACGTTCAGCGTCTTGTGCGCCTCGGGCGACAGCGCGCCCAGCGACATGCCCGGCGTCACGAACCGCTTGCGGATCGAGGTGATCGATTCCACCTCCTCGATCGGCACCGGCTTGCCCAGCGGCTTGATGTCCAGCAGGTCGCGCAGATGGATCGGCGGATTGGCCCGCATCGCGGCCGAGAACTGCTTCCAGATCTCGAAGGATGCGCTGTCGCAGGCTTTCTGCAACAGGGCCATGGTCTTGGCCTCCCAGGCGTGTTTCTCGCCCGAGCGCCGCGCCTTGTAGAACCCGCCCACGGGCAGCACGTCGCTGCCCCCGCGCCAGCCTTGGCGGTGCACCTCTTCCAGCTTGCGCTGGATGCCCGAAACCCCGATCCCCGAGATCCGGCTGTGCATGCCGGGGAAATATTCGGCGCACATCGCGCGCGACAGCCCCACCGCCTCGAAGTTCAGCCCGCCGCGATAGGACGAGATCACCGAAATGCCCATCTTGGACATGATCTTGAGCAGGCCAAGGTCGATGGCCTTGCGATAATGCGCCACCGCTTCGCTTAGCGTGCAATCCAGCAGGCCCCGCCGGATCCGGTCGGCCAGCGTGTCCTCGGCCAGATAGGCGTTGACCGTGGTCGCGCCGCAGCCGATCAGCACCGCGAAATAATGCGGGTCGATGCATTCGGCCGAACGCACATTGACCGAGGTAAAAGTCCGCAGCCCCTTACGCGTCAGCCAGCTATGCACCGCGCTGGTGGCCAGGATCATCGGCATCGGCACCCGGTCCTCGTTCTGGTGCTGGTCGGTCAGCACCAGATGGCCAGCGCCCGAGCGCACCGCGTCCTCCGCCTCGGCCCGGATCCGCACCAGCGCCTCGCGCAGCGCATCGGGCCCCGCGCCCGCCGGGAAGGTGCAGTCGATCTCGGTCATGGGCGAGGTGAACTGCGCCGCGATCGCCGCGAACTGGGCATTGCCCAGGAACGGGCTTTCCAGAACGATGATCCGGGTCTGGCTGCCATCCTCGTCCAGCACGTTCTTGAGATTGCCGAACCGCGTCTTCAGGCTCATCACCCGGTATTCCCGCAGGCTGTCGATCGGCGGGTTCGTCACCTGGCTGAAGTTCTGGCGGAAGAAATGGCTGAGTGGGCGGTACTTCTCGGACAGCACCGCCGACGGCGTGTCGTCGCCCATCGAGGCCACGGCTTCCTTGCCGTCCTCGGCCATCGGCGCAAGGATCGTCTCGATCTCCTCGATGGTGAAGCCGGCCGCGATCTGGCGCTTGCGCAGCTCGCCCCCCTCGAACAGCGGCGCTTCCTCCAGGCCCGACAGCGTATCGTCCAGCTCGTGCACCTTTTCCAGCCAGTCGCCGAAGGGCTGGCTGGCGGCCAGCAGATCCTTCAGTTCGCTGTCATGGAACAGCCGCCCCTCGCGCATGTCGACTGCGATCATCTGGCCCGGACCCAGCGCGCCCTTTTCGCGCACGCTGGACTCGTCGGTCGGCACCATCCCGATTTCCGAGCCCGCGATCAGAAGCCCGTCGCCGGTGACGACATAGCGCATCGGCCGCAGCCCGTTGCGATCCAGCCCGCCGCAGACCCAGCGGCCATCGGTCATGGCCAGCGCCGCGGGGCCGTCCCAGGGCTCCATCACCGAGTTCACATAGGCATACATGTCGCGCCAGGGCTTGGGCAGTTCGACCGCCGCCTGCGACCAGGCTTCGGGCACCAGCATGGTCTTGGCCATCGGGGCGTTGCGCCCGGCGCGGACCAGCACCTCGAACACGGAATCCAGCGCCGCCGAATCCGAAGACCCCAGCGCCACGATCGGCTTGATGTCCTCGGCCAGATCGCCAAAGGCGGACGACGCCATCCGGATCTCGTGGCTTTTCAGCCAGTTCAGGTTGCCCTTCAGCGTGTTGATCTCGCCGTTATGGGCCAGCATGCGGAACGGCTGGGCCAGCCACCATTGCGGGAAGGTGTTGGTCGAATAGCGCTGGTGATAGATCGCAAAGGCGCTTTCGAAACGCGGATCCAGCAGGTCGGGATAGAACTCGGCCACCTGTTCGGCCAGCATCATGCCCTTGTAGATCACGGACCGGCAGGACAGCGAGCACAGGTAAAGCCCCGGCACCTGCGCCGCGGCGGCGGCCTTTTCGATCCGGCGGCGGATGACGTAAAGCTCGCGCTCGAACGTCTCCTCGTCCACGCCCTTTGCGTTCGAGATCAGGATCTGTTCGATCTCGGGCCTTGTGGCATTGGCCTTTTCGCCCAGAACCTCGGTATTCACCGGGACATGGCGCCAGCCATAGATGTGATAGCCCATCCGCAGGACTTCGGTCTCGACGATGGTCCGGCAGACCTCCTGCGCCGAGAAATCGGTTCGCGGCAGAAAGACCTGACCGACCGCGATCAGCCGGTCGGGATGCGGTTCGTGCCCGGTGCGCCGGATCTGGTCATAGAAGAAGGGCACCGGGATCTGCACATGGATGCCCGCGCCGTCGCCGGTCTTGCCATCGGCATCGACCGCGCCGCGGTGCCAGACCGCCTTGAGCGCGTCGATCCCGTTTTCCACGACCTTGCGCGAGGGCTTGCCGTCGATGGCAACGACCAGCCCGACCCCGCAAGAGGCGTGCTCGTCATCGAGGCGGTAAAGCCCGTGCTCGGCGACAAAGGCGCGCCGGGCTTCCTCGCGGGCCACCCATTCGGCATCGAATTTCGTCATGGTCGGAACCCTTCTCTGATGGGTCAGGGCATATGCCCTATTCCTGTGTCACTGGTCGGGGCGTCGGCGAACGGGCCGGGGGAACTGCGGTCGCGTCCCGATCTGTCCGTCTGCTGCGCAAACGCCCCCTGCGCCGTTACTCCGCCGCGACCTGCGCGGGCTGGTTCAGATAGGTCAGAATGCTGTCCGCCGCCTCGCGCCCGTCGCGGATCGCCCACACGACCAGACTGGCCCCGCGCACGATGTCGCCCACCGCGAACACGCCCGGCAGGCTGGTTTCGTGGCTGCGGAAATCGGCCTTGATCGTGCCCCAGCGGGTCACTTCCAGCGCCGCCTCGCCCCAGAGCGTCGGCAGATCCTCGGGCTCGAAGCCCAGCGCCATCACCACCAGATCGGCCGGTTCGACATAATCCGCACCCTCGATCACCTCGGGGCTCTGGCGGCCGGTGGCATCGGGCTGGCCCAGGCGCATCCGCTGCACCATCACGCCCTCGACCGGCTCGCCGGCAAAGCCCCTGGGCGCGGTCAGCCAGACGAATTCGACGCCTTCTTCCTCGGCATTCTGCACTTCGCGCTGGCTGCCCGGCATGTTCGCGCGGTCGCGGCGATAGAGGCATTTCACCGATTGCGCGCCCTGCCGGATCGCCGTGCGCACGCAATCCATCGCCGTGTCGCCGCCGCCGATCACCACCACGCGCTTGCCGTTCGCGTTCAACTCGCCCGAGTCGTATTCGGCCACGCTGTCGCCGAACCCCACCCGGTTCGAGGCGGTCAGATAGTCGATGGCGCGCACGATCCCCGCCGCCCCAACGCCCGGCGCCTGCATCCCGCGCGAGCGGTAGACGCCGGTGGCGATCAGCACCGCGTCATGCTTGCCGCGGATCGCGTCGAAACTGATATCCACGCCCACATTGCAGTTCAGGACGAACTCGACCCCGCCCTGTTCCAGTTGCGCGACGCGGCGCATCACCACGTCCTTTTCCAGCTTGAAGCCAGGAATGCCATAGGTCAGCAGCCCGCCCGCGCGGTCATGGCGGTCATAGACCGTGACCTGCACCCCAGCGCGGCGCAGCACATCCGCCGCCGCCAGCCCGCCCGGCCCCGCGCCGATGATGCCGACGCTTTCGGGCCGTTCCGCCGCGGGCGCGATGGCCGGAACCCAGCCGTTTTCCCAGGCGGTATCGGTGATGTATTTCTCGACCGCGCCGATGGTCACGGTGCCGTGGCCCGACTGCTCGATCACGCAATTGCCTTCGCACAGCCGGTCCTGCGGGCAGATGCGGCCGCAGATCTCGGGGAAGGTGTTGGTTGCCTGGCTCAGTTCATAGGCTTCCTGCAACCGCCCCTCGGCGGTCAGGCGCAGCCAGTCGGGGATGTTGTTGTGCAGCGGGCAATGGGTCTGGCAGTAGGGCACGCCGCATTGGCTGCACCGGCTGGCCTGTTCTGCGGCCTTCTCGGCGGCGAACTCGGCATAGATTTCGTCGAAATCATGCGCGCGCGAGTCTGCGTCCCGCTTCTGGGGCATCTCCTTGGCGGTGCTGACGAATTGAAGCATCTGGCGCTTCGACATGGCTGGCTCCCTGCGGCACGGATCCGGTTTCGGACGCCTCTATACGGGCGTTCCGTCGCAATTAAAAGTCAGAAATTATGACCCATTCGGAATTATCTTCCGGCAAGTGGCCGCGGAATGCCCCTATGGCCGCAATTTAAGGTCATTCATTATGACCTATGGCGCCGCTTCCCATTCGAGTCCCAGCCCGTATGCTGGCGCCGATTCCGAACCGGGCGGGGTGCCATGGAACTTTTCAACCTATTCCTTATCGCCGTGATCCAGGGCATCACCGAGTTCCTGCCGATCTCGTCCTCGGGCCACCTGATCCTGCTGCCCTATCTGACCGGCCAGCCCGACCAGGGCCTCGTGATCGACGTCGCGGTGCATGTCGGCACGCTGGGCGCGGTGATCCTCTATTTCCGCAAGGATGTGGCGCTGGCCCTTGCCGGGTTCGGGCGGCTCGTGCGCGGGCGGATCGACACGCCCGGCGCCTTTCTTGCACTCTGCCTGATCGTTGCCACCATCCCTGTCGTGATCGCGGGCACGATCATCAAGCTGGCAGGCGCCGAGGAAATGCTGCGCAGTATCGTCCTGATCGGCTGGACGATGCTGGTCTTCGGCATCCTGCTGTGGTGGGTCGACACCCGCGCGCCGCGCATCCGCAAGGCACCGCAATGGACGCTGAAACATGCCGCGATCATGGGCCTGTGGCAGGTGATCGCGCTGCTGCCGGGCACCTCGCGTTCGGGCATCACGATCACCGGGGCGCGGGCGCTGGGCTATGACCGGCCCGACGCGGCCCGGCTGTCGATGCTTATGTCGATCCCGACCATCGCGGCCTCGGGCGTGCTGATGGGCGGCAAGGTGATCGTCGAGGCCGACCTTGCCATGGCGCGCGACGGTGCCTTGGCTGCGGGGCTTGCCTTTGTCTCGGCGCTGGCGGCGCTGGCGGTGATGATGCGGCTGGCCCGGTCGATCAGCTTCACGCCCTATGTGATCTACCGGGTGGTGCTTGGCCTCGTGCTGCTGGGCGTCGCCTACAGCTAGGGGCGCATCCCCTTTGCCGCCTCGCGGATGCCATAGAACTGCCCCGCGGGCCGGTAACGCCACAGGTATTCCGGCAGCACCGCCTCCATCGCGACCGGCGCGATGCCCAGCTCGGCAAAGCCCGCCGCGCCCTCGCGCACCACATTGTCAAGCGCGAGATTGACCACCTGATCGCGGGTCAGGATCGAATTGGTGAAGACCCCCAGCGACAGCCGCTGCAACAGATCGAAGGCCGTGCCCATCGCGGCCGAGGCAAAGAGCGGCAGGTTCAGCACGAGGCGGTTCGGCCGACCGATGATGTCCAGCATGCTTTCCATCAGTTCGGCAAAGGTCCGCGCCTCGGGGCCGCCCAACTCGTAGATGCCGGGCGCGGCCTTGCCGGTGACACCCAGCGCCACGGCCTGCGCCACATCGTCCACGTAGACCGGCTGGAACCGCGTGTTGCCGCCCGTCACCGGCAGCACCGGCGCGAACCGCGCCATCGAGGCGAAGCGGTTGAAGAACTGATCCTCCGGTCCGAACACGACCGAGGGGCGCAGGATCACCGCCGCCGGAAAGGCCGCGCGCACCGCCCCTTCGCCTTCGCCCTTGGTCTGGGCATAGGCGCTTTGCGCCGCCGGATCGGCCCCGATCGCCGAGACATGCACCAGACGCCCGACCCATGCCTTCGCGGCCTCCTCGGCGATATGGCGCGCACCGTGATGCTGCACCAGCCCGAAGGTGTTGCGTCCGACCTCGTTCAGGATGCCGACGCAGTTCACTGCCGCGTCCGCCCCCTGCAAGGCGCTGGCGACCGAGGCGGGCTCGCGGATATTGCACAGCACCGGCTCTACCTGGCCCACCGCGCCATAGGTGCGCACGAACAGCGCCTCGTTCGGGCGGCGCACCGCCACGCGGACCCGCCAGCCCTGTTCCGCCATGCGCCGTGCGACATAGCGCCCGACAAAGCCCGAGCCCCCGAAAACGGTCACCAGCCGCGCCATCGCATGCCTCCTCGCAGATTGTGGCCCTGCCCCGAATATAGGGCCGAACCCGGTCCCGCAAGGCGCGGTGCAGAAGATGCAAGAATCGCCGTTGACACCACCCGCGACGCTCTGTAATTGACCGCCTCACGACACCTGCCCAGGTGGCGGAATTGGTAGACGCGCTGGTTTCAGGTACCAGTGGCTTAACGGCCGTGGAGGTTCGAGTCCTCTCCTGGGCACCACTACACCCTTGTCATCCCCCTATTTCTCAAGGCAAACAGGCCGATAGCTGCCTCCTCGGGTCCACATTCGGGTCCACGGGAGGTCCACATTGGGCATT
>NZ_WJPO01000026.1 GCF_009649175.1 Rhodovulum strictum | reverse complement strand
TCGCCGCCTGAGAACACGAACCTTCACATGCCCGGAGCATGCCGCCAGAGAATTTCCACAGCATTCGCGACACGACCCGAGCGCGGTCATGTGTCAGGCCTCCAGGTGCGGCCTTTCCCTGCCGCGGGCCGGTATGGAGATGCGCGGATCGGGTCCAAATCACTCTGGGCGCGCTTCGAAGGGCGCTGTGGCTTCCCCTGGTTTTCCCGATCCGGATCTTCGATCTTGTGTCCATGCAGTTCCTTCGCCTTCCTCACACCTCGCACGCCCGGCCCGTCGGCCGGTCGTGGTCTCCGCCCGGTCAGGCCATCGCGGCCCCCCGGTAATCCTCATTCTTCGTCATCATCGCCCAGACGCCGCGCGCCATCTTGTTGGCCAGCGCGATCGCCACCAGCATGCGCGGCTTCTTCGCCAGCATCCGCCCCAGCCAAGACCCCTCGGGCGCGCCCTTTCGCAGCGTCCGCTGCACAGTGGACATGGCGCCGATGATCAAGAGGCGCCGGATATCGCGTTGGCCCATCTTCGACGTCCGGCCAAGGCGCTGCTTGCCGCCCGTGGATTTCTGCATCGGCACGAGTCCGAGCCAGGCGGCGAAGTCGCGCCCGCTGCGGAAGCTGTCCATCGCGGGGGCGAAGGTCTCGACCGCCAGCGCCGTGATCGGGCCGACGCCCGGCATGGTCCGCAGGCGCCGGGACGTCTCGCCCTCCCCGGACAGGCGGGCGATCTCGCGGTCCAGCACTGCCAGGCGTTCGCCGATCTGCGCGATCTGCGCCAGGATTTCGCGGCAACACAGCCGAACCGCCTCGGGCAGGCCGCTGTCCCCGGCCTCCACGATCCCGGCGAGCCGCTTGACCTGATGCACTCCGATCGGCGCGGTATGGCCGAACTCGTAGAGATGCGCGCGCAGCGCATTCACGGCGACCGTGCGGCTTTCGACGAACTGGGTGCGGGTCCGGAACAGGACGGCGCGGGCCTGGCTGTCGGCCGTCTTGGGGTCGACGAAGCGCATGGTCGGGCGCAGCGCCGCCTCGACGATCGCCTCGGCATCGGCGCTGTCGTTCTTGTGGCGCTTGACGAAGGGCTTGACGTATCGGGGCGCGATCAACAGCGGCGCATGCCCCATGCCTGTCAGGGTGCGCGCCCAGTGATGCGCGCCCGCGCAGGCCTCCATGGCCACGGTGCAGGCCGGTTGAGAAGCCATGAAACGCTCGAACTGCAACCGCGTCAATTTCTTGCGGAACAGAACCGACCCGTCCGCCGCCGCGCCGTGGAGCTGGAACACGTTCTTTGCCAGATCCACCCCGATGATGCTAACTTCCTTCATGGATGCCTCCTTCCGTTTTCTTGGGCTGTAACACCCCAAGCTTGGCACATCGCGATGCCGTCAGGGAGGGAGGCATCCACTCCATCACCCGGAAGCCGGAGCCACGCGCGTCCGGCGCAAACACCAATGAACGCTGGCCTTTCGACCGGACACCGCTGGTGGCCGCTGGACCCCGTGTGGAGTCCGGCAAGGCATCCGGAGTCCGGAAGCCACCGGCATCCACCCGACCGAGGAACCTTGCCCACCATGATGCTGAGCTTCGCCCCGGACGCGATCGAGACCTGGCCGCTGTCGCGCCTGCAGCCCTACGCGAAGAACGCGAAGGCGCATGGCGCGGACCAGGTCGCGAAGATCGCCGCCAGCATGGCCGAGTTCGGCTGGACCGTGCCGTGCCTCGTGGGCGAGGACGGGGAGTTGATCGCGGGCCACGGGCGCGTGCTGGCGGCAACCCAGCTTGGACTGACCGAAGCGCCCGTGATCGTGCTCGGGCATCTGACCGAGGCGCAGCGGCGGGCGTACCGCATCGCGGACAACAAGTTGACCGAACTCGGCACCTGGGACGAGGCGCTGCTGTCGGCGGAACTGAACGACCTGCTGGCCGAGGATTTCGACCTGTCGCTGGTCGGGTTCTCCGACGGCGAGTTGGACAAGCTGCTGGCCTACGTCGCGGAAGACGACGGTGAAGAAAGTGGCGCCGGGGGCTCCGTGCCGCCGGTGACCATCCCCGAGCCGCCGCGCAACCCGGCCTCGCGGACGGGCGACCTGTGGATCCTCGGCGACCATCGCCTCCTGTGCGGCGACAGCACAAGCGCTGCCGACGTGCGCCGTCTGATGAACGGCGAACGCGCGGTGCTGTTCGCGACCGACCCGCCGTATCTGGTGGACTATGACGGCTCGAACCATCCGACCCGCAACAAGGATTGGTCCGCGTCCTACGGCACGACCTGGGATGACAGTTCTCAGGGCGCGGAGCTCTACGACGGATTCATCGCCGCCGCCGTGGCCGAGGCCATCGCCGAGGACGCCGCCTGGTACTGCTGGCACGCCTCCCGTCGCCAAGCGATGCTCGAAGCCTGCTGGGAGAAGGCCGGCGCCTTCGTCCACCAGCAGATCATCTGGGTGAAGGACCGAGGGGTTCTGACCCGGTCCCACTACCTCTGGAAGCACGAGCCCTGCTTCATGGGCTGGCGCCGTCCGAACCGTCCGCCGAAGGTGGCCGTGGAAACCCTGCCGTCCACATGGGCGCTGCCGAGTTTCGCCAAGGACGACCGGCCCGACCACCCGACGCCGAAACCGCTCGACGCCTTCGGGATCCCGATGCGCCAGCATGTGGCGCGGGGCGGGCTTTGCTACGAGCCGTTCTCCGGCTCCGGCTCGCAGATCATGGCGGGCGAAGCCAATTGCCGCCGCGTCTTCGCGATGGAAATCAGCCCGGCCTATGTCGATGTCGCCGTGGAGCGGTGGCAGGCCGAGACCGGCAAGGACGCGATCCTTGACGGCGACGGCCGGACCTTTGCGCAGGTGAGAGCCGCGCGGCTCGGCCACGATGCCGACGCCCCGGCCGATCCCCCGGTAACAGACACCGCCCCCGAACCCGCGCGAAAGCGCAAGACCACCGCGTGACATGCATGACCTGGCTTTACCTTCCTCCGGATGCGCTTCCGGAGCCGGAGACGCATGCCTCTTCGGCCTCTCCCTCTGCTCAGGCGCTGGCGGGCTTGATCTCGGGCTTGCCATCGCCATCCCCGGATATCGTGCTGTGGGCCATGTCGAACGGGAAACCTTCGCCGCAGCCACTCTCGTGGCGCGGATGGAAGACGCGTCCCTGGATCGGGCTGTTGTCTGGGACGATGTTGGAACCTTCGACGGCCGCCCATGGCGCGGCGCGGTGGACATCGTCACTGCGGGCTATCCGTGCCAGCCGTTCTCCGTCGCGGGCAAACGCCGGGGCGCGGACGACCCGCGGCACCTCTGGCCGCATGTCGCCCGCATCATCGGCGAGGTCGAGCCGCCCTTCGTCTTCCTCGAGAATGTCGCCCATCATCTCCGCCTCGGATTCCCCGAAGTCGCCTCAGGACTGGTCGGCATGGGCTACCGCCTTGCGGCAGGCCTCTTCACGGCGGCGGAAATCGGCGCGCCTCACAAGCGCGAACGTCTCTTCATCCTCGCCATTCGCGAGGGGGACGAGCTGGCCGACCCCGCGCGCCTGCTCTGGCACCCGATCGAGTGGCGGGAACCGGACGGAACTGCTGCGCCTCTGGCCGACGCCGAGGGCCAGCGCCAACGAGAACCGGCAGACGAAGCCGACGCCATCGCAGGAAGCAGGCCAGCACGGCATGAACCTGGCGACCACGGCCGCGCTCTGGCCGACGCCGCAGATCGACAGCTTCCGCAGCCGGGGTGGCGAGCGGAAGGACGAAAAGGGTCTGGACCGCATGGCGCGGGATTGGCCGACGCCGATGGCGAACGACGGCTGCAAGCCGAGCGCGGGCAACCGCAGGAGTGCCGACCTGACCCATGCGGCGGGGATGTGGATGACGCCGACGGCGCGGGATCACAAGGACGGAGCGACGACACTCGCGAACACGCCGGTGAACGGCCTGCTTGGCCGCCAGGTCCTGGTGACGCCGATGGCTGGGAGCGATACCTCCGAGCCGCGCCGGACCTTGAACCCGCTGTTCGTCGAGGCGCTGATGGGCTGGCCCACCGGGTGGACCGGCTTCGCCTCTGTGGCAACGGCGTGGTCCCCTTGGTTGCGGCGCATGCGCTGCGAACTCTGGCGGCTGAACTGCTGGCCGATGGATGAGGCAGCGGCATGAAGCAGTCCCGCCTCATGTCGCTGGTCGAGTCCGTCGCCAACGTGATCGTCGGCTACGGCGTCGCAGTGGTCACGCAGATCCTGATCTTCCCGGTCTTCGGGCTGCACACGACGCTGGCGCAGAACTTGAAGATGGGCGCGGTGTTCACCGTGGTGAGCATCGCACGATCCTTCGCCCTGCGGCGCCTGTTCGAGGCGATCCGGATGCGGGGCGACTAGATGGAGTAGCTGCCGAAGGGCTTTCCGAACTTCTCAACGCCCGATTTGCCCAGCAACGTTAGCTTGTTGTGCAGCTTGTGACCAGGAGAAGCGTTTCGGGCCTCGCGCGCCCAGACCTTGGCGTCAATTTCCCAGACATCGAAGTTCGATCCGTCCGGGGTGAAAGCACAGAGAACGACATCGATCCGCTCGAGAAGGGTGTTGAGACATCCCCATTGGGTGTTGCGCCCCTTCGCCGTGCGCAGCGTAGCTCGCCGACCGTCAGGTAGCTTGAGTTCTGTTGCCACAGGGCTGACGAGGTCGCCGATTTTGCTCGCAAGTGCCCGACCAGCTGAGATGCCAAACTCATACCCCTCGCGGCCGGTGAACTCGTCCTGTCCGCCACCCGGCTTGGAGGGTTTCGTCGATACGACCTTGGGAGCCTTCGGCAGAAATTCGTCCAAGGCACGAGCGGCAACGGATGCCGCCGATAGACTAGGGTTCTGAGTCAAGAATTCGCCGAGACGGGATGCCAGATTGGGATCCAGTCTAACCGTGATCGAGTCGACCATGCGCGCCACCATTCAAGAGGGTTGATGCACGCATCTTGCAGACCAACGATAGGATTCGTCAAGAGGTATGATTCATACCCCTTGACGTGTCGTGCTTCCGCGAAGCTGCGTCCAATCAAGCGATGCGGTAGACCCGCCCCCGATCCTCGACCTTCTCCGAGGTCACCTCGAGCCCGAGTTTCTTCTTCAGCGCCCCGGCCATCGCGCCGCGCACCGTGTGCGACTGCCAGCCCGTCGCGGCCATGATCTCCTCGATGGTCGCGCCGTCCGGTGCGCGCAGCATGGCGATCAGGGTCGCCTGCTTGGTGCCCTCGCGTGGTGTGCGCGTCTTGGGCGCAGCCTTCGGTTCGGTGGGGGTGTCCGATGCGGACTCCTCGGTCGGCGCGTCCGGCGCGCCCGCAGGCGCGGGGTTCGCGTCCTCGGGCTCGATCCCGATGGCGGCGAGGCCCGCGTCGGTGGCGACCAGCGTGACGCCGTGGCCGTCGCCGGTCTCGCGCCAGACGGGCTCGCCGTTGCGCATGTCTGCGTTGACCTCCTGCAGGAAGCCCTTCGCGAGCATCGCGCCGACCACCTTGGCGGCAGCGCCGCCGCGCAGGCTGTCGGGGAGCGGCAGGGCGATGTGCTCGGGCCGCTGGGCGGCGGCGCTCAGGATCAGGGCTTGGGTGTCGGAAAGCTTAGTCATCGTCGTCTCCCGTATCGGGACGCGCGGGATGCGGGCCCTTCTACGAGGCCAAGCCCGCCAGTCGGCGGGCAGGACCGGGAGCGGGTCGTCTCACTCGGCGTATTCGCCTTCCTTGAAGGCGCTGTTGGTGATCTCGCGCAGGCGGTCGCGGTAGTGGTTCAGGGTGCCGACATGGCCCCAGTTGATCTCGTCGGGGCTGTTCTCGAAATGGTCCGCGCTGAGGGCGGCGAGCCGCTCCAGCATGGCGTCGATCTCGAACTTGGCGGCGAGGAAGGCGTCGAGGGCTTTCGTGTTGTCGGTGGCGCGGCGGGTCATCGGTGTGGCTCCGTGGCTGAGTTGCATCGTCCTTGTGCAATCAGAATCGCTCCGCGACGCCCGAAAGTGTAGGCAATTCAGAGCCATATGATTGCTATCTGGCCGCCTGCGCTCAGATCAGCCCCATCCCGGCCAGCGATGCGCTGGCGGCGGCCAGTTGCGCGGTGGGCAGTTCGATCTTGAGGTGCGAGATGACGTCCGAGACCTCGGCCGCGATCCCGTCCTCGCGCAGGGCCGCCTCGATCACCTCGGCGACGGCATCGGGGCGGGAGCGGTCGAACTGGTCCGGAAAGGCGTCGTGATCGATGCGGATGGTGGTCGTGCTCATGGCGGGGTCCCTTCAGGATTGGGCGGCGGCGCGGCGTCCGGCCTCGTAGGCCTCGGCGAGCGCGTCGCGGATCGCCCGGACGGCGACGTCGTAAAAATCGAGCCGGTCGGAGTTCCGGGTCTCGAGCGTCTCGAGGAAGAAGCGCCGCTGCGCGATCTCCAGGATCAGGGCGTCGCGGGCGGCGGCGGGGTCGGTCTTGCGGCGGGTCATCGCGGTGGCTCCTTGGTGAGTTGCATCGTCCTTCTGGAGACACGTTCCCTCTGTCCGCGAGGCTTATCAACGAGATAAGCATATGAATCTGAACGATAATCGGAGCCGTCGATGCAGGGCATGAGCGAGCGCCAGTACGCCGCCCATGTCGGGCTGTCGCGGGGCGTTAGGCCATTGAAGGAACTTGGACCGTCTCGACCACCGCTGCTGACAAGATGGTCAGGTTGGTGGAGTGAGCGCTCAGGCTAAGATCACGAACATTGGTCCAGTATCACCTCTGAAATCCGACGATAGCCGATCCGATCCGGGCACGCACATCGGGTGGTTCACTATCCACGGCACGGGCAATGGCCAGAAGATCCTTGCGTGTGGCGTGGAGTTGATCGATCAGGGTGATGACGACGCCGAGCGCCGTTTCGTCGAGTTCAAGACCATCTGTCAGATCGCAAAGCAAGTTCAGGCGGGCGCAGTCGACCCGGCGAAAGACATGGACTGGGTCGCCCGCATTTTCCCTGCGCAGGGGAATGATCAGTTCGGACTCGACGAATGCGAGAAGACGGGTCCGCGTCAGCCCCGGAATGGCGACAAGCACGTCGTCCTCGGTCAGACGGTCGGTCATGATGCGGCCTCGTTGAGCAGATCGACGCGCGGGTCATGGGAATGGGTCTTGCGCCATTCGGTCAGGAAGTCGTGCAAGGATCCGTCGATCTCCGGGGGTATGACGATCTTCAGGTCTACAAGCTGATCACCGGCGGTCTTTCCCCCTTGATGGACTCTGTTGCACAAATCGGGTGACGGACAGGGTTCCCCTTTCCCCGGACAGACCTATCCCACGGCCTCTGTGATGGGGATGCCGAGCGCGGTGAAGCCGTTCAGGACGGCGACGCGGACCTGGAACTCGGCGACCTGACGGTCGAACTCGCGCGCGGAGAGGCGCTGGCCCAGCAGTTTGACGCAGTGCATCTTGGTCTCGGCGCGGCTTCGGCGGTGATACCCGCTCCATCGTCGCCAGATGGTCCGGCCGAGGCGCTTCGATGTCCGCAGGATTTCGTTGCGTGCGATGGCCCCGGCGGTGTCGGACTTCCATGGCCGGGCGTTGCTGCGGGGCGGGATGATCGCGGAAGCCCCGCGGGCGGCGATGGCGTCATGACACTTGCGGGTGTCGAAGGCGCCGTCGGCGGTGACGGTGGCGATTTCCTGCTCGGGCGGGATCTGGTCGAGCAACTCGGGCAGCAAGGGGGCATCGCCGATGTCGCTGGAGGTGAACTCCGTCGCGCGGATCTCCAGTGTCTGCTCGTCGATCCCGATGTGCAGCTTGCGCCAAACCCGGCGCTTGGAGCCCCCGTGCTTGCGCGCATTCCACTCGCCTTCGCCCTCGACCTTGATGCCGGTGCTGTCGACCAGCAGATGCAACGGCCCGTCCGATGCCCGGTAGGGAATGTTGACCTTCAGGGTCTTCTGGCGCCGCGACAGCGTGCTGAAGTCGGGCACGTCCCGGTCGAGGCCGATGAGGCGAAGCAGGCTCTCGACGAACCCGGTGGTCTGCCTGAGGGCCATGCCGAACAGCACCTTCATGGTCAGGCAGGTCTGGATCGCGGCATCGGTGTAGTGCGGCTGCCGCCCGCGCTTGCCGGTCGGCGCGGCCTCCCAGGCCATGTCGGGGTCGAACCAGATCGTCAGCGAGCCGCGGCGCTTGAGCGCTTCGTTGTAGCCTGGCCAGTTGCGGATCTTGTAGGCGGGGGGTGTCGGTCTGCTCAAGGCCCCAGCTACCACGCTGGAGTCACGTGATGAATCCCCTCAGTCCATTTGTGCAACAGAGCCCCCTTGATGCGCCACGCCGCGTCCACGCAGGCGCAGAACCCGGCCGGAACTCGCTCCTTTCGGGATCGTCAGATTGACAGGTCCGGAGATAGTCGGCGCCGTGACCTTCCCTCCAAGAATGGCCTCATCAATGGTGATGGGCAGGGTGACGAAGACGTCATCGCCGATTCGACGGAAGACGGGATGTTGGCTGACCGACAGCGTGATAAGCGCGTCACCCGGAGCACCACCCCCAAAGCCCGGCCCACCCTTGCCGCGAAGGCGCAGGGTCTGACCGTCATGTGCCCCTTGCGGGATCCGCACCGCCAGGCTGGCGCCGTCCGGCAGGGTGATGCGCATCTCACCCCCGCGCGCGGCGTCCAGAAAGGGCACTTCGAGCGCATATCGAAGATCAGGGCCGGGCGCGGAGTACCCGCGGCCGCTGAAATCATCGCTGCCCTGTCGTGTTCGCTGGCGCAGGATTTCCGCAAAAATGTCAGCCGGATCAACGTGGCTCTCAAACCCGCGCCGTTGCTGGTACGGATTTCCTCCGGCCTCTGCGAAATCGCGATAGTATTGGCGCTGCGGCCGTTCAGCGCCCGCCCCATCGATCTCGCCCGCGTCGAAACGGGCACGGGTGTCGGGATCCTTCAGCAGGTCATGGGCGGCAGCGATGGCCTTGAACCGCGCCTCCGCCCCGGCGTCGTCGGGGTGCAGGTCAGGATGGCTGGTGCGCACCAGCTTGCGGTACGCCTTCTTGATGTCATCCGGTGTGGCGGATTTGGTCAGGCCAAGAACGCCATAGGGATCAATCGACATCGGTCAGGTTTCTCGTCTCGGCATGACAACACCTGCAATTCATTCTCAGTACCACCCCTTCCGTCGTTGACACAGATCAGCGTCTGTAGGCGATCGGCAGGATACCGTCATGTTCGACATCGACCGTCCGCCGTCCGTCTGGACCGTTCGCGGGCCGGGAGGACCAGATGACGACACCGGTGCAACAGAAGTGGTCTGACCCTGCCAGAGAGGCCGCACCGGCAGAGGCGAGCGACCGCCGTTTGCCGGCTGTGCGTCCGTCGCCTGCGTCTCCCGCCCCCAGATTGCGGCGTATCTGGATAGTTGGTCTTGTTCTGGCAGGGGGTGCGGGCCTCGGCTTTTTCCTGCAGCCGTGGGCAAGCAGTCCGGTCGTTGTTGCCGTCGAAACCGTCACTCTGGCGCCGGTGACACGGATCCTGGCCGTCAACGGCAGGATCGAAGCCCTTCATTCGGTCGATGTGCGGGCACAGGTGGGCGGCACCCTGGCCGATCTGTCGGTCGTCGAAGGCGACAGCGTGCAATCTGGCGGGATCGTCGCGCGGATAGACTCCACTGCCCAGCAGGCCGTCCTGCGGCAGGCGATGGCGGGACTGGATGCCGCCCTGGTCGCTCAGGCGCAGGCGCAGGCGACCCTTGAACGGACGCGCGCGCTTGGGGCCAATGTCGCCCGCACCGTACTGGAAAACGCGGAAACCGCAGTGCAGTCGGCCGCGCAGGAGGCGGCGCGTATGACGGCTCTGGTCGATCAGGCGCAGATCCAGCTTGGCAACTTCACCATTCGCGCACCGATGACCGGGACGGTTCTTGCCCTGAATGCCGACCCGGGCCAGACCATCGATCCCTCGACCGTGCTGATGACGATTGCCGATCTGGGCCAGCTAACCGTCGAGACGGATGTGGACGAGGCCTATGCCACGCAGCTCCGGGCTGACATGCCTGCTGTCCTGCAACTCACTGGCGAGACGGCCAAGCGCGAGGGCCGCGTGAGCTATGTGTCGCAGCGGGTGGATGCGGCGACCGGCGGTCTGGCGGTGAAGCTTGTGTTCGACGAGCCGGTGACGGCACCGGTCGGCCTGACGGTCACGGCCAACATCGTCATCGACCGGCGGGACGCTGCGCTGACCGTGCCCCGGACGGCGGTTGTGACCGGGGATGGCAGACCGGCGGTCCTTGTCGTTTCGGACGGGATCGCCCGGTTGCGGCCCGTGACGGTCATCGACTGGCCCGCCGCACGGCTCATTGTGACCGAAGGGCTGGTGCCGGGAGATGCGCTGATCTTGGATGCTACCGGCATCGCCGACGGACAGTCGGTGCGCGTGGAGCAACCCTGATGCTCTACGGCCTCAAGATCGCCCTCCGCTATCTGACCGCAAGCAAGGCACAGACAGCGCTTCTGGTGCTGGGTGTCGCGGTGGGCGTGTTCATCTTCATCTTCATGTCGGCGCTGATCGGGGGTCTAGCCGAATTCATCCTGTCCCGCACCGTGGGCGACATCAGCCATGTCACGATCAAGGCCGAGGACGCCGACCCGCCGATCCTGATCTCGCCCGATGGCCATGTCCTCGCCGTTGTCGAACAGGGCCGCGCCCGCACCGCCACGCTGGCCGACGCCGCGACTTGGGTGCCGTTGATCGAGACGGTGCCGGGCGTGACCGCCGTTTCGCCGCAGATAACCGGCGCGGGGTTCCTGACACGCGGGGCGCAGGTGGCGCAGGTCGGCGTGACGGGTCTTGAGCCGGGGCGCGAATCCGCGATCTTGGATCTGGACGGCTACATGGTCGAAGGTACGGCGCGGCTGGGTTCGGGGCTGATCGTGCTGGGGCAGACGCTGGCGGATGACCTGTCGCTCCGGCTGGGTCAGACGCTGCGCCTGCAATCCTCGGGCGGCGTTTCGACGGTGCTGACGCTGAGCGGCATCTACAGGACCGGCAACGGCATGATGGACCGCAGCAGTATCTTCGTCAGCCTGCCCACGGCGCGCACGCTCTTCGCCTTGCCGCAGGGGGTGACGCGGATCGAGATCAAGCTGGCGGACCTGAACGCCGCTGATGCCACGGCGCTGCGCATCCGGGCGCTGACCGGACTCGATGCCGTACCATGGACCGACGGCGCCGAGCAGCTGATGGAGGCGCTGAATGCGCAGGCGCAGACCGGATACTTCCTCAAATCCTTCGCACTGATCACCATCGTGATCGGCGTCGCCTCGGCGCTGCTTTTGTCCACCTACCGCCGAAGGCCGGAGATCGGGATCATGCGTGCAATGGGTGCCGGGCGCAGCTTTGTCGTCTTCGTCTTCGTGACCCAGGGCGCGCTGGTCGGGCTGCTGGGGGGGCTATCTGGTGCCGCGCTCGGCTACCTGGCCCTGCTGCCCTTTCCCACGCGTGATGCGTTCAGGCCGGGCACCCTGCCGATGGACATCACCCAGGGCTCCTACGGGCTGGCGATTACGCTGACGGTGCTGGGTGCGATCCTTGCCTCGATCCTCCCCGCACGCGCCGCGGCACGGGTCGATCCGGTCACGGCGATCAGCCAGTGAGCGCGCTGGTCGAGGTCGAAGGGCTGGTCAAGACCTTCGGGTCGGGCGAGGCGGCGACGCGGGTCCTGCGCGGGCTGTCCCTGACGCTGCAGGGGGGAGAACTCACGGCGCTGCTGGGCCCGTCAGGGTCGGGCAAGAGCACGCTGCTGACCATCCTCGGAACGCTGATGAAACCCACCGCGGGCAGCCACTCGATGCTCGGGACGGATCTGGTCGCAGCCGACGACAGGGCGCTGACACTGTTTCGCAACCTGCACATCGGCTTCGTGTTCCAGTTCCACAACCTGCTGCCCGACTTCACCGCGCTTGAGAACGTGGCCTTCCCCACCGCCGTGCGAGAGGGCCGCGAGACGGCTGCCGCCCGGACCCGCGGGCGCGAGTTGCTGGCACGGATGGGGTTGGCCGAACGGATCGATTTCCCCACGGCAAACCTGTCGGGCGGTCAGAAGCAGCGCGTGGCAGTGGCCCGCGCGCTGATGAACCGGCCGGAACTGGTGCTGGCGGACGAGCCGACCGGCAACCTCGACCGCGCCGCCGCCATGCAGGTCATGGCGCTGATCTCCGAGATCAACCGCGACGAAGGCACGACCTTTCTCATCTCCACCCACGACGAGAAGATCGCAAGCCTCTGCCGGCGACAGGTCGTGGTGGGCGATGGGGTCGTGACGGGGTAGGGCGCGGCAACTGGCAACCGAACGCGGCCGGAAGGACGGGGCGCCAAGTGGGCGAAGATCGTCGACCTCCGGAACGTCCCGGGACGAGAGCAGCCCCGACCGGACAGCCGCTAGCGATCCAGGGCCAGGGTCCGTTGCGCAGCGGCCGCCCTCTCGTCCTGACGACGCTGGAGTTCGGCTCGCACGCGGCGAAGCGCGGCAAAGAGATCTGCGAAGCCGCATGTGCTTTCGTCGGCCTCTTCCGGAGCATCGGCCCAACGGGCGCGTATGTTCCGCAGGGCGTCCGCCTTGGACGCCGCACAGGCATCGGAGAGCGCCGCGGACAGGTCTCGCAACTCGGCCAGGGAGCGTGCCCGCAGCCGCGGAGCCCTTGCCCTCCGCAGGAGCATCGAACGATCCATGATCAGGGTGTCCTTCTCGGTGTCCGCTCGTTCCATGTCCGGCTCCTGTCGTTGCGGGGTTTCAGGGCGTTTCGCTCATGCAAGCCCCGACATGCCGGTCTGCCAACGGCCCCGGGTGCGTGATCGTTCCGTGGGGCTCCACCGGGTCGCGACCGAATGCACGGCCGAGTTCGGACCGTCCGCGACTGACGCGGCTCTTGATCGTGCCGACGGCGCAGTTGCAGGCATCGGCCGCTTCCTGCTGCGAAAATCCGTATGCCCCCATGAGGACGACCGGCCGACGGTGGATTTCGGGGAGCCTTGCCATGGCCGAAATCAGCTTGTTCAGGTCGACGGAATGCTCCTGCGCCGCTTCCTCGAAGAGCAGCGCCGCAAGTCTGCCGTCCACGTCCTCCACCTCGCGTCTGTGCTTGCGGAGGCTGGAATAGAACGTGTTGCGAAGGATGGTGAACAGCCACCCCCTCAGTTCGGTGCCGGGCGTGAAACTGTCGCGATTCGCCCAGGCCTTGAGGAAGGTCTCCTGAACCAGGTCCTCGGCCCGAGTCTCGTCGGCGGCAAGCCTGAGGGCGAAGCGAAACAGGACCGCGGCCTGCGGCGGCAGGAGGAAATGAAACGGATGGACGTCAATCATAGTCTTCGTGTCACCTTTCCGATGACGGGAGTTGCCGGCCTCCCGCGGGGCCGTGCCCGTCCGATGGGGGAGCGAGCTTGCGTCCGGATGAGATGAAGGCGGCTCGCAGTGCTGCGGCTCCGGTCGGAGCTGTCGGCCTCGCCGGAGGTCTGGGCCGTGCATGGCGTGGGTCCGCACGCTCGCCTTGCCGCATTTGATCTGCGTCACCGCTGGCACGGGAGCCGACGTTTCTGTCTCCAGGGCGATGGCGGGGTCGGCGAGGAGACGCCGGGCGCCCTGATGAAGGCTCCGATCGTTCAGGGAGCCGGGATGAGCTTGGCCATGGTCCAGCTTCTCATTCCTTTTCAGCGGTGGACGAGCGATGGAGAACGGGCTTCCGGGAACGCTCAACGCACCGCGCTGGGCACGTTCCGTGCCGTCTTTGAGAATTCCTTCGCAATGGCCGGACAGCCGGACTCGTCGCCGACGAAGCAACGCGAGCCGACTTTGGGGGCTTTTGAAACGTTCGCCATGAACGCAACCCGGCTGTCCGGTCAACTTCACACTGGTTAATGCGACTACATGCCGTGGGTTGAAGCTAGCCATCGGTCGGCCGCGCCGACAGCCCCGGAATCTACTTAGACAAAGCGTAGAGCGCCGGGTGTACCAGTGAGCCCGGTCGGAAAACTGCGCGCCGCAGGACCGTCGGGCGATCACGGCGATCCCGAAAAGCCCGGCTTCTGCACGGGCGAAAAGGCTGATACGGTCTTATCGCAAGACGGCAGCGCGACGACGAAATAGCCTGCGCATGTGACGGTTTTGCGTGCCGGGCGCGGTGCCCCCTGTGGTGGGAAGATGCGATGTCCAATGCGAACGCTCGAACGCTAGGTCCTGCGCTCCCCATCGTTGCCGTCGGCGCATCCGCAGGCGGGCTCGAGGCGTGCCGGGCACTGTTGCAGGCGATACCCGGCGACATGCAGGCGGCCTTCGTGCTGGTCCTGCACCTCGACCCCACACATGACAGCATGATGGTCGACCTTCTGGCGCGGGATACCGCCTTGACGGTGCTTCTGGCCGGCGAGGGCATGACGCTGCGGCCTGCCCATCTTTATGTCATCCCGCCGGGCGTCTTTCTGACCGTCGAGAACGGTGTTCTCCATACATCTGCCCCGGAGCGCGGCAAGGCGGTGCGCCTGCCCTTCGATGTTCTGTTGCAGTCTCTGGCACGGGAGGCATCATCGCCGCTGGCCTGCATCGTGCTGTCGGGGACCGGCACGGACGGCAGCGGCGGCCTCCGCGCCATCCATGACGCAGGCGGGCTGATCCTGGCGCAGGACCCGAAGGAGGCCGGGTATTCCGGCATGCCGGACAGCGCCATGGCGACCGGTCTGGTGGATCACGTCCTGGGCATTGCGGACATGCCGGCGGTGCTGGGGCAGCTCACAGCAGGGGGTCTGCCGAAACCGCCCGAACGCCCGGACACCGCGCTGGAAGCGAAGGCCGGCGCAGGCCGGACAGGCGCGACGCTGGCGGGCCGGGATTTCGACGCCATCATCTCGCTCGTCGCGGAAACGGCCCCTCAGGATGTGACGCTGTACAAGACTGGAACGATCAAGCGCCGCATCGCCCGTCGCATGGCGATGGCTGGCTGTGGGCCGGACGAGACGGAGCGGTATCTGACGATGCTGCGCGCCGACAGCACCGAGCTTGCGCGGCTGACGGCCGATCTGCTGATCCATGTCACGAGCTTCTTCCGCGATCCGGGCGTGTTCGAGCACCTCGGCGCGACAGCCCTGCCCGAACTGATCGCATCCCAGCCCGCCGACCGGCCGCTGCGGGTCTGGGTGGCCGGATGCAGCACCGGCGAGGAGGCCTACAGCCTGGCCATGCTCTGCATCGAGGCGCTGGAGGCGGCAGGGTCGCGGGCCGGGCTGCAGGTCTTCGCCTCGGACATCGACGCCGACGCGGTGGGGACCGCCCGCGAGGGGTTCTATCCCGCCGACATCGCAGGCGCGGTCTCGTCCGCCCGGCTTGCGCGGTTCTTCGACGCTGAGGCGGGTGGCTGGCGGGTCCGGCCGGAACTGCGTGACGTGATCGTCTTCACCGTGGCGGACCTGCTGTCCGACCCGCCGTTCTCGCGCATCGACCTTCTGTCCTGCCGCAACGTGCTGATCTACCTGGAGCCGCAGGCGCAGCGGCGGGTGATCGGACTGTGCGCCTTCTCGCTGCGGCAGGGCGGGCTCTTGCTGCTGGGGGCTGCCGAAACGCCCGGGCCGGCCGATGGCAGCTTCGAGGTCGCCCACAAGGACGCCCGGCTCTGGCGCCGTGTCGGCCCCAGCCGGCTGGGCGATCTGCATCTTGCAGCCGGCGCCCGGATCGCGAGGCCCGTCGAAACCTACCCGCAGCCAAGCCGCAGGACCTCCCTCGCGGAGCTGTGCCGGCGGGTCGTTCTGGACAATTACGCCCCGGCGGCCGTGCTGCTGAACCGCCGGTTCGAGAGCCTGTATCTGCTGGGCCCGACCGAACGCTATCTCAGCGTGACGCAAGGCCACCCCGATCCGGGCTTTCTGGGGATGCTGCCCAGGACGCTGCACGCACGGTTCCGTGCGGCGGCAGCGTCCTGCGACGCCGCGAACCCGGTCGTCGTCGTGCCCGGCGGACGTTCGGCGCGCGAGGGCCGGTTCAACATCGAGCTGCGCGCGGTGCAGGCCGGCAAGGAAGACCTGCTGCTTGCCTGCTTCCTCGATGCCCCGCCCGCGGCGACCGGATCACCTGCCGATGGGGACGGGGCGGCGGATGCCGCATCGCGCATCGCCGAGCTCGAGGCCGATCTGGAGGCGACCCGCAACGATCGCAGCGATGCCCTGCGCGAACTGGAACAGGAGGTCGAGGGCCACGCCGCCGATGCCGCCGAGGCGCTGTCGGTCAACGAGGAGTTCCAGTCCACCAACGAGGAACTGCTCGCCTCGAAAGAGGAGTTGCAGGCGCTCAACGAGGAGCTGACCGCACTGAACGCCCAGTTGCAGGAAACCGTCGAGCGCCACCGCACCACCGCAAACGACCTGCAGAACGTGCTCTACAGCACCGATGTTGCGACGATCTTCCTCGACCGTGACCTGAACATCCGGTTCTTCACGCCCAACGCCCGCGCCGTGTTCCATGTCATCCCGACCGACATTGGCAGGCCGCTGTCCGATCTGGCCGCCCTGTCAAGCGACGCGGACCTTGCACCCGACGCGGCTGCGGTGCTGGCGACGGCAAGACCGGTCGAGCGCGAGATCGCCGGCGCCGGGGGCATCTGGTATCTGCGCCGGGTCCAGCCCTATCGCGCCGATGGCGGGCGCGTCGAAGGCGTGGTGATCACCTTCGTCGACATCACCGAGAACAAACGGACGCATGCGGAACTGGTCGCCGCCCGGCGCGAGGCCGACCGCGCGACGGCGGCAAAGTCGCGGTTCCTCGCCGCCGCAAGCCACGATCTTCGCCAGCCGCTGCAGTCGCTGGCGCTGCTGCATGAGCTGATGACGCGTGGCAGTCGCAGCGCCGAGACGCAGCGGCTGGCGGCGCTGATGGACCGCACGCTGAAGACGATGACCGAGATGCTGGACGCGCTGCTGGACTTGAACCGCATCGAGGCCGGCATCGTGCGCCCTCAGGTGCGGGCCGTCGCGGTTGCCCCCCTCATGGCAAATCTTGCCGAGGAATTCGCGCCGCTGTGCGAGCTGAAGGGGCTGAAGCTGCGGGTGGTGCCGACCAGGGCCTGGGTGCGGACCGATCCGCAGCTCCTTCGGCAGATGCTGCGCAACCTCCTGTCGAATGCGGTAAAATACACGCCGAGGGGCGGCATCTTGATGGGCTGCCGCATCCGTGGCGACCGCCTGACGATCCAGGTCAGCGACAGCGGCATCGGTGTGGCCCCGTCCGAGCAAAAGGCGATCTTCGATGCCTATCATCAGGGCGAGCAGCCCGGGTTCCTTGCTGCTCAGGGCCTCGGGCTGGGGCTGTCGATCGTCCAGCGGCTGGCGGATCTGCTGGCTCATCCGGTGGATGTCCGGTCGGTGCAGGGCAAGGGATCGACCTTCACGGTCACGCTTCCGCTGGCCGCAGCCGAGCCTGCGGCGCTGGCGGACGCAGCGCCGGTCGAGGGTGACCGACAGACCGGCACGATCCTGCTGGTCGAGGACGAGGACGACCTGCGTCAGCTGCTTGCCCGGGCACTCATCGCCGAGGGCCACAGCGTCGTCGCCATGGCCAACGCCCCGGATGCTCTGGCCTGGGCCACCCGGTCCGCAGTGCCGCCCGACCTGCTGCTGACGGATTTCGATCTGCATGGCGGTGCGTCCGGGCTGTCGCTGGCGCGGGAATTGCCTCGGGTTCTGGGCCATGGCGTGCCGACCATCATCCTGACCGGCGACATCACGGCCGAAACGATGCGCGAGATCGCGGGAACCCCCTTCGTGCAGCTCGTCAAGCCCGTCCTGCCCGACGCGTTGCTGGCCCGGATCGCCGCCATGTTGCAGGGCGCGCGGGCAGCCCGGGCGCAACACGGCACGGGCTCTACGCCCGAACAGGTGACAGTGCATGTCGTGGACGACGATCCCATGGTGCGCGAGGCCACCCGCCGCCTGTTCGAGGCCGAGGGGTGGGCCGTGGTCACCTACCCGTCGGCCGAGGCTTTTCTGGCCGCTCCCCGTCCGGCCGCCAGGGCCTGTCTGGTCATCGACGACCGCTTGCCCGGCATGAGCGGCGTGGCGCTGCTGGAGGCCTTGCGGGCGGAGCGCTCGTCCCTACCGGCGGTGATGCTGACGGGAGATGGCGACACGGCCATGGCCGTGAGCGCGATGAAGGCGGGCGCCGCGGATCTGATCGAGAAACCGGCCAGCGCGGCGGATCTTCTGGTCAGCATCGGACGGGCCCTCGAACAGGCGACCGACGATCGCGCCCGCCATAATGCCCGGCGCATGGCGCTGAAATCCTTCGCCGATCTCACGCCCCGCGAACGCGAGGTCATGGCCCGGGTGCTGGAAGGCGCGCCGAACAAGATCATCGCCGCCGACCTCGGCATCAACCAGCGCACGGTCGAGAACCACCGGGCGGCGGTGATGCGCAAGACCGGGGCCACGTCGCTGCCGGACCTCGTCCGGCTGGCGATGGCGGCCGGACTGCCGGGCGTCTAGGCCACGGAGCAACTGAGAAGCTTCGGGGCCGTGACGCGGGGGCCGGGCACTCGCCGCCCCTGACGTCCGGCGGAGTCCTTGCCGCACGGCGGAGGCAACACTGCATGTTAGTGTCAAGGCGGGCGATGCCGGGCATGATGCCGGGACGTCGCCACCTCGGACGCGCCCAACCTCGAAGGACCTCCAATGAAATTCACCATCCCGCGCGCGATTCGCCGCGCGATGCGGCTGGCCCGCGCGGGCGCGCGGCGGTCGTCCGCAAGGGCGATGCAGCGGGCGATAGGTGCAACGATGATCAGGACCACGCTTGAGTCGCTCTCGACCCTGCAGGCCATGACGCCGGGCAAGCCGACCGTCGCGAGAAAGCACCGCAAGCCGCCGGCAAAGGCACGGCACAAGGCGGCATCCCGAGCTGGCGCGAAGGTGGACCGGCGCCTGAGCGCCGTGGTGAAGCAGCTGCGCGCGGCGCGGTCATCGCTGCCCGCCCGCATGCTGCTCGACCGGTTCCCTACGCATTCACGCCCGCCGCCCATACCCCGGGGCGCACAGTATCTGGACCGCACCCATCGCGGTCGCGCCGGGACCCGCAACTTCAAGCTGTTCCTGCCGGCCGGGCAATCGCAAGGGCCGAAGGGGCTGATCCTGATGCTGCACGGCTGTTCGCAGAACCCCGACGACTTTGCGACCGGCACCGACATGAATGCGGTGGCGCAGCGGCACGGTCTGGCAGTCGCCTGGCCGGAGCAGACCCGCGACCACAACGGCGCGTCCTGCTGGAACTGGTTCGCGCCCGTCAACCAGGCGCGCGGCAAGGGCGAGCCGGCGATCCTTGCCGGCCTGACCCGCGCTCTGATGCGGGAGTTCGGGTTGGACCGACAGGCCGTGTTCGTCGCCGGCCTGTCCGCGGGCGGGGCGATGGCGGTGATCGTGGCCGAGACCTATCCGGATGTCTTCTCGGCCGTGGGCGTGCATTCGGGGCTTGCGCGCGGGGCTGCCAGCGATGTCATGTCGGCGCTCTCCGCCATGCGCAGTGGCGGCACACCGGGGGCCGCGCGGGCACGCAGACCAGCGGCGGCGGGCAGCCGTGCCCCCGCCCGCCGGATCGTCTTTCACGGCGATGCCGACAGTGCCGTGCACCCCTCCAACGCGCCGCAGATCGTGCTGGCCGCGGTCGGACCCCGGACCCCGGCCCGGGTGACGCCCGCCGAGGCAGCAGGCCGGAGCTATCTGCGCACCGAGTATGCGTTGCCCGACGGAACGGTCGATGTGGAACTCTGGCAGGTCGCGGGCGCAGGCCACGCCTGGTCGGGGGGTAAGGCCGGCGGCTCCTTCACCGATTCGCGCGGGCCCGACGCGTCGGCGGAAATGGTGCGGTTCTTTCTGGCCCGGTCTCGCTGACGGCGCGCGCGCCAGGGAACGTCCCCTGCGCTGCGGCGTTGTCCATGTACGACCCGCCGCACGATCCGAATACCGGGGTGCGCTGCGTTGACCCCGTCATTGATCGACACCGCGCCAAGACCTTCGCGGCGCGAGCGGAGCGGCGATCCACGACCCTGCAGGGGGCCCCTGCGCTCAGAGTTCCCGGCCCCTCCGGGAACAGGGAGAACATCATGACACCCACCACAACCACACCCACCGGCGCGTCCGGCGGCGGCACCCACGCCTTTGCCCGCGACGGGTTTGCCGAAGCGGCGCTCCACGAGCTGAAGGCGTCGGATCTGGAAGGCGCCAAGGTCTATGGCCGCGAGGATGAGACCATAGGCTCGGTCAGCGCGCTCAAGATCGGATCGGAGGGCCGGATCAACGCGGCCGTGATCGATGTCGGCGGTTTCCTCGGCATCGGCGCGCATTCGGTGCTGGTCCCCTTCGGCGACCTCACGGTGCTGCGGGCAACCGGCGGGTCCGATGTGCGCGTTCACATGGACACCACCAAGGACAGGCTGAAGGCGATGCCGCATCACGGCGGCTGACACCGGATCTCGGCCGGAACGAAGTGGCCACGCACCAGGGTGCGTGGCCTTTCTCGTCGGTGCAGGTCGGCTGCGGGGCCACGCAGGGCCCCGCAGGAGTGCATCAGTTCATCGCCTCGTATTGCGGCAGGGACTGAACCTGCTCCTTGGTGGCGTCCACGTAGACGCGCATATCGGTGGCGCGGTCGTTCGTCAGAACCGTCAGCTCGTCGAAGCGCAGCGACACCTGGTGCGAGCCCAACCCGAGGAAACCGCCGAAATCGATGATCACGTTCGTGATCGCCCCGTCAGCATCGAGGAACAGGTCTTCGACCGTCCCCACATATGTGTCTGAGGGGTCGTACACCGTCGCACCGACCAGCATGTCGCTCGTTACGCGCGTCGCATCAACCACGTGGTAGCCGTCGCGGATCAACTCCGGTCGGGCAAGTGCCGTGCGGTCGGTCGTGGCCACGACGGTCCGGTCCGCCGGCTCGCCGTCGATCATCGACGAACGGTCATAGGCAGGCGAGCCCTCGAGCATCTCCGCAGAGACATTCACGATGACATGCATCTGCGCCCGGTCATCGGGATCGGAGGCGAACGTCACCTGATCCATCGTGACCGCCACATCGCGCTCGCCCATGCCGAGAACCCCGCCGACGCCGATCACGAGGGCGCGGACCTGACCGTCATGCGACAGCACGATCTCGTTGATCTGCCCGATGTTGTCCATGTCGTCCAGATCGGCCCGGCTGACCGTCGCCATGGCTCCGGTTCTTGCTGCCGAACCGTCTGCGGACACCCGACGCGCATGGACATCATGGCCCATCAGCTCGGATGCGAAGAGGTCGGACTGGCTCCGCTGGGTCAGAAACCCTGCCATGCCCGCGCTCTGGCTCTGCGTCGCGCGCTCGGGAGCGGGTGTGTTCTGGGCCAGCATCACCGAAGGCAGGCCAAGCGCCAGCAAAAGCGCCGTAGTTGAAAGAAGCCGCTTCATCTGAAGTCCTCCGCGGGCAAGGGGCAGATCGACAACCGTCTGCGTGTTTGCCCGACACGAGGACAACGCGCGGTAGCAGGGCGCGTTCCCTTTACCGATGAACGCGCCGGGCTGGGCGGCTCCCCTGACGGCGGCGCAGGGAACGGCCGTGCCCGGCCGCAACCTGCTAGCGGCAAAGGTCTCGCGACCCTTGGGCAGGTACGGGCCTTCACCAACATGCATCAGTCCGGTCACCGCCGGGCAGCGGTATCCTCCGTCTGCCCGATGCCGGCCCGGCTGTGCCAGCGCGCCTGTCAGGGGCCTGTCGGATATGTCGCAGGTCCACCGTTGCACTGCCACGGTGGAACGCGTCCGGGACGGAAGTCGTTGAAGGGGAGACCAGCGTCGCCGGAACGGCGGCCTGCCATGTCCAGAAAGGACCTGCACATGACCTGGGACCGGATCGAGGAAGAATGGACCACGATGACCCGCCGCATCCGAGCGGACTGGCGGGATGGCCCGGCAGGCCTGAAGGCGCCCCGCAGGGAGCGTGAAGCGGCGCCGCCCTGGCCCGCGCCGCCGGCCGATTCGGGCCTGGGCGAAAATGGGTCCGAAAACAGCAGCCTGCCGACCTTGCGGTGATGCCCCGAGCCGCAGGCCAGCGTTCTCTGGCCGGGTCAGCGGCAGGAGCATCGCTCTGGCCCGGTACCGCCCACAGGCGTGCGCGCTCGGGTCTGTGGCAGGACACTGCGGTCATCCGCGCGGACCTGTTCGGCGCCGAGCGCCTCGAACATCATGCGATCTCCCTGGCGCGGGCCCAGCCGGTCACGCGCCGGCGGATGCGTGTGACGCCGCTTGCCGCAAGGGTCGGCGACAACGCGGATGTCCTGCTGGCCGCCTATCGCGCCTGCGGGCAGGCGGTGCAGGCGCGGCAGACGATCACCCCTGCCGCGGAATGGCTGCTGGACAACTTCCACCTCATCGAGCAGCAGCTGCAGCAGATTCGCGACGACCTTCCGCCCGGATACTATCGCCAGTTGCCGAAGCTGGCCGAAGGGCCGTTTGCAGGTTATCCGCGCGTACTCGGCATCGCCTGGGCCTATGTCGCGCATACCGACAGCCTGCTCAACGCGCCCGTCCTGGCCCGCTTCGTGCGCGCCTATCAGACCGTGGAGCCGCTCACGATCGGAGAGTTGTGGGCGGTCGCGATCACCCTGCGGATCGTGCTCATAGAGAATGCGCGCCGGCTGTCCGACGAGATCATGGCGGCCCATGCAGAGCGTGACGCGGCAGACAGGCTGGTCGACGGCCTGCGCGTCACGGACGAAGGGCGCGGCCCCGCGACCGCTGCCCGATCCTCGCCCACACTCCGGCTGGCGCAGGCGGTCGCCCCGCTGGAGGGGGCGCCGCTGCCCGAGATCCTGGCCGCCCGGATCGCAAAGCGCCTGCGCGGCTGCGACCCGGCCGAGACAGCACTCTGCGGCTGGCTCGACGACCGGCTGGCCGCACAGGACATGACGCGGGACGGGGTGATCCTGCATGCCCAGCAGCGGCAGGGCGCCTCCAACGTCACCATGCGCAACGTCGTCACCAGCATGCGGCTGATCTCCGAGATGGACTGGCAGGAGTTCTTCGAGGAGGTCAGCCCGGTCGACGCCCAGCTCCGCGCCGCGTCCGACTTCGCCGCGCTGGATTTCGCGACGCGCAACCTCTATCGCACCGCCATCGAGACGCTGGCGCGCGGCTCGCACCGGCCAGAGGCGGAGGTCGCCGGAGCCGCGCTGTCGCTGGCCGCCGCCGGTCACCATGACGCCATGCGCGACCCGGGCCACTGGCTGATCGGGGCAGGACGCGGGGTGCTGGAGCGCCGCATCGGCTACGCGCCGCGGGCGGGGCTGCGCGCAAGACGCTTCGCCGCGCGGGCGGGCCTTGCGGGCTATCTGGCCGCCATCGCCTTGGTCGCGCTGGCTGTTCTGGGCCTCGCGTTGTGGCTGTCGGGGGCTCAGGGCTGGGTCGCGCTTGCCCTGGCCATCGTTGGCCTGAGCGTCGCGCTGGAGGCGGGCAGTGCGCTGGTCGGCCTCGTGGTCACACGATCGGTGACCCCACAGCGCCTGCCGGGGATGGAGCTGGCCGAGGGGGTGCCGCCCGACCTTCGCTGTCTCGTCGCCGTCCCGGTGCTGCTGGGCAGCGCCGAGGAGGTGGCCGCCGCCATCGAGCAGCTGGAGGTGCATCACCTGTCCAGCACCGAGGGCGCGCTGCACTATGCGCTGCTGTCCGACGGGCGGGATGCGGCCACCGAGACCGAGCCGCAGGATGCCCGCATGATCGCCCAGGCCACCGCCGGGATCGCCCGCCTCAACGCGGCCTACCCGTCGCCCCATGGCGACAGGTTCCTGTTCCTCCATCGCCGCCGGCTGTGGAACCCCTCGATGGGTGTCTGGATGGGATGGGAGCGCAAGCGCGGCAAGCTGCACGAGCTGGGCCGCCTGCTGCGCGGCGCGAGCGACACGAGCTTTCTGGCGCCGGCCGCCGTGCCGCAGGACGTGCGTTTCGTCATCACGCTGGACGCCGACACGCGGCTCATGCGCGACACGGTGCGTCGGCTGATCGGCAAGATGGCGCATCCGCTCAATCGCCCGCATCTCGACCCCGCGCTGGGGCGGGTCACGCTGGGCCACGGCATCCTGCAGCCGCGCGTCACGCCGGCGCTGCCGGTCGGGACGGAAGGATCGACGTTTCAGCGCATCCATGCCAGCCATGCCGGGATCGACGTCTATGCGGCGGCCATTTCGGACGTCTATCAGGACTTGTTCGGCGAAGGTTCGTTCACCGGCAAGGGCATCTACGATGTCGATGCCTTCGCCGCGGCGATGGCCGGGCGGGTGCCCGAAAACACCATGCTCAGCCACGACCTGTTCGAGGGGATCTTCGCGCGCGCCGGCCTCGCCTCGGACATCGAGGTGGTCGAGGATTTCCCCGCACGCTACGATGTCGCCGCCCTGCGGCAGCACCGCTGGGTGCGCGGAGACTGGCAGCTCCTGCCCTGGCTGGTCGGGCGGGGCGCGATGCCCGGGCTGGGCCGCTGGAAGATCATCGACAACCTGCGCCGGTCCCTGACGCCGCCCCTGACGCTGGCGGCGCTGGCCGTGGGCTGGCTGCTGCCGCCGCCGCTGGCGGCGGGCTGGACGCTGGCCGTGCTGGCGATGCTCGCGCTGCCGCATCTGCTGCCGCTGCCCTTCGTGGTGCTGCCGGGGCGGGCCGGGATCACGGCGCACAGCCATATCGCGGCACTCGGCGCCGACCTGCGCGCGGCGCTCGGGCAGATCCTGCTGAAGGTCGCCTTTCTGCCCGACACGGCGCTTCGGATGGGCGACGCGATCCTGCGAACCGCCTGGCGGCTTGGCATGTCGCGGCGCAACCTGCTGGAATGGGTCACGGCCGCGCAGACGGCGAAGGGCGAACGGCCCGGCATGCCGGCGCAGGTTCGCCGCATGGGGTGGGGTGTCGCGCTGGGCCTGGGTGTGGCGGGCGGCGCGGCGGCCCTCAACCCCGCGGTCTGGCCGCTGGTTGTGCCCTTCGCCCTGCTGTGGCTGGCAAGCCCCGCCATCGCCCACCGGATCAGCCGGCCCGCGCTGCGGCATCGCCCAGGCACGATGACGCAGGAGGATGCCCAGGGCCTGCGGCTGATCGCCCGCAGCACATGGCGCTACTTCGAGACCTTCGTGACCGAAGCCGACAACCATCTGCCGCCCGACAACTTTCAGGAAACGCCCGGGCCGGCGCTGGCGCGCCGCACGTCTCCCACGAACATCGGCATGTATCTGCTGTCCGTGACGGCGGCGCATGATCTGGGATGGATCGGGCGCGCCGACGCCCTGACGCGGCTGGAGCGGACGCTCGCCACCGTCGGGCGGATGCCGCGGTTCCGCGGCCATCTGCACAACTGGCATGCCACCGACGATCTGCGCGTGCTGGAGCCGGGGTATGTGTCCTCGGTGGACAGCGGCAACCTTGCCGGGCACCTGATCGCCGTCGCGCGCGCCTGCGCCGAATGGCAGGCGGAGCCCCGCACCCCCGAAGCGGACTGGCGCGCCGGTCTGCGCGATGGGCTGCTGCTGGCCGAACGCGCCCTTGTCGCCACGCCTGACCCGGCACAGGCCGACATGCTGGCAGGGCTGGGCCGGGCCGCGGCCGAGGGGGCGCCGCTCGAGCTGCTGCTGTCGCTGGCCGATGCCGCGGCCGCGCACGCGGCCGACGGTCCTGCCCCGGACATGGCGTTCTGGTGCACGGCGATCCACACGGGGCTTGCCGGACATGCCGCCGACCGCGATCTGGACCTTGGCCCACGCCTCGCCGCGGTCGAGCAGACCGCCCGCGCACTCGCCAACGGCATGGACTTCGCCTTTCTGCTCGACGGCGACAAGAAGCTGCTGTCCATCGGCTTTTCGCCTGCCACCAACCGGCTGGACCACGGCTGCTACGACCTTCTCGCCTCCGAGGCGCGGCTTGCAAGCCTGTTCGCCATCGCCAAGGGCGATGTGGAAACCCGCCACTGGTTCCGCCTGGGCCGTGCGGCGACGCCGCTGGGGGCGGGCTCGGCGCTGGTGTCGTGGTCGGGCAGCATGTTCGAATACCTGATGCCGTCGCTGGTGCTTCAGGAACCGGTCGGCTCGGTGCTGGAGGAGACCAACCGCCGCATCGTCGCGCGCCAGCGGGCTCATGCCGAGGCCCTCGGCATTCCCTGGGGTGTTTCGGAATCGGCCTACAACGCCCGCGATCTCGAGATGACCTATCAGTATTCCAACTTCGGCGTGCCCGGCCTCGGGTTGAAGCGGGGTCTGGGTGCGGATCGTGTCGTCGCCCCCTATGCAACCGCGCTTGCGGCGATGATCGACCCCGCAGCCGCGCTGCGCAACTTCGCCCGGCTCGCAGCCCTTGGCGCGCAGGGGACGTTCGGTTTCTACGAGGCGTTGGACTTCACCGCGAAGCGGCTGCCCGTGGGGGCCGACCTGGCCATCGTGCGCAGTTTCATGGCGCATCATCAGGGCATGACCATCGTTGCCATCGCCAACTGCGTGCAGGACGGCCGCCTGCGCGCGCGTTTCCATGCCGAGCCGATGATCCGGGCGGTGGAACTGCTGCTGCAGGAGCGCGTTCCCCGCGATGCCACCGATGCGCCGCCGCGCGCGCGCGAGGTGCCCGCCAGCGCCCAGGAAACCGACGTGCAGCCGGTGGTCCGCCGCTTCCCCGCGCCGGCGGACGCGGCGCCCACGGCGCATCTGTTGTCGAACCGCTCCTACGGCGTGGTCCTGACGCCGAGCGGGGCAGGCTACAGCCGCTGGCGCGACCTGGCGGTGACGCGCTGGCGCGACGATCCGACCACGGCGGCGCTGGGGACGTTCATCTTTCTGCGCGACCGGGGGTCGGGGGCGCTCTGGTCGGCCGGAATGCAGCCCACCGGCGCCGATCCCGCCCGCCATGAAGCGGTGTTCAGCGAGCATCATGCGACCTTCGCCCATCAGACCGACGACCTGACCACTCTGACCGAGGTGGTCGTCTCGGCCGAGGATGATGCCGAGGCGCGGCGTGTCACGCTGACCAACACCGGGCGGCAGGCGCGCGAGATCGACCTGACCTCCTATGCCGAACTGGTGCTGGCGCCGCTTTCGGCCGACGTGGCCCACCCGGCGTTCTCCAAGCTCTTCGTCGTGACCGATTACCTGCCCGAACTGGGCGTGATCGTCGCCACGCGCCGCCGCCGATCCCCCACCGACCCGGAGGTCTGGGCGGCCCACATCGCCGTGGTGGAGGGGCAGGAGGCCGCGCCGATCCAGATCGAGACGGACCGGGCGAAGTTCATCGGGGCTGGCGGCAGCGTCGGCCGGGCGGCCATGGCCGCAGCCCCGCTGTCGCAGACCACCGGCACGGTGCTGGACCCGATCTTTGCGATCCGCCGGTCGCTGGTGGTTCCCGCCGGGGCGATGGCGCGGGTCACCTTCTGGACCATGATCGCCGGAGATCCCGATGTCTTGCTCGATCTGGTGGACCGCCACCGCGACCCGTCGGCCTTCGGTCGGGCGGTCACGCTGGCCTGGACGCAGGCGCAGGTACAGTTGCGGCATCTGGACGTGACCCACGCCGCCGCGGCCGATTTCCAGCGCCTCGGTGGCATGGTGATCCGGGCCGATGCGCGCCTGCGGGCTCCGGCCGCCGGCATCCTCGCCGGGGCGGGGCCGCAGTCGGCGCTCTGGCCGCATGCGATCTCGGGCGACCTGCCGATCATCCTGTTCCGCATCGAGGATGCCGAGGACGCGCCGAGGCTGCTGGAGCTTCTGGCCGCGCATGAATACCTGCGGATGCACCAGCTTGCCGTGGACGTGGTGGTGCTGAACGACCGCGCTGCCTCCTATGTGCAGGACCTGCAGAAGACGATCGATGCTGCCGTGCGGTCGGCCCGGTCGCGGCCCCGGCCGGACACCGCCGACAGCAGGGCCGATGGCACCGTCCACGTCCTGCGCAGCGACCTGATCGGGGCGGATGCGCGGGCACTCCTGCTGTCTGTGGCCAGCGTGGTGCTGGTCGCCGGTCGGGGCAGCATCGGCCAGCAGATCGACGCGGCGACCGCCGCTACCCCGCCGCGACGGCGGGCGCCCGCACGTCCGCAAACCGCAGGGCCGCCCGCCCCGGCATTCGATACCTCCGGGCTGGAGTTCTTCAACGGCACCGGCGGATTTGCTGACGACGGGCGCGAATACGTCACCGTCCTGCGCGACGGCCAGACCACGCCGGCCCCCTGGATCAACGTGATCGCCAATCCGGGCTTCGGCTTTCAGGTCTCGGCGCTGGGCGCGGGCCATGTCTGGGCCGTCAGCAGCCGCGAGAACCAGCTCACGCCCTGGTCCAACGACCCCGTCATGGACCCGGCGGGCGAGGCGATCTTTCTGCACGACCTGGACAGCGGCGCGACCTGGACGCCCACCGCCCGGCCGATCCGCGACCGTGGCCTTTACGTCGCCCGCCATGGCTTCGGCCACAGCGCCTTCGAGCATGCCGCCCACGGGATCGAGGCGCGGATGGTGCAGTTCGTGCCGCTGGAGGATCCGGTCAGGGTCACCCGTCTGACCCTGCGCAACACCTCCGCCCGTCCGCGACGGCTGTCGGTGACGGCCTATGCCG
The DNA here is from genome assembly GCF_009649175.1 of Rhodovulum strictum. Classification (GTDB taxonomy): domain Bacteria; phylum Pseudomonadota; class Alphaproteobacteria; order Rhodobacterales; family Rhodobacteraceae; genus Rhodovulum; species Rhodovulum strictum. Next base: position 29,650 of record NZ_WJPO01000026.1, on the reverse strand, counting down.
AGTGGGTCCTTGGCCCGTCGCGCGGGGCGACCCAGCGCCATGTCGTCACCGAGGCCGACGCGGACACCGGCGCCATCCTCGCCCGCAATCCGTTCTCCACCGCCTTTGCCGACCGGGTGGCATTCGCCGACCTGGGCGCCGACACCACCAGCCGCAGCGCCGACCGGGCCGAGATCCTGGGCATCGGGGGCACCTTGGCCGCCCCCCGGGGCATCGGGCCCGCGCCCCTGTCCGGCCGAACCGGCCCCGCGCTCGACCCCTGCGCCGCCCTGCAACGCCGCATCGTGCTGGCCCCGGGCGACAGCGTGGAGGTGCTGTTCCTGCTGGGTCAGGCCGACAGCCGCGAGGCAGCGCGCGAATTGATCCTGCGCCATCGCGCCACGGACCCCGAGGCGACGCTTGCCGAAGTGAAGGACCACTGGGCAGACCTGCTGGGCGCGGTTCAGGTGACCTCGCCCGACCGGGCGATGGACATCATGTTGAACGGCTGGCTGCTCTATCAGACGCTGGCCTGCCGGATCTGGGCGCGGGCAGGGTTCTATCAGGCCAGCGGCGCCTATGGCTTCCGCGACCAGTTGCAGGACGGCATGGCGCTGGCCGCCCTGCGGCCCGACCTGACGCGGGCGCATCTGCTGCGCGCCGCCGCGCGGCAGTTCCCCGAGGGCGACGTGCAGCACTGGTGGCTGCCGCATTCGGGCCAGGGCGTGCGCACCCGGATCTCGGACGACCGGGTGTGGCTGGGCCATGCGGTGGCGCAGTATGTGGCGGTTTCCGGCGATGCCGGCGTGCTGGACGAGGAGGTGCCCTTCATCGAGGGTCCGGCGCTGTTGCCGGGCGTGCATGACGATTTCTTTCTGCCCAGCGTCTCGGACCGGAGCGCAAGCCTGTTCGAACACTGTGCGCGGGGCCTCGATCAGGCCATCGCGCTGACCGGCGAGAACGGCATGCCGCTGATCGGTACCGGCGACTGGAACGACGGCATGAACCGCGTGGGCGAGGCCGGGCGCGGCACGTCGGTCTGGCTGGGCTGGCTGCTGATAGCCACCATCGAGGCGATGGCGCCGCTGGCGCAGCCCCGCGATCCCGCACGCGCCGGACGCTGGCGCCACCACGCCGAGGCGGTGCGGCAGGCCATCGAGCGCGAAGGCTGGGACGGCGCATGGTATCGTCGCGGCACCTATGACGACGGCACGCCATTGGGGTCGGCCGCATCCCTCGAATGCCGCATCGACAGCATCGCGCAGAGCTGGGCCGTCCTCTCGGGCGCGGCAGATCCCGAGCGCGCCGCGACCTCCATGGCGTCGATGGCCGAGCACCTGATCCGCCCCGACCCCGGCCTCGCCCTGCTGTTCGCGCCGCCCTTCGACGCCACCCCGCACGATCCGGGCTACATCAAGGGCTACCCCCCGGGCCTGCGAGAGAACGGCGGGCAGTACACCCACGCCGCCCTGTGGGCGGTGCTGGCACACGCCCGCATGGGCGACGGCGACGCCGCAGGGCGGCTGTTCGCGATGCTCAACCCGATCAACCACGCCCGCACGCCCGCGGACGCGGCTCGCTACAAGGTCGAGCCCTATGTGGTCGCCGCCGATGTCTATTCCAGCGCGCCCCATGCGGGGCGCGGCGGCTGGACCTGGTATACGGGCTCGGCGGCCTGGATGTATCGGGCGGGGATCGAGGGCCTGCTAGGGCTGACCCGCGCAGGCGAAGACCTCGTCCTGAACCCATGCTTTCCCAAAGCCTGGCCGCGGATGTCCTCCACCGTCAGGATCGGCGACACCCAACTGGCGATCACCATCGACAACCCCGGCCGGACCGGCCACGGCGTTGCCGCGGCGACGCTGGATGATGCGCCCCTTCGCCCCGCGGACGGGCGGCTGACCGTCAGGCTCTCGGGCGGGTCGCACAGCCTGGTCGTCACTCTGAGTCCTTCCCCGTCGCCCCCGGTCTTGTGACGCGGATCGCGCCGCTGCCGTGCTGGCCGCCGGGGCCTGGCCTTTCCCGCGCCGACAGCCGTTGCAGGGCCTTCACCCGGCCCACGCGAAATCAATCGGCCCGACGCGGCGCTCTGCGCGCGGAAAGCCCAAGTATTGTTGATCGCAAGCTAATTCAGATCAGCCCGGATGATCCGCTTCGATGCCATTGTCCGGAACATTGGGGCAGCCAGCTGCGCAGGTGCGCGGCGGGGGTTCTCCATCAAGGGGGATGTACGATGAGCAGACAAGGAAGGATGATCACGGCCGTCATGGTGGCGGCAGCGCTGACACTGGCGGGGTGCGCCAATCCCGACGGTTCGTACAACCAGACCGGGACCGGCGCAGTCATCGGCGGGCTGACCGGGGCCGCAGCAGGCCAGATCATCGGCGGGGATACCCGGGCGACGGTCATCGGCGGTGCGGTCGGAGCGGCCGTCGGTGGCGCCATCGGGGCGCAGATGGCTGCGCAGGAACGGGAGTTGCGAAGCTCGCTTGCCGGCACCGGCGCCGACATCACCAACACCGGCTCCCAGCTTCGGGTCATCCTGCCCGAGTCGGTGACCTTCCGCACGGCGTCGTCGGTTGTCGACCCGGGGTTCCGGCCGGCCCTGCGGTCGGTTGCGGGCAGCTTGCGGCAACATCCGGCCTCGACCGTGCGCGTGGTGGGCCATACCGACAATGTCGGCTCGGCGGCCTACAACAACCAGCTCAGCCAGGAGCGGGCAATGGCAGTGGCCCGCGAGCTGATCGCTGCAGGAACCGAACCGCAGCGGATCACGGTTTCCGGGCGCGGCTTCTACGAGCCGATCACGTCCAATGCGACCGCTGCCGGCCGGGCGCAGAACCGCCGGGTCGAGATCGTGATAACACCCACGAACTGACGGCTATCGTCGGCTGAGGCGATGGGACGGGCCCGGGGGAAACTCCGGGCCCATCCCTTGTGGGGGAGCGCGATCACCGGCCGAAACTAATTCTTGCAGCACCAACCTGCATCAGTCCCGCCGAGGCGGCACGTCGATAGGGTCTTCATGACGGCACCACATTCCGCCGTCGGTTGTTTGTTTCGAGTGACGGCGATGCTTCCCTGCCCGGTAACCGGGCACCGTTCCGGCCCGGCAGGGAGGCTTCGTCAATTCGGGCAGACCCAGCAAGGACAACGCCCATGGAAGCGAAAACCCCCGTGCCCAACACCGCCGAGAAGATGAAGTCCGTCAAGGCGGCCTGGGACAAGGCGCCCGCCGGTCCGAAGAAGGACGCGGCGCTCAAGCACTATCAGGCGGCCGAGAAGGCGATGGCCGCCAAACACGATGGCGAGTGCAGCCGCGAACTGGACGCAGCCGCCCGCGCGCTGGCATAAGATCCGGCACGAACCTTCCCTGGCAGGACCTCTGCGGGGGAGGCCCCTCAGCGCAGCAGAGGGCCGTCCTGATCGAGATAGCCGGAGTCGAACCCGGCGACCGCCTTGAGCCTGTCGAAATCGTCGAAGGCCACGCGCCCGTTCCGGAAGGTGACGAGGCCCTCCTCGCGCAGGTGGCGCAGGACACGGTTGACATGCACCGCGCTCAGCCCCAGCGCGTCGGCGAGGTGATATTGCGTCAGCGGGCAATCGAATCCCGTCCGGTCGCCCGACCCCACCAGCGCCAGCCGAGCGCCCAGTTCCAGCAGGAAATGCGCCATGCGCTCCTCGGCCGAGCGGCGACCGAGATTGACCAGATGCTCCACGACCATCGCCTCGTCCCGCGATGCGGCCCAGAGCACGGCGGTGGCCAGCCGCGGCGCCTCGGCGAAGGCTTCGAGGATGTCCGGGGCCAGCACCTCGGTCGCCTCGATTCGGGTCACGGCCTCGATGGAGTGGTCGGAGGTGCGGAACAGGATGCTGCGCAGGCCGAGGAAGTCGCCCGGGATCTGGAAGTCGACGATCTGCCGCTCGCCATCCGGCAGAAGCTTGTAGGAACAGGCCCAGCCATCGGACAGAATGAAGGCCGAGGCATTGGCCTGACCCTCGTGGATCAGCTCGTGCCCCGGCTGAAAGCTCCGCCTGCGCCTGTGCAGGCGCGCCAGAGGCTCCAGATCGGCGGCCGACAAGGCCACATAGGCCGAAAGCTTTCGTGTCAGCGGGCTTTGCAGCATCAGCATGGGGGCGACTCCGGTGAGGATGGGCTTGCTGTCGCTCGCAGCTGCCGGGGGGCCGGAAAAAGGCACCTCGCACTGCTCTCGATCAGTCGCGACCGTCAGGGAACGCCTATGCTGCCGGAACGTTCCATGCGGTCGACGCAGACCCGAATCGTTTCCTAGGAAATAGAGGCGCAACCGATCATGACCGTTCCCAACGACATCGCCGGAACCGCCGCGCTCGCCATCTGCGAGTCGCTCCTGCTCGCGCTCAACGACCGCAACATCCTGCCCGAGAGGGAGATCGTCGGCGTCCTGAAGGATGCCGCCGCTGCGCACGAGTTCGCACCGCCAGGCGAAAAGGATGCGCTGCACGCCGCCGTGGCCGCGCTGATCAACAACATCCTCGCAGGCGGCAACTCGGTGCGTCGGCGCTAGTCGAACAGATGCGAAAGGAGACGGGACGCGTCCCGTCTCCCCACCCGGCCTTGTCCGAGCAGGCCGGGGCCCTGACCGTCAGGCGCCCGTCACAGGCGGCCGGTCAGCACCAGCACGATCAGGATCACGAGGATCAGGCCGATGGTTCCGCTGGGCGCATAGCCCCACGAGCGGCTATGGCCCCAGGTGGGCAGCACGCCCACGAGCATCAGGACGAGAATGACGATGAGAATGGTTCCGAGCATGGTGGTGTCCTTTCGGGATCGTCATGGATAGCGGCCCCGCCGCGCGAGGGCGTCGCGGCAGGGCCATCCGGCAATGGCATCAGCCCTTGCGGGTTGCATCCTTCGCCTTGCCGGGTGCCTTGTGGAACGCCGCGTCGGTCTGGCTGATCTTGCCTGCGGCCTCGCGGGACTTGTAATCGCTCGGCACCTTGGCGCCCTTCGGGGTGCCGCTTCCGGCCTTCTTCTTCTTGTTCTTCTCCATCGACGCGACCTTTCGCTGCGTTTCGGTGTCGTAGGCCTCAGGCCTTGCGCAGGTCGTCCTTCGCCCGACCGTAGGCCTTCTGAACCTTGCCCTCGACCTGTTCGATCTTGCCCTCGACCTCGAGCGCCTTGTCGCCGGTCAGCTTTCCAAGCCCTTCCTTGACGGCGCCTTCGGCCTGCTTGGCAGTTCCCTTGATGCGATCCTTGTCCATCGTCCGACTTCCTTCTGCGGAGGGAGGCGCCGCGCACCGGCCACAGACTCGGGCGACCGCAAGCGCCATGAACATCATCCTCGCCGCTTGCCGACCAAGCGTCCCTAACCTGCATCAGCAAAGCGGCCCGCCACGGGAGATATCGTCGTCATGGTCCGGGATGGCCTGCCGCCGACAGTGTCTGCGCCAGGGCGTCGGCAATCAATGCCGCGGTCCGCATCATGCCGATCGGACCGGACCTGCTGCCCGCCAACCGGCTCGCGAAGGCTGCCACACACCATGCCCGAGGATCACCCACACGGCGAAGCGACGCGGCCGCGCGTTGCACCGTCGGCCGGCCGCGCCCCACCCGCCGGCTGGTTCTCGCGGCTCGACCGTGGAGCGCTTCAGACCGTGTTTCTGGGGATCATCGCAGGCGTGATGACCCTTGCCGCCCTCGACGCCGCCAGCCTCATCGCGATCCCGACGGTGCTGGCGCTCCTCTGTTCCATCGCTCTGGCACCGGCCGTCCGGCGACTGGAACGCAGCGGGGCGCCGGCATCGCTCTCTGCGCGGCGCTGGTCGTGGGCGGGCTGCTGCTGGGGGCCGCGACGACCGTCTACGCGCTGGCGCCGTCGGCCGAGGCCTGGAACGACCGGGCGCCGCAGATCCTGCGCGAGATGGAGCGCCGCACACGCGAGATCCTCTCGGGACTGTCCGATACGTTCGACCCGGGCTCCATGGTCGCCCCGACGGACGAGACCGTCCCGCGTCAACCCGAGGCTCCGCGGGCACCGGGCGACGACACCGTGGGCCGGATGGTGGAAGGCGGGCAGCGTCTGCTGGCGGACTGGGCCATCGGCGCCCCGAGGCTGGCGGCGGGGGCCGCGTTCTGGGCGATGCTGACCTTCTTTCTGCTGCGCGACCGGGTCATGCTGGCCCGCTGGGGGATGTCGATGGTCCCAGGCGCCTCCGCCCGGCGGGCGGTCGGTCGGGCCATGCGCGACGTGCGCACCAGCGTCGCGCGCTATCTGCTGGCCATCACTGCCGTCAACCTGGGGCTGGGGCTCTGCATCGGGGTGGCGTTCCAGCTGCTCGGGGTGGCGAACGCGCCGCTCTGGGGCGTGGCCGCGGCACTCCTGAACTTCATGCCCTTCATCGGCGTCGCGATCATGGCGCTTGTCACGCTGGGCGTCGGGATCGTGTCGTTCGAGGATCCCGTCACGGCCTTTGCCCCCTTCGCCGTGGTCGTGGTGCTCAACATGATCGAGAGCCAGGCCGTCACGCCGATGGTGGTGGGCGCGCGCATCCGCATCGCTCCCATTGCGGTCTTCGCGGGCATCGCCTTCGGGGCGTGGCTGTGGGGGGCCGCCGGCGCGCTGGTCGCCACGCCGACCCTGATCGTGGCGGTGGCCTTCGTGCGTCGCCTGAACGCCGCCGCGCCAGTTGCACGCCCCTCCGTCAGGGACGGCGCATGAGCGCGAAGGCCATGACGAATGCGGCCAGCGGCAGAAGCGGCCTTGCCGAGCGGACGAGTGCGGCGGCAAGGGCGATGTCGGCTTCGGCGCGCCTTCGGGCGGCCATGGCCTGAGCGGCGCGGCGGGCCGACAGCGCCCGCCCAAGCAGATGCACGGTCAACGCCAGCGCCGCGAAGACCATGGAGAAGGCGAGGGCCGCGAGCGGGAAACCGACCACCGCCGTCAGCGCCACGAGGCCCGCCGCCACAAGGAGCGCCGCGGCAACCCCGGCAAGCCCTGCCGTGGCCGACCCTGTCGCGGCCCGACCGGCCGCATGGCCGGCCCGTGCGCGGAGAAGATCGCGAAGCGGTGCCAGCAACGGCAACTCCATGGCGGCCTCAGCCCCTGCGCGCGACGAGGCCGAGCAGCAGCCCCAGCCCCGCGGCGATCCCGATCGCGGCGAGGGGATGGTCCAGCACCGCGCCGGTTGCCGTGGCACGGGCGTCCCGTCCGGTCTGGCCGATCTGTCTGCCGGCCTTCTCAAGGCCTTCGGTCACGTCGCCCTTGACCGTCGCGGCCAGCTTCATGAGGTCCGCCCGCAGCGTCTCGATCTGTGCGCTGAGGTCTTCGGGGTCGGCTACGGCCTTTGCCGCCTGCGTCGCAGTCGTGTTCATCGCGTGTCTCCGGAAAATCGATCGTCGCCCCGGATTGTGCCGGGGCTCACATCGGTGCCGGCGGTCCGGGATCGACCCGGCACCGCCCTGCCCAGTTCGCGGCATTCAGCGCAGTCCGAAATATCCGAGAATGAACAGGACGATCACGACCAGCCCTACGATCCATATGATCTGATTCATCGAAGCCTCACCGGTTTCGAGATGGCGTCTCGCCATCTCCTCCCCGACAGTGACGCCTTGGCGAAAACGGCGCCACAACCTGGATCAGTCTCCGAAGCGGCGGCCGGAACGCGCAACGCCGCCCGACCCGGCCGCCGCACCGTCCCGGCCTCAGTAGGGTCGGACCAGCGTCGTGATCCGGCGCACGGCGACCCGGCGGTTGAGGCGCTCGGCGTCCAGGGTGGCGATCCTGAGAAAGCTCTCGCCATATCCCTGAATGACCATGTTCTCGGCCGGAACCCCGAAATACTCGCTCAAGGCCAAAGCCACAGACTCGGCCCTTCTGTCGGACAGCAGGAGATTGTAGCCCGCATTGCCCACCGCGTCGGTATGGCCCTCGATCAGGAACAGCTCGGTCGGGTTCTCGGCCACCAGGTCCCGCATCAGCAGGCCGACCTGCCGCAGCCGTTCGGCCTGTGACGGCTGAACCGCCGCGGAGTTCGTGGCGAAGGTGACGGCCTCGAGGTTGATCACCGGCGCGAGGGCGCGCACCTCGGCATGGTCGCGCACCTGCCGCAGGCTGAAGCTTCGGCCGAGGTCGCGCCGCTCGGCGGCGAGCAGGGCCACGCGCAGGCTTTCCCGGTCGGTCGCCTCCCGATAGGAGATGTCCTCGTGGCTCGGGCGGGGAAGGTCGCGCAGAACCACGGGCTCGAATGGTCGGGTGTCGTCGATCAGCAGGTATTCGCGCCCGTCCGGCTCGATGCGCACGCGGCGCAGGGCACGACCGGCGGAATCCCGGATGGTGACGATCCTGGTTCCGTCTTCGCGGGTGACCGTGGCCCGGGTCGAGCCGTCGGCGAACCGCTCTGTGCGCACTTCCGAGCCTGGCCGGCGGAGCAGCGCATCGTCATCCTTGAGAACCCGGTAGCGACCGTCGTCGTCGATCACGATGACCCGGTCGCCCGTATTGGACTCGACGCGCTGCCCCGCGGTCAGGATCGCGCCCACGACCGCCGTGCCGAGCAAGAGCAGCCCCGCCTTTTCCAGATCGCTCAATCCGCGCTCCCTCGCCGGGGGGACCCGGCTGCTCCGGTCGGCTTCGGTGCGCGCGTCTTCGCTCGGGCGCGCGCCGTCCTCGCGCGTCACGTCGCGGAATTCCTGGTCGCTCGAACGACTGCTGCTCTCGGTGACAGTCTCGACGATGACTTCCGCAGCCGTGTCGGCCCCGGCCTCCGCCTCGGCAGCGATTGCAGCGATGGTCTCGCCCGTCAGCGCATCGGCACAGACGATGGTGCCGTCGCTGGCGACGACTTCGGCCAGACAGTCCTGCGCGACGACAGCCGGTTCCGATTGCGGGCCCGGTTCCGTGGCGGGGTCCTCCGCTCGTTCGGCCTCGACCTGGACTGCGGCTTCCGCAGGCGTCTCCGTCTCGCTTGCAGCCTCGTCGCGGGCTTCGGCCTCCTCGCGGGCTGCGGCAGGCAGGTCCGGCCGGGTCGCAGCCTCCGGCGCGGCCGATGTGTCTGCCTCCGACCCGTTTTCCAGCGACAGGATGTGCAGTTCGCAGGCGAGTGCGTCGAAGATCATGGCCTCGGCGCAGATCTCTTCGGGCGTGCGCCGGTCGGCTTGCCTGTTGCGGTTTTCGGCGGATGCCCCGTCGCCGCCGTCCGGACGCGATGGCGACTGCGCCAGCATCGGGAGGGGTTGCAGCAGCGACAGGACAACGATTGCGGCCGTGGACGACCTGAGCGAAACTGCGGTCATGTTGTCACCCTTTCTGATCCTGGTCCGTGCGACAGCCGTGCCCGTGCTGTGTCTGTGGCACTGCTGTGGTCGGGCGTCCTGCCGGCGATGGAGCATCCGCACGGAAGCGGCTTCGAAGCGTCATCGCCCCCGTAATCGCTAGTCCGAAGCGAGGCCCTTCGGACTGATCCAGGTTTGCCCCGCCCCGTCATCACTGCCGTCGAGTACCGGAACTCGTGACGCTCGATGGCGGCTGCGCGCACCATGCTTGCAGGCGCCGGGCGAATTTCTGTCCGCGGCGACTGATCGAGGTAAGTGCGGCGCGCGCGCAATGCACCATGATCGGGGTTGCTCCTCGCGACTCGCGAACGGTGCCTGGCCGTGGGAAACACGGCAATCCGGCCGGCGCCTCATCCGAAGTTGCCCTCCGATGGAAAGGCTTTCCCATGACACAGACAAACATCATCGGCCTCGTCGTCCTGGCCCTGGGCGCGGTGTTGCTCTTCTTCGCCTGGCGGGCCTCGCAGGCGCCGATGGACCAGATGTCCGAGGCGCTGACCGGCCGGTTTGCCGGCAACACGATGTGGTATCTGCTGGGAGGTGTAGTGGCCGTCGTCGCCGGCGTCGGACTGCTTTGGCGGGGGAACGCCCGGGGCTGACAACAGCGTGACCGCGCCGGGGGCTGGCCTGCGGCCCCCGGCCGGCCCTCAGACCGCTGCAACCGCCCTCGCCAGCAACGCGCGCACCTCGCCTGCGATTGCTCGCAGGGCGGGGTTCGCGACGGCCTGCATCGAGGCGACCGGATCGACCGCGCCGATTTCGATGCCGGCATCGGTCTCGCGCAGGATCACGTTGCAGGGCAGCATCGCGCCGACGCGGGGCTCGACCCCGATGGCCTGCCACGCGAGCTTCGGATTGCAGGCCCCGAGAATGCGGTAGCCCGGCATGTCGCGGCCGAGCTTCGCCTTCATCGTCGCGCTCACGTCGATTTCGGTCAGCACACCGAAGCCCTGCTCCGCAAGGGCGGCGCGCGTACGGGCGTCGACGGCGTCGATATCGGCGCCGGGGATCAGGCGGTTGATCGTGTAGCTCATGGGTCCTCCGTTGCACCGCCCGGTTGCACTGTTGCGGTCAGGCCATCGGGGTCTGCTGATGCGACAGCCGCAGCCAGCGCCCGGCGTCGTTCAGCCAGGTCGAGGCGCAGAGCGCCTCGTGGATCGGGGTGTCGTCCTTTTGCGCCACCACGCGATAGGCAAGGACCGCGACATTCCCCTGTCGGGTTACGGTCCGGTCGGCTATCTCGATCAGGCGCCAGCCGGTATCGGCCGGCATGTGCGCCCAGATGTCGTCGCCCTGAAGGATCCCCAGCGGATAGGGATAGATCACGATCGCGCCCGCCGCCGTGGTGGCGCGGGCGCTGTCGCGGCCGCTGGTCCAGAACGCCTCTTCAAGCCGCCAGAGGTCTTCGTCGGGGTGCATGGCCGTCTCCTGCCTTGCCGCCTCAGTTTCCGGCGCCATCCGAGCCGAGGAACAGCATGTTGATGAGGTAGAGGATCAGCATCAGCACGGCGAGGATCGTGCCGATGCCCCCGGCGCCGGCGGGCGCCGTCCGCTCTGCCGTCCGCTCCGTTGTCCGGCCGACCCGGCGACCGGCGGTTCTCGGCAACAGATCGATCAGCCGCTGCGTGATCGCGGCATGATCCTGCCCAAGCGCCGGCACATCCCGGAACCGGGCCAGCAGCCCGCCCAGGCGGCTGCGGGCTTCGTCCCTTGTCAGGCTGGCCAGATCGGACGCCGCATCCCAGGGCTCCAGCCCCAGCCGGGCCAGAGTGGACAGGACAGTCACCGTGTTGCCGTTCCGATCCTCGCCGACGGCGGCGTAGAGGAACGGGTCGAACGGGGTTCCGCCCTGACGCATCTCGTCCATTGTCGGCATGGTGTGGTCCTTTCCCGGCAGGGCGGACCGGAAGCCTGAACTTCGCCGCCCTCCGCTCGCGCCGACGGGCAAGCCGCGCGCAGCGCATGAAGATCAACATGGACCTGAATCGTCTCGCCTGCGCTGATGCAGATCAGTGCGTGGCCAATTGCCGGCTGGCCGGGCACGATCCGAAACCGGCCTAACATCGATCAGTCCCGGTCCCCTGCCGGCGTCGTAGGGTCGTTCCAATCCGGCGCTGCACCGGAGCGATGCCCGCAATCGGGCCCGGAGCTAGGAAGGAACACCCATGAACACACCCGAATGGCTGAGACCCGGACTGATCGGAGCCGTGGCAGGCGGTGTCGTTGTCGCCATCGCCGGATTTGCCGGGGCGGGATGGACGACCGCGGCCGGCGCCGACCGGATGGGGCAGGCGATGGCCGACGAACAGGTCGTCGCGGCCTTCGTGCCCGTCTGTGTCGAGAGGGCCGAGAGCGACCCCGACCGGGTCGCAAAGCTGGCGAGCATCCGGGAACCCGCGACGGCAACGCGCCAGCGCGATGCCCTGCTCGCGGCAGGCTGGGCGACCATCGAGGGCAACGCGGCCGCCAGCCGGACGCTGGCCACCGCATGCGTGGCAGCACTGCAGCAGCGCAGCGGCGCGCTGCTGCAGCCCCGGGCCCGGGCCCGGGCGGGGTGATGCGATGGCGTGGCCCTTTCCGCACCCACCGGCATCGCGGGCGGACGCTCTTGAACGGCGGTTGCGTGCGCAAGCCCGCAGGTTGGACCTGCTGATCCCCTGCCGATCCGCGAGCGATCCGAGGCTGTTGGATCTTCTGCGCACGACCTTCGTCCAGCCGATGGACCGGGCCGCATCGGATGCTCCGGGCCTCGGGCCGCTCGACGGGTCCGAAGGCGGCGCGCGCTCCGAGATTACGGAGCGCAACGGCATCTGGGTCCTGACCGTCGGCGGGGTCTGGCGCGGCGACTATCGCAAGCGCGCCCATGCGGAGGCCGCTGCCGGACAGGCAAAGCAGGAGCGCGCATGACATCCCGAGACGGCGCCGGGCCCGCCGCGTCACGGCGCGCGGCGGCCGTTGCGCCCGCAAGGACGGGGTGATCCGTCGCTCCTGCAAGGCGCCGATCCACAACGAAACGAAAGGAAACCCATGGCCGGTCCCATCAGCAAGACGACCGCGATCTTCGAACGACCGTTCAGCCTGCCCGGCTTTGCCGAGGTGCTTCCTGCCGGCGAGTACGATCTTGAAACCGAGATCTCGGCACCTCCCGACCATCGGGATCCGGACCGCTGGAAGGCCTCGGTTCTTGTGAGGCTGCACCCGCGAAACACTCATCCGGGCCTCGTGCGCAGCCTGACGGTTCCGCTGTCCGCGCTCGAGGATGCCCTGGGTCGCGACAAGCTGACGGGTGCGTCCGTGGTGGACTTCTTCGTCGATGAGATGCTGGCCGACCCGATGGTCCAGCTCGTCATGCGGGCCGACCGGGTCTCGGAGGCCGAGGTCCGCGCGCTCTACGCCCGCAGCGGACAGCCTGGGCGGCCGGCCGCCGCGCCTGACACGATCGGATCGCACGGTCAGCCGTCCCCTGCGGCGCAGAACGGCGCGGCGGTGCAGGCGGCCGAAAACGAAGGGATGCCGCCCCGGCATCGCTGAAGATCGAAGGCGATGGCAAGCCCGGCTGTCCCGCCCGGTTCGAGGAGAGTGGACGATGGATTTCCTGTTCGACTTCGGCTTCTACGGCGTGCTTGCGGCTTTCCTGGTCGCTCTTCTTGCATCCGCCATCAGGATCCTGCGCGAATACGAACGCGCGGTGGTCTTCACGCTCGGCCGCTTCACCGGGGTCAAGGGGCCCGGTCTGATCATCGTGATCCCCGGCATCCAGCAGGTCGTGCGCGTCGACATGCGGGTGAAGGTGCTGGACGTGCCCTCCCAGGACGTGATCAGCAAGGACAACGTCTCGGTCCGGGTCAATGCGGTGATCTATTTCCGCGTGATGGACCCCGAACGCGCCACCATCCAGGTCGAAAACTTCATGCAGGCCACCAGCGAGCTTGCGCAGACCACGCTGCGCTCGGTCCTCGGCAAGCATGAGCTGGACGAGATGCTGTCGGAACGCGACACGCTGAACCGCGACATCCAGGAGCTGCTGGATGCGCAGACCGACACCTGGGGCATCAAGGTCTCGAACGTCGAGATCAAGCATGTCGATGTGACCGAGACGATGATCCGCGCCATCGCCCGCCAGGCCGAGGCGGAACGGGAACGCCGCGCAAAGGTCATCAACGCCGAGGGCGAGGCGCAGGCGGCGCAGAAGCTGCTGGAGGCGGCGCAGATCATGGCCAGAGACCCCGGCGCAATGCAGCTGCGCTATCTCAGCTCGCTGAACGTCATCGCCGGCGAGAAGAACTCGACCATCATCTTCCCCTTCCCGATGGAGCTGGCAGGGCTGATCCCGAGCATCCGGGCCGTGGCAAAGCAGGACTGAACCGCGGTCCGCCACCGCTGGCGGGCTGAACCGGTGGCGGACGATGGCGCCGCGCACCCGCTGCAACCGACATGGCCGATGGCCGAAGGGGACTACCCGATGTTCGACATTTCAGGCCAGCCGCGCGGCCGCGGCCATGTCACCCAGGCCGGCGCCTGCGTTCCCGTCGTCATTCCCGACAACGCCCATGCGACGAACGCGGGCCATGGCGCCGCCCGGCGCGGCGAGCCGGGTTTTGTACGGGCCAGCGGCCGTTGCGATCCCGTCGTCTTGCCCGAGAACGCCTTTCTCGACGACCGCTCCCACGGCCCCGGCGCGCAGCACGCGCGCGGGTTCGAGGCCCTGCGGACTGGCTGTGGCATGATTGACCTGCCCGCGAACGCCCACCTCGACCGGTCGGGCAATCGCTGGCAGTGTGACCGGGGTTTCGGGTTTCGGAGGGCAACCGATGCATCCTGACACGCTGAGGGCGCCGACGCGCCGCGGTGGCCCGTGGCGGATCGGTTCATGCTGATCCGGGTGGGGTGTCGTCTGCAGTTCAGCCTGCCCCAGCCGACGCCGCTGATCGCCATGCTCAGCGTCCACCACAGCCGGTATGGCGATGTGGTGCGCGCCGACGACCTTGTCGCCTCGCCGCGCGTGCCGTTCCAGGGCTATCGCGACGGGTTCGGCAACTGGTGCACGCGCATGGTGGCCCCGGCGGGCGCGTTCGTGCTGTCCACCGACGGCGTGTTCCGTGACGACGGACAGCCCGACCCGGTGGCGCCTGCCGCCCGGCAGCACGCGGTGCAGGACCTGCCCGACGAGACGCTCGTCTACCTTCTGGGCAGCCGCTATTGCGACACCGACCTGCTGTCCGAAGAGGCCTGGCGCCGCTTCGGTCAGGGCGAAGCGGGCTGGGCGCGCGTGCAGGCCGTGTGCGATTTCGTCCATGCGCATCTGACCTTCGGCTACGAACACGCCCGGGCCACGCGCACCGCCAGTCAGGCGCTGACCGAGGGTCATGGCGTGTGCCGCGACTTCACGCATCTGGCGATCGCGCTGTGCCGCTGCCTGAACATCCCCGCCCGCTACTGCACCGGCTATCTCGGCGATATCGGCGAGCCGCCGCCCTACGCCCCCGGCGATTTCTCCGCCTGGATGGAGGTCTATCTCGAGGGCCGCTGGTGGGTCTTCGACCCGCGCAACCACACCCCGCGCATCGGCCGGATCCTCGTGGCCCGCGGCCGCGATGCCGCCGATGTACCGCTGACCCAGACCTTCGGGCTACACGAGATGACCGACTTCCGGGTCTGGAGCGACGAGGTCGCACCGGAAGACCTGCCGCCGGAGGGTGGCAATTGATCCCCCTCGCCCCCACTTCTGCCATCAGGCAGTTCCGCCGCGACGCACATCCTGCTTCCTTCGGCGTACCGGGAGACAGCGGCCCGGCTTTCGCCGGACCACATCGCGCGGCGGACCAGGCCCAAGGAGCCGGAGCGATGAACGACCCCGATGCAGGCCTTGTCCCGACGACCCCTGCCCGCGGTGACGTTCCCGCAGAGCGGCGCTGTCTGCGCTGCAGCGCCGCCTTCTGGAGCGAAGGCTTCGGCGAACGCATCTGCAGGCGCTGCAAGGCGCAGGCCTCGTGGAAATCCGCCATCCCGGCCGGCGATGGCGGCGGCGGCCGCCGCTCCTTCAGATGAGAAGGGCCGGAGGTGCATGCCGCTGCTGAACATTATCCACCGCACCGAATACCGCTATGCGACCGCCGTCGCGCCCGGGCCGCACCGTCTGATGCTGCGCCCGCGCGAGACGCGCGAGTTGCGCCTGCTGTCGTTCGACCTGATCGTGCAGCCCGCGGCCACCGTGACCTGGGCGCACGACGTTGCCGGGAACTCCATCGCGACGGCCAGCTTCTCGGGGCTGACGGACACCCTATCGGTCGAAAGCCGGATGACCGTCGATCTCGGCGCCCAGGCCTGGCCGGTGTTCGACATCGCCGCCGCGGCGCAGCAGTATCCGTTCCGCTACGCCGACGAGGACTGGATCGACCTCGGCGCGCTGGCCCGCCCGCAGTATGTCGACGTGGCGGGCCGCCTGTCCGACTGGGTCGAGGGCTTCGTGATGGGCCGGCCGACCGACACCCTGTCCCTTTTGCAGGATGTCGCGGGCGGCGTCTCCAACCGGATCAGCTATCAGAGCCGCGAGGTCGAGGGCACACAGGGCCCGCTCGAGACGCTGGACCGCGGCTGGGGGTCTTGCCGCGACATCGCCGTGCTGTTCGCCGAGGCCGTTCGGACGCTGGGCTTTGGCGCCCGCATCGTGTCAGGCTACATGTTCGACGCCGCCCGCGACCGGATCGGTTCGGCGGGTGCCGGCTCCACCCACGCCTGGGTCGAGGTCTTCGTGCCCGGCGCCGGCTGGATCTCCTTCGACCCGACCAACCGCTCCATGGGCTCGGCCAACCTGATCCCCGTCGCCGCCGCCCGCCACATCGCCCAGGTCGCTCCGGTGACCGGCAGCTTCCACGGCCGCTCGGGCGATCTGCTGGGAATGGCCGTCCACGTTGCCGTCGAGCCGGAATGCGAGGGAGTGCGTCAACCTGCTGCGCGCACGATTTCCGATCGCGAAGCCTGATCGCAAGACTTCACCAACAGCATCCGTCCCTGTGGCCGCAGGACAGCGCGCGTCCGCCGGTAGGCTTCCACCGCAAAGCGAGAGAAGGTCCGACGTCAGGCCCACCCCCTCCGCCACTTGCCCTCGCGAAAGCGTTCTCCCGATCCGGCTGCGGCCGGATTTTTCCCTTGTTTTCGAGGGTTATGCGGGAGGGGCTGAGCACCGACCCTGTCGCCAGGAGGGCCGGAAGCGGTCTCTCAGGGCCGATATTCTCCGGACCTGATGACTGCTCTGATCGGGTGAATAGCTTTGCAACCATATGATAATACACAGTAACATTCGCCATGGGACGGCGGATTTCGATCCTAGGGTCAGGACCCATTAACCGGCTTGAGGCTGTCCGGTCTGCGTGATTCAAGCTCCCGCACTGACGGGGGGTGTGGATGAGCAATCTTTTCTGGCTGACCGACGAACAGATGGAGCGGTTGCGGCCGTTCTTTCCGAAGAGCCACGGCAAGCCGCGCGTTGGATGACCGGCGTGTGCTGAGCGGAATAATCTTCATCAATCGCAACGGCTTGCGATGGTGCGACGCGCCGCGAGAGTATGGCCCCCCAAAGACCCTTTACAACCGATGGAAGCGGTGGGGTGAGATGGGGGTCTTTGCCCGGATGATGGAGGGCTTGGCCTCCAAGGGCGGCGAGGAGAAGGTCGTCATGATCGACGCGACGTATCTCAAGGCGCATCGCACGGCTTCAAGCCTGCGGGTCAAAAAAGGGGGCCCGACGACAAGCGCGGGCGTCTGATCGGCCGGACAAAGGGCGGCTTGAACACCAAGTTGCACGCCGTGACGGATGCAAAAGGCCGCCCCATTCGCTTCTTCATGACTGCGGGCCAGGTCAGCGATTATTCCGGCGCCGCCGCCCTGCTGAGCAGCCTGCCCGCCGCAGAATGGCTGCTCGCCGACCGCGGCTACGATGCCGACTGGTTCCGGGAAGCGTTGAAAGACAAGGGGATACGCCCCTGCATCCCGGGCCGGAAGTCGCGCGGCAAGGCGATCAGCTACGACAAACGCCGATACAAGCGGCGCAACCGGATCGAGATCATGTTCGGCAGATTGAAGGACTGGCGCCGCATAGCAACTCGCTACGACAGGTGCCCAAAGGTCTTCCTCTCAGCCATCGCTCTCGCCGCCACCGTGATGTTCTGGCTTTGATGATCAATGAGTCTGGAGCCTAGCGCGACATTTCGAACCGCGGAACAACTTGGAACGCAATCCCTTGACGAAACTGATCCATGTGAGCGCGCCGAGCGACGAAATCCGCATGAATGGTTGGCTGGGCGCAAGGTTCAGCCTCGTCCGGGCCGTGATGCGGTTCACGATCCTGACACACGCCAGAAAAGGCGGGGGTTCCCTCGCCGTACCTCGGATCTGCGGCAAGGAGTCCCATGATGTCACTCATCAACCTGGTCGTGACGCTGGTCGTCGTCGGCGTCGCCCTCTGGGCCATCAACACCTATGTCCCCATGGATCAAAAAAATAAAGTCGATCCTGAACGTAGTCGTCGTGATCGTGGTCGTTCTCTGGCTGCTGCGCGGCTTCGGCCTGCTCGGCGGGATCGGCTGGATGGGCATTGATGGCTGACGCTGTGCCGTCCTCGGGCCTGGCCCTCACCGGGCCGGTGACGCTAGACACGCTCGACCAAGTGCGCGCCCTGCTCGACCGGGCCGAATCTACGACCCGGGTCGATCTCTCCTCGGTGACGGCACTCGACACCGCCGGAGCTTGGGCGCTGCTTGACCATCGGGGGATGCACATCGAGGCCGCGAGTCCCGCACAGGACCTGCTGTTGCGTACGGTCGAGGCCGCATTGCCGCCCGCGCGCACGGCTCGACCGCGCAAGGCGCGACACCGGGCGGGCGATGCGCTGGCAGCCGTCGGCACAACCGTCGAGGGTTTCCTGACGACCAGCGCGCAGGGCCTCGGCTTCACCGGATTGGTCATGGCCCGGCTGACGACGACGCTGGTGCGTCCGCGCCGCCTGCGGCTGACCGCACTCGTGCATCACATGCAGGAGGTTGGGCTGAACGCCGTGCCGATCGTGGCGCTGATGGGGTTTCTCATCGGCGTCGTGCTGGCGTTCCAGGGCGCCGCGCAGCTGCGACAGTTCGGGGCGGAGGTCTTCGTGGTGGACCTCATCGCGGTGTCGATACTGCGCGAGCTGGGCATCCTGCTGACCGCCATCATCGTCGCGGGGCGGTCAGCCTCGGCATTCACCGCCGCCATCGGTTCGATGAAGATGCGCGAGGAGATCGACGCGATGCGCGTGCTGGGTCTCGATCCGATCGAGCTTCTGGTGCTGCCGCGCCTGCTGGCGCTGGTGATCCTGCTACCGGTGCTGGGGCTTGTGGCCGATCTTGCCGGGCTGTTCGGCGGCGGGCTGATGGCCTGGATCGAGCTCGGCATCTCGCCCAGCCAGTTCCAGACCCAGCTTTTGGCGAATGTCGGCGCGACCCAAGCGCTGGTCGGTCTGTCGAAGGCGCCGGTCTTTGCCGTGATCATCGCGCTGGTGGGCTGCCATCAGGGCTTCCTGGTCAAGGGCGACGCGGAATCGCTGGGCATGCGGACCTCGCGCGCGGTGGTCATCGCCATCTTCCTGGTGATCGTGGTGGACGCGCTCTTCTCCGTCTTCTTCGCGTTCTGGGGGGTGTGATGGACGCCGAGGCCGTCATCGAGATCCGCGGGCTGACCAACCGGTTCGGCACCACGGTGGTGCACGAGGATCTGTCGCTCGACGTGATGCGGGGCGAGGTGCTGGGCGTGGTCGGCGCCTCGGGCAGCGGCAAGTCGGTGCTCCTGCGCAGCATCGTGGGGCTGCAGACCCCCAGCGCCGGGCAGATCACCATGCTGGGCACGGACGTGCTGGGCGCCAGCGCGGCCGACCGGGCGGCCGCGAGCGCGCGCACCGGCGTGATGTTCCAGGACGGCGCGCTCTTCTCGGCGCTGACCGTGCGCGAGAATGTCGAGGCCCCGATGCGCGAGCGCCTGGCGGTGGACGCCCCCACCCGCGCGGCACTGGCCGATCTGCGGATTTCCATGGTCGGCCTACCGCCCGAGGCCGGCGACCTCTACCCGGCCGAGCTGTCGGGGGGCATGCGCAAGCGCGCGGGCCTGGCCCGCGCCCTGTCGCTGGACCCGGAGATCCTGTTTCTGGACGAGCCCACGGCGGGCCTCGATCCGATCGGCGCCTCGGCCTTCGATGCGCTGCTGAATTCGCTGGGCGAGGCCCTGGGCCTGACGGTGTTCCTGGTGACCCATGATCTCGACACCTTGCAGGCCACCTGCGACCGGATCGCGGTTCTGGCCCAGCGCCGGGTGCTGGTGACCGGCACGATGGCCGAGATGCGGGAAGTCGACGACCCCTGGGTGCAGTCCTATTTCCACGGACCGCGCGCCCATGCGGCCCTCGGGCAGGAGGCGGTCTGATGGAAACCCGCGCACGCTTCGTCCTGATCGGCCTCTTCACGATCGTCGGATTTCTGGCCGCACTCGGCTTCGTGCTGTGGCTGGCCAAGGTCCAGCTCGACCGGACCTATGCGCAATACGACATCCTCTTCGGCACCGTCGCGGGGCTGAGCCAGACCGCCGCCGTGCGCTACAACGGCGTGGATGTGGGCAAGGTCCTGACCATCGCGCTGGACCGCGACGACCCATCGCTGGTGCGCGTGCGCATCGAGATCTTCGCCAGCACGCCGGTGCGGACCGACACGGTCGCGACGCTGGCCTCGCAGGGGGTGACGGGCGTGGCCTTCATCGCGCTGGAAGGTGGCAGCGCCGATGCCGAACCTCTCGAGCCGGTGCCTCCCGCCGAGGTGTCGGTGATCCGCTCGGAGAAGTCGGTGGTGCAGGACCTGATGGTGACCGGGCCCGAACTTCTTGCCGAGGCGAAGGCCCTGATAACCGAGGTGCGGGGCTTCACCGCCGCCGAGAACCGCGATGCGGTCGCGGGCATCCTCGTCAACATTCAGGACGCCACCGGGCGCATCGATGCCCTCGCCACCCGCGCGGAGGAGAGCCTGTCCCGGTTCGACGCGGCCCTCGTTGCAGCCGAGTCAGGGCTGGCGGCCACCGATGGCCTGCTGCAGCGCGACATGCCTGCGCTGGTCGCCGATCTGCGATCCGCCGCCGACAGCACGGGTGCGGCGATGGACGGCTTGCGCCGCGCCACTCAGAACGATCTGCCGCGGCTCTCGACGCAGATCAGCGCCCTCATCGCGGATGCAAGCGGGGTGATCGCGCGGTTCGACGCCCTCGCCCGCCAGATCGGCAGCGATCCCGGCCGGTTTCTTCTGGGCAACGAGACACCGGATTACAGGAGGTCCCAATGACCCTTTCGCGCCGCTCCCTTTTGTCGTTCTCGGCCATGGCGGGCCTCTCCGGCTGCAGCGCCGTGTCCGCGGTCTCCAGGGCCAGCGATCCGCTCGACACCTACACGCTCTCGCCGCTCGGCCCGGTGCAGCCGCGGCCCGGCGGCACGCGCCATCTGGTCGTCGAGATGCCGACATCCGGGGGCGAGCTCTCCACCGACCGCGTCCTGATCAAGATCTCTCCGCTGCAGGCGGAGTACCTGCCCGACGCGCGCTGGTCGGAACCGACCCCGGCCATGGTGCAGACGCTGCTGGTCAACTCGCTGCTGAACCGCGGCGGATTCCGGCTGGTCAGCCGGGTGGGCGCGGGGCTCATGCCCGACTACACGCTGATGTGCGAGATCCAGGCGTTCCAGGCCGAGCTGACCGGCCCGGACCTTGCCTCGGCCCAGATCCATGTCGCGCTGCAGATGACCGTGATCCGCGAGGCCGGCCGCGAAATCGCCGGAACGCGACGCTTCGAGTCCACAACGTCGGTGATATCCGACAGCACGGTCGCGCTGATCGCCGGCATCGACGCCGCCATGCAGTCGGTCATGGCCGACGCCGTCGGCTGGGTGCAGACACTGGCCTGACACCAGCCGGTAGCGTGAGCGCAATGGGCCTCAGCCCAAGATTGTCTGCTGATGCGTCAGGCGCAGCGACTGGCCCTCATCCTTCAGATAGATCGACGTGCAGAGCGCCTCGCAGATCGGATCGCCGCTGCGTTCGGCGGACACGCGATAGACCAGAATGGCAACATTTCCGTGTATCGACACGTAGCGCTCGCTCATCACGACGGAGCGCCACCGTTGGGCGACGTCCGTTTCTCTCCAGAGCGCATCACCCTGCAGTATGCCGGCGGGGAACGGAAAGACAAAGACCGCATCCTTTGACCACATCCCTTGCGGTCATCCGGCGCGCACCCTCTGCGCCCTCGGTCCAGAACCGTTCCTCCAGATGACACAGGGATGCTTCATCGCCCGCGGCCAGCGTCAGCTCTGCTCTCGCCGGGCCCTTGCCGGGGGCTGGCCGCCGGGGCGCCGGCCGTTGATCGCCTGATCCGGTTGTGAACACCGACATCATTTGCATGACGTACAGCAGGACCCCAGCAATGGCCCAGATTGCGCCCACAGCACTCACTTTCCGGATTTCCTCCGACGACCCGACCGCCCTCGAGGCGCGCGGCGGGCGTTGAGGAAGCAGGAAGATCAAGTCGCGGTCAACCGAACCATGATCGCGGCCCAACGTTGGCACATCGCGAAATCGCAACAGCAGCAGTCCCAACCGTGAGTCCGCAGCCGCACGGGGCGGCGAACTGCTCATCATTGATTTGGGATGGAGCCAGAGTTGTTAATACAAAGAAATCAATGTCCTGGAGGCCAGAGAAGGTTCGACGTCAGGCCCATCCCCTCCGCCACTTTCAAGTCGCGAACCAGGTACGAGGTCCCGATGTGGGCCTTTTTTCTTTTTGTCTCAAAGGGGTTTGCGATTGCGTCCGCCCTCCGGAGACTGGCACCATGGCTGATATCGGTCTCTAAACGGCCCGCGTCTCTTTTTGAACGCCCTGCCCGGAAATTAGGTCGGATTCGAAATCTCTCACGATTTCATGCGCTTGCCGAAAGTTGGCATCGACGAAGTTGATGGTGGGACGCCTGGCAGGCTGACCGGTGGAGACACCCGAAGGCGGCGTGGTCCTGCGCAGTTGCGCGCGCGAATGCCCAAAAGCTACGGGAACAGGATTCCCTCAGCTGCCACAATCGCTTAGAGTCATCCTCAAAGGGTGTGAGGCATGGCACAGAAATCCGAAATCGAATGGACGGACGCGACATGGAACCCGGTCACCGGCTGCACAAAGGTCGGTCCCGGTTGCGACAACTGCTACGCTGAGCGTTTCGCCGAACGCTGGCGTGGTGTTGCGGACCATCCCTACGAACAGGGCTTCGACCTGAAGATTTGGCCTTCCCGGCTGGAGCAGCCCCGCCTGTGGAAGAAGCCCCGAATGATCTTCGTCAACTCGATGAGCGACCTGTTCCACAAGGACATTGACCGTAGGTTCATCGACAGCGTGTTCGACACGATGGAGCGTGCGGACTGGCACGTTTATCAGGTACTGACCAAGCGCAGTTCGCTTCTGCGTAACTACGTCGGTGCGCGCTATGCAGGCGGGCCGGTGCCCCGCCATATCTGGCTTGGCGTCTCGGTCGAGGATGCAGCGCATGCCAGCCGCATCCGTCATCTGAAGGAGGTCAACTCGGAGGCCCGCTTCATCTCGTTCGAGCCGCTCCTGGGGCCGATCGATGAGGTGGACCTGCACGGCATCGCCTGGGCTATCGTCGGCGGTGAAAGCGGTCCTGGTGCGCGGCCAATGCAGGCCGACTGGGCGCGACGGCTTCGCGACATCAGCGAGCGAGACGGCGTCGCCTTCTTCTTTAAGCAATGGGGCGGTGCGCGGCCGAAGTCTGGCGGCCGGCTCCTCGATGGAGAGGAGTGGAACGGCTTTCCCTGGCGAATCGTACCGAAGTCGATCCTGGACGCTCTGCAACCCGAGAACGTCTGATGCGGCCCAACATCAATCATTATCGGGGCCGTGAACAGTCCTTCATCAAACATCTATTCCTGCAGAAATATCTGGAGAATGCGGCCTACAAGCTTTTTCAGGGACGGTCGCCCGTCTTCAATTTCGTCGATGCCTTCGCCGGACCATGGCGCAATTCGGATTCCGAGTCCCTATCGGACACGTCGTTTGCTCTGGCACTGGCTACGCTCGAAAATGTCCGACGGATTTCCGGCCTCCTTGAGGGCCTGGTACTTGCGCCGCAGGTCCGGGTTGATGCGCAGGGCGACGAGGGCCGGCATGTAGAGACCGCATCGCAGCGACGCACGACCGCCCTGGATACGCGAGCGCCCCTTCCACCCGCCGGACTCGCGCGTGATGGGGGCCAGACCCGCCAGGCTCGCCGCCTGTTTGCCGTCCATCTCGCCGAGCTCCGGCATCTCGACGAGGATCGCCATTGCCGTGATCGGGCCGATGCCGGGAATGCTGGCGAGGATTTCGCGCCTGCGCTGGAGCGTCTCGTCTGCGCCGACGATGGCGGCCATCGCCTGCTCGATCTCGCCGATCTGTTTTTCGATCTGAACGAGACGGGCCTTGATCTGGCGGCGGACGAGGGCGTTCTGCGCCACCTGATCGCGATTGCGCGGCAGTGGGGCGAACACTTTCCGCCACGCGCGGGTGTCTTCGCGGCGGAAACGCCGCCTGCACGAGAAGTGCTGGCCGAGAGCCGCACGATGAAGGGCAGCGGCGCCGCCGGTGTGGCAACGCTGGGCGCTGCGGGTATCGAGGTGGCACAGAACGCCCTTGCCGAAACCCAGTCTGCCATTCTGCCGCTCGTACCCTATCTCGACACGCTGCGCTGGGTGTTCATCGCCGTCGCACTCGCGGGCATCGCCATCACGATCTACGCCCGGATCGACGACTGGAGACGGGGGTGGCGATGATTGCATCGCTCCTCACCGGGATCACCGCCAGCCCGTGGATGCGGTCGGTCCTGCGCTACGGCGCAATCGCACTCACCGTGTTCCTGTTCCTGCTGGCACTCCGGCGCTCCGGCGAGCGCGCCGGCCGCCTAGCCGAACGCCTTGAAACCACGGAGAAGGCAAATGACGTCCAACGCCAGATGCTCGACGCTACGGCTCGCCGTCCTCGCGATCGCGACGATCTCGTTGATCGGCTGCGCGACGGGCGCTTCTGAGCCACGCGTCGTGCCCATCTGCCCGCCCGTGGTCGAGTACAGCCGCGAGTTCCAGGCGCGCGCAGCCGAGGAAGTCGGCTTGCTGCCAGACGCGTCCGCCATCGCGGAGATGCTCGCCGACTATAGCGTCATGCGGAACCAGGCTCGGGCGTGCCGTTAGTGCCGGAAGATAGGCGGCAAGCGCGATCGCAACAGAAAGAACTTTTCGTGAACGCTAAGGGTGTGCTATACGCGTTTTGTCGACTCTGACCGAGTCAAGCCGATATACACGGACCAGCGGGGTTAGCGGCGGATGAGTGAACCATGGGTTTCCGTTGATCAGGTGGCTGCCCATCTGGGCGTCGCCAAGGACACGGTTTACCGCTGGATCGATGCCAAAAGCCTGCCCGCTCAGCGGGTCGGGAGGCTATGGAAGTTCAAACTGAGCGAGGTGGATAGTTGGGTGAGGAACGGAATGGCCGCAGAGGATGAAGGTCACCAACCACCGAGGAAGGGCACATAGTGACACATCAACGAGGGGTGGCAGCCTAGAATGCCCGTTCCGAATCAGCCCAAGATCTACCACATCGTTCACGTGGATAGATTGCCCTCGGTGATCGCCGAGGGAAGCCTGCTGTGCGATGCAGAGATCGTTCGGCGCGCGGCGGCCAATCCCGCCCATGGCATGGGCACGACTATCGGCATGAGCAGCATCAAGCACCGGCGCCTGTCCGAACTTACCTTGACGAGCCATCCCGGCCTCTATGTCGGTCAGTGCGTGCCCTTCTACTTTTGTCCGCGCTCGATCATGCTGTACTTGATCCATTGCGCCAACCATGCCGAGCTTGCATATCGCGGCGGTCAGGGACCCATCGTGCATCTCGAAGCCGACCTGCAGGCGACGGTCGATTGGGCCAACGGCAGCGCCCGCCGTTGGGCATTCACGCTATCGAATGCAGGCGCCTACTACTTCGAGGACAGAGCAGATCTTGCACAGCTTGGCGAGATCAACTGGGATGCGGTGCAGACCAATCGCTGGGCGGGCAATGGCATTTCCAGATCCGTCAAGGAAGGCAAGCAGGCCGAATTCCTGTTGGAGCAGTCGTTTCCGTGGGAGCTTGTGACCAGAATTGGGGTAAGGTCGCAGCAAGTTTACGGGCATGTTCGGACGGCACTGCAGGCTTCCGGCCACAAGCCGCATGTCGAAATCAAGACGGATTGGTATTATTGAGAGGGAGGGAGGCCGAAATGTTCGAATACAAAACGGGCGATATTCTTGCCGAGGATGCCGAAGCCCTCGTCAACACCGTCAACTGCGTCGGGGTGATGGGCCGCGGCGTTGCGCTCCAATTCAAGAACGCGTTCCCCTCGAATTTCGAGGAATATGCTCGAGCCTGCAAACGGGACGAAGTGCGTCCCGGCCACATGTTCGTTGTGGAGACAGGTCAGCTGACCAGTCCACGGTACATTATCAACTTCCCGACCAAGCGACACTGGCGTGGCAAGAGCCGGATGGAGGACATCGAAGCCGGTCTTCGTGATCTGCAGCGTGTGATCCGCGAGAAGAACATCCGTTCAATCGCCATCCCACCTCTTGGAAGCGGTCTGGGCGGCCTTAATTGGAAGGAAGTCCGGCCGAGGATCGAAGAAGCCTTGAGAGGCTTCAACAACGTCCGCGTCGTGATCTTCGAGCCCAATGGAGCACCGGATACTAATCAGATGGCCAAGCGGAAGACGGCGCCAAACATGACGCCGGGCCGCGCTGCACTCGTCGGCCTGATGAATCGTTACCTGAGCGGCCTCCTGGATCCGTTCGTTACGCTCCTCGAAGTGCACAAGCTCATGTATTTCATGAAAGTAAGCGGGGAAGGCTCACTAGAGCGGCTCCGGGTCGTCAAGGGGCCGTATGGACCATACGCTGAGAACCTCACCCACGTATTGCGTGAGATCGAGGGATATTTCATTTCAGGCTATCGGGACGGTGGCGACGCGCCCAACAAGCAACTCGAGATCGTGCCCGGAGCCGTCCGTGATGCCGATAGCTTTCTCCGGGAACATCCGGACACCCATTCTAGGTTCGACAGAGTTGCCGACCTTGTTGCTGGCTTTGAAACGCCCTTTGGACTTGAACTGCTGTCCACTGTGCATTGGGTCGTCACTACCGAGCATCCTCGGACAATGGACGAACTCACGGGGCACGTTTACGCTTGGAACGACCGGAAGAAGCAATTCTCACCACGCCAGATTGGCATCGCATTCCAGACCTTACAGAGCAAAGGGTGGTTCGCAAACGCCTGACTTGCTCCCCTAAGCCCCTTGGCTGACAAACAGTTTAGCGCGGTGCCAAGCAAGCCGTTTCTTGTGCTTGTCCGTCAGTGGGATGGGGGTCTGCCAGCGCAACTCAGCGCGCCCCAACTCGCTCAGGGTGGGCGAGAACTCCGGCCTCCCAGCGTCATCGAAGGTTACGAGCCCTCGGTCGAAGGCAGGTAAGCGAGGGTTTCTCCCCATTGGCCTCTCGGCTTCGGTCTTGATTTGAGGTCGGGCATTCTGCTCGCGTTTGCAGGCACGGAGGGCGGAATGAAGGATGGGTTTGTCGGGCAGTTCGATGTCCTGGAGGAGCCGACGGGCCGGCGGAGTTGGCCGGATGAGGTCAAGGCGCGGATTGTCATGGAGAGCTTTGCGCCCGGGGCGCGTGTGGGCGCTGTCGCCCGGCGGCATCGGGTGCTGCCGTCGCAACTGACGACGTGGCGGCGGCAGGCTCGGGAGGGACGGATTGCCCTTCCGGTGGATGCGCCGGGCTTGCCGACGCCGGCGGAGTTCGTGCCGCTGGTCGTTGACGCGCCGGACCCCACGCCGAGTTCCGACAGGGGCCGGGATCGGATCGAGATCGAGACGGGTGGCATGGTGATCCGGCTGCCTGGCACGATCCCGGCGCGCCGCCTTGCGGAGATCGTCGGGGCCCTGAGGTCCACCCGGGCATGATCGTTCCCGGGCAGCGCATGCCGATCGTGGTTGCCACGCGCCCGGTGGATTTCCGGCGGGGTCATGACGGGCTGGCGGCGACGGTACAGAACGAACTGGGGCTCGATCCGCATTCCGGGCTGACGGTGGTGTTCCGGTCGAAGCGCGGCGACAGGCTGAAGATCCTCGTCTGGGACGGCAGCGGCCTGGTGCTGATCTACAAACGCCTCGAGAGCGGGTCCTTCACCTGGCCGAAGGTGCAGGACGGGGTCATGCGGCTGTCCCGTGCCCAGTTCGAGGCGCTGTTCGAGGGCCTGGACTGGCGGCGGGTGATGGCGCAACGGGTGCTGCCACCGGCTGCGGCGAGTTGAATCGGCCCCCCTTGTTTTGTTGGGTTCTCGCGACGGCATCGGGTAAATCATACCCATGTCGTCCGCGCTCGATCCCGACCTCCTGGCCCGGTTGCCACCCGACCTGCGGGCCGCGGTCGAAGCGCAGATGCGGAAGGCCCTGACGGCCGAGGCGGAACTGCGCCAGCACCTCGAGGCTGAGAATGCCGATCTGCGCGCTCTCAACGAGCGGCTCGAGCACCTTGTCCGGGAACTTCAGCGGGCCCGTTTCGGGCCGCGCTCCGAGAAGCTTCATCCCGACCAGATGGAACTGGCCTTCGAGGACATCGAGGTGGCGATCGCGGCCGCCACCGAAGAGCATGACACCGCCGCGGAAGCACGCACCGGGACCCGGCCGCCCCGCAAGGCGCGGGGTCCGCGCAGTCTGCCGAAGGATTTGCCGCGCGAGGAGCGCATCATCGCGCCCGAAGACCTGAACTGCCCCTGCGGCTGCGGGCAGATGGTGCAAATCGGCGAGGACCGGTCGGAACGGCTGGACCTCACCCCCGCGCAGTTCCGGGTGCTCGTGACGATCCGGCCCCGGTATGCCTGCCCCAGGGGGCGCAGCGGCGTCGTTCAGGCCAAGGCGCCGCCGGCGCTGATCGAGGGTGGCTTGCCGACCGAGGCGCTACTGGCCCATGTCGCCGTGTCCAAGTTCTCCGAGCATCTTCCGCTCTACCGCCAGTCCCAGGTGATGGCGCGGCACGGGATCGAGATCGACCGGTCCACGCTCGCCGACTGGATGGGCAAGGTGGCGTTCCATCTCCGCCCGATCGTCGATCGGATCGCCGAGCACATGAAGGGCTCGGGCAAGCTCTTCGCCGACGAGACCCCGCTGCCGGTCCTGAACCCCGGGGCCGGGAAGACGAAGACGGGCTTTCTCTGGGTCATGGCGCGCGACGATCGCCCATGGGGTGGCACGGCGCCCCCGGCGGTCGTGTTCACCTACGCGCCCGGCCGCGGCGGCGCCCATGCCGAGGACATGCTGAAAGGCTTCGAGGGGATCCTGCAGGTCGACGGCTACAAGGGCTACGACCGCCTCGCCGATGGCCGGCGCGCCGAAGGGGCACCCCTGACGCTGGCCTTCTGCTGGGCACATGTCCGGCGCAAGCTGATCGACGCGCGTCCCAAGGCCGGCTCGCCCCTGGTGGACGAGGCGCTCAAGCGCATCGCGGCGCTCTATGCCATCGAGAAGGACATCCGCGGCCAGCCCCCCGAGGAGCGCCGGGCCGTCCGTCAGGCACGCGCGGTGCCGCTGCTCGAGAACCTGCACGAATGGTTGAAACAGCAGGCGGCCCGCATCTCGACGAAGTCCGACCTCGGCAGGGCCCTGGCCTACGCGCTGGAGCACTGGGATGGCCTCGTCCTCTTCACCCGGGACGGCCGCGTCGAGATGGACTCCAACCCTGTCGAGAACCGAATTCGCCCGGTGACTCTCGGAAGAAAGAATGCCCTCTTCGCGGGGCATGACGAGGGCGGTCGATCCTGGGCCCGCTTCGCCTCGGTCATCGAGACCTGCAAGCTGAACGGCGTCGAGCCTTATGCCTGGCTCAAGGCCACCCTGGAAGCCATCGCCGCCGGCCATCCCAACTCGGACATCGACGCGCTTCTGCCATGGCACTTCGGCAAGGCTGCAATCAAAGCTGCAGCTTAAACTGCAATCGATCCCTCCACAGCCCTGCCGGCGCGCACCTCCGCAAGCACTGTTCCGATGGGGAAAAACCCTCGCTTACGAAGGCAGCGTCCCACAATGCAGAAAGCAGCAAACCATTGTGAACGTCGAGCCGCTCCGCGTCCGTCGTGCAATCCTTCCACGGGATAATGTGAGAGGCGGTAAGGCTCCGCCGAGGGCCGTCTTGCCTCAGTGGTTCTTCTCGTCGGCCATGATGCGTTCGATGACGTCGGGAT
>NZ_WJPO01000025.1 GCF_009649175.1 Rhodovulum strictum | reverse complement strand
TCTGGTCTAGCAGCTTGAAACTACAGCGCTTTCAGGCGCACGCAACTTTTCCGGCCGAATTGGACGAATAAGCCGGGCTTAACCAGCCCGGACCGGTTTTCCGTCAACTCGACGTAGAGGCGGGAAAGCTGTTCCTTGCTGTAGGCTTTGCGCTTCTCTGCGGCTTGCTTGGCCTTCGCAACCTTCATGCCGTCGAACAGCTTGTGAGGCGCGCGCCCGTGCCGTTCCGCCCAGTCCCAGAAGCGGCGGAACATGTCGATGTAACTGTTGACGGTCTTCACACCCATCTTGGGCAAGCCGGGAACGGCGATGGCGTCCTGCAAACTCAGGTCGCGGGTTTCGGGCTTGGTCTTGCGGTTGGCGGGCAGGGATTGAACCAGCTTCTTCATGTCGGCGGCGTCTTGGCGGCTGATCTGGTCCATCGCGCGGTCCGGTCCGAAATGCTCCACCAGCAGCGCAAGGTAAGCATCCGCCTTGTTCCGCATCTCCTGCGACCATTGAGGCCCATGCTCGGCTTTGAAATCTGCGATGGCCGCGCTCAGAGACGCGGAGCGGGCCTGTGACGGCTTCGGCGCGGTCTGGGCATGTTCGCTGAAGGAGTAGCCCTCAAGGCTCTCAGCGCGGCTCAGAAACTCTCTGATCTGGTCACGGCGGGCCTTGCGCATCTCGTGGCGCAGGGACGGGGCATTCTCGGCCCATTGCGCGTCTGTGAGGCCCGCTGAGGCCCGGAAGGCGTCCGGGTCAAAGAACATGTCCGACAGGTCTTCATGGCCCTCTGCGGCGTCCTCATGGGCAGCGAGTTCTTGGCGCAGGGCGTCAAGGGACCGATCCGGCAGGCCGGTATCGTTCAGCTTCTCGACATACGCATCCAGCGAAGCCGCGAAGTAGCTTCGCACCATCTCGCGCATCTCGTCTTGTCTGAGCCTCGCCAATGCCTTGTTATCCCGAACCAATCGCCCGCATGATGCAAGATGACGGGCCAGATCGCCAGCCCGATCTGGGCACTTCGTGCGCAGGGAAATCCTGACGGTGCGGCGGCTTTTGCGGTCGGGCGAAGGCAAGGGCCAGCGAAAATAGTAGACCCCGTGGCGCGACGGCGAAAGGAAGGCGGACAGTTTCATGGGCGTGGTGCTCCACTTTGTGTCGCACTTGCCTGTCCAACTCTTAAGTCGTTGATTTAGAAGGAAATGGCGGAGAGACAGGGATTCGAACCCTGGAGACGGTTTCCCGCCTACACACTTTCCAGGCGTGCGCCTTCGACCACTCGGCCACCTCTCCGTGGGCGCCTCTGTACCCTTGTGCGGGGGGCTTGTGCAAGTGCGACTTTGTCCGGGCGCGTCCACGGGGTATGGAACGCCTTTGCGACCGCGTGAACGGGCAGGATTGCCTTGCGATTGGCGGCGCGGGGCGCCGGGATACCGGTTCGGTCACCGGGGTCCGCCGCTATCGGGGCCGCCGGCATCCTCGGGTCCATCGCCTAAGTCGTCTTGCGGCTCGGGCTGGGGCTCGTCCTCCTGGCGGGGCGGTGGCGGCGGGGCGGGGCCCTGGGCGGCGGCGGCCGGGCCGAGCAGCCCCACCAGCACCTCGGGGTTGCGCAGCCAGATGTCGCGCTGGGCAAAGGGCAGGTCGATCCCCTCTTCGGTAAAGCGCCGGGCGATCTCGTGGTTCAGCTCGGTCCGGACCGACAGGCCGTAATTGATGTCGCGCAGCACCACGCGCAGCTCGAATTCCAGCGCGTCCGAGCCGAAGCCCTGGAACACCACCGATGGCGGCGGGTTGATCATCGCCAGGGGATGCGCCTCGCCGATCTCTCGCAGCACCCTCTCGACCTTGCGGGTGTCGGAGCCATAGGCGACGCCGACCTTGAGGATCACCCGTCCGGTCAGGTTCTGCCGGGTCCAGTTCGTCACTCGCCCCGAGATCAGATCGGCATTGGGCACGATCACGTCGGTCCAGTCGAAGGTCTGGATCCGGGTCGAGCGCACCGAAATGTCCTGGACGGTGCCCATCACGCCACCGACCTCGATCCAGTCACCCTGGCTGATCGGGCGCTCGATCAGCAGGATGATGCCCGAGACGAAATTCTCGACCACGGTGCGCAGCCCGAAGCCGATGCCCACCGACAGCGCCCCGGCGACGATGGCCAGCGAGGACAGGTCGATGCCCGCGGTGGTGATCGCGACCAGTGCGGCCAGGAAGATCCCGACATAGCCCAGCCCCGAGACGATGGCGGTCTGCCCGCCCGGGTCGATCCTGGTCTTGGGCAGGACCGTGGTGCGCAGCGTGCCCTGCACCAGCCGCGTCAGCCCGTAGCCGATGGCAAAGACGATGGCGAAGGTCAGGAAATCGGCGGGCGAGATGCGGGTGTCGCCCAGCGCGAAGCCGGTGGTGAAGCGCGCCCAGATCTCTGTCAGGTCGGCCACCCGCGCGCCCCAGATCAGCGCCAGCACCGGCAGCGCCAGCACGGCCAGCATCAGCCCGATCAGCACCGGGATCAGCGCGTCCGAGGCGCTTTCGGAATCGTCCTGCCCGATCAGCAGCGCATAAAGATCGCCCACGAACCGTTGCAGCACCATCAGAAGGCCCAGAAGCGCCAGCGTCAGGATCGGTGGATAGGTCAGGAAATCCGCCGCCTCCTTGTAGCCAATCGCCCCCAGCACGGGGCCGAGCAGACCGAAGCCAATCGCCGCGCGGCCGATCAGCCCGATCACCCGGTTGCGATAGGGGCGCGTCTGGTCGCCCTCGGGCACGATCCGGGCCTGTGCGCGCAGGATCTGGCCCACGCGGATCAGCAGAAGCCCCCCCGCCACCACCAGCGGCAGGCCAAGCACCGTTCTGGCTTCGCGGGGGAAATCGCCGATCTCGCCCAACAGGCCCAGCAGCCCGGCCAGCACGATCACAAACCCCATGCCCTTGGCGTGGAAACGCGCCTCGGTCATGCGCTCGGGCGGCAGGTCGAACAGGCGGCGCGAGACCGAGTGATCGGCAAAGACGCGGCCACCCAGCCAGCGCGCGGTAAAAAAGGTCAGGCCCAGGATCGGGATCGCCGCCAGAACCTCCGAGACCCTGTCCCCGGCCAGTCCGGTCGACCGCAGCGCGGCCACCAGCAGCACCAGCCCCAGCGTCGGCAGCACGATCTGGCCCAGCGACAGCAACGAGGAAAAGACCGTCCGCCCCCGGCTGCGGCTGGTATGGATCAGCCGGTCCGACAACTGTTCCATCCAGCGCCGCCCGCGGGCCAGCAGCACGCCCGCCATGGCCAGGAACAGGATCGTGACGGGCAGATCCTCGCGGAACGTGTCGCGTCCCGCCGGGGTGGTCCAGGCTTCGGCCAGTTCGACGAACATCGCCATGCCGGTCTGGCGCAGCGCCTCGGCGCCCATTGCCCAGTTCGTCGGGTTGAAGGGCATCGGCCCGAGTTCCAGAAGCTTGCTGGTCTGGCGCTCGCGGATCACGGCGTCGATTTCGCGGATCAACCCGTCGGCACGGCTATGCGCCTCGACCGCCCGAAGTGCTGGGGCCTGCATGTCGGCAAGCTGGCGGTTCAGTTCGGCCCGGCGCGCGGCGATCTCGGCGGGCTCGGTCTCGCCCTCGGGCGGTGCGGGGCCAAGCGCGGCGATCTGGTCGCGCAGCGTCTTGATCCGCGCCGCATTGGTGCCCTGCGCGGTCAGAAGCCGGGTGCGCCAGTCGACAAGCTGCGCCCGCAGCTCGGCCAGCGCGGCATCGCTGTCGCGGCCAGATGCCAGCGCCTGCTCGGCGCGGGAGGCAAGCTGTTCCCAGGCGCCAAGGTCCAGCGTGGCGTCCTCGGCCGCGGGGGCGGATTGCTGGGCAAGGCCCGGCGGCGCCAGCCCGGGCGCGGCAAGCGCGGCCAGCAGGACCAGCGCAAAGACCCGAACGAGGCGCGTCATGCCTCGAACATCGCGGGCAGCGCACGGGTTGGGCCGTCCAGCCAATGCGGCACCGGCAGGCCCTTTTCGCGCAGGAAGGCGGGGTTGAACAGGCGCGACTGATAGCGTGTGCCGTAGTCGCACAGCACGGTCACGATGGTATGCCCCGGCCCCATCTCGCGCGCCATGCGCATCGCGCCCGCCACGTTGATCCCGGACGAGCCGCCAAGGCAAAGCC
Source organism: Rhodovulum strictum (assembly GCF_009649175.1). Lineage (GTDB taxonomy): Bacteria > Pseudomonadota > Alphaproteobacteria > Rhodobacterales > Rhodobacteraceae > Rhodovulum > Rhodovulum strictum. The sequence goes on along the minus strand of NZ_WJPO01000025.1, from coordinate 54,662 downwards.
CTTCCTTTTCAAGCAGGTCAAAGACGACGGGCAGCGCCTCGCTGTCCGGGACGCGGCAGCAGAAATCGGGCGTCAGCCCCTCCAGATTGGCGGTGATCCGGCCCTGTCCGATCCCCTCGGTGATCGACGAGCCTTCGGATTTCAGAACGCCCGTGGTGTAATGGCTGTAAAGCGCGGCCCCCTCGGGATCGGCCAGACCGATTTTCACGCCGCGGGGCTGCAACGCCATTGCCACCCCCGCCAGCGTACCGCCCGAGCCCACCGCGCAGATGAAGCCGTCCACCCTGCCCCCGGTCTGGTCCCAGATCTCGGGGCCGGTGCTGTCGAGATGGGCCTGACGGTTGGCCACATTGTCGAACTGGTTCGCCCAGACCGCGCCGTTCGGTTCGGTCTCGGCCAGACGCGCGGCCAGCCGGGCCGAGTAGCGCACGAAATTGTTCGGGTTCGAATAGGGCGCGGCGGGAACCTCGACCAGCGCGGCGCCGGCCAGCCGCAGCATGTCCTTCTTTTCCTGGCTTTGCGTCTCGGGGATCACGATGACCGTGCGAAAGCCCATCGACGCGCCAACCAGCGCCAGCCCGATGCCGGTATTGCCCGCCGTGCCCTCGACGATGGTGCCGCCGGGCCGCAGCGCGCCGCGCGCCACCGCATCGCGGATGATCCACAGCGCGGCCCGGTCCTTGACCGACTGGCCGGGATTCATGAACTCGGCCTTGCCGAGTATCTCGCAGCCCGTCGCCTCGGACGGGCCGTTCAGCCGCAGAAGCGGCGTGTTGCCGATCAGACCCGCAAGATCCCTGCCGATATCCATGCGCCCTTCGCCTCCCGTTTCGTATAGTGCTACGGGGGCAGGCGCGGGAACTCAAGGCGAAGGGCGCAGCCTCTCACGGTTCCGTGCAAGCCACAGCAGCGACAGGATCAGCGGGGCATTGCCGATCTCGCCGGTCTCGATCAGGTCCATCGCGCGGGCAAGGGGCACGACATGGGCGCGGATATCCTCGTCCTCGGCGGCCAGCCCGCCCAGCCCGCCGCTGCCTTCGGGCAGGTCGGCCTCGGCGACGAAGGAATAGATGAACTCGGTCTTGGCGCCCGGGGACGGATAGTAGCCATAGACCCTGTGCAGGGTGCCCAGCGTGATCCCCGCCTCCTCGACCGCCTCGCGCCGCACGGTGGTCTCGGGCGTCTCGCCGGGGTCGATCAGCCCGGCAATGGCCTCGATCGACCAGCATTCGCTGTCGCCCCTGCCATAGGGGCCGACGCGGAACTGTTCGATCAGCAGCACCGCATCGCGCGCCGGGTCATAGGGCAGCACCGTGGCCGCATCGGCCGAGAAGAAGGCAGCGCGGTTCACCGCCGGGCTCCATGCCCCGTCAAAGCGGCGATGGCGGAAATCGTATTCCTCGACCGCAAAGAAATTGGCATAGGGCTGGCTGCGCGCGAGTTCCTGGATATCGCCGGGCCGCGTGGGACGGCGCAGGGTCGCAGGCGCCGGTTCACGGGCCCGGATGCGGGCGGCGGCGCGTGCAAGGATCATCCGGTAACGCCTTGCATTAACGGCAGGATCGCGGCCGGGATAGCCCAGCATCACCTCATCGGCGGCGAGGGTCGCAATCTCGCCCCAGTGCGCCTGCCACTCGGCCAGGTTCCAGGCCGCGCCGGTCTGCGGGGCGGGGCCGCGGGGCAGATAGACCTGCGCCGCGCGCGGGCCTGCGGCGGTCTCGACCGTCACCGCGGCCAGCGCATAGCCATAGCCGCCCTCGTAATAGTCCAGACGCGCGCGCGCCTCCGGCCCCACATCCTCAAGACAGAGCCCTTCGGCCACCGCACCCGGCGCGGGGTGGATCGCGGGAAAGCTTTCGCCCTCGACCCAGCGGACCGCATGATCGGCCAGACGGGCGGGCGTCAGCACAAGGTCTGTCTCGGCCCGGTCCAGAACGCGGGCCAGAAGCGGCACATGGCAGAGCGTGCCGTAAAAGAACAGCCGGTCCAGGACGCCCCCCTCAGTTCCAGCGATGCGCTATGAACTCGACGACAATGGCGGCCAGAATCCCCCCGCCGACAAGGATCCCCATTGCTACCGGGGCGGTGACCAGCATCAGGCCGTTCCTGGCCATCAACTCGACCGTGCCGGTCAGCGCATCCATGATCCCGTCAAAGCGCAGCCGCGTGGCCATGCGCAGCATCTCGTAGATCGAATGGGCCAGCAGCGCATAGAAGGCCAGAACCGCCGAGGTGCGCACCCCCGAGGCCACCGCCACCCCATAGCCCTCGCCCGCGAGACGCCCCATCACTAACCAGCCCGCCAGCAGCCCGATCGCAGTGTTCACATAGGTGAACTTGCCCAGGTTCGTGCCCTCGGGAAACACCGGAACAAGGGCGTCCGAGGTGAACCACGCCACCGCTGCGAACAGCAGGGCAGCGACGAGTTTGGCGGCGGTGGGCATGGATCAGGCGGGTCTCGTGACGGTGAACTGGGTCACGTCGCAGTTTCCGCTGTGGAAGGTCGCCGCGCAAGATGTGAGATACATGTTCCACATGCGCCGGAAGCGCGCATCGAAGCCCAGCGCCGACACCTCGTCCCAGCGGGCGTTGAACGTCTCGTGCCAGCGGCGCAGCGTCAGCGAATAGCTTTCGCCGAACTCGACCGAGCGGGTCACCTCAAGCTCGGCGGCCCGCGCCAGATCACCAAGGATCGTGTGGCTGGGCAGCATGCCGCCGGGGAAGATGTATTTCTGGATGAAATCCACGCCCTTGCGGTAAATCTCGAAGCGGCGTTCCTGCACGGTGATGATCTGAAGCGTCGCCCGGCTGCCCGGGTTCATGCAGTCGAGCAGCTTGGCGAAATAGACCGGCCAATATTTCTCGCCCACCGCCTCGAACATCTCGATCGAGGCGATGCCGTCATAGCGCCCGGCCTCGTCGCGGTAATCCTGCAACCTGATCTCGACCCGGTCCGACAGCCCCGCGCGGCGGATGCGCTCGACCGCGTAATCGTGCTGTTCGCGGCTGATCGTCAAGCCGGTCACGCGCAAGCCCCGCTTGCCGGCGGCATATTCCGCGAACCCACCCCAGCCGCAGCCGATTTCCAGCACATGATCGCCGGGCTTCACCCCCATTTCATCGACCATCGAGGCGTACTTTCGTTCCTGCGCCGCCTCCAGGCTTTCCTGGCCGGTCAGAAACATCGCCGAGGAATAGGTCATGCTCTCGTCAAGCCAGAGCCCGTAGAAATCATTGCCCAGATCGTAATGGGCGGCGATGTTCTTCCTGGCCTGGCGTCTTGTGTTGCGTTGCAGCCAGAAGCGGAACCGCTCATAGGCGCGCACCAGCCCCATGCCGGGGAAGCCGTCGAACAGTTCGTCATTGTCGGCATGGACCAGATCCATGAAGGCCATCAGGTCCGGCGTGGACCATCCCTCGTCCAGATAGGCTTCGCAAAAGCCCAGATCGCCCTCGCGGATCAGCCGGGCAAAGACGTCCGGATCGTGGATGTCGAGTTCCGCCACCGGCCCCGGGGCGCGCCCCTCGGCGCGGAACCGCCGCCCGTCGGGCAGCACGAAATCCAGCCGCCCATGGCCCATGGAACAGGCCACATCGAAAACCTGCGAAAAATAGCGCGGCAGGTTGGCCTGCCCTCTTGTCGTTGTCAGGACACTCATCCCGGCTCCCTCGTTCCCCTTTTATTGGTTTTCTTGCAGATGCACGCGCGGCCGCGCAATGCCTCTCAGCCGCTGCGCGCCTCATAGGCGGCCAGGGCGCGGCGGCGCCCCTCCTCTGCGCTGACGATCGGGGCGGGATAGCTGTCGTCAGGCGACAGTCCCCAGGACAGCGGCACCGCCTCGAAATAGGACAGCGCCGTGGCCGACGGCCGGGCGCGGCCCTCGGCGATCCAGGCGTCGAGATAGGCGTGATCGGGGTCGAACTTCGCCACCTGGCTGACCGGGTTGAAGATGCGGAAATAGGGCGCCGCATCGGGGCCAGAGCCCGCAACCCATTGCCAGCCCATCGCATTCGCCGCCGGATCCCAGTCTGTCAGATGATCGGCGAACCATCTAAGCCCGACCTGCCAATGGGTCATCAGATGCTTGGTCAGGTAGGAGGCGACGATCATCCTTGTGCGGTTGTGCATCCTGCCCGTGACATACATCTCGCGCATCCCGGCATCGACCAGCGGGATGCCGGTGCGGCCCTGTTTCCAGGCAGTCACCTCGGGGGTGGTCTCGTCGGTGGACCAGGGGAAGCTGTCCCAGCCCTCGCGCCAGTTGGCCGTCGCGATCTGCGGGCTGTGCCACATCAGATGCCAGGCGAATTCGCGCCAGACGACTTCCTTGAGGAAATGCTCGGCGCCCGCCTTGCCCGCATCCATCGCCGCCAGCCCCGCATGCCAGAGGGTGCGGGGCGAGATCTCGCCGCAGGTCAGGTTCTCGGACAGATGCGAGGTGGCATTGGCGGCAGGAAAGTCGCGCCGTTCCTTGTAGTCGGCGATCCGTTCCTCGACAAAGACGCCCAGCCGGTCCTGCGCCGCCTCCTCTCCGATGCGGGCATGGCGCGCGACGACCGCGGCGCCCCGGCGCATCGGTGCCGCCATGCGCCAGTTCTCGATCTCGTCGGTGGTGGGCCAGCGTTCGGGGCGCGGTATGATGCCCGGCGCGGGCTGCGGCTCGGCCACGGGGCGGTCGCGCACCGCCTTCCAGAACGGGGTATAGACCCGATAGAACGCCCCCTGCCCGGTCTCGACCGTCCAGGGCTCGAACAGCAGGAACCCCGGAACCGACCGCGCCTCGATCCCGTCGGCGCTAAGCTCGGCCTTCACCGCCTTGTCGCGGGCAACGCTGTCGGGGTCATAGGCGCGCGACCAGATCACCGCGCCCGCCCCGGTCTCGGCCACCAGCGCGCGCAGCACCTCCAGCGCCGCGCCGCGACGCAGGATCAGCCGCGAATTGCGCGCGCCCAGAATCCGCGCGAAATGCTCGACCCCCTGCCCCAGCCGCCATTTCGCCGCCGCACCCAGACCCGCCACCAGCTCGTCATGGATGAAGACCGGGATCACCGGGCGGCCCGAACGGCAGGCCGCCGCCAGCGCGGGATTGTCCGCCAGGCGCAGGTCGCGGCGGACCCACCACAGGATCGGAGAGGCGTCGGGCATCGGGGTTCCGGGGGGTTGCCGCGGTCAGAGTTCGCAATCTAGCGCGGTAATCAGGCGGTCAACCTCTGCGGGCTGGGTGTAATGCAACAGGCTGAGCCGCAGAACGCCCCGGGCCGGATCCACCCCCATCGCCTGCAACAGACGCCGCGCATAGAAATCGCCCCCGCCCACCAAGATGCCATGCCGCGCCAACCGCTCGGCCACCTGCGCGGCGGGTTCGGACAGGGCGACCGAGACGGTCGGCAGCCGCCTATCCGCCCGCTTCGGCCCCAGAACCCGCAGGCTGGGCCGGCCGGCAAGATACTCCATCAGCGGCGTCAGGATCGCGGTTTCCTGCTGGCGGAACAGTTCCGCCACCTTGTCCGCCCGCCCCCGTGCATCCCGCCCGCCCAGGAAATGGTGGTCATAAATCGCGTCGATGTAATCCGCGATCCCGGCGCAGGCGGCGATCTGGGCGTGGTCCGGCCCGGCTGGGTTGAACCGCTTGACGGTATCGGCGGCGTTGAACCAATGGCCCTGGTTCGGCAGCCGATGCGCCAGCTCGCCCCGCATCACCATCACGCCCTGATGGGGCCCATAGGTCTTGTAGGTCGAGAACAGGTAGATATCGGCCCCGAGCCTGCGGATATCGGGCAAGCCATGGGGGGCATAGCCCACCCCGTCAACACAGCTCAGCGCACCTGCGCTGCGCAGCATCCGGCAGATCGCGGCCACGTCGTTCACCTCGCCCAGGATGTTCGAGGCATGCGGGAAACAGACCAGCCGCACCCGCCGATCCAGCAGCGCGGCCAGCGCGCCGGGGTCCAGATGGCCGGTGCCGGGATCGACCTTCCATTCGCGGATCTCGATCCCGCCATCCTCGGCCAGCCGCCGCCAGACCCCGGAATTCGCCTCGTGATCCTGATCGGTGACCACGATCGCCGCGCCTGCGGGCAGCCATTGTCGGAACGCCTGGGCCAGCACATAGGTATTGGCCGAGGTCGAGGGACCGAAATGCACCTCGTCGCGGGCCACGCCCATATGGGCGGCCAGCCGCAGCCGCGCCTCGTCCATCTCGGCGCCCGCCTGTTGCGAGGCCGGATAGGCGCCATAGGGCTGCACGCGGCGTTCGTTGAAATAGCGGTGGATGCGCCAGATCACATAGCGGCAGACATAGGATCCGCCCGCATTCTCGCAGAACACCTTGTCGCGCAGTTCCTTTTGCCGGAAGGCCGGGAACTGGTTGCGGACAAACTCGGGATCGAGCGCGACCATCTTGGCTCCGGCGCTGTCGGGCATCTGTTGTCCTGCCTGTCTAGACGGCGGGCGGGCAGCTTGCAAAGCCTTGAAATACCATGACTTCGCGCTAGGCGCGATCAGGGTCAGGCGTTCACATCCACCACAACCCGCCCCTGCACGCGACCCTTGAGGATATCGGCGCCAAGCGCGGGCAGATCGGCCAGCACCGCGGGCCGGATCATCGCCTCGAGCTTGTCCATCGGCAGATCCGTCGCGATCCGGTTCCAGGCGCGCAGACGGTCCTGTTGCGGCCTCAGCACGCTGTCGATGCCCAGAAGGTTGACCCCGCGCAGGATGAAGGGCGTGATCAGCGCGCCCTCGATCACCGCGCCCCCGGCCAGCCCCACCGCGGCAACGGACGTGCGGTATTTCATCTGCTTCAGGATGCGCCCCAGCATCGCGCCCGCCACCGAGTCGACGCAGCCCGCCCAGGTCTCGCTTTCCAGCGGTTTCTTCGTGACCTCGGTCAGTTCCTCGCGCGGCAGGATGCGCGCAGCCCCCAGATCGCGCAGATAGCTTTCCGTCTCGGGGCGTCCGGTGACGGCGACGACCTCATGGCCCAGTTTCGCCAGGATCGCCGTCGCGACCGAACCGACGCCCCCCGCGGCCCCCGTCACCAGCACCGGCCCGTCGCCCGGTTTCAGCCCGTGATCCTCCAGCGCCATGACGGCCAGCATCGCGGTAAAGCCCGCCGTGCCCACCGCCATCGCCGCGCGCGTCGTCAGCCCCTCGGGCAGCGGCACCAGCCAGTCGGCCGCCACGCGCGCCTTCTGGGCATAGCCGCCCCAATGGCTTTCGCCCACGCGCCAGCCGGTCAGCACCACGCGGTCGCCGGGGGCATAGCGCGGGTCGGCACTGTCTTCGACCACGCCGGCAAAGTCGATCCCCGGCACATGCGGATAATTCCGCACCAGCCCGCCGCCCGGTCCGATGCACAGCCCGTCCTTGTAGTTCAGCGTGGAATATTCGACCGCAACCGTCACCTCGCCCTGCAGCAGGCGGCTTTCGTCCAGCTCCTGCACGCCCGCCCGGGTCTTTCCATCCTCGTCCTTCTCGACGACCAGCGCCTTGAACATTCGCTCTCTCCCTCGGTCTCAGCCCGCAAGATCGGGCATCAGAAACAGGTCGGTGGGCCCCGGATCGGACCCGGCGGCGGTCAGCATCGCGTGGATCTGGCCGCGGTGATGGGTCTGGTGGTTGAACATATGTGCCACGCACAGCGCGCGCGGCAGCGTGACCATGCGTTCTGCCGCCGCCGAGTACCAGACCAGATCATCCGCCAGCGCCCCGTCGGTCAGCGCCTGCGCCCAGCGGCTGATCCGCGCGTCGGTGATCTGCCGCTTGGACCGCAGATCGGCCCAGTCGGGGACGAAATCGCCGCTGTCGGCCAGCGCCGGATCGGGCGCGTCCCAGCCGTCAAGCCGCGCCATCCAGACGTGATCGGCCCAGAGCAGGTGCGACAAAGTCCCCCGGATCGAGCGCCAGAACGCACCGCTATCCGCCTCGCGCGCCTCCAGCGGCAAGGCGCCCGCGGCCTCGAAGACGGCGCGATTCTGCCAGCGATTGTAACGTGCCATCATCCGGCACCAGTCGGCCGTCACCAGCGTCCCGCCCATCCTGCCCTCCTTGGTCTCACCCCTTTTGACAGAGCCGTGAGCCGGTTGCGAGTCCCCCCTATTTCCCTTGAGCGGGCGACAGCGCATCGCTAGCGTGCCGCCACCCTTCCCCTCACAGACACAGGGATGACGAATGACGATGCGCACCTTCCTCGCCTGTTCCGCCGCCACGCTGATCGGCTCTGCCGCACTGGCTGCCGATCCCGAATTGCTGGTCCTGGACTATTCCGGGTTCGAAAACCCCGCCTTCCACTCGAAATACATCGAGGCGCACGGCCAGGCGCCCAGCTTCTCGTTCTTCGGCGACGAGGAGGAAGCCTTCCAGAAGCTGCGCTCGGGCTTCAAGGCCGATGTCAGCCATCTTTGCGCGGGCTCGGTGACGAAATGGGTCGAGTCGGGCATCCTGGCGCCGTGGGACACCAGCCGCATTCCGGCATGGGCCGACGTGAATGCCGAGCTGAAGGGCAAGGCGCTGGTCGATGCCAGCGAGGTGTTCTTCGTGCCGACCGATTTCGGCTCGACCGGCATCGCCTACAACACCGATCAGGTGCCCGCCGAGGCCGTCGCCTCGCTTCAGGTCTTCCTGAACCCCGACTATGCCGGCCGTGTCGCGCTGCCCGACAACGTGGACGACATCTATGCGCTGGCCTATCTGGCGACGGGCACCACCGACTGGACCGAAGCCACCGACGCGCAGTTCGCTGCCGCCTCGGCCTGGCTGCGCGAGGTGCATCCGAACCTGCGCACCTACTGGGTGGACCCCGCCGAATTGGCGCAGCTTCTAGCCACGGGCGAGGTGCTGATCGCCTGGGCCTGGAACGAGACGGTGCCCACCATGGCCGAACAGGGCTTCCCCATCGGCTATCAGCGCGAGGCGGTCGAAGGCTCGTCGCTGTGGATGTGCGGTTATGCCAAGCTCAAGGATGGCCAGGGCTCGGTCGACAAGGCCTATGACTTCATCAACGCGCTGCTCGATCCGTCCTCGACCGAGGGGCTGCTGGCGGCGGGCTTCGGCCATTCCAACGCCGCCTCGATGGCCGAGATCGGCGACGAGGCGCTGACCGAGGTCGGTCTGGGGCCGATCTCGGCGCCGGTCCTGACCCAGTTGCCGATGCCGGGCCAACTGCGCGAACGCCAGTCCGCCGAGTTCGAAAAGATCAAGGCCGGGTTCTGATCCCGCCTGCCGCCGCCTCCCTTGCCGGGGGGCGGCCCCCTTCGCGTCCCCGGCTGAGGCCGGAATGTCACGCCCGCATCCTTTTTTCCCGCCTGCCCGCGCAACCGGTTTCCCGCAACCGCAAGGACGGGCGAAAAAATGCACCTGAAAACGATGATGCAAAGAACGGGCGATTTTCTGCGGGTTTCACGCTAGTCTGAGTCGCGCCATGCGGTATTGCGCCGCGCGATACCACGCCACAGGTTCGGCCCATCAGAAAGAGGTGACCGACATGACCAAACACCTGCCTTCCCTCGCCATCACCCTGGCCCTTGCGGCGCTGCCGCTGCGGGCAGAGACCCAGGAATTCGGCCCTCTGATCGAGGCCCCTGCCCTTGCCGAAGCGCGCGAGACGCTGGATCCGCTGATCCTCGACATCCGCCCCGGCAAGGTCGAGGGCAGCGAGCAGACCCTGTTCGAGGCCGGGCACGTCCCCGGCGCGGTCCATGCGCCCTACAACCTGTTCCGCGGCCCGGCCGAGAATCCCGGCGCGCTGGTGCCCGAGGACCGGCTGACCGAAGTGCTGCGCGCGGTGGGCGTAACCCATGACCGCCCCACGGTGATCGTCTATCAGGGCAGCGACCAGACCGATTTCGGCTCGGCCGCGCGGGTCTACTGGACGCTGAAATCCAGCGGCGTCGCGCCTCTGGCGATCCTGAATGGCGGCATGAATGCCTGGCTGGCGGCCGATCTGCCGGTCGAGACCGGCCCGGTCGCGCCCACGCCCAGCGACATCACGATCAGCTTTTCCGACGAATGGCTGGCCACGACCGCCGATATCGAGGCGATCGTGGCAGGCGGCCAGTCCGGCGAACTGATCGACGCCCGGCCCGCCGAGTTCTGGGAAGGCAACGCCAAGCATGACGCCGCCGCCCGGCCCGGCACGCTGCCGCAATCGCGCTATTTCACCCATTCGGGCTGGTTCGGCACCGCGCCCTCGCGGATCGAACCCGAAATGGTGCAGCGGCTGGCCGCGCTCAACGGGTTCGATCAGGATGACCGGCTGGTGTCCTTCTGCAACACGGGCCATTGGGCCGCGACCAACTGGTTCGCGCTGAGCGAACTCGCAGGCATCGAGGGCGTGCGGCTTTACCCCGACTCGATGGTCGGCTGGGCGAATTCCGGTAATCCCATGGCGAATGTGCCGGGGCCGGTGCGCAACCTGTGGAACCGGGTGACCGGCAAGTATTGAGGCACCCATGACCGATACCACGCTCGCAACGCAGAGCACGCCGCGGCTGAGGGGGCGCGCGCTGGCGGTCCTGACGGCACTGGCCGCGGCGCTGGCCGTCGCGGCGCTGGCCGGGCCGCGCTACGGCGCACTTCTGCTGATCGGGCTGGGCTTCGGCATCGTGATGGAGGGGTTGCGCTTCGGCTTTACCGGGCCGTGGCGGCGGCTGATCCTGTTCCGCGACGCAACCGGCATCGTGGCGCAGATGATCTGCATCGGGCTGGTGGCGCTGATCGCCTTTCCGCTGCTGGCCGCCAACCCGACCGAACTGATGGGGGCGCATGCGCCGGTCGGCTATGCGATGATCGGCGGCGCCTTCGTCTTCGGGCTGTGCATGCAGATCGTGCTGGGCTGCGGCTCGGGCACGCTGGTCAATGCGGGTTCGGGCAATCTCGTCAGCGCGGTTGCCCTGCCCTTCTTCTGCATCGGCAGTTTCGCCGGGGCCTATCACCTGACCTGGTGGACCGGGCTCGGCAGCCTGCCCGTGGCGGCGCTGTCGGGGGGCGCGGGGCTGGCGCTGACGCTGGTCGCGCTGGCGGCGGTGGCGGGGATCGCGCTGGCGGTGGCCGAACCCGGCAAGCGGATGCTGCCCGGCCGGCTCTGGGCGGCGGCGCTGATCCTGGCGGGGCTGGCGATCCTGCATCTGGTGGTCGCGGGCCAGCCCTGGGGCGTGGTCTACGGGCTGGGGCTGTGGGTCGCCAAGGGCGCGGTGGCGATGGGGGCCGATCTGTCGGGCTCGGCCTTCTGGTCGGCGCCCTCCAACGTGGAACGGATCGAACAGAGCCTTCTGACCGACATCACCTCGCTGACCGATCTGGGCCTGATCGCGGGCGCGGCACTGGCCGCCTGGTGGCGTGACGGGCTCAGCGCCAAGGTCACGGGCCACCCGATCCATGCCTGGATCGCGGTCATCATCGCCGGGTTCCTGCTGGGCTATTCCTCGCGGCTGGCCTTTGGCTGCAATATCGGGGCGCTGTTCAGCGGGGTCTCGACCGGCAGCCTGCATGGCTGGGCCTGGTTTGCGGCGGCCTTTACCGGGTCGTGGTACGGCATCAAGCTCAGGCCCTATCTGGGGCTGGAGGCGCGGCGATGACCCGCAAGCCCATCGTTCTGGTGCTGCTGGTGGCGGTGGCGGGCGTGCTGGGCTTCGATCTGGCCACCTCGCGCCCGCTTGATCCGTTCACCGCGCCGCCGCTTCTGGCGCTCGGGTCCGGACAAGCCTCGGGCGGGGCGCATTGCGCCTCGCTGCCCGGAAGCTGAGCCCGGTCGCGGCGCGCCCCTTGCGCGACTCGGGCCATCCGCCTACATTCGAAATGTCTCGCAAGGGACTATGGCGATAAACGCGCCCGTAATAAGCGGATCGGACCCGGGGGCGGTACCCGGCGGCTCCACCAAAATCCCACATTGGCGGGATCATGGGGCCGAAACAGGATCGACGGACGTCTAAAGGGGTTTGCTTTCGCCCGGTGAGCTACCACCGTTATCGGTGCAAGCATGATAGTTGCCAATGACAACCGTGCTCCGGTGGCGCTGGCCGCGTAAGCGGTCCGCAAGACCAAATCTAAGCCCTTGCGTCTAGCAACGTAAGGCGGGGTTCGCAGGCACCTGGCAACAGAAGCCTGCACTTCTCCTGACGACAGCACGTTATCCACCGCGCCCATAGCCTCCGTTCATCCTGCGCTAACCGTTCTGAGCGACAAACGGAGGGACGCAAAGGGGACGCCCATGAACAGATCCGAACGACTGGAAGACTGGTATCGCCGCGTCTATCTGGAGGGCGATTTCGACGCGGTCGGGACGCTGTTCACCGACGAGTCCAAGGCTGAGGGCCTGATCGACGACATGCAGGTGGGGCCCGAGGATATCGGCGTCTTCGCGATGGCGCTGGTCAACCTGGTCGAGGCGCCGCAACTGCGTCTTGTCAAGACGGTGGAATCGGGTGACTGGCTGGCCGCGCTGATCGAATGTTCGGCGGTACGGCCGGGCGACGGCAAGCCGGTGCGCGTGATGGGCCAGCTCATGGCCCGCTACGAGGGTGACAGGATCGCCGAGGCATATAACAGTTTCGACTTCGTCGCCTTCTTCGAACAACTGGGACTCCTGCCCGCCCATTCGATCGCCATCGGGATGAGCGGCCAGAAGATCGGCTGATCCGCCCTGCCCGCCACGGCTGCCGGGGGTGCCGGAAAGCGCCCGCACGGGGTCGCAGCGGATTTTTCCCGTAGCCCCTTCCCCTGCCTTGCGAATCCCCTATGCTGGGCCCACTCAACCCGAGGGTTCAGCGGCAATGTCCGACCGGATCGACTATGGCAACCTGATGCATGCCGCCATGCGCGAGCTGATCCGCAAGGTTCTGGACCGCGTGGCCACCGCGGGCCTGCCGGGCGAGCATCATTTCTTCATCACCTTCGAGACGACCCATCCCGAGGTCGAGCTGGCGGACTGGTTGCGCGACCGCTATCCCGAAGAGATGACCGTGGTGATCCAGCACTGGTTCGAGCATCTCGAGGTCAACCTGGACGGGTTCTCGGTCACGCTGAATTTCGGCGACCGCCCCGAGCCGCTTTACATCCCGTTCGACGCGATCCGCACCTTCGTCGATCCCTCGGTCGAGTTCGGCCTGCGCTTCGAGACCCATCAGGCCGAGGACGAGGATGACGACGGCGATGACGGCCCCGGCCACCGCCACGTGCCCGCCGAGGCCCAGCATGGCGAGGCCGAGGTGGTCAGCCTGGACAAGTTCCGCAAGTAGACCCGCGCCCGGCCCATTGCCCCGCGCCCGGCCCCGGCCTATAGCCTGTCGGCAACGACAGACCGGAGGATCGCGATGAGCCAGACCCGCACCGAGACCGACAGCTTCGGCCCGCTGGAGGTGCAAGCCGACAGGTATTGGGGCGCCCAGACCCAGCGCAGCCTGCTGAACTTTCCCATCGGCTGGGAGCGGCAGCCCATCGCCATCGTGCGCGCTCTGGGCGTGGTCAAGCAGGCCTGCGCCGAGGCGAACATGACGCTCGGCACGCTGGACGAACGCCGCGGCAAGGCCATCGTGCAGGCCGCGGCCGAGGTGATCGAGGGCCGGTTCGACGATCATTTCCCGCTGGTGGTCTGGCAGACCGGTTCGGGCACGCAATCGAACATGAATGCCAACGAGGTGATCTCGAACCGCGCGATCGAATTGCTGGGCGGGGTGATCGGCTCGAAGGATCCGGTGCATCCGAACGACCATGTGAACATGGGCCAAAGCTCGAACGACACCTTCCCGACCGCGATGCATATCGCCGCCGCGATGACCGCGCGCGACGTGCTGCTGCCGGGGCTGCGCAAGCTGCTGGACGGGCTGGAACGCAAGTCGGACGAGTTCCGCGACATCATCAAGATCGGCCGCACCCACACCCAGGACGCCACGCCGCTGACGCTGGGCCAGGAATTCTCGGGCTATGCCCAGCAGATCCGTCAGGGCATCGCGCGGATCGAGATGGCGCTGCCCGGCATCCACGAACTGGCGCAGGGCGGCACGGCAGTCGGCACCGGGCTGAACACGAAAAAGGGCTGGGGCGAGATGGTGGCGGCCAACATGGCGCGCATCACCGGCCTGCCCTTTGTCACCGCGCCCAACAAGTTCGAGGCGCTGGCCGCCCATGACGCGATGGTGTTCCTGTCGGGCGCCATCGCCACGGTGGCAGGCTCGTGCTACAAGATCGCCAACGACATCCGCCTTCTGGGTTCGGGGCCGCGCTCGGGTCTGGGCGAACTGATCCTGCCCGAGAACGAGCCGGGCAGCTCTATCATGCCGGGCAAGGTCAACCCCACCCAGGCCGAGGCGCTGACCCAGGTCGCCGCCCATGTCATCGGCAATGACGCGGCGATCAAGTTCGCGGGCAGCCAGGGCCATTTCGAACTGAACGTCTACAACCCGATGATGGCCTATAACCTGTTGCAATCCATGCAGCTTCTGGGCGATGCGGCGGACAGCTTCACGGAACGGATGCTCAACGGCATCCAGGCCAACGAGGCGCGGATCGAAAAGCTGATGCGCGAAAGCCTGATGCTGGTCACAGCCCTTGCCCCCGAGATCGGCTATGACAACGCCACCAAGGTCGCCAAGACCGCGCACAGGAACGGCACCACGCTGCGCGAGGAGGCGATCGCGCTGGGCTTTGTCGATGGCGAGACCTTTGACCGGGTGGTGCGGCCCGAGCAGATGATCGGGCCGTCCGACTGATGGCGGGCGGCGTCGTCAACCTGCGCGCGGCCCGCAAGGCACGCGAGCGCGCCGAGAAACGCGCAAGGGGCGACGAGAACGCCGCGAAATTCGGCCGCACCAAGGCCCAGAAGGCGCGCGAGGCGGCCGAAGCCGCCCGCGCCCGCGACACGCTTGACGCCCACCGGCGCGAGGACGAATGAACGGCCGCCCGGTCAAACGCTCGCTCACGCTCAAGGGGCACCGCACCAGCGTGTCGCTGGAAGATGCGTTCTGGGCCGCCTTTCGCGAGATCGCGACCGAACGGGGCGTACCGATCAACGCGCTCGCGGCCGAGATCGACGCGAACCGCGATCCCGGGACCGGGCTTGCCTCGGCGATCCGGGTCTTCGTGCTGAACCGCTATCGCGGGTAGCGGCCCGCCCCGACGCCCGCGTTCGAACGCGATTGCGCCCCCCTGCCCCCGCCGCTATATCCGCGCCCATGCTGGACGCCGCCAAGAACCGCCCCCAATTGCCGCCGGAAATCGCCCGGCGGCGCACCTTTGCCATCATCAGCCACCCCGATGCGGGCAAGACCACGCTGACCGAGAAGTTCCTGCTTTACGGCGGCGCGATCCAGATGGCCGGGCAGGTGCGCGCCAAGGGCGAGGCGCGGCGCACGCGGTCGGACTTCATGCAGATGGAAAAGGACCGGGGCATCTCGGTCTCGGCCTCGGCGATGTCCTTCGATTACGGGAAGTACCGCTTCAACCTGGTCGACACGCCCGGCCACAGCGACTTTTCCGAAGATACCTACCGCACGCTGACGGCGGTGGATGCCGCGATCATGGTGATCGACGGCGCGAAGGGCGTGGAAAGCCAGACCCAGAAGCTGTTCGAGGTCTGCCGCCTGCGCGATCTGCCGATCCTGACCTTCTGCAACAAGATGGACCGCGAGGCGCGCGACACGTTCGAGATCATCGACGAGATCCAGGAAATGCTGGCGATCCATGTGACGCCCGCAAGCTGGCCGATCGGGATGGGCCGCGACTTTCTGGGCTGCTACGACATGATCAACGAGCGGCTGGAACTGATGGATCGGGCCGACCGGAACCGGGTGGCGGAATCGATCCGGATCGACGGGCTGGACGATCCGAAACTGGCCGAGCACGTGCCCGCCGATCTGCGCGAAAAGCTGATCGAGGAGGTCGCGATGGCACGCGAATTGCTGCCCGCCCTCGATGCGCAACAGGTTCTCGAAGGGCACATGACGCCGATCTGGTTCGGCTCGGCGATCAATTCCTTCGGGGTAAAGGAGTTGATGGAGGGCATCGGCACCTATGCGCCCGAGCCCCAGATCCAGCCCGCCGAACCCCGCCAGATCGCGCCCGAGGAAACGCAGGTCTCGGGATTCGTGTTCAAGGTTCAGGCCAACATGGACCCCAAGCACCGCGACCGGGTGGCCTTCGTGCGGCTGGCCTCGGGGCATTTCCAGCGCGGGATGAAGCTGTTGCATGTCCGCTCGAAGAAACCGATGGCGGTGACGAACCCGGTGATGTTCCTGGCCGCCGACCGCGAACTGGCGGACGAGGCATGGGCGGGCGACATCATCGGCATCCCGAACCACGGCCAGTTGCGCATCGGCGACACGCTGACCGAGGGCGAGGCGCTGAAGGTCACGGGGATACCGTCCTTCGCACCGGAACTGCTGCGCGTCTGCCGCGCGGGCGACCCGATGAAGGCCAAGCATCTGGACAAGGCGCTGATGCAGTTCGCCGAGGAAGGTGCCGCAAAGGTGTTCAAGCCGATGGTGGGCTCGGGCTTCATCGTCGGCGTGGTGGGCGCGCTGCAATTCGAGGTTCTGGCCAGCCGGATCGAACTGGAATACGGGCTGCCGGTGCGGTTCGAGGCGTCGCAATTCACCTCGGCGCGCTGGGTGCATGGCGACAAGGCCGCGGTCGAGGCGTTCACCCAGAAGAACAAGCAGCACATGGCCACCGACAATGATGGCGACGCGGTCTACATGACGCGGCTGCAATGGGATATCGACCGCGTGGCACGCGACCACCCCGAACTGACCCTGAGCGCGACCAAGGAAATGCAGGTCTGAGGTCGGGGCGATCCGCCCGGACCTCAGCTTCGGTCCGTGGTCCCGGGCAGGTCCAGCCCGGTCGCCTTGCAGCTTGCCCCGCCACAGCCCGCGCATCCGCCACAGGCCCGTGCCGCCCCGCGGCGGCGCCGGATCAGCCCGCGGAACAGGAAACCCAGCGCGACGGCAAGCGCCAGCGCGATCAGGGCGATCTCGTGCCCGGCAAGGGCGGTCTCGGTGGCAAGGTCGATCTGGGGGGTCATGGCATGTCCTGTGCCGCTCGGCGTGGGGGAAGACGCAGCCAGGGCTTGGGCAGCGCCACGATCAGCAGCGCCGCAAGGCCAAGCAGGTAGACCGCGGTCATGGTCTGAAGGCCGGTCAGCTGCAATGCGCTGCCCAGGGTAAAGACGGCGCTCGCCACCGCAAGGCCCAGAAGCGTCGGGAAGACGATGGCAAAGCCCATCCAGCGGTAGCTGTCGGTCTGCACCCGCACCATGATGACGGTCGCCAGACAGGGCGGGTAAAGCGCGAAGAACAGCATCAGCGCGACGGCCGACAGCGCGCTGCGCCCCTCGGCGGCCTGTTCGGCGCCCATGCGTTGCTCCAGCGTCTGCGCGCCTTCGCCCTCGGGCTGGTCGAACAGCACCCCCAGCGTCGCGACCGAGCTTTCGCGTGCCGCAAAGGAGGCCAGAAGCGCGACGTTGATCTTCCAGTCGAAATCCGCGAATTGCGTCACCGGCTCCATGCTGCGGCCGATCATGCCCAGAAAGCTCGACTCGATCTTGTCCTGGCGCATCTCGCGGCGCAGCGTGGTCCGCGCATTGGCCAGATCGCGCAGCGCAGCCGAGGCGGCGCGGGCAGCGTCATCCTGCGCACGCAGCACGAAGGGCACGAATTCGGGGAACCGCTCGGCAAAGCGGGCGTCGATCGCCTCGGCCGCCGCGCGCCCGCCTGCGTTCAGGCGCGCCGCACGATAATCGGTCGCCGCATTGACCAGCGCCACCAGCGCGGCCTGATCGGGCACGGCGGCCCGGTGCGGGTTGTCGCCAAGCGCGGTGTAGAAGTCCGCGATGGCGGTCTCGGCGCGGGATTGATAGGCGACCTCGCGCTCGGCCGGAACGCCGGGGAATTGCAGCAGCACATAGATCACGACCGCGATGGCCACGACCACGGTGCCCACCTTCTTGATGTAAAGCCAGGTCCGGTCAAAGGCGCGCTGCGCCACGCCGCGGATCGTGGGCAGGTGGTAGTTCGGCAGTTCCATCACGAAAGGCGCGGTTTCATGGTGGCGCAGGACCGATGTGGTCAGAAGCTTCGCAACCAGCAGCGCCGCGATCACGGTGATGGTGGACAGGTAGAACAGCATCAACCCCTTGGCCTCGGGGAAGTAGATGTTGATCAGCAGCGTATAAAGCGGGATCTTGGCCATGCAGTTCATGAAGGGCACGGTCAGGATCGTGGCCATCCGGGCGCGCGCGTCGGGAATGCCCTTGGTCGCCATCACGCCCGGCACCGCACAGCCCCCCGCAAAGACGCCGGCCAGGATGAAGGGCAGCGTCGACTGCCCATGCAGGCCAAAGCGGTGCAGGATGCGGTCGAGGATGAAGGCGATCCGCGCCATGTAGCCCGAATCCTCGAGGATCGCGATCAGCGCGAACAGGATCAGGAAGATCGGCACATAGTTCAGCAGCGTGTTGACGGAATCGACCATCCACAGCCCCAGCGACCGGACCTGCGGATCGACCAGGAACCCCGCATCGGGCAGCACGCCCGCGGCAAGGTTGCGAAAACCCGCCAGCACCGGCCATGTGACCTTGGTAAGTTCATAGCCCTGCACGATGGAAAGCTGGTAGATCGCCCAGACGATGGCCACCAGAAAGACCGGCGCGATAAAGCGGTTCAGCACCACCCGGTCGATCCGTTCCGACAGCGGCACATGGCCCGCCCGGGTGGCGATGATGCAGGCGGTCACGATATCGGCGGCCAGAGCGTCACGCGCGGCGGCGATCCGGTCGGCCGCCGCCTCGGCCCCGCCTGCCTGGGCGCGCAGCCGATGCGCCAGATCGAGGATCGGATGGGGATTGTCCAGCCGGTCCGCCAAAAGCCGCTCGGCCTCGATATCGGCCTCCAGCAGCTTGACCGCCAGCCAGCGCGCCGACAGCCCCGCCAGTTCGCCCCGGTCGGCAAGCCGTGCCTGAAGCTCGGCAACCGCGGGTTCCAGCGCACCGTAATTCAGCGTCGCGGGCCGCGTGTCGCGGGCAGCGGCAATCGCCGCCTTCAGCGCCTCGCCGCCCTGCCCCTTGCGCCCGATCACCGGCACCACCGGCACGCAAAGCCGCCGTTCCAGCGCGGCCAGGTCGATCTGCAACCCCCGCCCCTCGGCCACATCCATCATGTTCAGCGCCACGATCACCGGCATGCCCATTTCCAGAAGCTGGAAGGTCAGCGGCAACCCCCGGCGCAGGTTCGAGGCGTCCAGCACGTTGACCACCACATCGGGGCGATCCTCGATCAGGAAATTCCGCGCGACCCGTTCCTCGGGCGAATAGGAGGTCAGCGAATAGCAGCCGGGCAGGTCGACCACCTCGACGCTCTGGCCGGCATGGGCATAGCGGCCCGATTTCTTGTCGACGGTGACGCCGGGATAATTGGCGATATGCTGGGTCAGGCCGGTCAGCAGGTTGAACAGCGTCGACTTGCCCGCGTTCTGCTGCCCCGCCAGCGCGACGAGGCGGCGATCAGACATCCTCGACCTCGATCTGGGCGGCCTCGCGGCGGCGGATGACGATGAAACTGTCGCCCACGCGCAGCTCGATCGGGTCCAGCAGCGGCGCGGCGCGCACAACCGTCACCTCGCGTTCGGGGCGAATGCCCAGATCCAGCAGCCGCTGGCGCACCGGCCCGCAGCCCATCAGCCGCCGGATGCGGCAGGTGGTTCCGGGCGCCAGCGCGTCAAGGCTGCACCCGTCCCAGCAGGCCCGGCAGCCATCCGCCTGCCCGCCGCCGGTGCCCCGGCCACCTCTGCCCCATCCGTTGCGGCCGAAAAATGCGCGTTTCATGTCTTGGGATCCGTTCTGCCTGGGAGGCCGTTTTCGTGGGGACCGTTTCCTGGGAGCGTGCGACAACCGGGTGGGGCGTTCCGCGTCCTGGGCCTCCCGTCGGCGGCCGGAAAGCGACCGCAGGCGACGGGCCGGGGCGGCACGGAACGCCGCCCCTTCACCCAGGTTAACGCCTATTCGAGATCATAGGCCTTGATCCAGATCACCGCGTCCTGGCTGAGTTCCTTGCCCTCATGCTCGGTTTCGGGGCCGCTGCCCAGCGCGGCAAAGCCCCAATGCCCGGCGCGCGGGATCCCGAAGGTAAAGACCCCGTTGGCATCGGTGATCGCGACCAGCGTGCCGCCCGGCGCCTCGCCCACCGTCGCCGCGCCAGCGGTGTTGGTCTCCATGTCGGGCTCGGCGGCCAGATACTCGATCTCGATCTCGGCCCCCGCCACGGGTTCGCCCCCGGACAGAAGCTGGCCCGAGAAGGTGGACCCGACAAGGATGTTGGTCGGCTTGTTCAGCGGCACGATCTCGGTCGGCAGGCCAAGGGGTTCGTTCCAGCCGGTCGGCAGGCCCGCCTTGTTGAAGAAGACCTTGGTGATCTGCTGGATATAGATATCCTCGCCCCCCTCGTAATAGGGCGCGGGCGTCAGCGCGAGGATGTAGTCGCCATTGCGCCGGACGGGCAGCGTGGCCTCATAGGCTGCGGCCTCGTTATCCGCACCCTTGAAGGTGATCGGCGCAAGGCTGGGCAGCAGATCGGTGCGCTCGCCCCGGAAATCCGAGAAGAATTCGACCGGCGTACCCATGTCCATGGCATGCCCGTTCGCCATCGGGTGCCAGAAGATCAGCTTCAGCGTGACATCGCCCGGCGCCTCGATATTCGGGTCGGGGGCGTAGATCAGCTGGAAATGCGCGGCGGCGGGGGTGGCAAGCGTGGCGGCAAGCGCGGCTGCGAAAAGGCGGTTCATTGTGCTGCCCTCAATAGATCGCGTCAGAGGAAATGGTGATGCGGTGGCCTTCGCCCGCGTCAAAGATCACGCTGAAGGCCCCTTCGGGCTTGTCGAACACGAACTCGCCATTCGCGTCGATTGCCCCCTCGATCAGGGCGGCGCCCGAGCCGTCCATCACCGACATCTTGACCCCGGCAGCCGACGCGCCATCGGAAAACCCGCCCTCGCACAGCACCGTGCCGTCGCCATTGTCATAGCAGGAGCACAGCGGCGTATGGGCAAGCGCGGCGCCTGCAAGCCCGATCAGGGCGGCAAGCGTAACGGGAAGTCGGAGATCAAGACGCATGGGATCCTCGTCAATCTGGGCGACGGTGGTCCGTCGCAATGTCGGTCAGCGATTCCCCTGGCGTCTGGCTTGGGGCGGTGTCAAAGGTCACCAAACCTTACCTTAGTGTTTTTATCAAGAACCAATGCCGCGACATTCCGTCCATGGCGGCAGGCCGGGTCACTTGGTCAGGATCAGCTTGCCCGCCCGCGTGATCCGCAACGTATAGGCCACGCCGTCCAGCACGATCACCGCGACCGTCCCGCCCCCGGTCAGGATGCGCGCGTCATGGACGGGCTGTCCCGAATGGGCCCGAAGGCATTCATGCAGGCTCATGGGAAGCGTGCCGCTGCGTGCCATGTCGCGCATGATGGCCCGGCCCTCATGCGGGCACCGCGTAGGCAAGGCGGTCGCGCAGCGCCTCGAACGCGGCAAGCTGGGCGGGGATCAGCGCGCGGTTCGCATCGCGGCCCAGATAGATCTTGAACAGGCACCCGCCACGCGTGTCGAGAAACTGGACCGAGCGCGCCTCCATCCCGAACAGCCCGCGCGTGACGAAGGCCACCCCGGCGCAGGCGCCCGCACGGATATGCCCGCCGATGGGGCGCCCATGCAGGTTGAAATAGCCCTGCGCCACGCTGCCCGGCGGCAGTTCGCCCTTGGCCTCAAGGATCACGTCGCCGGTATTGATGATCAGCGTGATCTCGCCCCAGCGGGTGATCTCGGCCATCGCCTCCTCGAAATGATGGCCGGGGACCAGTACGGCCTCGTCGTCGGGCAGGCAGGCCAGAACCTCGGCAAAGCTGGCGCCGCTTTGCGCGGCAATGTCTTCGAGTGCGGCACCGGGATGGGCGGCAAGTGCGGCGCGGATCGCGGCGGCAGTATCGGGGGTGGTCGTCATTGCTGGGTCTCCTCGGTGGTGAAATCGGTGGCCCGGGCATCGGTCCAGGCCATCAGCCGCGCGGTCATGGCCACCTGCCAGAACCGCCCGGCAAGGGTCAGGGCATGGCCACCCTCGCGCGCCTTCATCAGCCCCGCCTGCTGCCATTGGGTCAGAAGCGGCGCGGCGATCCGGTCGAAACACGCGGCGATGCCAGAGGCGGCCAGCGCGGCATCGACGGGCGCGGCTTCCAGCCGCCCGCGTTCCATCCCGGCCTTGATCGCGTTGTGGACCGGGGCCAGCGGCGCGGGGCGCATCAGCCCGGCGACCGGCGCGGTCCCGGCGCGATAGGCGTCCAGATCGGGCGTCAGCCGATAGCCATGGCCATGCAGGTTGCCCCCGGCCCCGGCCCCGAAACCCAGGCAATGCGCGCCCGCCTTGACCTCGTGATTGTAGATGCTGCGCTCGCGCGTGCCGCGCCGCCAATGCGTGGTCGAGATCGCCTCCCACCCGGCGCGGTCCATCTCGTCGGCGCCATCGGCATAGAAATGGCCCAGTTCCTCGGGCGCGGCGGGGGTCAGCTTGCCCTTGTCCTGCGCGATCAGAAGCGGCGTGCCGGGGATCGCCTTGAGCGAATAGATGTCCAGCCCGTCAAGCCCCAGCGCCACCGCCTGCCGCAGATCGGCGCGGAACGTGGCGCGGTCCTGCCCGGGCAGGCCATAGATCAGGTCGATCACCACCGCACCGCGGTCAAGCGCCATCAGCCCGTCGAGAAAGCGGATCGTCTCGGCCCGGGTCGATTTGCGCCCCAGCCGCCGCCGCACCCTTTCATCGAAGCTTTGCACCCCCAGCGAGATCCGGTTGACCCCCGCATCGAAAGCCGCCCGCGCCTTTTCCAGGCCAAAGCTGACGATCCGCCCTTCCAGCGTGATCTCGCAATCGGGCGCCAGCGGCAGGTGGCGGCGCAGCCCCTCGACCAGCCGCACCAGATCTTGGGTGGCCAGCGCCGTGGGCGTGCCGCCGCCCAGATAGACCGCGCGCAGCGGGTGGCCCCGCTGGACAGCCGTTTCCGCCCCCCGGGCAAGCTGGGCCAGCACGGCATCGACATAGGGCGCGCCCGCCTCGCGCCGCCAGGGGTTCTGGTAGAAGCCGCAGAACAGGCAGTGGTTTTCGCAGAACGGGATATGGACATAGGCGACCGAGGGCCCCTTGCGTGGCGTCGCGGTCAGTTGCCCCCACAGCGCCGCAACCTCGTCGGCGGGCACCGGCTGCGCGCTGCCCCGGGCATGTGCCCCCATCCGGCCGGAAAAGGCATCGGCCAGCGGATCGGCAGAGATCCGGGCAAAATGCGGTTCCGGGCTGGCGGGGCGGTCCCTGAGCGGGGCTCTTGCAAGGTTCATCCTGTGCATCCTGAGAATGGCGCAGGGGACCGGGCGAAGAGCTGGGGCCTGACGATGGCGGGCGGCGGGGCGCGCCCTATTTCCGATATTTTCTATCAGGATTGAAACCGGCTGAAAAGCCCCCTGTTGCGGGGTCACGCTCCGGCAGGCTCGACCCCGGGCGGCAGGGTGCAGATCGCATCGGCCATCCCGACCTCGGGCGGCGGATCGTCGGGCGCGGACGGGATCGCGACGCGGACATCCCGAAGCCCCAGATCGGCCAGTTGCCAGGGCACGCCACCGCCCCACAGCAGATGCCCCAGCCCGATGATCCCCACCACCAGCGGCGCGCCGGGGCGCCCGGCAGCGGCGTGGATCCGGGTGGCAAAGGCGCGGTCCCAGACCTCCTGCGCGCGCACGAAGCGGTCAAAGGCCGGATCCTCGGGCGATGTCGCCACGCGCCCCGGCCGCGCGCCACCGGTCAGATCATAGATGAAACGGCGATAGGCGGGCGGCGAGGGTCGGGCGGGCGTCAGCCCCTCACGCGCATCATCGGGCACCGATTCCCACCCGCCCGCGCCGACCTCGCGCACCAGATCGCGGCGGCAGTTCAGCCCGACCATGGCCACGCCCATCTCGCGGCAGAACCGGAACAGCGGCAGGTAAAGCTCGGCCGGAAAGCCCCAGACAGTGGACCAGTCGGCGCGGGCCAGGAAATCCCCCTCGGACAGCCCGCCCCCGACCCAGTCGGCCAGCACCGGGTCAAGCCGCGCGGGAAACATCTCGAATCCCATCACGATCGGCCGATGCGCCGCCAGCCCCGCCGCAACGTGCACTTGCCAGCGGTGATCCGCCGCGCGGTCATGCCGTTCGCCCAGCAGCACGGCATCTGCCCCCGCCAGCCAGGCCAGCGCCCCGGCATGGCCAAGCCGGGCGCCGCTGGCGGGCAAGAGCCAGGGGGTCGCCCCGCTCATTGCCGCGGCGCCGCGCGTCAGGCCAGTTCCGCCGCCCGCGCCTCGCGGATGCGTTCGGCATCGCGCCCGTGCAGTTCCTCGTAATGGTCGAAGCGCGATTCGAACCATGCGGTGCCATGGGTCAGCCCGCCCAGCGCCTGGAACAGCTCGTCCTTGGCCGCCGCCGGGATCAGCGCCTGGAACACGTCCCAGCCGCGCGCATCGCCATGCGCCTCGAAGCCCAGCACCTGCCCCTTGAGACTGCCCGCCAGCGCCACCAGCGACCCCGAATGGACCGAGGGCACATGGATGTCCACCCGCTCGATCGGTTGCAGCACGACCGGCCCCGCCTCGGCCAGCGCCTCGCGCACGCCGGCCTTGGCAGCGGTGCGAAAGGCATGGTCCGAACTGTCGACCGCGTGATACTTGCCATCCGTCAGCGTCACCGCGACATCGACCACCGGAAAGCCCAGCGGCCCCTGGTCCATCGCCTCGCGCGCGCCGGCCTCGACCGCGGGGATGTAGTTCTTGGGCACCGTGCCGCCCTTGATCGTCTCGGCAAAGGCAAAGCCCGCGCCACGCCCCTGCGGCCGGATCGTCAGGTGAACATCGGCGAACTGGCCCGCGCCGCCGGTCTGCTTGCGGTGGCGGTAATGGGTGTCGACCGTCTTGGTGATCGTCTCGCGATAGATGCCCGACACGGGATGCTCGACCGCCTCGATCCCGAACTCCTCGGCCAGCTTGGCCAGCACCCGGCGCATGTGGATCGGCCCCTGAAGGCGCACCACCAGATGCCCGGTCGCAGCATCCTGGGCCAGTTCCATCCCCGGATCGGACCCCGCCAGCCGCGCCAGTGCCGCCGACAGCCGGGCATCGTCGCGATCGTTCGCGGGCATCAGGATGCGGGCATAGGCGGGCGGACGGCCGCGGGTCCAGCCGGGCAGTTCGCCTGCGCCCTGCGCGGTATAGACGAAACCCGGTTCCAGATGGTCCGACTTGACCGCGATGGCCAGCGTGCCCGGCTCCAGCGGTTCGGGCACGGGCTTGCCGTCGATCCCGGTCAGGCTGCCCAGATTGTCGCCCGCCAGCGGGCTGCCATGCTGCACCGGGCCGCCCAGCGCGCGGATCAGCGTGGACTTGCCCACATGCTTGCGCGTTTCGGACGCGACGCCGATGGCCAGCGGCGCCTCGACCCCCAGCCGCGGCCCGATTGCCGCCATGTCGGGCGCCTCGTGGCGCAGCGCCTTCATCAGCCGGACAAGCCCGTTGCCATGCCCCGCGGCGCCCAGATAGGCCGCCATGATGCGGTTGCCGCGATGGGCCTCGGCCAGCACCTTGTAAAGCTCGTCGGTGGGCGGTTCGCGGTCCTCGATCAGCTGCTCCATCAGGTGATCGTCGAAATCGGCCAGATGCTCCAGCAGTTCCGCCCGCGCCTCCTGCTCGCGGTCATGCAGGTCGGCGGGGATCTCGATCAGCTTCGAGGGCTGGCCCTCCTGATACTGGAAGGCGCGTTCCGAGATCAGGTCCACCGCCCCCACCACATGGCCCGCCGCGTCGCGGATCGGGGCCTGGCGCAGCACGATATGATGCGCGGCATAGGCCTGCAACGCGCCCACGATGTCGCGGATGCGCGCCTCGTCCTGGTCCATCTTGTTGATGAAGACGAAACAGGGCACGTCGGATTGCTCGACCAGCCGCAGATAGGGCGCGGCCAGCACCGCCGCATCGGGCTCGGGCGCGACGCACAGGATCGCCGCATCGGACGCCGCCAGCGCCTCGCCCGCATGGCCAAGGTAATCGGGCCCGCCCGCGATGTCGAAGCCTGCCCAGGGCTCGCCCAGATAGGTGAACTGGCTGACCGTCAGCGCGTCGGAAAACGCGGCGGTGACGGGTCGGCCGTCAAGCTCGCTCAGGGCTTTCAGCAGGGTCGACTTGCCCGCCTGCGAGGGGCCGAGGATCGTGAAACAGCGCATGGGGTGACTTCCTCCGATCGGTCGCGTGGCACGGGATTATCCTTGCGTGCGTCACGCGCCATCCGACATGCTGCGCCCGGACCGGAGGCTGGGCCGCAGGCCCGCCCCGGCCGTCGGGTGCGGCCGCCGGAAGCGCCGGGCCGCCGTCCCGTTTCGTCTTGATGTTCCCCGTTGATGTCCGGTGCGGTCAAGGCAAATCTGGGTGCAGCGGGACGCCACAGCGACCCGGGGCGCAATCGTCGCAGGTCGCCGTTCACCCGCCGTTAAGGGGACCGGCGCAGACTATCGCGGTTGCCGCCCCCGGAGAAGCGATGGACGCCCAGACCCGCAAGATCATCGTCGAAAGCGCCGCGCCCCTCTTTGCCGCCAAGGGCCGGTTCGCCGAGGCGTTCTATGATCGGCTGTTCGAGATCGCGCCCGAGGCACGGAGCCTGTTCCAGCGCGACTTCGCCACGCAGAAACGGATGCTGATGGCGGCCCTGGCCATGGTGGTGGGCGTGCTTGGCGACCGCGCCCAGTTGACCGCGACCGCCGCGCATCTGGGCCGCGTCCATGCCCGGCGCAACGTCACGCACGCGCATTTCGTGATCGGCCAGCGCGCCTTCGACATGGCGCTTCAGGACTTCTTCGGCCCGGCCTGCACCGATGAAATGCGCAGCGCTTGGCAATCGGCCTATGCCGACCTGCTTGCGGTCATGGAACTGGCCCCGGCCGATCCGGATGACGCGGCCTGACCGGGCCGCCCCGCCCGTTCAGACCGACAGGCAGATGTATTTCGTCTCCAGGTAATCCTCGATCCCCTGCCGCCCGCCCTCGCGGCCCAGTCCCGACTGCTTGACCCCGCCAAACGGCGCCACCTCGGTCGAGATGATGCCGGTATTCACCCCCACGATCCCGTATTCCAGCGCCTCGGCCACCTTGTAGACCCGGCTCAGGTCGCGCGCGTAGAAATACGAGGCCAGCCCGAAGATCGTGTCATTGGCCAGCGCGATCACCTCGTCAACCGTCTCGAAACGGAACAGCGGCGCGACCGGGCCGAATGTCTCCTCATGGGCAAACAGCATGGCCTGCGTCGCACCCGCGATCACGGTGGGCTCGTAGAACATGCCCCCGCGCGCATGGCGCCGCCCGCCCGACAGCACCCGCGCCCCCTGCGCCCTGGCATCCGCCACATGCGCCTCGACCTTGTCCAGCGCGTCGTGCGAGATCAGCGGGCCAAGATCGGTGCCCGCCTCCAGCCCGTCGCCCACCCGCAGCCGGGCCACCGCCGCCGCCAGCTTTTCGGCAAAGGCATCATAGACGCCCGCCTGCACGTAAAGCCGGTTCGCGCAGACACAGGTCTGGCCGTTGTTGCGGAACTTGCAGGCGATGGCACCCTGCACGGCCGCCTCCAGATCGGCATCGTCGAACACGATGAAGGGCGCATTGCCGCCCAGTTCCATCGAGCATTTCTTGACCTGATCGGCCGCCTGCCGCAGCAGGATGCGCCCCACCTCGGTCGAGCCGGTGAAGCTCAGCTTGCGCACCACAGGGTTCTCGCAGAACTCGCGCCCGACCTCGGCCGCCCGCATCGAGGTAACGACCGACAAAAGCCCCGCGGGCAGCCCCGCCCGCTCCGCCAGCACCGCCATCGCCAGCGCCGACAGCGGCGTGTCCTCGGCGGGCTTGATGACCATCGCACAACCCGCCGCCAGCGCCGGGGCGGCCTTGCGGGTGATCATCGCATTGGGAAAGTTCCAGGGCGTGATCGCCGCCGCCACCCCCACCGGCTGGCGGATCACCATCAGCCGCTTGTCCGCCATATGGCCCGGGATCGTCTCGCCATAGATCCGCCGCGCCTCCTCGGCGAACCATTCGATGAACGCCGCACCATAGGCGATCTCGCCGCGCGCCTCGGCCAAGGGCTTGCCCATCTCGGCGGTCAGGATCACCGCCAGATCCTCCTGCGCCGCCATCATCAGCTCGTACCAGCGCCGCAGCACCTGCGCCCGCTCCTTCGCCGGACGCGCCGCCCACGCAACCTGCGCCCCCCGCGCCGCCTCGATCGCGCGCGCCGTCTCGGCCCGGCCCAGATCGGGCACGCTGGCCAGAACGGCGCCGGTGGCCGGGTTCCTGACCTCGAACCGCGCCCCGTCATCGGCCTCGATCCATGCGCCGCCGACAAAGGCGCGGCTCACCAGCAGGTCGCGGTCGGCCAGAAGGCTCTTGAGATCGGGTGCGGGCATCGGTCATCCTCCGTCGCGGTTCGGCCGCAGGCAAGCACGGAGGGCGGGGGAATGTCCAGCGACGAGGACGCGATCGACTGGGACGACGCCTATGCCAATGCCGCCCATATCCCCGGCGCCATGGATTATCCCCCGCGCTGGGCCGCCTCTGCCGCCGCCTTCCGCGCCCATGCCCGCGGCGAAACCGACATGCCCTACGGCCAGCATCCGCGCCAGCGCTTCGACATCTTCCTGCCCCCGGGGCGGCCCGCCGGGCTGATGATCTTCGTGCATGGCGGCTACTGGATGCGGTTCGACAAATCCTTCTGGTCGCATCTGGCCGCCGGGCCGGTCGCGCGCGGGCTGGCGGTCGCGCTGCCCTCCTACCGGCTGGCGCCCGAGGCCGGGATCCCCGCGATCACCGCCGATATCGCCGCCGCCCTGCCGGTGATGGCGCGGCTCGCCCCCGGCCCCATCGTGCTGGCGGGCCATTCGGCGGGCGGGCATCTGGTGGCGCGGATGCTCTGCCCCGACATCGCCCTGCCCGAGCCCGTCGCGTCCCGCCTCGCCCGCGTCATCGCGATCTCGCCGCTGGCCGACCTGCGCCCGCTCCTGCGCACCCGGATGAACCAGACACTTTGCCTCGACGCCGCCACCGCCAGCGCCGAAAGCCCCGTCCTGCACCGGCCCCGCCCCGGGCTGCCCGTCACCGCCTGGGTCGGCGCCGCCGAGCGCCCCGCCTTCCTCGATCAGGCCCGCTGGCTGGCCGAGGCCTGGCCCGGCACCGCCCTGCACATCGCCGAAACCCGCCACCATTTCGACGTGATCGAGGCCCTGGAGACCCCCGCAAGCCCCCTGACCGACGCGGTGGCGGGCGGGCTGGGGATGGGGTGAGGCGCAGCCTGACGGGATCGGCGGCGGGGGGGGGGCGACCGAGGGGTCCAAGGCAGGTGCCATGGCAATCAGCAGCGAAGGGCAGCTTCTCCGCCGACGCTCCGTAAAAACTCGGCCTGACAGCGTCACCAGTGGGACACTATTCGGTTCAGCCTGAACAACGTAGTTGTAAAATATCACAATGACGCTAAGCGAGATTTGTTATTACAAAAAGGGACCACCCCACCTCAACACCTTCTTTTCGGAATAGCGCTTACGTTGCGCAAAGCGTGTTGAAGAATGTCTGCAATTGCTCCCTGCCGCCTTCAGTCGAAACAGCCGAGATCCCGAGGAACATTGGTGACTCATTGCAGAGTCTGATCTGCACGCCGAAGCTTTCTGAGAACGCGATTGTGCGAGCCTCCTCCTCCGTGATTCGCGCGAGCACGTTAGTATAATTGCCACAAACTTGACGCTCGCAACGCTTCGAAACGTCAATTCGAAAATCTTCTTCGTTCACAACTATCTCGACCAAACCAAAGCTTGTCAGTTCCAGCTCTCTACCTTGTGACTCGATAACTGCCCAGAACATGAAGCCGGTCCCCTTTACATAGCAGAGCATGACTTTGTGATGTCCATATAGCGAGTCACGCTCACCTCGGACATACATTACATAATTGCGCGCCTGAACGGTCCATTTCGCTTCGGTTTCACCACCGGTTATGACCTTTAGTGCGCGAAGTTTTTCTTCCTCTACCGTGTCAATTTCTGCATTGGATGTGGCAGATGAGAGTTCAAGGAAGCCAGTCGATACCCCCATGTCCTGCACGTAAGTAGCTATTCGAGATGAGAGCACTTGCGAGCGGCCCACGTCATCGGGCGACGGGTTTCGGAAAGAGAACTGATGCACACCAAATTTTGATCCAATCGGAAGGTAACGAAGTCGCCCGCCGAGATACACCAGCGTAGCTGCGCTAGCACAAGTGCCGGTGATGTGCTTGCGAGGCAAAATATAGGACCGGTCTTGGTCGTGATCCAAGACATAAGAGCCCACCGATGTTGAAAACCAATGGTCGCGAATAAGGCGACCAATGCCAATCGCCGCATCAACGTCCCCACCTACCGAGTTGATATATACGGTCAAGCGTGGCGGGGGCATGACCCTGATCAGAAACTCACGAAACCGAGCATCGTCACCTGCCTCAATTCTTCCGATCGCGTTGATGCAATAGAAACCCCCAAATAGCCGCTCTGCGTCAGTCTGAGGCTCTGTGAAGTTAAATTCCATCACCGCTCCGCGAAGGTTCCTGTTGGAAGAGACTATCCAGCAAGTGTGGCGGCGCACAATATCGAGTTTCTCATCTTTCTAAGCGCCGATACCGAACACCGCCACCACGCCACCCCCACAACGGATCTTCCCCACGGGGAAGATCGGACGCGCCAGCGGTCCCCGAACCCCGACCGCCCCCACCTACCGCCCGAAGCCCGCCAACCCGTCATAGTCGATGGCCTCCAGCACCGGCAGCATGTCTTCCCGCGGGGCGCCGTTGGCCTGCACCAGGATGCGGTTGTCCACCAGCCCCGTCAGCTCGCCGCCCTGATCGACGAATCGTTGCCGGCCGATCCGGACGATCTCGCCGGACATGCCCATCAGCATCGGGTTGCCGAACATCGCGGCCATCGCCCCGACCATCGGATTGTCGGCCATCACCGACAGGGTAAAGGACTTGTCCCCGTCCGAATAGGTGGCCTCGGCCCCGGCGCCGCCGCCCATGATGGCAAGCCCCTGATTCATTTCGATATTCACCTCGCGGGTCCAGCCCTCGGGCGCGGGCGGCAGGAAACCCGTCAGCCCCTCGGCGGCAACCGCCTGCATCAATTGCCGTGCATAGGCCAGTTCCTCGAGGGCGTATTTCACATCGCCCGCCTCATAGGCCGCAATCGCACTGTTCAGCGTGTCGACAACGTCATCGGCCAGGACGGGACCGGGTGCCAGGGCAAGACAGGCAAGGGTGATCAGGCGTTTCATCGGGCAACTCCTCGGATCGCTCGGCCAAGCCTAGCACCCGGCGCGCGCCCCTCAAACCCCGCCGAACCGCGCATGCCAGCAGGGCAGCGGATCGCCCGGCGCGGGGCGGGCATGGAACACCCCGCGCGCAATGGCCCGCGCCAGGCAACAGGCCGCAGCATGCCCCAGCATCAGCGCGTCCCGGTCGGGATCGGCCAGCACCCGCGCGCCCATCGCCGCCGCAAAGACCAGATCGCCATCGAACGGCGTGTGGCTCGGCACCAGCGCGCGGGCGATCCCGTCATGCGCGGCAATCGCCAACCGCGTCGCCTGGGCCTGGGTCAGCGCGGCATCGGTGGCGAGGATCGCGATGGTGGTGGCCTGCCCCGCGCCCAGCTTGGTCACCGGCCGCGCAGCCGGGTCATGCCGCCCCTGCCCCAGCCCGCCGAACTCGCCCCCGATCTCCCAGGGCGCGGCCCAGAATTCCGGCCCGCCCCCCATCACCGCCGAGCCGACCGCATTGACCGCCACCAGCGCGCCCACCGTGATCCCGCTGTCCAGCACGACCGAGGCCGAGCCGAGGCCGCCCTTCAGATCCGCCGTCGTCGCCCCATACCCGGCCCCCGCACTGCCCAGCGCCACATCCTCGCCCGCCGCCGCCAGCGCCGCGCGCCCCAGCCCCCCATAGGGGTTCTCGTCCCAGTCCTTGTCGCCGCCGTTCAGCAGGTCGAACAGGATCGCGCCCGGCACGATCGGCACCCGCTGGCCCCCCACCTCGAAGCCGCGCCCCATCGCGCGCAAGCCGTCGGCCACGCCCGAGGCCGCATCCAGCCCGAAGGCCGACCCCCCCGCCAGCACCAGCGCATCCACCCGCTGCACCAGCCGGTCGGGCGCCAGCAGGTCGGTCTCGCGCGT
The DNA here is from genome assembly GCF_009649175.1 of Rhodovulum strictum. GTDB lineage: Bacteria > Pseudomonadota > Alphaproteobacteria > Rhodobacterales > Rhodobacteraceae > Rhodovulum > Rhodovulum strictum. Next base: position 22,400 of record NZ_WJPO01000025.1, on the reverse strand, counting down.
GCCGGGCGCGCCGCCCATCACATGCACCCCGGCGACAAAGGGCGCCTCCCCCACCAGCACCGAAACGCCGGTCCTGACGCGCGCATCCTCGGCCTGCCCGACCCGCAGCCCGGCGACATCGGTAATCAGGTTCCTGTGTCCCGGACGCATCCCGTCCCCCTGCTTCTTCTTGGTCGAAATACCCCGGGGGTCCGGGGGCAGCGCCCCCGGCCCGGCCTCAGATGCAGCGCCCGCCATCCACCTCCAGCGCGACACCGGTGATCATCGAGGCTTCGTCCGAGCACAGGAAACACGCCGCATTCCCCATGTCCCCGGGCGTCGAGAACCGGCCCAGCGGGATCGTCGACAGGAACTTCGCCCGCATCTCGGGGCTGTCCTCGCCGAGGAAGCTTTTCAACAGCGGCGTCTCGCCCGCCACCGGGCAGATCGCGTTGACCCGCACGCCATGGGGGGCCAGTTCCACCGCCATCGCCTTGGTCGCGGTGATCATCCAGCCCTTCGAAGCATTGTACCAGTTCAGCCGCGGCCGCGGCGACAGCCCCGCGGTCGAGGCGACATTCAGGATCGCGCCTGCACCCGCGCCCTTGAAATGCGGCACCAGATGGCGCGCGGTCAGGTAGACCGACTTGGCATTGACCGCCAGCACCCGGTCGAATTCTTCCTCGCTGACATCTTCCATCGGCTGCGGCAGATGGGTGATGCCGGCATTGTTCACCAGGATGTCGAGCCGCCCGAACACTGCCAGCGCCGTCTCGGCCATGGCCCTGACCGACAGATCGTCCGCCACGTCCACGACCTGCGCCAGCCCGCCGATCTCTTTGGCCACGGTCTCGGCCGCCTCCACGTTGATATCGGCCACCATCACCCGGGCACCCTCCGCCGCGAACTTGCGCGCGATGCCTGCGCCAAAGCCCGATCCGCCCCCGGTCACGATGGCTGTCTTGCCCTCCAGTCTCATGCCGCCTCCCTCAGCCATGCCGCACCGCCACCGTCTTGAGCACCGAAAAACCGTACAGCGCCTCGAATCCCTTCTCGCGGCCATGCCCCGAAAGCCCCGTGCCGCCGAAGGGCAGTTCCACGCCGCCCCCCGCGCCATAATTGTTCACGAACACCTGCCCGGCCCGCAGCGCGCGCGCCAGCCGGAACTGCCGCCCCCCGTCGCGCGACCAGACCGAGGCGACCAGCCCATAGGGCGTGCCATTGGCGATCTCGACCGCCTCGGACTCGTCCTCGAACGGGATCACCGCCTGCACCGGGCCGAAGATCTCCTCCTGCGCCAGCACATGCCCCGGCGCCACCCCCGCCAGCAGCCGCGGCGCCACGTAATGCCCGCCTGCGGGCGCGTTGCCCAGGATCCGCCCCTCGGCCACCGTTTCCAGATCGGCGCCCCGGGCAATATAGCCTTCGACGATCTCTTTCTGCCGGGCCGAGATCAGCGGGCCGACATGCGGATCGTCCAGCGCCGGGCCGACATTCAGCGCGCGGTATCGTTCTGCCATGCGCGCTACAACCTCATTGTAGATCGGTCGCTCGACCAGAATGCGGGAGGAGGCCGAACAGGTCTGGCCCGCGTTCTGGATGCCCGCATTCACCAGGAAGGGCAGCGCCGCGTCCAGATCGGCATCGGCGAAGACCAGTTGCGGCGACTTGCCCCCCAGTTCCAGCGTCACCGGCACGACGTTCCGCGCGGCCGCCGCCTGCACCAGCCGCCCCACATTCAGCGAGCCGGTGAAGGACAGGTGCTGCACGCCCGGATGCGCCGCCAGCGCGGCACCCGCCTCCTCGCCCAGACCGGGGACCACGTTCAGCGCGCCCGGCGGCAGCCCGGCCTCCTCGGCCAGACGGGCAAAGGCCAGCGCGGTCAGGCAGGCTTCCTCGGCGGGTTTCAGCACGCAGGCATTCCCCATCGCCAGCGCCGCGCCGACCGACCGGCCGATGATCTGCATCGGGTAGTTCCAGGGGATGATATGCCCCGTGACCCCATGCGGCTCGCGCAGGGTGAAGACGGTGTAGCCATCAAGATAGGGGATCGTCTCGCCCATCACCTTGTCGGCGGCGCCGCCATAGAATTCCATGTAGCGCGCCAGCGCCAGCGCATCGGCGCGGGCCTGGCTCAGCGGCTTGCCCACGTCCGTCGCCTCGATCCCCGCCAGCTCGTCCGCGCGGCCCCGCACGAACTGCCCGATGCGGGCAAGGATGCGCCCCCGCTCCGCCGCCGTCATCCGGCCCCAAGCGCCGCGCCGCGCCTCGGTTGCGGCGGCCACCGCGGCGTCGATGTCGGCCGCCATGCCGCGCGCGATTTCCCCGATCACCGCGCCGGTCGAGGGGTCTTCGACCGGCAGCCGGCCCCCACCCGACGGGGCGACCCAGTGCCCGCCGATAACGCAGCGGTCGGCGGGAAACCAAAGCTCGCGGATCAGATCGGATGTCATGGCGGCACCTCCAGCACCGGCGCGGCGGCCAGCAATTCCTTGGTATAGGGATGTTCCGGCGCACGCAGCACCTTTTCGGTCGGGCCCTGCTCGACGATCCGGCCCGCCTGCATCACCAGCACCCGGTCGGTGATCGCGCGCACCACATGCAGGTCGTGGCTGATGAACAGGTAGGACAACCCCAGCCGCGCCCGCAGATCGGCCAGCAGGTCGAGGATCTGCGCCCGCACCCGCACATCCAGCGCCGACACCGCCTCGTCCAGCACGATCAGCTCGGGCCGGGTGATCAGCGCCCGGGCGATGGCGATCCGCTGGCGCTGCCCGCCGGAAAACTCGTGGATGAACTTGTGCCGGTCCTCGGGGGTCAGTCCGACCGAAACCAGCGCCTCGGCCACCCTTGCATCGGCATCCACCGGGCGCCCGGTCAGGTGAAAGGGCTCCGCGATCAGGCGGGCAACGCGGTGGCGCGGGTTGAAGCTGCCATAGGGGTCCTGAAACACCACGTTCATCTTGCGGCGCAGGCTTGCTTGCATCCGCTGGCCCGCGCTGACCGCCTGCCCGTCCAGCCGGATCTCGCCCCCCTGCAACGGCTCCAGCCCCAGGATCGCGCGCGTCAGCGTGGACTTGCCGCAACCCGATTCCCCCACCAGCCCCACGCTTTCGCCGCGCCGGACCTCAAAGCTGACCTCGTCCACCGCCCGGAACGGCGCGGGCCGGGCGAACAGCCGAAGGCGCGGCTGGGGATAGTCCCGCACCGCACCCGCGACCTGCAACAACGGCCTGTCGGTGGGCCGCAGGTCTGCGCCGGGGTGATGGGCCGAGGCCTCGACCAGCGCGCGGGTATAGGGGTGGCGGCGCTCGCGCAGCACATCGGCCACCGGCCCCTGTTCCACGATCTCGCCCGCCCGCATCACCGCCAGCCGGTCGGCCATGCCCGCCACCACGGCAAGGTCATGGGTGATGAGCAGCAGCCCCATCCGTTCCTCCTCCACCAGCCCCTTCAGCAGGTCGAGGATGCGCGCCTGCGTGGTCACGTCCAGCGCCGTTGTCGGCTCGTCCGCGATCAGCAGTTGCGGGCGCAGTGCGATGGCCATGGCGATGCAGACCCGCTGCCGCTGCCCGCCCGAGAGTTCATGCGGAAACCGCCCCAGCGGGAACCGCCCCTCGGGCAGCCCCACCCGGTCCAGCCGCCGCCGCGCCGCGCGCAGCGCCTCGGATCGCGTGGCAGCGCGGTGGATCACCAGCGTCTCGGCCACCTGGTCGCCGATGCTCTGCACCGGGTTCAGCGCGGTCATCGGCTCCTGAAAGATCATTCCGATCTGCCGCCCGCGCATATCGCACATCTGCGGTTCGGACAGGCCCAGCAGGTCGGTGCCGTCCAACACCACCCGGCCTGCCGCATGCGCGCCCGGCGGCAGCAGCCCCATGATCGCAAGCGCCGTCATCGACTTGCCCGATCCGCTTTCGCCGACCAGCCCGAGGATCTGCCCGCGATCGATTCCGAACGACACGCCCCGCAGCAAGGGCGTGCCCCCGATGGCGACGCTCAGCCCCTGAACCGCGATCACCGCGCGACCCTCCGCAGCCGCGGGTCCAGCGCGTCGCGCAAGCCATCGCCCATCAGGTTCAGACCCAGCACCATCAGCACGATGGCCAGCCCCGGCAGTACCGCCAGCAGCGGGTGGGTGTAGATCATGGTCTGCGCCTCGGCCAGCATCCGGCCCCAGCTGGGCGTGGGCGGCTGCGCACCAAGGCCGACATAGGACAGCCCCGCCTCGGCCAGTATGCCAAGGCTGAACTGGATCGAGCCCTGCACGATCAGGAGGCTCGCGATATTGGGCAGGATATGTTCCACGCTGATCCGCGCCCGCCCCTTGCCCGCGACGCGGGCGGCAAGGATGTAGTCCAGCGTCCACAGGCTGAGCGCCGCGCCGCGGGTGACGCGGGCGAAGACGGGGATGTTGAAGATGCCGATGGCGAGGATCGCGTTCAGGGCCGAGGGGCCGAGAACGGCGGTAATCAGGATGGCAATGACCAGCGCCGGGAAGGCGAAGATCAGGTCGTTCATCCGCATCACGACCTCGTCGAGCCAGCCGCTGCGGTTGGCCGCCGCCAGCAGGCCGAGCGGCACCCCCACCCCCATGCCGATGCCCACCGCCACCAGCGCCACCGCAATCGACGACCGCGCGCCCACCATCAGCATCGACAGCATGTCGCGCCCGAACTGGTCGGTGCCCAGCAGATAGGCGCCGCCGGGCGGGCGCAGCCGGTCGGCGATGTTCAGCGCCGCCACGTCATGCGGCACCCAGACCAGCGACAGCGCCGCGGCCAGCAGGAACACCGCAGACAGCGCCCCGCCAAGGATCAGTTGCACCCGCCCGCTCATCGCCGCCTCAGCCGCGGGTCGACGGCGGCATAGGCCAGATCGACGAGGAAGGTCACGAGGATGACGGCAAAGACCAGCAGCATCACCACGCTTTCCACCACGATCAGGTCGCGCTGGGTGATCGCCTGAAAGATCAGCCGCCCCAGACCGGGCAGGAAGAACACGTTCTCGATGATGATCGCCCCCGCCAGCAGGAAGGAAAATTGCAGCCCCAGGATCGTCAGGACCGGGATCAGCGCGTTGCGCAACGCATGTCGCCGGATGGCCTGTCCGCGGCTCAGCCCCTTGGCCCGCGCGCTGCGGATGTAGTCCTGGCCCAGCGTCTCGATCAGCGCCGATCGCATGACGCGGGCAAGGATCGCCGCCTGCGGCAGCGCCAGCGCCACCGCGGGCAGGGTCAGCGCCTTGAACCCCGGCCAGACCCCTGCCTCCCATCCCGGGAAGCCGCCCGCCGAGAACCAGCGCAGCTTGACCGCAAAGACCAGAACCAGAAGCATTGCGAACCAGAAATTCGGCACCGCGATGCCCAGCTGCGTCGCCCCCATCACGCCGATATCGACCGGCCCGCCCCGCCGCGCCGCCGCCCACAGCCCCACCGGCAGCGCGATCAGGGTGGACAGCGCCAGCGCATAGCCCGCCAGCGGCACCGAGACCCAAAGCCGCTGGGCAACCAGATCGGCAACCGGCACGCGATAGGTATAGGACAGCCCGAAATCGCCGCGCAGCATGCCCGATACCCAGTCCAGATAGCGCGTCAGGGCCGCGCCCCCCAGGCCAAGCTCGTCGCGCAGCGCGGCCACCGCCTCGGGCGTGGCATTCATTCCCAGCATGTAGGCCGCGGGATCGCCCGGGATCACCTCGATCGCGGCAAAGATCACGACGCTTGCGGCCAGCAGGCTGAGGCCGAGCGAAAGAAGGCGCGAAAGGGCAAAGCGCAGCATGGATCGAATCCTAGAAAGTCGCGCGGCCCTGCGCCACAGGATTTCCCCGCTTGCCCGGCGCCGCGCTTGCGCTATCCTGCGCGCGGGCCGCGTGGCGATGGCGTCGCTGCGGGGGCAGACCGCCCCGATGGCCCGGCGCGAGATGCGCCAGACTCCTGTACGCCGGGAACCCCTCGCGGCCCGGCATCCAGACCCCCGGGCCCCATCTTCGGAGGACCCGATGACCCGACCCGACTTCTTCCGCTTTCACAATGGCGACAAGGTCGCCCTGCCCTTTTCGGCCGAGGAATACGACACCCGCCTGATGGGCCTGCGCTCTGCGATGGATGCAACCGGCGCCGAGGTGGTGGTTCTGACCTCGATGCAGAACATCGCCTATTACTCGGGCTTTCTCTATTGCAGCTTCGGGCGGCCCTATGGGCTGGTCGTCACGGCCTCGGACGCGGTGACGATCAGCGCAGGCATCGACGCGGGCCAGCCCTGGCGGCGCTGTGCCACCGACAACCTGACCTATACCGACTGGGCGCGCGACAATTTCTGGCGTGCGGTCGCCCATGTGGCGGGCACGGGCCGCGCCGTGGGGTATGAGGGCGATCACCTGACGCTGATGCAGAAGGCGAAACTGGATGCCTTCCTGTCCCCGCGCGAGACGCTCGACATCGCGCCCGCCACGATGCAGCAGCGCATGCGCAAGAGCCCGGCCGAGATCGAGTTGATCCGCGCGGGTGCTGCCGTGGCGGATGTGGGGGGATACGCCATCCGGGACGCGGTGCGCGAAGGCACGCGCGAAATCGACGTGGCCATGGCGGGCCGCGATGCGATGGAGCTGGAGATCGCGCGGCGGTTTCCCGATGCCGAGTATCGCGATACCTGGGTGTGGTTCCAGTCGGGGCTGAACACCGATGGCGCGCATAACCCGGTCACCGCGCGGCAGTTGCAGCGGGGCGATATCCTGTCGCTGAACACCTTTCCGATGATCTCGGGCTATTACACGGCGCTGGAACGGACCATGTTCGTGGGCGAGGTGGATGCCGCCAGCCTGGCGATCTGGCAGGCCAATGTCGCCGCGCATGAATATGGCATGTCGCTGCTGAAGCCGGGCACCAGTTGCGCCGAGGTGACCCATGCGATCAACGCCTTCCTCGCCGAGCGCAACCTGTTGCAATATCGCAGCTTCGGCTATGGCCATTCCTTCGGCGTGCTGTCGCATTATTACGGGCGCGAGGCCGGGCTGGAACTGCGCGAGGATATCGACACGGTGCTGGAACCCGGCATGGTGATCTCGATGGAGCCGATGCTGACCATCCCGCATGGCCAGCCCGGCGCGGGCGGCTATCGCGAGCATGACATCCTGATCGTCACCGAAACCGGCGCCGAGAACATCACGGGCTATCCCTACGGCCCCGCGTTCAACGTGGTGGGCTGACATCCCGCCCGGCCGTCGCCCCGATGCGGGCGACGGCCAAGGGCAGCACCACGGTCAGCACCAGCAGCCGGAACACGTGATGCGCCGCGACATAGGCCGGATCCGCGCCCAGAAGCAGCGACATCGCCATCATCGTTTCCAGCCCGCCGGGGGCAAAGGCGATCAGCGCGGTCAGCATCGGCAGGTCGAGCAGCACCGCCACCAGCGCCGCCGCGGCCAGCGACAGCAGGGCGGCAAAGCCCGTCAACAGGCCCGACGCGCCCAGCGCCTGCCAGACCATGCGCGGCGTGACGCCTGCAAACCGCGTGCCGATCAGCGTGCCCATCACCGTGAAGGCCGGGATCGCCAGCCATTCGGGCACCGCGCCCGCGATAAGCCCCGTGGCATGGCCCAGCCCCGAAACCGCCATGCCCCCGAACAGCAGCGCGGCGGGCACCCTGAGACGCTGGAACAGAAGCCCCGCCAGAACGCCAAGGGCCATGATCGGCGCCAGCACCGCCAGCGGCATCGCATCGGGGCCGGGCGGCAGCGCGGGCAGGTCGCCCCCGCCGATCAGCGGCGCGGCGAAGGGCACGATCAGCGTCAGCGCCAGAACCCGGATGGTCTGGATCAGCGTGACCCGCGGCAGGTCGGCGCGGACATCCGACGAGAGGCTAAGCACGAAGCTCAGATGCCCGGGCGTCGCGGCCAGCAGCGCGCTCATCCGGTCGAAGCCGAACCGCCAGACCAGAAGCCGCGCCCCCAGCGCCATGATCGCGATCACCGAAACCGCCAGAAGCGCCAGGCTCAGCGGCCAGCGCGCGGCGGTGGCCAGCGCCTCGGGCGTGATGCCCGCACCGATATTCAGGCCGATCAGCAGGAAACAGCCATCGCGCAGCCCCACCGGCAGCACGACCCGCACCCCCGCCAGCGCCAGAGCCGTCACGCAAAGCGCAGGCCCGGTCAGGAACGGCGCGGGCACGCCCAGCAGCGCGGCCAGCACCGCACCCGCAGCACCGGCGGCAAGGGTCAGAAACGCGGCAAGCATGGGCGATCCGGGGCAAGGGGGCTGGTCGAGGCCATGAACCGCAGGACGCGCGCCAATGTCAATTCGCCGCCGCAGCATCGTCACAGGTGCATGTCACAGAGGCGCTGAACGGCAAAGGCGAGTTGACTTGACCGCCACGCTGTCGCATCGGCATGGCCAGACCCCAATGGCGGGAGATTTGAAATGAAGATTGCAATGATCGGAACGGGCTATGTCGGGCTCGTCTCGGGGGTGTGTTTTTCCGATTTCGGGCACGAGGTCGTCTGCGTCGACAAGGATCCGCGCAAGATCGAGATGCTGCGCCGCGGCGAGGTGCCGATCTACGAACCCGGCCTTGATATGGTGATGGCAAGGAACGTGGCGGCCGGGCGGCTGACCTTTACCGGCGATCTGGCGGCGGCGGTGGACGGGGCGGATGCGGTCTTCATCGCGGTCGGCACGCCGACGCGGCGCGGCGACGGCCATGCGGACCTGACCTATGTGATGGCCGCCGCCGGGGAAATCGGCCGGGCGCTGACCGGCTATGCCGTGGTTGTGACGAAATCCACCGTGCCCGTGGGCACCAACCGGCAGGTTGCGGCTGCGGTGCGTGCGGCCAATCCGGCGGCCGAGTTCGACGTTGCCTCGAACCCCGAATTCCTGCGCGAAGGGGCCGCGATCGACGATTTCATGCGCCCCGACCGGGTGGTGGTCGGCGTCGAGAGCGAACGCGCGAAGGCGGTGATGGCGGATATATATAGGCCCCTGTTCCTGCGCGAATTCCCCGTCGTCTATACCGATCTCGAATCGGCCGAGATGATCAAGTACGCCGCGAACGCGTTTCTCGCGACCAAGATCACCTTCATCAACGAAATGGCGATGCTGTGCGAAAAGGTCGGCGCCGACATCAAGGCGGTGTCGCGCGGCATGGGGCTGGATGGCCGGATCGGCAACAAGTTCCTGCATGCCGGCCCCGGCTATGGCGGGTCGTGCTTTCCCAAGGACACGCAGGCACTGGCGCGCATCGGGCAGGAACATGCCGCGCCCTGTGCGATCACCGAAACCGTCATCGCGGTCAATGACCGGGTCAAGCGGCGGATGATCGACAAGGTCGTTGATCTGTGCGGCGGTTCGGTCAACGGCAAGACGATCCTGGTCCTCGGCGTCACCTTCAAGCCCAATACCGACGACATGCGCGACGCGCCCAGCCTGACCATCGTGCCCGCACTGGTGGGCGGCGGCGCAAAGGTGCGCGTCGTCGATCCGCAAGGGCGGCGCGAGGGCGAGGCGCTGTTGCCCGGCGTCACATGGGCCGACGATCCCTATGCGGCGGCCGAAGGGGCTGACGCGCTGGTGATCCTGACCGAGTGGAACGAGTTCCGCGGCCTTGACCTGGGCCAGATGGCGCAGCGGATGGCGCATCCCCGGATGGCCGATCTGCGCAACATCTACCCGCCCGAGGATGTGCGCGAGGCGGGCTTCGTGGCCCATGTCGCGGTCGGCCGCCCGGGCTTCGGGGTCGAGGGCTGAGGGGCGTGGGCCAGAGCCTGCCCGACGATCTTTTCTTCTACGCCTCGAAGATCGTCTGGGGGCTTCTGCGCGCCGACTCGGTCCTGCTGATCCTGCTGGCGGCGGGGCTTTGGGCGCTGTGGGCGGGACGGCCCGAGCTTGGCCGCGCTCTGGTCACCGCAACGGCGCTGGGCGGGGCGGTGATCGCGCTGAGCCCGCTGGCCAATGTCCTGTTGCGCGGGATCGAAGCGCGCCATCCCGTGCCCGAACTGGCCGGTCCGGTGGCGGGCATCGTGATCCTTGGCGGCGCCGAGGATCCGGCGGGCACGCTGGCCTGGGGGCCGCCCTCGCTGAACGAGGGGGGCGAGCGGTTCCTTGCCGCGCTGGACCTTGCCCGGCGCCATCCCGAGGCGGTTGTGCTGTTCACCGGCGGCAGCGGGCGGCTGGGCGGCTCGGACCTGCCCGAGGCCGAGGTGGCGCGGCGCGTTCTGACCGGGGCGGGGCTGGATCCGGCGCGATTGATCCTCGAAGGGGCCTCGCGCAACACGGCCGAAAATGCGCGGCTCAGCCGGGCGCTGGCACCGGACCGGCCGGGCCGCTGGCTGCTGGTGACCAGCGCCTTTCACATGCCGCGCGCGGTGGAAACCTTCTGCGCGGCGGGATGGCGCGATCTGACGCCCTATCCGGTCGATTTCCGCAGCCGCCCCGGCGCGGGGCTGCGCTGGGCCCCGGCCGAAAGCCTGGTGGCCTTCAACCTTGCGCTGCACGAATATCTGGGCCTTGCCGCCTATCGCGCGACGGGCCGGGCGGTGCGGCCCCTGCCCACGGATTGCCCGGCGCGGCCCTGACCCGGCTCAGGACCGCGGCAGATCGTGGAAGCCGCGCATGAAGCCGCGGTCGATCCGGTCCTTCCAGCGCCAGACCCAGCCGCCCTCGATCCGCAGGTTCAGCCGGTCGGCGGCGGCATGCTTGCCGCCCATCGAGATCAGCTTGAGGTAATCGCGCTGCGGCCGAAACGCCCGCAGCCGCGCCCCCGTCACTGCCGCGCGCAGATTGGCCGCCAGCACCGGGGCCGCGCGCACCGCATAGACCCCTGCCTTGGGCCGCGGCGCGTGCGAAAGATGCGCGCAATCGCCCGCGGCGAAGATCGCCGGATCGGTGAGCGACCGCAGATGCCGGTCAACCGTCACGAAGCCGCCGGTCAGGTCCAGCCCGGTGCCCGCCAGCCAGCCCTGCGGCCGCGGGCCTGCCGCGCCGATCACGAAATTCGCCGCGATCGCCGCGCCCCCCGCCAGCATCACGCCGTCCGGCTCGATCCGCGCGATGCGGGCGCCGGTCACAAGCTGCACCCCCTGCCCCGCAAGCGCCGCCATCAGCGCCGCCCGGGCCCCGCGGCGCACATCGCGCAGCACCTCCGGCGCAGCGTCGATCAGCGTGACCTGCGGCGCAAGCCCCGCTTCGGCCAGGCGGAACCGCGCCGCCAGCGCCAGTTCGACGCCTGCCACGCCTGCGCCGATCACGGCAATACCGGGTGCCACCGCCCCCGCCCGCGCGCGGGCAACGAACCCTTCCCACGCCTCGGCAAAGGCGCCCAGCGGCTTTGCGGGCACAGCATGGTCGGTGAAGCCGGGCAGGTCGGGCAGATCGGTGGTGATCCCGATATCGAGCGAGGCGAGGTCATAGCGGATCGCCCCCTGCCCCTCCACATGGATCAGCCGCGCCGCGCGGTCGATCCCCTCGGCCCGGCCGATCACCAGCCGCGCGCCCGCATGGGCCGCCAATGCCTCAAGGTCGATTTCCAGCTCTTGCCGGTCGTAATGCCCCGCGATCAACCCCGGCAGCATCCCCGAATAGGGCGCGGTCGGGCCGGGATTGATCAGCGTCAGCCGCACGCCCGCCAGCGGGTCCAGCCCCCAGGCGCGGGCGACCAGCGCATGGGTATGGCCGCCGCCGATCAGCACGATCTCGCGCGGGCGGGGCGGCATGGCCGGGCTCAGGGCGCGCACCATTGGCCCTGCCAGCCCTCGGCGGCCCGAAAAAGCGCGCGGCGATGGCCCAGCGTTTCAAGATGCAGCGTCTCGATCTCGGAGAGCATTCCGCGCAGCACGCAGAAGGCAAGCGCGGCCGGATCGGCGATATGATCGCCCGGGGCGGCAATCGGCGTGCCGGGCGCGGGCCGTCCGCCATAAAGCGCGCGCGCCGCCCCCGGCAGCGCCTGCCACAAGGGCGTCACCGCCTCGCCCGCCAGCACCTCGAACCGGGCGCGCAGCCGGATCTGCAAACGCTGCGCCGGATCCCAGACCAGAAGGCTTGCCCGCGGCTCGGTCACCAGTTCGCCGACCTTGGCCGAGCGGCGGTCGGCAAAGATCTCGACCCGCGCGCCCTCGCGATCCGCGGAGCGCAGCACCACCATCCGCGCCTCGCCCCCCGACCGCCCGGCAGTGGCCAGAACCGGATGGCGGGCGGGCGCCTCGCGGTCGGACGCGCCGCGCAAAAGCTGCGCCCAGACAGCGTCAAGCGTGCCCGACAGCGTTGCAAGGGGGTCAGTCATGGCCCGTCATCTCCAGGTAACCCCGGCCCGCATGGCTGCCGGTGATCCGCACCGGGCCTTCCCAATAGGCAACGGTGGTCTCCATCCAGGCGGCCTCGTTCAGCGCCTCGATCATGACATCGAGCCCGCGTTCGGGCAACGCGATGCGCCAGCGCACCGGGATGGTGCGGCCCGCGATCCGGGCGATGGCGCGCGGCTCGAACGTCACCGATCCGGGGGCAAGCGGCGTTGCGCTGCCATCGGCGGCGATCCAGGTGCCGGTGGTGTAGTCGCCCGCGCTGCTGCGCAACTGAAAGGCCATCAGCTTGTCGCCGCCGTCGAAATGCAGCGAAACCCAGTCCCAGCCCTGCTGGTCAGAGGCAAGCGGCTGGCTGGACCATTCCCGGTCAAGCCAGGCGTTCCCAGTGACCTCGACCGGGCCATCGGGCAGGGTCAGCGTGCCCGCGACGCGGTAGAAGGGCTGCGAGTAGTAGTAGCTGGCATTGCCCTGATCGGATTTCACCGAATAGCCCTGATCGCCATGCAGGACCAGCGGCCCCTCGGCCGTCAGTGTCAGGGCATAGGCGAAATAGCTGCCCGCCGCATTCAGCCGCAGCGCCGAGAGCGGATCGGCCCCGGGTTGGGCGGTGCTCTCCATCCGCCATTCGTCGATCCAGGCGGCAAAGGGGGCAGGCGTGACCCCCGCCTGCCCGGTGCCGCCGCGGCCCAGCCGCTCGGCATGGAAATGGTGCCGGGCTGTAGTCAGCCCGGCATGGCCCATCCAGACCTGCGCGTTCTGCCAGCCCTCGCCCGGATTGCCGGGCGCCAGGGCCGAGCGGAACAGCGTCCACTGGATGCCGTAATCCTGCCCGTCCGCGCCGGTCAGGTTGGCGGTCAGATACCACCATTCGATGCGGAAATCGGGATGCGCGCCGTGATCGCGCGGAAAGTCCAGCACCCCGCCGCGCTGCGGCAGGGTGTAGCCATCGGCGGTTTGCCCAAGCCCGGCAAAGCCCTGCGCCAGCGCGGGCAAGGGCAGGAAAAGCGCAAGGATCAGCGCCCTAACGTTCATCGGCGAACACCTTGACCAATGTGGCAGGTTCGATCCGGGCCAGCCGCCAGGCGGGCCAGGACGCCGCCAGACCGCCCGCCGCCAGCGCGAGTGCCCCCAGCCACAGCCAGTCGGCCGGAAAGACATGGATCGGCAGCCGCCAGCCAAACGCCGCGACATTGACCACCGCCAGCAGCACCCAGGCCAGGATCAGCCCGACGGGCACCGCCAGCACCATGGTCAGCGCCGCCAGCAGCATCGCGCGCAGCACCTCCAGCCGCGCCAGCCCCGCCCGCGTCAGCCCCAGTGCCCAGACCGGGGCAAGCTGCGGCAGGCGCATCGCGGCCAGCGTCAGAAGGCTGGTGAACATCGCGAAGCCGGCAACGCCCATGGTCAGCACGTTCAGCGCCGCCGTTACGGCAAAGGTGCGTTCGAAGATCCGCAGCGACAGATCCTTGACCGCCCTCTGGTCGATCATGCTGTCTTCGGGCAGGCCGAATTCCTGAACCAGCGCCCGGCGCAATTCCGGCACGGCGGCGGGATCGGTGCGGATGGCGTAGCGGCGGCGGTCGAGATCGGGGAACTGGGCCACCAGATCGGCGATGCCGATGATGACCTGCCCGCGCGGATTGCCGTAATCGGAATAGACGCCGACCAGCGGGCGGATCGCGCCGCCCGGCAATGGCACCGGATCGCCCAGCGACAACCGCTCGCGCCGCCAGAGCTGTTCGTTGACGATGGCGCCCTCGGCGCGCGCCAGCCGCGCCCAGACATCGGGTTCGCCCAGCAGCATCGGCCAGTTGTCGGAATAGGTGCGGTGATCGGCGACGCCGTAGATTTCCGCGGTCTGGCCCAGCACCGGCCCCTCGATCTTCCAGATCGGCAGGAGCGCATCGCTGCGCGGTTCCAGCCAGTCGCGCAGGCGGGTGGCCTCCTCCTCGCTGCGGGCGGTGACATAGAGTTCCGAGGGCAGGCGCTGGTCCAGCCATTCGGTAAAGGTCAGCCGGAAACTCGCGACCATCGTGCCCACGCCGATATTGGCCGAAAGCGCCAGCATCAGCGCCATCAGCGCCAGCGACAGGCCGGGCAATTGCTGGCGCGTGTCGGCCCAGAACCATTGCGCCAGCACGCCCCGGGCCAGCCGTTCTGCCGCCCCCAGCGCCAGCGCCAGCGCGCCGGGCAGCGCCAGCGCCGCCGACATCAGCAGCGCGCCCAGCAGCACGAACCCGCCGACGATCCCCTGCCCGTAGACCCCCGCGATCACCGCCACCACGGCCAGCAGCGCAGCCAGACCGCCCAGAGCCGCGAAACCGCGGGCGGAGGCGCGCGCCCAGGCCCGCGGCTGGGCCGAGGCCAGCAGCGGCATGCGCCAGAGCCGCCACAGGCTTTGCGCCGCCGCCACGCCCGCCCCCAGCAGCGCGATGGCCAGCCCGCCCAGCCACCATTCCGGGCGCAGCGACAGGCTGCCCGAGACACTCGCGCCGTAAAGCCCGCGCAGCGTGGCGGCTACATCGGGCAACAGCGCCGCGGCGATGCCATAGCCCAGCGCGACACCGACGATCCCCGCGACCAGCGCCAGCAGCATCACCTCGGCCGCCAGGAGGCCCACCAATGTGCGCAGCGGCAGGCCCAGCGCGCGCAGCGTGCGGAACATGGCGCGGCGCTGTTCGAAGGCCAGCCCGATCGCGGCATGGACGATGAACAGCCCCACCGCGAAGGACAGGAAGCCGAAGGCCGTCAGGTTCAGGTGAAAGCTGCCCGTCAGTTGCGCCACATCGGCCGTTTCCTGCGGCGCCATCCGGTCGAGGCCCGGGGCCACCGCCTCCAGCGGTGCGCGGCCCAGGGGCTGATCCGGGGCCAGCAACAGCCGCGAGATCTGGCCCTCGGCGCGCAGCAGGCTCTGGGCGATGCCGATATCGGCGATCAGGATGCCCGGCATGATGCCCTCGGCCGCGATCAGGGGCGGCAGCCCCTCGGCGCCCTCAAGGTCCGCCACGGTTTCGGGTGCGGCAAAGCCCCGGCCGGGCGGGGTGAAGAACCCGGCGATGTCGCCGCTTTCGCCCACCGCCTCGGGCAGCGCACCGGCGGGCATGGTGAAGGGGTCGATGCCGTAGACCTGCACCGCGCGGCCCGCGCGCGCCCATCGCCCCTCGATCAGCGGGGTGACCTGCCAGCCCGCGCGGCGCAGATCGACGAAGACCTGTTGCGGCATGCGCTGGCCATCGGCGGGCACAAGGCTTTCCAGCCGGTCCTGGTCCAGCACGCGGGCGGCGCGGTCATAGCTTGCGCGCGCCTCGGCATTGATCGCCTGCACGCCGGACCATAGCGCGGTGGCCAGCGCCAGCCCCAGCAGCAGGCTGGCCAGTTGCAGCGGGTGGCGGCGCCAATGCGACAAGAGCGCGGCAAGGGCAGTGCGACGCATCAGGCCAGCCGCCCGCCCGACAGATGCACCCGGCGCGACAGCCGGGCAGCCAGCCGGGGCGAATGGGTGACCATCAGAAGCCCGGCGCCGGCCTCGGCCACAAGTTCCAGCATCAGTTCCAGAACCGCATCCCCCGTCGCCTCGTCCAGATTGCCGGTGGGCTCGTCGGCCAGGATCAGCGCGGGCCGGGCGGCCAGAGTCCGGCCGATGGCGACGCGCTGCTGCTGGCCGCCCGACAATTGCTCGGGATAGCGCGCCATCAGCCCGCCCAGCCCCAGACGGTCGGCCAGCGCTGCAACCGCCGCAGGATCGTCGCGCCCCGAGAGCCGGGCATGAAAGGCAAGGTTGGCCCCGACATTCAGCGAGGGGATCAGGTTGAACTGCTGGAATACCAGACCCACCGCCTGACGGCGCAGCGCGGCCAGCGTGGCATCGTCGGCCCCGGCCAGATCGCGCCCGGCCACCTCGATCCGGCCGGTATCGGCGCGGTCGAGCCCGGCGCACAGATGCAGCAGCGTGCTCTTGCCCGAGCCCGATTCCCCGGTCAGCGCGACCGTCTCGCCCGGCTCAAGCGCCAGATCGACGCCGCGCAGCACCTCGACGCGCGCGCCGCCGCTGTCATAGCCCTTGCCAAGCCCGTTGATGGAAAGAAGCATCCGCACCTCCGCTGCGCCTATCTAGCGCAGGCGGCTGGCGCGGACACCCCCGGATCGCGGGACCGTGTGCCGCAAGCGACCTTACTGAAAGGCGTTGCCCGGCCGGATCCCGAGCTTCTTCATCACCATTGCCGCCGGGCAGAAGCCGGTGACCGAGGCCTGGATCAGGTTCACGCCGACAAAGGCGGTCAGCAGATACCACCAGCCCGAAACCCAGATGCCCAGGGCAAGCGAGAGCAGGATCATGAAGCCTGCGAACATCATCACGGCGCGGTCGAGTGTCATCGTCTTTCTCCTTGGCTGGAATCGGCCCGCCTGCGGGCGCCCGGACAGAGGATAGGGCCTGCCCGTTATAAATTCAATGTTTTGAATGTTTCAGGCCCGCTGCGCCACCCAAGGCGGCATCCCGCAACGCCTCGCAACCCGGCGTTGACGCCCGTCAAGCGCAAGGCGCCCCCCTTGTGTTAACCTGCGCCCATGGCCCGTTGCGGGCCGACAGCAGAGGGAGATGGACCGATGACCTGGAGCTTCGACACCGGCGCAAAGTACCACACGCAGGACACCGGCTATTATTGCGGCGCGGCCTGCGCGATGATGGTGCTGGCCGAGATCGGGCTGCCCTATGGCTCGATGAACCAGGACGATCTCTACAACTCGAACCACAGCCACAACGTCAAGCCGGGCTGGGCGACCGACCCTTACGGGCTGCAATTCACCATGATGGACCGCAAGCCCGCGGCATTCACCAATTCCTTCGTGGTCTACAAGCCCACGACCGAGGCCGAGGGCACGCAAAAGGTCGTCTACACGCTCTGGCGCTATCGGGTTTCGCCGATCACGCTGGTCTATGGCTGCATGCACTGGATCGTCGTGCGCGGCGTCCAGACCGATGTGGAACCCACGCCGGGCACGGCCTATTCGGTGCTGGGTTTCTGGGTGAACAACCCGGTGCATCGCAACAATGCCCCGCATGACGGGGGCGATGTCTGCGGCACCGGCGGCGTGAACGGGGTCGAGGCGCAATGGGTCAGCTATGCAAGCTGGCAATCGACCTATTTCACCGGCTGCGACTATGACAGCGGCACCGGCACGCGCCAGTATATCAGCGTCTGCGACCCCGAGCCGCCACGGATCGAACTGCCGCGCCGTCCGAAATTCGAAAGCCCCTTCAACGGGCGCGACCTGATCCGCCGGGACGATGCGCTGCGGATGATCGGCGACGGGATCGAGCGCTACCGTCTGCATGATGGCGTCGAGGCGATGCGCAAGCTGCGCGAGCCGCGGTTCGAGGAGCCGGTTCTGGTCAAGCGGCTCGACCGGCTGGACGAGTATTACTATCTTGCCCCGGCGATGATGGGGGGCGAAGTGCACGGCTACGCACAGGTGGACGCGCTGTTCGGCGATCTTCAGGGCGTGTCGATCCTGGCCAAACCCGCCCGTCCCTTCGATCTGGACCGCGAGCGGGTGGCCAAGCGCGCGCTTGAGCATGTCTTCAGCCCGCGCGACGAGTTCCGGGGCCGGTTCCGGCTGCGGCCCGACACGTTCTGCGTCTCGCCGACGATGGTGTGGCGGCCGTGCCGTGAATCCTTTTCGCCGCATCTGCCGTTCTGGCAGATCACCGCGGGCGCGCAGACGGTCTATGTCCGGGCCGATGGCGAGATGTTCACCAGCCTGACCACCACGGGAACCGGCGTGTGAGTTCGGACGAATCCGATACGGGCGGGCCCTGCGGCCCGTCCGAAGCCCGCGCCGCGGCCATTTCGGGCCTGTCGGCGGGGGGTGCGGCTGCCGGGGAACCGGTCTATGTGCGGCGGCTGGATCTGACGGAGGGGGGCTATTACCTCGTGCCCTTCCTGCGCGACGGCACCCTTGTCGCGATTGCCGAGATCGAGGCGCAGGGCTGCACCCTGGCCAAGACGGGCGCGATCACGGCACCGGGCACGCCCTTCCTGCTGGACCCCGAAACCGCCCGCGCCGCCCTGCCCGTCCCGGCCGAGGCCGCGCCCTTCCTGGGCTGGCGGCCCAGCCGCGAAAGCTGGGACAGCTTCCTGCCCTTCTGGGTGTTCGACACGCCCGACGGCCGCTATTTCGTCGACCAGTCGGGCCAGGTCCACCGCAGCCTTGGCACCGAGGCCCGGGGCGGCTGACGCGCCACCCGCAAGACCGGCAAAGCGGTGCCATCGCGGGTGTTTCCGCGCGGCCCCGATGCCATGCAGGACATAATGTGGCCGCAAATCCGGTTTAGGCTTCCATCTGGAAACAAACATCCGGCAGGACCGGGCCACAAGCCGGGCGGCGCAGGCAAGGCATGATCGAGTTCATTGAGGTCAGCAAGAGTTTCTGGACGGGCAGGCAGCGCAAGGTGATCCTTGACTGCGTGTCATTTCGCGTCGAACTGGGCAACTCGCTGGGCATCCTTGCGCCGAACGGCACCGGCAAGACCACGCTGATCAACATGATGGCGGGCCTCGAAAAACCCGATGAGGGGCGGATCAACCGCGCCTGCCGCATCTCGTTCCCGCTGGGCTTCATGGGCGGCGTGGTCGGGCGCCATACCGGCACCGAGAATGCGCGCTATATCGCGCGGCTTTACGGGCTCGATCCCGATTATGTCGAGGCGTTCTCGCGCTGGCTGTGCGGGATCGGGGAATATTACGACATGCCGGTGGGCACCTACAGCCAGGGCATGCGCGCGCGCTTTACCTTTTCGCTGATGCTGGCGCTGGATTTCGACATCTACCTGATCGACGAGGGGATGCCGTCCACCACCGATGTCGATTTCAACCGCAAGGCCGGCGCGCTGCTGCGCGAGCGGCTGGAAAGCGCGACCGTCGTCATCGTCTCGCACCAGCCCGCGACGCTGGAAAAATTCTGCCGCTCGGCGGCCGTTCTGCATCACGGGCAGCTTCACCTGTTCGACAGCCTGGAAGAGGCCAGGGAACTTTATGACTACCAGACCGATGGCTAAACGCTTCCGCATCCGGCGCACCGACCCGTCCGCCCCCGGCACCGCGCCCGGGGTCGAGGACGGATTAGGCGCCGCGCCCTTCCCCACCGCAGCCGCAGCCAGCCCGGCCAATTCCGCCCCGGCCGAGAACCGCAAGCCGCTGAGCGTCGCCCAGGAACTCGACGCGATCCGGAGCGAGGGGTTGACGGGGCGGCAATTGCGCATGGCACGCCGCCTCGCCCAGAAGCAGGGGCTTGCCGTCAGTTCCGACCACGACGCGGTGCGGCAGTTGCGCCAGCGCGGGATCGACCCGTTCCAGCGTTCCAACCTGCTGGAACTTGTGCGCAGCGTCGCCGCCGATGGCACCGGCCGGGACCAGGTGCCGCGCAGCGTTCCGCAACCCGGCCGCGACCTGCCCGCGACCCGGCCCGAAGGCGGCGCACCGGCCAGCCGCGCCCCGGCCGAGAACCGGATGCGCGAAGTGCGCCAGATCCAGCGCGACATCGCCCGCCGCCGCCGCCGCGCCTTTGCGATGATGCTGGCCCGGCTGGCGGCCTTCGTGCTGCTGCCGACCGCGATCGCGGGCTATTACTTCCACGTCCTTGCGACGCCGATGTATGCCACCAAGTCGGAATTCGTGATCCAGCAGGCCGATGGCCAGGGCGCGGGCGGTCTGGGCGGGCTGTTCCAGGGCACGGGACTTGCGATGCAGCAGGATTCCATCGCGGTGCAAAGCTACCTGCAATCGCGCGATGCGATGCTGCGGCTTGACGGCGATCTGGGATTCCGCAGCCATTTCAGCCAGGAGGGCATCGACCCGCTGCGGCGGCTGCCCGAGGGCGGCAGCAACGAAGCCGCCTACAAGCTTTATCAGAAGGTGGTCAGGATCGGCTACGACCCGACCGAGGGCATCCTGAAGATGGAGGTGATCGCCGCCGATCCCGACATCTCTGCCGCCTTTGCCGAGGCGCTGATCTCTTATGCCGAGGAACGGGTGGACGGGCTGACCCAGCGGCTGCGCGGCGACCAGATGTCCGGGGCGCGCGAAAGCTATAACAATGCCGAGGCCCGGGTGGTCGAGGCGCAGGAGCGCGTGCTGGATCTTCAGGAAAAGCTGGGCGTTCTGGACCCGGTCAGCGAGACCAGCGCGCTGATGAGCCAGATCGCCACATTCGAAACGCAGCTGCGCGAGAAACGTCTGCAACTTCAGCAGCTTCTGGACAATCCCAGCCCCAGCAAGGCGCGCGTCGACGGGATCGCGGGCGATATCAGGCGGCTTGAGGATCTGGTGACCGACCTGCGCGCCTCGATGACCGAAAGCGGCACGAATGGCGGCTCGCTTGCCCGCGTCTCGGCCGAATTGCGCATCGCCGAGGCCGACCTTGCCAACCGCCAGCTTTTGCTGCAACAGGCTTTGCAGCAGCTTGAAACCGCGCGGATCGAGGCGAACCGCCAGGTGCGCTACCTGTCGCTGGGCGTCAGCCCCGTCGCGCCGGACGAGCCGACCTATCCGCGCGCCTTCGAGAACACGGCGCTGGCATTCCTGATTTTCGGAGGGATTTACCTGATGATCTCGCTGACCGCCTCGATCCTGCGCGAACAGGTCTCGGCCTGAGATGACCGATGTCCAGATCGGCGCGCTGAGCGTCGGAAACACCCGCCCGCTGACCGTGATCGCCGGGCCCTGCCAACTGGAAAGCGCCGAACACGCGCTGATGATCGCCCGCGCGATGCAGGCGGCCTGCGCCGCCGCCGGTGCGGGCTTCGTCTTCAAGGCCAGCTTCGACAAGGCCAACCGAACCTCGCTGAGCGGCAAGCGCGGGATCGGCATGGACAGGGGCCTGGAGATTCTGGCCGAGGTGCGCGCGGCGCTGGGGGTGCCGGTGCTGACCGACATCCACGCGCCCGAGCAATGCGCCCCGGCGGCGCAGGCGGTGGACATCCTGCAAATCCCCGCCTTCCTCTGCCGCCAGACCGATCTGCTGCTGGCCGCGGGCGAAACCGGCGCCGTCATCAACGTGAAGAAGGGCCAGTTCCTTGCCCCCTGGGACATGGCGAATGTCGTGGCCAAGGTGGAATCGACCGGCAACCGGCGCATCCTGCTGACCGAGCGCGGCACCTCCTTCGGCTACAACACGCTGGTCGCGGACATGCGCGCGCTGCCGATCATGGCGCGCACCGGCTACCCGGTGGTGATGGACGCGACCCATTCGGTGCAGCAGCCCGGCGGGTTGGGCGGCACCTCGGGCGGGCAGCGCGAATTCGCCCCGGTGATGGCACGCGCGGCGGTGGCGCTGGGTGTGGCGGCGGTCTTCATCGAAACCCACGAGGATCCCGACCGCGCGCCCTCGGACGGGCCGAACATGATTCCGCTGGACCAGATGCCCGATCTGATCGCGACGCTGATGGCATTCGACCGGCTGGCCAAGGCGCATCCGCTGACGGTCTGACGGCGCGTGCCCGGCGCGAAACCGGGCATGCGATTTTTCGCTGGATGGGGCTTGCAGCCCGCGCGCGACCAGCGTATCTAGCGGCCCAGCATTGGGGAGTGGCGCAACGGTAGCGCAACGGTTTTTGGTACCGCAGGTTGTAGGTTCGAATCCTACCTCCCCAGCCAGCTCGATCTTGAAGACAGCGCCCAAGGTTCGGCTTTCCCCTACAGCCAGCTTGGCACGCCGCACCTGCCCCCTATGCGGCGGAGTGCGACTTCCGTTACAATATCCGCGTCGGCTACTGGGTTGCTGGCCGGCGGCTGCTCGATCGGCGCAGGCGTCACCGGAGGCTCGCTTTTCGTCGCCACGATGTGGGTCGCGCTGGTCGCGATGTGGATCGGCGGCGTGGCGACCGACTATCTGGTGGACCAGTCGCGGGGCAGTGCGAAGGCGGCGTAGGGGGGTGTTGGGGGGCGGGCGCCCAGGGCGGAAGGCCGGTGCGCGCTTGCATTGTGGAACAGAACTCCCATACGCTCCCACACAGATTTCACCTCTACCGCGGAAGAATATTCATGAAACTCTTTCTAGGGTCAGGACCCATTGATATACTTGAAGCTGTCCGGCCTGCGTGATTCAAGCTCCCGAACTGACGGGGGTGGAGA
>NZ_WJPO01000024.1 GCF_009649175.1 Rhodovulum strictum | reverse complement strand
CTGATCAATCTCGGCGCCAGGTTCCCCGTTGATCCCTAGGCCGACGTGAAACATGCGATTGAGCCGGGTGCTGACGTCAGGCGCGGACGCGCGCCCCCGCGCAGCGCGGCTATTGCGCGGCGGCATCAGGGGCACAATTACCTTCATGACAGGGGGCGAGGTCATCGCGGCGGCGAGGTCTGGCTGCACGCCCCAGAACAGCGCGAAGGCACCCGCTCGACGCGCGGCATCGTCGAGCGCGGCGGCACAGCTTCACCGAAGCGGCCATTCATGATGAGCGCAACGCCCCGGACGGCGCGGCGACTGGCATCGATATCTGCAGCAAGGCGAAATATGGAAGTGATCTTTTCCTTTTTGCTCGGCTCACTCTCGCTTCACGGCAATGGACAAGGTCATTGCCTTTTGAGGCCATCTTGCCTTATTGACCGCAGTTGAAAATGATCTTTTCCATTTGGGACCCATGACCACACTCCCGATTACAGATGCCGCATCTCTCGGCACCGTACTGAGGCGAACGCGGAAAGCGCTCGGAATCACGCAGGAGGCGCTGTCGCTTCAGACCGGGATATCCCGACCAACGATCCGGAGCATCGAGCAGGGCAAGGAGACCGCCCAACTGGGTCTCGTTCTCCAGATCTGCCGCGACCTCGGCGTGACCCTCGAGGTCACGCCGCCCGAAGGCGTGGATCGACGATGACCGTCCTCGATGTCTATCTCGAGGCTGGCCTGGAACCTGTCGGGAAACTCTCCTCCTCGGAGGACGGCACCATGTCTTTCGCCTACATCACAGACGCCATTCCCCATCCGGTCTCGTTGTCGATGCCGATACGGGAAGAGCCTTATGGCGATGTCATCACGCGAGGTTTCTTTTCCAACCTGCTCTTCGAGAACGAGATGCGCGATCAGATCATGCAGCGCCACGGCATCTCGGAGCGCGATATCGTCGGATTGCTCTTTCATCTGGGAGCCGATTGCCCCGGTGCGATCAGCTGCGTGCCGGAAGGGTCCCCGCCGGGAAAGCGACCGGGACGGCTCGACCTGGACTATGGCGCGCTCGACGGCTCGCCCGCGATACCCGGAGCCCTGTCGGCCGTGACGAACCCGCTCCCCGTCGCCGGGTCACTTGCAGAAATCATGGCCTCCTTGCGGGATCACCGGCGCGTTCCGCCACAAACGGAGGATCCGTCGCCACTGGCTGGCGTTCAGGGAAAGATCGCGCTCGCGCGACTGCCCGACGGGCGCCTGGGGTTGCCGCATCCGGGTAGCGGCGCACCGACGACGCATATCCTGAAGGTGCCAAGGGCGGCGGACATGACCTCGGTCCTGCGCGAGCACCTCGCCACGCGCCTGATGGCCAGGGCCCAGACGCACCCGGTGGCCGAAACCTGCGTGTTGGGCGAAGGGGACCTGAAGGGCCTTCTCGTGGCACGCTTCGACCGCCGCCTCGACGGGAACGTTGTGCATCGGGTGCATCAGGAAGACTTCTGCCAGGCACTCGGATTCGGCCATTGGCTGAAATACGAACGCAACGGCGGGGAAGGTAGGGCCTTCACGGCGGGCGCGATCGGCCGCCTTCTCGATGCAACCCGCGTCCCGGCGAAAGCGCGGCAGGCCTTTTTCGAGATCACCCTGGTGAATCTCGTCCTCGGGAATTCCGACAATCACGCGAAAAACCATGCGCTTCTCCATACCGGGTCGAAACCCGAGCTTGCGCCGGCCTACGATATCGACCCGGTCATGCTCGACAACGTGACCCACGAGATGTCGTTTCGCATCGGGGAGGCACGGGTTGCCGACGACATCACCGGGGAAGATCTCGATCGCTTCCTGAAGGCACTTGGCGCGCGTAGCTTCGGCAAGCCGCAGCAGCGGCGGACCGCGTCGATCATCCAGACACTCCTCAAGGCAGCCGACGAGCTCCCACGCCCAGCCGGGAAAGGTCTCTGCGACGTGATCCGACAGCAGGCACACCACCTTTCCTGCAATATCGGGCTTGGCCTCGACGTTCCGGAATTCGACGCCGTGCCGGTCAACCGCCCCTGAGATGCTGCGCGGGCAATATACGAACCCCTGGCCTAGCCTCAGCGATCGGCGGCGACCTACCACACATCGTTCGAACCCTCATGCTGGAAATCGCCCGGGTCGAGACCTGGACCACCCGCGCCCGCGAGGCAGCCGCAGCAATGAAGGGCCGCGGCCCCGCCGAACGCGGCCTTGCCCGGCTGCACCGCATGGGCCTGGTGCGCGAGTTGACCGGACAGGGACGGTTCCGGCTCTGGGCGGTGTGAGGGGCGGGACGGGCGCAGGTCGCGGCAACTTGCGTGCCATGGCGGGATGGCGGGATCCGGCATTCATCGGTGGCGGTCGCCGCCCGTTTTGCCGGCAAGGAAACAAACAGTTCATGTTGTCCAACTAATGCCTCCTTCGAGGCCCTTTGGTGCCGCAAGTGCGTGTTCAAGTCCCTGTCGGCCCCGGTGAAGGCAGAGTAAGCCAGCCAGGAGCTGCCGCTGGCGGTCCCCTCTGGGGCGCAGAGCGACCAGACGAAGCGAGAGCCGATTTGGTGCGTGCGCGATTACTCGGCGCCGCAATGGACGAGACAGCTTCTTTTTCGATTCACAGGACCCGACATGCCCATCACCAAGCCCGCGCGGCCGAATGGCTTCGACACCGACCACGCCATCCATGCCGCCACCGTCACCGAGACTTCCGGCAAACCCGCCCGCCGCAGCGTCGGCTCCGGCGCGGCCGGTTCGCGCGCCTCGCGCGCCAAGATCGATGCGAACCGCCAGCGCGCCCGCAATGTCGCCCGTCAGCAGCAGGCCGCCGAACGGCTGGCCGCAGCAGCCTCGCAGATGGGCGCCAACGTGACCGAGGCTTCGGCCGCCGCCGAGGAACTGGCCGCCGCCATGCGCCAGATCGGCGAGGGCGCCGAACAGGCTGCCACCGCGTCCGAGGAATCGATGGCCGCCATGCGCAGCATCGACTCGAGCGTCACCGCCCAGTCCGAAGCCGCCGCGCGCGGAATGCATCGCGGCGAGTCGCTGCAATCCCTGCTGGTCGAGACCGGCGCGGGCATCCGTGCGGTGATCGACAATGTCCGCATCGCCGCCGACCGGCAGGCGCAATCGGTCGCAATGATGGCCGAACTGGACCAGCAGGCGACCAACATCATCGAGTCGGTCACCCAGGTGATCCGGATTGCCGACCAGACCAACCTTCTTGCGCTGAACGCCGCGATCGAGGCCGCCCGCGCGGGCCGCCACGGCAAGGGTTTTGCCGTGGTCGCGGATACGGTGCGCAAGCTGGCCGAGGCGTCCGAGAAGAACGCGTCGAGCATCCAGGATCTGGTCGCCCAGATCCGTGGCGGCATCCAGGAGATTTCCGACAGCGTGACCCAGGCCTCTGAAACCTCGCGTTCGGAAGTTGAGAAAAGCGCGGTGGTGATCGGCAATATCGAGCAGATCCTCAAGCAGATCGGCACGATCGTCGAGGCCAACCGCGGCATCGACCGTGCCGCCACCGAGATGTCGGCCGCCACCGCGCAGGCGCTGCGGGCGAGCGAGGAAATCGCCGCTGCCGCCGAGGAGCAGAGCGCCGCCGCAAACGAGACGATCTCGGCCGTGGAAGCCCAGAGTGCGGCGTTGCAGAATGCCGACGAGGCCTCGACCGAACTGGTCGATCTGGCCGACGACCTGCGCACCAGCGCCGACATCACCAAGAGTTCGGAGGAACTGGCAACCGCCGCCGAGGATCTGTCGGCCACGATCGAGGAGCTTTCGGCCAGCGGCGACCAAATCCTGACCGCGATCAACCAGATCGAGCAGGTGGCGATGTCCCAGGCCTCGGCCTCGGAGGAAAGCGTTGCGGGCATCACGCAGATCGAGCGCAGCACGCGCGAGACCGAAGAGCGGCTGAGCGACGTTCTGGCCCAGGCAAGCACGATCTCGACGCTGCTGGGCGAGAACAAGCTTGCCGTGGACGACATCATCGCGGGGATCACCGCCTCGAACGAGGCCGGCAAGAAAAGCGCCCAGGAAATCCAGACCCTGGACCAGCTGAGCCGCCAGATCGACAAGATCGTGGACGCGATCGCCAATGTCGCCATCCAGACCTCGATGCTGGCCGTGAACGGAGCGGTCGAGGCGGCGCGGGCGGGTGAATATGGCAAGGGCTTTGCCGTCGTGTCCTCGGACATCCAGAACCTTGCCGATGACGCCGCCGAGAATGCCGAGACGATCAAGGATCTGGTCAAGGGCATCCAGGACCAGATCGGGATCGTGCGCACCGACATGTTGCAGATCGCCGAAGCCTCGGCTGCGGATGTTCGCCAGGCCCAGACCACGACCTCGGCGCTGGTCGAGGTTGAAGGTTCCATCGCCGAGGTCATCACCGATGCCGAGGCGATCCAGGGCAGCGCACAGGGCATCATGGTTGCCGTGACGCAGGCCAAGGCCGGTGCCGAGCAGATCGCGACGGCCGCCGAACAGGCCTCGACCGCCGCGCGTCAGGCTGCGACCGCGGCCGGGCAGCAGAAGGTGGGCATCAGCGAACTAGCCACCGCCGTCGAAAGCATCGCCTCGACCGCCGACGAACTGCAATCGGCCGTCTGAGCCCGGAACCCGGAGACATCTCATGGCCAGGAAAAGACCCGTGGGCGAGGCCGAAAGCCTCGCCGCAGATGCCGCGACGCCCGAAACCGTCGCAGAAACCCAAGCTGCCGGGACAGGAACCGGCGCGCAAGGGGACGAGGCCGATCTGGGCGAGCTTCGCCAGTTCGTGACCTTCTTCATGGGCAAGGAATGCTTCGCCCTGCCGATGGACCGCGTGCTTGAAATCATCCGCGTGCCGCAGGTGGTACAGGTGCCGCTGACGCCTTCGGGTTTCGAGGGCCTTGCCAATCTGCGCGGCGCGATACTGCCGATCATGGACCTGCGCCGCACCGTCGGCCTGGAGCCCCGGCCGGTGGACGATGCCAGCCGAACCATCGTGGTGGATTGCGGTCGCCCGGTGGGGCTGATCGTGGATCGCGTCTCGCAGGTGGTGGGCTTTGCCCTCGACCGCATCGAGACGCCCGAGGCCAACGCCACCTTTGCGGCAGGCGGGATCGAGGGGCTTCTTGACGGCGTCGTGAAGGATGCCGACGGGGTAGGGCTGATCCAGATCCTCGATGCCAGCCGCGCCGTCCTGTCGGCCAGCGTGCCGGTCACGGGGGCCGGGCCGGGGGGCGCCACGACGGTGCGCGCGGGCGCCCAGACCGAGGACGAAAGCGGGGATGACGCGCTGACCCAGTTCGTCAATCTGGTTGTGGACGGGCAGGAATACGCCTTCGACATTACAGAGGTGGACGAGATCGTGCGCCCGCCCGACACCATCTTCGAGGTTCCGCAGACCGCGTCGCATGTGCTGGGGATGATCGACCTGCGCGGCCGGTTGCTGCCAATCGTCAGCCTTCGCGGCCTGTTCGGGCTGCCCGACCTTCCGGTTTCGGAAACCAATCGCATCCTTGTGCTGCATGTTGCCGCCACCGGCGAGCCCGAGGCGCGCGTGGGCCTTGTCGTGGACAATGTGCGGGAGGTGCTGACCGTCTCGCGCAAGGATCAGGTTGCCGTGTCGGCGCTGATCTCGCGCGGGGGGATCGACCGGATCGGCACGATGTGCCGGCTGGAAGGCGGCAAGCGGCTGGTTGGCGTGCTGTCGGGGCACACGCTGTTTCAGGACGGTGCAATCCGGGCCGCCATGGCCGAGGCGGCCGCAAGCGAGATCCGCGACGAGGAGAGCGACGCGATGGCAGAGGATTCAGACCGCACCGGCGCAACGGGCGGCGAGACCGGCGACGAGACGCAACTGGTGGTCTATCAGCTTGCGGATCAGGAATACGGGGTCGAGATCGGCGCCGTGCGCGAGATCATCCGCGTCCCCTCCGAACTGCGCAAGGTGCCCGGGGCGCCCGCCTGGGTCGCCGGGATCATCACGCTGCGCGGCGCGGTGCTGCCGGTGGTGACGATGCGCACCCGGTTCGGCCTGCCCGATGCAGGTCGGTGCGACCGGCAGCGGATCATGGTGCTGGCGCGCGCAGGGACCGTAACCGGTTTCATCGTGGACTCGGTTTCCGAGGTGCTGCGTCTCTCGCGCGGCCTGATCGAGCCCGCGCCCGATCTGTCGGCGGAGCAGCGGACCCTCATCGGCAATGTCGCCAACCTCGATGGCGGGCGGCGGATCATCCAGATCCTCGATGCCACCGCGCTGCTGGCAAGCCATGGCGCTGACGGGCTCGACGCGACGGATATGGCGATGTCCGCCTGACCATCCGTCAAGGGAGTCCTGAACCATGCGCGTCCTGATCGTCGACGATTCTGCATTGATGCGGCGCTGGCTGGCCGAGTGCCTGTCCGCCGAGCCCGGCATCGACTGTGCAACCGCCCGCGACGGTCGGGACGCCTTGTCCAAGATCGCCTCGTTCGACCCTGACGTGGTCACGCTGGACATCAACATGCCGGTGATGGACGGGCTGTCCTGCCTTGCCCAGATCATGACCGAGGCTCCGCGCCCCGTCATCATGGTCTCGTCGCTGACAGATGCCGGGGCGCTGGCCACCTTCGAAGCACTGGAACTGGGCGCAGTGGACTATATCGCCAAGCCCAGCGGTACCGTCTCGCACGATCTGAGGACCATCTTTCCCGACCTCGTGGCCAAGGTGCGCGCCGCGGCCGGGGTCGCGCCGCGGCGCCGGACGGCCAGGGCCGCCCGCCCGTCGACAAGAGCATCTGCCAGACCCGCCACCAGACCTGCGCCAGCCCAGGACAGACCCCGCGAGCGGGCCGGGCGTGCCGCCGCACCCTGCGAGCTTGTGCTTATCGGCGCCTCGACCGGCGGCCCCAGCGCGGTCGAAGAGGTGCTGTTGCGGCTCGACAACGGTTTTCCGGCCCCGATCGTGATTGCCCAGCACATGCCGCGCCGCTTCACCCAGGTCTTTGCAGAGCGGCTGTCGCGCCAGGGCGAGATGCCGGTGATCGAGTTGTCGCGCATGACCGAACTGGTACCCGGCGCGGCCTATCTGGCCCAGGGCGATGCCGATGTGCAGATCTCGCGCCGCGGCGGGCATCTGGTGGCCGGGCCGGTGCCGACCGATGGTCGCTTCGTGTGGACCCCCTCGGTAGACCGGATGGTGGACAGTGCGCTGGAGGCGGTCGCCGCGGATCGGATCGTGGCCGCGCTGCTGACCGGGATGGGCGATGACGGCGCTGCCGCGATGACCCGCCTGCGCTCTGGCGGGGGGCGCACCATCGCCCAGTCCGAGGCCACCTGCGCCGTCTATGGCATGCCCCGCGCCCTGGTCGAGGCCGGCGGCGCCAACCGCGTGGTCGATATCGACCGCATCGCCGCCACCCTGATCCGCTTCGTCGGCGCCAGAACGGGAACTTCTCATGCCCTTCGTCCAGAATACCTCCCCCGATGACGCCGCCGGGCTCGACCTGCGCCCGCCTTCGCTGGACGATCCCGATCCCTCGGCCCGCCGCGACGCGGCGCTGGCCGCTGCGGACGATCCCGGCACGGTCGCCGCGCTCGCCGAGCGCCTGACCGTCGAGACCGAGCCCTTCGTGCGCAGCGCGCTGTTTGCCGCCCTGACCCGGATCGGGACGGGCGCGGCGCTTGACGCGATGCTGCCCTGCCTTGCCAGCGAGGATGCGGGCCTTCGGAATGCCGCGGTCGAGGCGGCGCAGGCAATGCCCGGCCCGGTGGCCGAACGGATCGGGGCGCTTCTGTCCGATCCCGAACCCGACCTGCGCATCTTCGCGCTCGACATCCTTCAGGATCTGCCGCATCCCGACGCACCCGACTGGCTGGCGGAGCTGATCGCGCACGAGGACGATCCCAACGTCATCGGCGCGGCGATCGACCGCCTGGCCGAATGCGCCCGCCCCGAGATGGCCCCAGCGATCCGGGCGGTTCGCGCACGCTTTGCCGATGTTTCCTATCTGCGCTTTGCCTGCGATTTCGCCCTTGAGCGGCTTGGTCTGCCCCCCGACGATCCGGACGGTGGCCGACATGCGTGATCGCGCCGCCAGCATCGAGGCCGAAAACAGCCTGACCGAAGCCAATTTCTCTCAGTTCCACGATTTCTTCTACCGAAAGACGGGCATCACCTTCGATAGCTCCAAACGCTATTTCGTCGCCAAGCGGCTGGCGCGGCGGATGCAGGTGACCGGGCATACGCGGTTCAACAGCTATTTCTCGTTCATGCGCCTCGAACCCTCGCAGATCGAGTTTCAGGCACTGGTCAACGAGATGACCGTGAACGAGACCTATTTCTTCCGCGAGAAGCACCAGTTCCAGTGCCTTGTCGACTCGATCCTGCCCGAGATCTCGGCGCGCAGGCCGCGCCAGCCGATCACGATCTGGTCGATGCCCTGCGCCACCGGCGAAGAACCCTATTCCGTCGCACTTTACCTGATGGAGTACTGGCCGGGCCTGGCGCAGCATGACGTAAGCCTGCTGGCCTCGGATATCGATACCAATGTGCTCAAGGCCGCGCGTGAGGGTTATTTCAACGACCGCTCGCTGCAATATGTGCCCCCAGAGCTGATCAGGCGGCATTTCAAGCCCTCGGGGCCGGGGCGTCACCGGATCAACCCTTCGAACCGCGAAGTGGTTGATTTTGCGCAGGTCAATCTGCTGTCGCCTCCGCCCCGGTTCCGGCGCCGGGACATCGACGTGGTGTTCTGCCGGAACCTGCTGATCTATTTCGACCAGAAGGCCCAGCGGCAGGCGGTCGAGAACTTAGCCGATGCCCTCAGGCCCGGCGGCTTCGTGCTGCTCGGCCATTCCGAATCGATGAGCCGTATCTCCGACCTGTTCGAGGTGCGCCGCTTTCCCGATGGCATCGTGTACCAGAAACCCTTCGAGGACCAATGAGATGGCAGACGCATCGACCCTGCCCCCCCGCATTCTCCTGATCGACGACGCAGTGACGATCCGGCGCTACATGCGCGACATTGCCGAAAAGGCCGGCTTCGGTGTGGCCGAGGCCGCGAACGGCGCCGAGGGACTGGAAAAGGCCCTGTCGGAACCCTTCGGCCTGTTCGTGGTGGACGTGAACATGCGGCGGATGGACGGCTACCGCTTTCTCGACGAGATGCGCCGCCGCCCGGAGATCGCCGATATCCCGGCGGTGATGATCTCGACCGAGGCACGGCCGCAAGACCGCGACAAGGCATTCGCGGCAGGCGCCAATCTTTATCGCGTCAAGCCGGTCGAGCCGGAATGGTTCACCCGGCTGTTGACCCTCCTGCTGGGAGGACGGCGCGATGGCTGAGGCCGAGGACGATCTGAAGGTCGGCTTCCTGAGCGAGGCGCGCGAGCTGATCGAGCGTGCGAGCGAAGCGCTTCTGGCGCTGGAACGCACGCCGGGCGAGCCGCGCCTTGTGGCGGCCCTGTTTCGCGCGGTGCACACGCTCAAGGGCAATTCGGGGCTGTTTCCCATCGCCGCGCTGACCGGCGTGGTACACCGGGCCGAAGACCTGCTCGACAGGGTACGGGCTGGCGAGATCGCATTGCGCCCCGAGATGGCCGACGCGCTGCTCGACGCACTTGACCGGGTCGGTGCCTGGCTCGACGTGTTCGAGGCGACCGACGCGCTTCCCGCGGATGCCGTGCCGGTGGGCGCGGCACTGGCCGAACGGCTGGCCGCGTTCGGTCCGGGGGCGACAGAACCTGCCGCCGAGGGCCCGGGCACCGACATGACAGGCGGGCCGCCCTGCGGCTGGCTGGACGATCTGCCCGCGGCCGACCGCGCCGAGGCCGAGGCGCTGATCGCCGGTGGCGGGTCGCTGGTCGCCATTGATTACCGCCCCGAGGAGGATTGCTTTTTCCGCGGCGACGATCCGCTTCTGACGGTTCTGGCGCTGCCGGGGCGGGTCTGGATGTCGGTGGCAACCTCCGAGCCGCTGGTTCCCGGCATCGCCTTCGACCCGTTCCGCTGCGTGCTGCGGTTCCGCGTGCTCAGCCGCGCGCCGCTGGACGAGCTGACCGAACGGCTTGCCTATGTCGCCGCGCAGGTCAGCCTGTACCCGATCGCGGCCGAGGCGGCGCCCGCTGCGGCGGCGCCGGTCGATCCGATGCTGCGCGATCTGCTGACGGCGCAAGCCGAAATGCTGGCCGCCGCGGCCCCGCCCCAGACGCTGGCCGGGCGGATCGGGTCGGCGGCGCGGGTGATCGAGGCGGCGCTGGCCCGGTCCGGTCATGCCACGCTGGCCGCGCGCGTGCCCGGGGACCGGGCCGCCGCGCTGGCCGCCCGCGATCCCGCCCCGCTCATCGCGCTTGTGGCCGAGGCGCTTGCCGCCGGTACGCCGGCGGCGTCCAGCACCCGCCCCGAGGAACCCGCAGCCCCGCCGCCGCCCCGCCGCGCAAGCGTATTCCGCGTCGATCAGGCCCGGATCGACCTCTTGATGAAGCTGGCGGGCGAGCTGATCGTGGCCAAGAACGCGCTGCCCTATCTCGCCGCGCGCGCCGAGGAGACCTATGGAAGCCGGGCGATGGCGCGCGAGATCAAGGCCCATTACGAGGTCTTCAACCGCATCGTCGACGAGATGCAGTCCGCGGTCATGCAGGTGCGCATGGTGCCGCTGGGCTCGGTCTTCGAACGCTTCCGCCGCCTGTCGCGCGACCTGTCGCGCCAGTTGGGCAAGCCGATCCGCTTCGAGATCGCGGGCGAGGAAACAGAGGCCGACAAGAACGTGGTCGAGGATCTGGCCGATCCGCTGGTGCACCTGATCCGCAACGCGATGGACCACGGCATCGAGTCCGCTGATGCGCGCGCCGCCGCAGGCAAGCCCGCCGAGGGGCTGGTGCGGCTGTCGGCGCGGCTGGCCGAGGATCAGGTGGTGATCGAACTTGCCGATGACGGCCACGGCATCGACGTGGCGCGGGTGCGCGCCAAGGCGGTCGAGCGCGGGCTTCTGTCGGCCGAGGCGGCCGCCGCGCTGCCCGAGGACGAGGCGATGCGGCTGATCCTGCAACCGGGCTTTTCCACCGCCGAACAGGTCTCCAGCCTGTCGGGGCGGGGTGTCGGCATGGATGTGGTCGCCTCGATGGTGGAGCGGGCCGGGGGCAGTCTGACGCTTGCCAGCCGCCGTGGCGAGGG
The DNA here is from genome assembly GCF_009649175.1 of Rhodovulum strictum. Taxonomy (GTDB): domain Bacteria; phylum Pseudomonadota; class Alphaproteobacteria; order Rhodobacterales; family Rhodobacteraceae; genus Rhodovulum; species Rhodovulum strictum. The sequence continues at coordinate 47,672 of NZ_WJPO01000024.1, read as the reverse complement.
CACGACCGTCTCGATCCGGCTGCCGCTGTCGATGGCGGTGCGCCGGGTGATGATGATCGAACTGGATGGCGGGCTTTACGGCGTGCCGCTGGAAAGCGTTCTGGAAACCATTCGCGTGCCGCAATCCGCCGTTCACCGCCATCTTGGCCAGGCGCAGATCGTGCTGCGCGACCGGCTGGTGCCGCTGTTCGACACGCGCCGCGCGCTGCGTCTGGCGCCCCTGGACCCGCCGCCCGCAGAGCTTTCGGTTCTGGTGGTCACGCAGGGCAACGACGCGCTTGGCCTGATCGTGGACGATTTCCGCGCCGGAACCGAAGTGATCCCGCACCCACTGGACGGCCCTCTGGCCGGGGTCGGCTGGGTGTCGGGTGCCGCGCTGCTGGGCGATGGCAGCATCCTGCTTCTGTTGAACCTGGAGGACCTTCTGACATGCCGATCCTGATCGAGGGCGAGATTGCCCGGATAACGGCCGTGGTCTCGGTCGAAGAGGCCGAGACGCTGGTCGCCTTTCTCGAAGGCGGCGCCAACCGGATGGTGGAGCTTTCCGGGACAACGCATATCCATGCGGCGGTGCTTCAGACCCTGATGGCCTATCGCCCCGCCGCCACCGAGCTGCCAGTTGACCAAGCCCTCCGGGCGCTGCTCGGCCGGGTGCTCGCGGCCGAACCACCCGCAATGACGCATGCCGCCTGAGCGGCCAGAACCGAGGACCAGCCCATGAAACAGATTCTGCTCGTCGACGACAGCCCGACCGTTCTGGCCAGCATGCGCCAGATCATCTCGCGCGGCGGCTATGCCGTCGAGGATTGCCGCAGCGGCGAGGATGCCATCCGCAAGCTCGGCACCGGCTACAAGCCCGACCTGATCATCACCGACCTGAACATGGACGGGATGGACGGGGTCGAGTTCATCACCCACGCCCGCAAGTCGGGCGGCTGCCGGTTCACGCCGATCCTGGTGCTGACCACTGAAAGCAGCCAACAGCATCGCGACCGCGCCAAGAGCGCGGGCGCCACCGGCTGGCTTGTCAAACCGATTACGCCCGACAAGCTGTTTACGGTTCTGAATCAGGTGCTTCCGCAGTGATCGCGCAGGGACGGAGATAGTCGCAATGGAACCGCCGCGCGAGCGTGCAGCAAAGCGTGAACCCGAGCGCCCGGCTGCGGTCTTCGCCGCCGCGATTGGCGACTATGCCCGCGTGCTGCAAGGACAGCTCGGGGCAGTCACCGCGCTGTGCAACGCCTCGGCAGATCACCGCATCCGGACGATCGGCGAATTGCTGGCCGACCTCGATGCGCTGCGCGAGGCGGCCGGACATGCCCCGCCAGAGGATGGCGGCGCGCTGGCTGGCAAGGTGCTTGACTATGCCGCCAGTGCAGAGGCGCGTCTTCTGACGCTTGTCGCCGAAGGCCAGGTGCAGGACAAGACCGCCCAGATGCTGGCCGGAATAGCCGAGATGGCAGGGGCGATCGGAACCCTTGATCTGGATGCGCTTTCGGCCTCGCCCGAGGCGGCGGCCTTGCCGCGCAGGATTGTCGAGACCGCGCACGCCGGTTTCGTCATGGCGGAACAGCGCCTTGCATTTGCCCCGACCCTGCGCGGCGCCGGACAGGATGGCGGGCCGACAGCCGAACTGTTCTGACCGCGCGTCGTGACGGACGTTGCGGCGGCACCCGATCGTTCTCTGGCCTGCCCGAACCATGCATGGACGGCGCCCGCGGGGCAGCGCGTTTCGTGCCGGTGCCTCGCACCGCCCGACAGCCGGTTCCTCTCATGTTCGTTTGTCAAGATTTTCGCGCGATCGGATGACCCGGCGCCGTTCTGGGAGCCGGGGATCGTGGATGTGTGCGGCGCGCATGGCTGGGGGCAGAGCCTTCAGACGACGGTAGATCACACTCTGATGCGCGGGTTGGGTACCGCATGACCGTTGATCCGTCCTGGGGCTTGCCGACTGTCTTCCTGCGGGCGTCGGAGATCCGGAGCGGATCACCGGCCACAAAGGGACCTCGTGGATTCCCGGATGGCTCTGCCCCCAGTGACACGCGCCGGGGATGTCGGGAGGTGTCAGCTCCTTTCTTTTCTCAGCAAGCTGCCGCCGCTGCGGGTCGGGTGCTCGGGGTGACGATCCTGGTGATGGCCCAGATGAAGGCGGCCAGTTCGCGGGCGATGGCGGTGACGACGAGGGTTGCGGGCTTGCCGCGCGCGCTCAGCCGGCGATACCGGGCGCAGAGCCGGATCTGCGCCTTCCAGGCGATATCGCGGATCTCCTGCGGCAGTCCTTCGAGCCGGGCCATGTGCTCCTTGCCGACGGCGGCGTGGCAGCGATAGGTCCAGGCGCCCTCGATCAGCATGCGCCGCGCATCCTTCGAGCCGGCCTTGGTGATCCCACCCCGCGCCGTCCGTGGGCCGCTCGAGTATTCCGACGGCACGAGCCCGAGCCAGCTCATCAGCTGGCGGGGATTGTCGAAGCGGCCGAGGTCTCCGGTCTCGGCCATCACGGTGACGGCGGAGATGAAGCTGACGCCGCGCATCGCCTGGATGGCCTCGACCACGGGCGCCAGCGACCAGATCGGAATGAGCGTGCGGATCTGATCCTCGATGCGGGCGAGCCGGGCAGCCGCATCGTCGACCGCATGGATGTATTCCTGCAGCACGATCTGGTGGGCGGGATGCTGGAAGCGCAGGCCGGAGAGCCAGACGCGGTGCTTCTTCGTCCAGTTGCACCCGGTGCGGAACACCCGGTCATGGCGCAGCAGGAACCCCGAGAGCTGCTGGCGGGCGCGGCGCAGGTTCTCCATCGCCGCGGTGCGGGCGCGGACCAGATCGCGCATCGCCTCGTGGCCCTCGTCCGGCACCCAGACCGGCGTCAACTCACCCGCCCGGTGCAGCCGCGCCAGCAGGACCGCATCGCGCCGGTCGGTCTTGACCCGGTCGCCGGGGCGCGCGGGCGTCTTCGACGGCGCGACCAGTTCGCAGTCGTGGCCCATTTCGGTCAGCAGGCGATGAATGCCATAGCCGCTGGGGCCGGCTTCATAGCAGAAATGCAGCGTGCCGTGCGCCTTGCTCAACTTCGCCACCAGCTTGCGGATCGCCTCGCGCGAGTTCGCGATCTCGCCGAGATAGCGCACCTCGCCACCGCGCCGGTCCTCGGCCACCGCCACTGCAATCGTTTCTTTGTGCACGTCCAGACCGACGAATGCTGTATTCTCTCCCATGGCTCGTCTCCTCGTGTATGGGGCTCTGCTCCGCGCCGCGCGGGCAATCCCCGACATAACACGCCGGAGACGGGCCACCCCAAAACGAACATTGGGTCCTTCCTGACAAGAGCATGGAACATCCGGGCCATGCGATTGACCGGCGCGATTGCGGCCTGCTTCGGCATGCAACCGCCTGGATGGTCCTCACAGGGAGGTCGCGCGCGGCCGGGCAATTCATCCGCACGTCGCGGCGGCCCATCCGTCGGCCCGGACAGGGGCGGCGTTCTGGCCGCCGCGCCACGACCGCCGCGCGCGGGGTCCAGCGCATTCTCTGTATGTTTTGTTTGCCCTTCGATTTCATCCGCCCTTGCGCAATGCTGCGTTAATGCTTGACGGGCAGCATCGGGCAAACTTTCCGAAGGGTACTTGCCGCATGCGCCTCGCCGTTTCGATCAGGACTGCCATATCCTCAATTGTTGCACTTGCGGCCGTCGTGATGATCGGGCTGTTGGGCCTGATGCTTTTGTCGGGCAAGACCCGTGATGCGAACGAGGCTGAAAGCCGCCTTGTCGAAACCCAGTTGCAGACCCTCGACGCGCTCGAGATCGCCTTCCTTCAGGCGCGGCGGGCGGAAAAGGACTTCCTGTTGCGCCGTGAAGACAGCCATGTCGAACAGCACGCGGCCGCCCTGGCGGAGATCGGCCAGCAGATCGACCGGGCACGGCGTCAGGATGGCCAGATCTCGGGCAGTTCTGCCGCAGAAAGCGATTTCGCGGCGCTGGCGGCAGCGGTGGCGGCCTATCAGGCCACATTCGGCGAGCTGGTCGCCAGCCAGCGACGGCTCGGCCTTGACGAAAAATCCGGGCTTCAGGGCAGTCTGCGCGAGGCGGTGCACGGCATCGAAAAGGGGCTTGAGGCCATCGGTCAGCCCGAGATGCAGGTCAAGATGCTGATGATGCGTCGGCATGAGAAGGATTTCATCCTGCGCGGCGATCCCATCTATCTTGAGCGGCTGAACGCTCGCGTCGACGAGTTCCGCGCCTTTCCGGACAGCCATTACGCCGATCCCGGCCAGCAGGCCGAGATCGACCGCCTGCTGACGGCCTATCAGGCGTCGTTCGCCGCCTTTGTCGCGGAAAGCCTGACCGAGACCGACCTGCGCGCGGCGCTGTCCGACCGCTTTGCCGAGGCCGAGCCGGTGCTGGCACGCATCGAACAGGCCGTCGCAAGCCGCGGCAAGGCGATTCTCGCCCGGGTGAGCGAGGCGAACCGGCAAAGCCGCGCGATGGCCCTGAGCCTCGGTCTGGCGGGGCTGGGCCTTTTTGCCGTGCTGGCGCTGTGGCTGTCCTTTGCGATCTCGCGTCCGCTGCGCGCCATCCGAACGGCTCTGCAACAGATGATGGCGGGCGATTATACCCACCCGTTGCACGCCACCCGCATCACGGAATCGGCCGCCATCGCCGATGCGGTCGAGGCATTCCGCCGCGATCTTGTCATCAAGGGTGCCATCGACAAGGAGATCGCCGTGGTCATCGCCGCATGCGCCGCGGGCGATTTTTCCCGGCGCATCGACCATCCCGGGGAGGGCAGCGGCTCGGATGAGCTGGTGCGCGGGGTCAATGCCATCGGCGAGGCGGCGCAAAAGGGTCTGGGCGATGTTCTGGTCGTTCTTGACGCCCTTTCACAGGGCGATCTGACCCGGCGCATGCCGCAGGGGCATCAGGGGGTATTTGGCCAAATCTCGGACGCGATCGATGCGCTGATCGGGAGCCTGTCGGACATTCTGCGTCAGCTTGCCAGCAGCAGCGACCGGCTGAACATGACCGCGCAGCAGATCGCCGGGGCGGCAGACGAAGCGTCGCATCGCGGGCAGAACTCTGCCGCCTCGCTGGAAGAGACCGCCGCCGCGCTGCAAACGCTTGCGCATACCGTTCAGGAAAGCGCCGCCAGCGCCCGCAGCGCCGAGGAATTCGTCGAAGGCGCCCGATCGCGCGCCGAGGCGACGCGGATTGTCGCGGACAAGGCCGTCGACGCGATCTCGCGGATTCAGGGTTCGTCGAGCGCAATCGGGCGGATCACCGACATGATCGAGGATGTCGCCTTCCAGACCAACCTTCTTGCGCTGAATGCCGGCGTCGAGGCCGCGCGGGCGGGCGAGGCAGGGCGCGGCTTTGCCGTGGTGGCGTCGGAAGTTCGCGCGCTGGCGCAGCGCGCCACCGAGGCCGCGGGTGAGATCAACGACCTGATCCGCAGCAGCGAAGCGCATGTGGCCGATGGCGTGAGGCTGGTATCGGATTCGGTCACGGCGCTGTCGGCGATCCAGGAGTCGATCCTGCATGTCGTCGAGAAGGTCACCGAGATCGCGGGCAATACCGTGGATCAGGCGACAGGGATTACCGAGATCAACACCGCGGTCGGTGCGCTCGACAAGGATGTGCAGAACAACGCCGCCACGCTGGAACAGACATCGGCGGCCGGTCAGGGTCTGCGCGATGAAGCCGGCGCGCTGGTCGATCTGGTGCGCCAGTTCCGGCTGCCGACGGACGGCGTCATGCGCACCAGCCGCATCGCGGCCGAGTGATCCGCGGCCCGGCATGCCCCGCGCCGCCGGGGCTGCCCAGGACGCGCCCGCAATCCGCCCGCCCTTGACGACCCCGGCCTTTTTTGCGGGGGGATCCTGCGCATGGTGGTGCCGTCGTCGGCCAGGAAGTACCACGCCATCACCGGCGACTTGCCAAATGCAAATGCTGTCCCGTCGAGTCAGCGAACCCTGTGCGGTCCGGCATTTGCCTAGGCCTCGGCCGAGAGCTCGGCGACGGGCGTCTGCCGCAGCGTGACCATCTGGTCCAGAGCGATCCCCGTCTCACCGCTGACCTCGGCGGGGACGGCTGGCATGGCGCCTCCGTCGGGCAGAAGACCGAAGGTGGACGCCGTCATCCAGAGGGCTGTGGTGGAGGACAAAATGAGGCCGAAAACGGCGATCCGGGCGATCTCGACGTGCAGCCTTCCCGCGAGGGAACCCCGCAGAGGCGCGAACCAGTGCCGCCAACCGCCCATACGCCGCGCGACCAGCGTCACAGCCGCACCCGTCGCCATGGCGATGCGCCCGCCGTCACCGAGAAACAGCGAGCGATGAAGGTTGGTGAGCCAGCGCTCGAGCTGGTTCGGGTCGGCCGAGGCCACGTCCTGCCTGGTCGCGGGGTCGATCACGGCGGCACCGGGCGCGCCCTGATCGAAGCAGTAGGCGGTGATCCGGCCCGAGGGCGACCGGCGGATCTGCGCGACGCCCGGATGGACCTCCTGGATGCGCTCCGCAAGCGCGGCAACCGTCAGTCCGGCCTCGGACTGCGGGGCGGCAAGCCGCTCGGCCGCAGGGAAGAGGTGTCAGAGCCCGCGCGCAGCAGGATTTGCACAAAAACCGCTGCACTTAATGCACTTATTTCATATATGGTGATAGACAGCAGAGGAAGGAGAGGACACCATCATGGCCATGTTGGCACACCGGCACCTGCCACCGACACCGCAGGACGCGGCGATCGCGCGCGTCTCTGGGCAGGCGTTGTCACGCTATGTGCAGGCGCGGGCACCGTTGAAGCTTCGCGTTACAGACTCGGAACAGGCGACGCCGATCGAGCTTCCGGCGGGCGCCGTGTCGCTGCTCATGGAGATCCTTGAGGCGATGGCAGCGGGGCGCGGGGTCACCCTCATCCCCGAGAACGCCGAGCTCTCGACAGTGCAGGCAGCTGAGGTCCTGAACGTCTCGCGGCCGTTCCTGATCAAGCTGCTCGAGGATGGCAGCATCCCGCATCGGAAGGTCGGCAAGCATCGCCGCGTCCGCATGGAGGACGTGATGTCCTACAAGGCCGCGATCGACAGCGAGCGCGAAGCGGTGCTCGATCAACTGGCCGCGGACGCTCAAGAGCAGGACATGGGCTATGGGTCCAGATGAGCCAGTACACGGTACTGTTCGACGCGAACGTCCTATATCCCGCCCCGATGCGCGATGCGCTGATGCAGTTGGCGGTCACGGACCTTTTCAAGGCCAAGTGGACGGCCGACATCCATCGGGAATGGATCGACGCTCTTCTGCGTAACGAACCTCATCGGGAGCGGGCGGCGCTGGAGCGAACCCGCGACTTGATGGACAGGGCCACACGCGATTGTCTGGTCACCGGCTATGAGGCCTTGGTGCCGGCCATCACATTACCCGACCCCGATGATCGCCACGTTCTGGCGGCCGCAATCATCGGGCGCTGTGACGCCATCTTGACCCAGAACCTGAAGGACTTCCCACCAGAGGCCCTTGCGCCCTTCGGCATAGAGACCCAGCATCCGGACGATTTCTTCCGAAATCAACTTTCTCTCGCGCCCGGTCTTGTTTGCTCGGCGCTGCGCAGAGTTCGCGCGCGTCTGAAGAACCCGCCTAAAAGCGTTGACGAGTATCTCGCGATCCTGACGCAGCAAGGGCTGGTCGCCACGGTTGCCGATCTGGAGCAATTCGCCGACCTGCTTTGATCGCAGGATCGTCCTGACCGGATACGTTTTGGCCTCGGTTGTGAACCGCGCCGGGTTTGCCGGCAACTGATCTCGGTGGTTACGCGGCCGAACACCGGTCGGCACCGGGACGAAGCCTCGGCGCGGCTCGTTCAGCTAGCCGCGGATGATCACGTAGCAGGCCGCCAGCAGCACCAGCGTGAAGGGCAGGCCGGTCGAGACCGCCATGGCCTGAAGTGCGATCCGCCCGCCTCCCAGAGCGGTCATCGGCACGGTACAGATCACCATCGACGAGCCGCCCATGGTTTCGCGCGGCGCAGTGAGACGTGGGGCAGGGGGGCCGCTCACGCGGCTGCCTCCGTTTCCTTGCCGGCCTGCGCCATGATGAAATCCACCGCCTTCTCGGCTTCCGAAGCGGCGCGGAAGATCGCGCGCTTGTCTTGCCTGAGGGCCGCAAGCCAGCTTTCCACATAGGCACCGCTCTGGTCGAATTGCGGCTCGACGCCCAGCCGGACAGCGAGCATGCAGGCGCCGATCTCGGCGACCAGTTCCTCGAAGGCATAGGTCTTCCGGTCGGCAAACCGCCGGATCCGGGCCAGGCGCGCGTCGGCCCCGGTCCAGTGGGTCAGTTCATGGGCGAGCGTGCCGTAATAGCCGCTGGCCGAGAAGAACGTGCCGATGGGCGGCATGTGGATGTGGTCTCGGTCGTGATGATCACGGCGCCCGTCGCCCGGACGAAGGCGTCCAGCGCGGGGTCCGCGGTCGTGCCGAGATCGCGCGGGGGTTCGGGCCGGATGTAACAGGCCTCGGGCAGACCCTCGATCTGGTCGGCGTTGAACACCCGGTAGGCGCGGCAATAGGGGATGCTGCGCTCCTCGCCGTCCTCGTCTTCCCGCTCGATGGTCCCGTACTTGACCACAATGGCGGATTTCTCACCCTTGCGGACCTGCCCGCCCAGCTCCTGGGCCTGCCGATAGGTCATCCAGCGCGCCGAGACGTGGCCCTTGCGCGCCGCGGTCGCCCAGAGCATCAGGACATTGATCCCGCGATACTCCTCGCCATTGTGGCGGACGGGGAAGTGGACGCCGGACTGGCCGCCGGTCCAGGGCTGGCGCCATGGCGGGGTTCCCGCCTCGATCTGGCCGATGATCTGGTCGGTCACATGCTGGTAGATGTCGAGTTTCTCAGCAGCCATTTTCTGTCGCTCCTTTGTGGTGCGCCCGTGTCCGGTCTTTTGCCGAAACTGTTGGGCGGTCTGGCAAGTGAGCCGCGCCCTGCGCGCGCCTCTCTTGCCGGACTGCCTCCCGGCGAGGGCAGGAGGGGGGCCCATGCAAGTTGGCTGCCGGCGCGGAAGGGGAGGGGGATCACCCGTCTGCACGGAGCCGGAGGCGGAGGAAGACGGGGACACCCCTTCCGGGCCGGACAGCGGCCGACTTGCATGGGGGAACCGGCGGTTCCCCCACCGCCGCGGGGGCGTTCGGAGCCCGGCGACGAATCCCCCCGGGGCCACGGATCGAAAGAGCCGACGCGCCGCCATCCCCGGCGCGACCCAAGCGGGCGCGATCCCGGCGCCCTGTCGGGATCTCCTCGATCAACCGCGCTATGCGCGCATCGCGGCGGCGGCCCAGCCGGCTGCGGGGAGGCCTGGAGCCGCGGGCGATCTGCGTCCTCCGGATGCCAGAGTGTCGCAGATCGGTCAGGTTGCCCAAATCCGGCCATCCCGGTGATCTAGCAGGTCTCGATTGCATGGTTCGAACCGTACTGATGGTGCAGGGATGGCGTTCTCGCAGAACAAGCTGGACGAGGTAAAGGCGGGGATTGCGCGCGCGCTGGCTGCCGGAACCCTGAGCGCGTGGGAGCAGCGCTTTGTGCTGGACATGCAGGCCCGGCTCGATCGTCACGGCCGCAGAACGAGGCTGAGCGCGAAGCAGTACGGACTTCTGATGCGGCTCTGCCAGGCGGACGGCGCGGACCGCACCGGCCCTTCCATGGCGCCGGCATCTGCATCGGGTCCGGGACGCCCGATGCGCTCGTCGCCACGGCCGCCACAGGACAGATCCCGGCGGTCTGCAAGCCGCCCGCCCGGCCGACGGCGCGGCAACGCTCTGCTGCGCCGAATGAGAACTGCCGCCCTGGGTGTCATCGCGGTGGTCTTTGCCATGCTTCTCGCCCAGACCGACATTGACGGCATCCTGTCGGCCAGTTCCGATACCGCCCGGGCCGGTCCGGGAGCGGGGGGCTGGATCAGCGTTGCACCCGCCCGGCAGAGCGATCCGCGCATTGCGCTCGTTGCCCGCGATATCCAGGTGGTCGATGGCGACACGATCCGGGTTCCGGGGGACAGCCGACGGGTCCGCCTTGTCGGGTTCAACACGCCCGAAGTGTTTTCGCCGCGCTGCGAGCGCGAGCGCCAGCTCGGCATCCGCGCCACCGAGCGGCTGCGGGAGATGCTGAAGGGCGCGGCGCGCATCGAGTTTCAGCGGGTTGCCTGTGCCTGCCCGCCGGGGACCGAGGGCACCAGTGCCTGCAATTTCGGGCGTATCTGCGGCAGCCTGCATGTCGACGGTCGCGACGTGGGCGACGTGCTGATCTCGGAGGGGCTCGCAGCGCGCTACAGATGCGGCCCCTACAGCTGCCCCCGGGCCCCCGGGGACTGGTGCGGGTGAGCAGGGGCCGCCGGTCAGTCCAGAATGCCGAGTTCGGGCTGGACAATGCGGTCGGGCCGCTGCGAGGCTGTATCGCTGAAACCCCTCCTGCCGGATCGTCGCTGATGCGGAAGCTCCAGTATCGCAGGGCCGCGAGCATGCTCCCGACGTGGTGACGATTTCCTTGACGACCACGATCAACCCGCCCCCTCGCGACGACGGCGCTCGGTCAACCCGATCAACCCCCCGACGAGATTGAGCTGGCCCGCGTGGTGGGCCGCAATCATGCCGCGAAGATAGCCACCGGGATTTCGGACGGGCAGGGGGGCGGTGCGGTTGGCATCGGCCAGCAGCACGCAGATCGTGGCCGCGGCCTCTCCCATGGCCCGGGTCGCGGCGCGCCAGGCTGCGGGATCGATGCCGAGCTCGGGCAGTCTCATCATCGCCGCCACGGTGAAATCATGCGGATGCAGCCGGTGGATCGGCCGGTCCTGCCGCCGGATGTCGAGATGGAGCCGCATCTCCTCGGAGGCAAGATGGGAGAGCCGGGCGGGCGTCAGCCTGTCGAGGATGTCCGAGCGGTGAGCGGCGTCCCTGTCGGTGCGCGGTTCGCCGGGCGTTCCGGGGACGTCCGGCCACGCCCCGGCGCCCGCCTGCCCCAATTCGTCATCGAGGATTGAGGTTCCGTCGTCCGGAGCCTGTGTGGCGACTTGTAGATTCGCGCACCCGATTTCGAACGGCAGGGCATGATCCTGTCGTCGACGGGCCGTTGACAGGCGAGGCCACGCAGCGCCGACGATCACCTCGCGATCTCCCCCGCCATGACCGCCCGACCATGGACCGCGAGGGTTGCCGTGAACCTCGGGCAGCCGAACTGCCGGATGACGTCGCGAACGCGCGCATCATATGCCGCCTGTCCGATGACGCGGCAGAGATCCGAGGCGTGAAACTCCCGATTGGCGATCGGTGCGGCGTTGATCTGCGCGAGCAGTTCCCGTTCCCTTGGCTCAAGGGCGCGCTGAGGCACGAGAGCTTCCTCTGGCCGGGGCGCCGCGCCGGGCGATGTGCGCCATCGGCGCATGAAGCCGAGCAGGAAACCTGCCGGAACCGCGACATTGCCCCTTGCGCGATTGAAGGCAAGGAACCGATCCCAGATCACCTGGGTGTCGACGTTCCAGCAGGGCAGCGTTCTCTTTGCAGCCTTGATCAGGTCGGCCCAGCAGGTCTGGAACACGTTCGGACTTTCGTCGATGTTGATCCGTCCCGAGAAGATAGTTTTGTTTGAATCTTCTCCAGATAGTGATGTGTCGCCTCTGTCTGACACTGCATCGTGGGCTGGCTCGCCGTCATCGAAGGCCGCGAAGCGAAAAAGCCAGGGGGCGAACTTGCCGTTGGGCTTGCGGCGCTCGAGCTTCAGGTCGGACGCTTCGAGTTCGCTCAGCAGGACGCTCAGATACTGCCGCGAGACACCCATCTTCTCTGCCAGGGCCGAGAGGGTGAAGGCGGCCGTGCCGCGGGGCAATCCGTTATAGCCGTCCTTCCACGCGATGGCGTCGAGGATCAGCGTGGCGAGCTTGTGGGCAGAGACGGAAAGATCGGTTTGCGTGATCCGTCGCAGGATCAGGCCAGTGGTCGGTTCCATGCTTGGGCCTCCGGGGAGCACCAACGCAATACCGTAAGCAGACACCATTCATGCCAGCAAAACAACTTTGCCGGTTGCAGAGGTTCGGAATATGCGCTAGAGAAAGCTTGTTCATGGGTTTCTCTGGCGCGGCGTCAGGCTTCACGGTCTGGCGTCGTTGTCCTTTCCTGTTTGTATGCACAGCCTCTCGTGCAGGGTTGCAAGGCGGCGAACCCGATGAACGCGGGTCCGCGCAGGTTCAGTAGCGGACCTCTTCGAAACCGTAATTGCCCGCATGATCGCGCCAGTCGACGAAGACCGAACGGTAGACCAGCCGGTCGCAATGCTTCGGGCGGGGCAGGGCGGACGCCGGCGGAACGGCCGTCACGCTCGACCGGGCCCAGCGATATTCACCCTGTTCTCCGTAGGAGCCGAGCCGGGTCGCGTCCGAGCGGATGCAGTGACCGTCCCCGTCTTCTTTCTGATGGAACTGGATATGGAAGACGCGGATGCTGCGCACGAAGTCGAAGGCGTCGCCGGAGATGTCGATATCGGCCTGTTCGGTGGCCTGGACCGGCAGGACGGGCAAGGGAGCGGTCGGCACGCCGATCGAGTATCCGGTCCGGAAGGTAATGTCGTGGAGCCGCTCCAGCGGGGGTGCCGGGGCCGGGGCGGCAAACGAAGCGCCCATGGGGCAGCGCCAGATCTGCAGGGGAGGCTCCACCGGCCACGGCGTGATCCGTCGGATGAAGACGGCGCGCGCATGGGCGCAAGGGGCCGATGCCGGCCACCCTCCGGCCAGACAGAGCAGGATCGCACAATCGACCTGATAGCTCTGGGCGGGTGCGGCAGCTGGCATGTTGACCGCGAGCGCAACCGCCATGGTTGCGAGTGACCTGATCGATGGCGACATGTATCGACTCCCTACAAAATAGCATGGCCGATACAATACACCTTGCACGACTTCAATCGGATTTCATCGCAACGGAATCACCTGCGGATCGGATGCCTCGACCCGAGGGGGCCGGGCGCCCGTACGGCGCCGCTCGAGTCCCCGGACCCCGGCCGGTTTCGGGAGGCACTCCCCTCTGTCATCCGCCGGGACACATTCCCTCCTTTCCGCCTCAGGGCGCGCTCACTGCTGCGCGCGCTGGAACCGCCCATAGGCCTCGCTGACCTCGCGCGCCTCGGTAAAGGCCCGCGCGCGTTCGTCATCAAGGCAACGGAAATAGGCCTGAACCGCGGCGAAATAGCCCTCGAAATCCGCCCTGAGCAGATCGGCAAAGGCGCGCATGTCCCCAGGCGATTGGGGGAGATACGGAGGGTCGGGGGCCAGGCAGGGGAAGGCCATCGCACCTTGCGTGCAGGCCGGGCCGAGCAGCAGCGCGGCGACGGCGTTGCGCACGCATGACATGTGCAGGGCAAACCTCCTTTTGTGCCTTTAATGTTGTTATGTCATGAGATAGGGACGTTATCAGGGCAAGGCGATCTTCGTCAATACACTTTTATTGTCTTGCCAATGTCCACGTTGTTTTGTATCGCCCGCGGTGTTGCGACCCCGCGGGACCGATGCTGCACCCCAGCCAGGAAAGGACCCGAAGCGGGAGCCATGATAGAAGAAGCACCGAATGTGGTTACAGAAGACGGATTGCGCAGCCTCCTGGCCGACGGATACCTCCTCGAGGTCGTCTGCAAGGAAGGGGCCGAGAAACGCCACAACAGCTGGTACGGCACCTGGGTTGCGCGGGCCGTCGCGGAAGACGGACGCACGGACAAGATGCTCGTCACCAGCCGCAGCATTCTCAAGGTGCGGGAGTTCAAGACCATCGTCGGTCTTGTCAGCTTCCTTGCCGAGATGGGCTGCACAAGCGCCAGCATCCCGCTCCTCGAGGGCGGACGCGAGCGTCACGCCGCCCCCGGCCGCGTTGCCCCGCCGCGCACCGGCCCGGTTCTGGTCAAGGACAGCTGACCGCGCGATCGCGCTCGTCATTGCCCTGGGTACAGGCGTCTGTTCCGCGCCGCCGGCCCTGGCTGACGGGTTCATTTTCTCGGTTGGCCCGGATGGCCGGCTGATTTCTGTCAGCGAGGACAGGAGCCTCCTGCGCGCGTTTGACGGTGCGGCCGAGGCGCAAGCGGATCGCCTCTTTCTCTTTGCAGGACCAAACGCGCATGCCGATGAGCGCCCGCCAGGCCGGGTTGCTGCGGCTGTCGCCCCGCGCACCGTACGTGCCGCCCCCGAGATCCTGCACGCGATCGAGACCACGGCGCTGCGCTATGGCGGCCATGAAGGGCTTCGCCGTGCCGGCCTGTCGGTCAGTGATTGGGCATTGTTCTACCGCGCCAATATCGAGGTCGAGAGCGCCTATGACCCGCGCGCGCTGAGCCCTGTCGGGGCCATCGGGCTTGGTCAGCTCATGCCCGACACCGCGCGCGATCTGGGCGTCGATCCGCATGACGTCGCACAGAACCTCGATGGTTCGGCGCGCTACCTGCTGATGATGCTCGAGCGGTTCGGCGATCCGGCGCTCGCGCTTGCCGCCTACAATGCCGGGCCCGATGCGGTCGCCCGCCATGGCACCATTCCCCCCTTTCGAGAAACCCAAGGGCATGTCGCCCGCGTGACAGCCGTGTTCCAGCGGCTCAGAGGAGAACTGTCGTGACGTCACGGACCATTCACAGCCTGCTCCGCACACGGGCCTTCACCGCGCTTGGCGCGACGGCCCTCATCGCGCTGGCGGGCCCCGCGCTTGCCCAGAGCATCGACCTCTCGCCGGTCCAGACCCTGCTGCAGGGCATCGTCGATGCGATCACCGGGCCCCTGGGCATCGTGATCGGCACGCTGGCGCTGATCGGGGTGTTCCTGTCCTGGCTCTTCGGCATCCTCGATTTCCGGCAGGCGCTCTGGGTGGTGGTCGCGATTGCGGGCATCGCCGCAGCGCCCACCATCGTCGCCGCCATCTGGTCGACCTGAGCTTCCGACCCCGAGTCCCGCCATGGCTGAGCAGTCCCGCGTGTTCATCGGCCTTCTGAGGCCACCCAAGCTGATGGGCCTTCCGATCATGTATGCCATGGTCTGGCTCTTCGGCTCGGCGCTTCTGTTCCTCTGGGTGCAGAGCTGGGTGGTGGCCGTGGTCGCGGGGCTGGCCTGGCCTGCGCTGTGGAAGGCCGCGGATTGGGATCCGAACTTCCTCGATGTGCTGGCGATCACCTTGCAGGAAACGCCGCCGACGGCGAACCGCAGGATCCACGGGGGTGACAGCTATGCCCCGTGATGGAGTGACCGATCCGGACGCAGACGCCTTCGATCCGCAGACCGCGCTGCCCGCCTGGGTCAAGGGCGAGAAGCGGCTCTCGGCCATGCTGCCTTATGTCAGCCTCGTCACCGACTGCACGATCCGGACGCGCGGCAACGAGCTGATGCAATGCATCCGGCTCGAGGGGGTGAACAGCACGACGAGCGAGGACGCCCATCTCGACCGGATCGGCGGGCTGCTTGCAGGCATCCTCGCGCAGGTTGGAACCCCGTTCTCCTTCTACCTGCACAAGGTCTCGAAAGCCGTCGATGTCACCCTGCCGCCGATCCCGGGCGACGGCTTTGCCGCTGCCGTCGATCAGCGCTGGCAGGCCCATCTCGGCCGGTCGGGTCTGCGGGACAAGACGCTCACGCTTTCGGTCCTGAAGCGTCCCGACAGCGGCAGCCGTCTGCCCTTCGGCCTCGCGGCCTCGCGGGCGCGGCTTGCGGCAGACACCACCCGGCGCCTGCGCCAGCTCGACGAGGTCGTAGGCTTTCTGCTTTCCTGCTTCGACGCGTTGAACCCCCGCCTTCTCGCGGCGAGCACCGGCGAGCTCCTGGGCTTTCTGGGCGCGCTGAACACCGGCGAGGAGCACCCGCTCTTCCCTAGGTCACGCTTGGGCGTGATCGCCGAGGATGTTGCCAATACCCGCGTCACCTTCCGCGGCACGACGATCGCGCTTTCCGATGGCGCCGTGGGCGACAAGTTCGGGACGATCTTCGCGGTCAAGACCTACCCCGCCAGGACCGACAGCCTGATGCTCGACGAGCTGAACCTGCCCGTCGACATGGTGGTCACCCACTCCTTCGTACCGATCAACGCCAACATCATGGCGGGCCGGATCAAGCGGCAGCTGCGCCTGATGCAGGCGGCCGATGACGGGGCGGTCAGCCTCGCGCAGGAACTGGAACTGGCCCAGGACGACCTGGAATCCAAACGCCTGATCTTCGGCGAGCACCACATGACGGTTGCCGTCTATGCGCGCACCCAGGCCGCGCTCGACGACATCGCGGCCGAGATCCGCAACATCTCGGCCACCTCCGGCATCAACCTGATCTCGGAAGCCTTCGGGGCGCGGGCGCATTTCATGGCGCAGCATCCCGGGAACACGGGCGCGCGCAGCCGCAAGGCCGCGATCACGAACCACAATTTCGCCGATCTCGCCACCTTCCACCGCACGCCGCTCGGCAAGGCCGGACGGGAAGTCCCCTGGGGCGTGCCGATCGCGCTCTTTCCGACCCCGGACCGCAGCGGCTTTCGCTTCAACTTCCATGAACAGGGCGCACCCGACCGCGAGCCGACGGGCGGGCATACCCTGATCCTCGGCCGCCCCGGCTCGGGCAAATCCGTTCTGGCGGGTTTTCTGATGACCATGGCGCGGCGTGCGGGCACGCGGACCTTCGTCTTCGACTATCGCGCGGGCATGGAAATGGCCGTCCGCGCGCTCGGCGGCAGCTATTCGACCGTGCGGGCCGGTCGGCCCACGGGGCTCAATCCGCTGCAGACCGAGATCGACCTACGTGGCCAGGCCTGGCTTGCGGACTGGCTGGCAAGCCTGCTCGAGCGCCGCGACCGGCCGCTCACGCCGGTGCAGACCAACCGGTTGCAGGAGGTCGTGCGCCAGAACGCAAGCGCGCGGAACGCGGGCCTCCGGAACTGGTCGGACTTCGCCTCGCTCCTGGTCTCGACCGATGACGGGGGCGATCTGTTCGAGCGCATGCAGGAATGGACCGCAGGCGGCCGCTACGGCTGGATCTTCGGCGCCAATGCCGAGGACACGTTCAAGTTCGGGGGCAGCCTCGACGGCGACATTGCCGGGTTCGATCTGACCGGCATCCTCGATTCCGAAAGCGAACGGGAACGCATGGCAGTGCTTTCCTACCTCTTCCGGCGCATCGAGCGGGTGATCGAGGATCGCAGGCCCACGATCATCGTGATCGACGAGGCCTGGAAGGCGCTCGACAACACGTATTTCGCGGAGCGGCTCAGCAACTGGCTGGTGACCGCCCGCAAGCAGAACGCCGTCGTCGTGATGATGACGCAATATGCCAGCCAGCTCGAGCGCACCCGCACCGGCAAGACCATCGTGGAAGCCGTGCCGACCCAGGTGCTCCTGCCCAATATTCGCGCCTCGGCCGCCGATTACGCGATGCTCGGCCTCGGCGACAAGGAACTCGATGTGCTTCTGGGCGTCGGCTCCGCCTCGCGGCTGGCGCTCGTGCGCGACGATCGCGGCGCCGTGGTGATCGATGCCGATCTCGGCGCCCTCGGCCCCCTCGTGACCATCCTTGGCGGCATGGAGAAGGGCGAGGCCCTTGTCGGCGCCGATTATCGCGACCGCCCCGATTTCTGGAGAGTGACATGACCCGTCCCATTGCCCGCAGCCTTGCGCTGATCGGCCTGATCTCGAGCCTCTCGGCCTGCGCCCAGCATCACCCTGCCAAAGCGAACTGCTTCACCTTCCGCGAGGCGCCGGCAGGCGTGGCGTCCAAGCCCTCGATCGCCGGCACGGGCGGCGAGGTCACGCGGCGCGCGTCGGCCTGCGACTTCGTGATGCCGGGGACGGGCGGCTGATCCGATGACCGCCACCTGCTTCCATGGCGCGGCGCGGTGCGCGCTCCTTGCGAGCGCACTCGCCAGCTCGTTCGGGGGATGGTGCGGCGCCCCGGCCTCCGCCCAAGGGGTGCCGACCTTCGACATGCGCCTCTTCGCGGGGCGGCAGGCGATCGTCGAGCAGCGCGAACAGGATCTCGCACTTCAGCAGGACCGCCTCGCCCGTGCGCAGGAACTGGCCGAGATCGAGCGCCAGCAGCTCGCGGCGCTGAACGGGATCATGGATGCCATGACGTTGCGCGCCGGTAACGTCGCGGGCAGCGTGGCCGGGCTCGAGGCCGGGCAGGGGGAAGCAGCAGGCATCAGCACCGCCGCCGCCAGCCTCTATGCGCCCGAGGATCCCAACCCGGCCGCCGCGCGAATGTTCGGCGATGCACGGGAAGGGGTGGAGGAGCTGATCATCCGCGCCGCGCGCCATACCCACGGCCTGCCCGGCGTGGGCCGCGCCGGGCTCACGCTCGTGCAATGGCGCTGTCTATTGCAGGCCCTGATCTGGCAGGAAAGCCGATTCCAGATCGGCGCCCGCTCGCCCGCGGGCGCCTTCGGCCTGACCCAGATCATGCCCGACACCGCGGGCGATCTCGGGATCTACCCCGCCTATTACGACGACCCCTGGCTGCAGGTCACGGGCGGCGCACGCTACCTCGCGCAGATGCTGGGCATGTTCGATGGCAACATCATCCACGCGCTCGCGGCCTATAACGCGGGCCCGGGCCGGGTGCAGCAACATGGCGGCGTCCCCCCCTTCGCGGAGACCCAGACCTATGTCGTGGTGATCCCCCAGCAATACAACCGCTACCTTGCGGCCGTGGGCGGGATCGATGCCCTCGGCACCATCGACCCTGTCCTGCTGGCCAACGCGAGCTTCAGCCTCACGGCCCATGGCGCGGGCGTCTATGGCGATTATTCGCTGGTCTCGGTCCAGGCGGCCGCGCTGCGCGTCCAGGACATCATTGCCCGCATCGGCGAGACCGGGGACCTGAACGAGGCCATCGCGCTCAACACCTATGCCCGGGCCGAGCTCGCCCGGCTGGTCGCGATCCGCACCCGGATCAAGGCCGTCCATACCCAACCGCTCAGCGAGGAACAGCTCGCCATGGCCGCGGCCCGGGCCGCCGATCGGCAGTTCATGAACTTCACCCTGGAGACGTTGCGATGATCCCGCGCCTGACCCGTTCCCTCGCCACCGGCGCCGTGGCCCTCGCGGTGAGCACCGCCCTCGCGGGCCCTGTCACCGCGCAGGGTGTGCCCACGGTTGACACCCAGAACATCGCCCAGGAAATCCGCCAGCTCCAGCAGATGCTGCAGGATTTCGGGATCCAGACCGATCTTCTGGACAATGCCCTCGAACAGCTCGACGTGGTCCAGAACCAGCTCGATCAGTTGCAACAGATGCATGCCTCGCTCACCGGCCCGCGCAGCATCCTCGGCATGGTCATGGGCGACGGTCTCGACGGGCTCCTCAAGGCCAAGTTCCGCGATCTGCCAGGCCTCATTCGCGGCATCCAGGCGGGCGACTGGAGCAACCTTCTCGGCGTCACGGCAGGACCCATGCGCACGCAGATGGAACAGGCGCTGGCGCGCGCCGGCTTTGACGAGACCTCGCTGCGCGAGATCGCGACCAGCGGCAAACCCGGGGCCGAGGGCGTGGCCACGCGCGCCGCCACCGGCGCGGTCATGTCGGCCGCGGCTCAGAACAGCCATGCCGAGGCCGCCCAGTCGCTCGAACGGGTCGAGCGGCTGGTCGCGAAGATCCCCGAGATGGAGGACCTGAAGGCCGCGATGGACCACAACACCCGGGTCACCGCCGAACTGGCCATCGCCATGACGCGGATGTGGGAGCTCGAGGCGATCCAGACCGTCGGCGCGGGCAATGCCGGGGTCGTGGATGCCGCCACCATCGCCGAGGAGCGGCGCTACATGGATTTCACCCTGCCGAGCCTGCGGCCATGAGCGGAGCGTCGGCGATGAGCGCGCGCGAACACGTCGAGGAAGAACTCGTCCATGGCGCGCTGCGCCGCGAACGGCTCTGGCAGGTGATCGGGATCAGCGGCGCGGGATTCGGCGTGATCGGCTGTCTGGCTGCGGCCGCGGTCGCGCTGATGATCGAAACGCCGCCGCCCGTGGTCGTGCCCTATGACCCGGAAACCGGCATGGCGCTGCCGAATGCCAGCGTCGCCGCGGTCTCGCTCGCCGAGCGGCCCGCGATCATCGAGGCGCAGATCTACCGCTACATCCTCGACCGCGAGAGCTACAACCAGCTCGATAACGACCTGCGCGTGCGCCGGGTTCTGGCCCAATCGACCGGGGCAGCCGAGGCCAGCATGCGCGCGATGTGGACCTCGGGGCAGGAGAGCTATCCGCCAACGCGCTATGGACCATCCTCCGAGATGGCCGTCGAGATCGCCTCGATCACGCTGATCGGCGAGAACCGCGCCCAGGTAAGGCTGAGGAAGCGGCTCTCCGGTCCCCAGGGGGCGCAGGCGGGGATGTTCACCGCCACGCTCATGTTTGCCTTTCGTCCCGAACGGACCCGCTCGATCGACGATGTCTGGCAGAACCCCTTCGGCTTCACCGTCACCCAATATGCCATCCGATCGGACCGTTCCGAATGACCCGCACCCCCGGAAAGCCTGCCCTTGTTCCTGCCGCCACCCTTGCCGGCGCGCTGGCGCTTCTCGCGCCCCCGGCCCTCGCCGAAATGACCCCACGCCCCGGCCCGCATGACAATCGCGTGCGCATCGCAAGCTGGACCGACGGGCAGGTCTACCGCATCGTCACCACCCTCACCCGCGTGACATCGGTCGAGTTCGGCGAGGGCGAGACCATCCGCTCGATCATCGCGGGCGACACCGTGGGCTTCCAGTTCGATGGCGTCCCCGGTGGGCGCGCCTTCGCAATCAAGCCGATGGCCGCCGGCGTGGCGACCAACATCACGGTCTATACGAACCGCCGCTCCTATTACTTCCACGTGATCGAGGCGCGCGAGACCCCGCATTACGTCGTGCAGTTCCGCTATCCCGAGGCCAGGGTCCAGCCCGCGCGCGCGGTCGCGGCGCGACCGCCGAACGCGACCTATGCCGTGAGCAGCCGCCTGGAGTTCACGCCTACGGCGATCTGGGATGACGGCACCTTCACCTATTTTCGCTTCGCGCGGAACGCCCCGGTGCCAGCGATCTTCCGCTACACGAACGGGGCCGAGCGCGCGGTGAACAGCACGGCACAAGGCGATGGGGTCATCCGCGTGTCGGGCGTGAACCGACAATGGGTGCTGCGCCTCGGCGAGGACGTGGTGTGCGTCCAGGACATCGGGCAAGCCGCGTCATGAAGGAGGCAACCGAAGACCTCGCCGCGCGGCTCGCGGCCCTGGAGGGGGCAAATGGCAAGCGCATGGACCGTCGGCGGGCCTCCCCGATCACGGCCTTTCTCGGCGTGGCCGGGATTGCGGCCCTCGGCGGCGTGCTCTGGCTTGCGCTGCAGCCCAAGCCCGAGGGGCTTCTGGCAACGGCCGCCCCGGACGAGTTCCAGACGCTCGGCACAGGCTTCGGCGATCTCGCACCCCTGCGGTTGCCGGAGCCCGAACCGTTGTCCGCGCCGGAAGACGCCGGGCCCTCGGCCGCCGAACTGGCCCTGATGGAGAGCCTTGCCACGCTCAGGGCGGAACTCGAGGAACTGCGCGCGCGCCCGGCGGAGGTGCCCGATAGCCGGGCCGAAGCGGCAATTGCCGAACTGACCGCCCAGATCGCGGCCCTGCAGGCGGCCTCGCACGAGGCGCAGCGCTCGCTGGAACGGCAACTGACCGAGCGCGACCGCCAGCTTGACCAGATGCGGATGGATCTCGAACTCGCGCGCCTCAATCCGCCGGAGCCCGCGCGCATGGGACCGACCGAGGAGGAACTGCGCCTTGCGGAACTCGAGCGGCGCCGCCTGGCCGAAGCCGAGGCCCGGGCGGCGCGCGTGGCCTCGCCGCTGATTGCCTGGTCCGGGGCCGCCGGCGGGCGCGCCGATGCGCAGGAGCAGGCGCGCCTGAGTGCCGACGAGGCCTTCGTGCGCACAGGCGCAAGGCCGGCCCCGACCACGCGGGCCGAGGTGATCGTGAACCCGTCGCATACCGTCGTGCAGGGCACGATGATCCAGGCGGTGACCGAAACTGCGCTCGACAGCACGCTGCCCGGCGCAATCCGGGCCATCGTCTCGGAGGACGTCCACTCCTTCGATGGCAGCCGCGTCCTGATCCCGCGCGGCGCGCGCCTGATCGGGCGCTACCGCTCGGATGTCGCGCTGGCGCAGGCGCGGGTCATGGTGGCCTGGGATCGCATCATCCTTCCCGACAACCAGACGGTCGAGATCAGCGCCTTTGGCGGCGACGCGCTCGGCCGGACCGGCACCACCGGCTTTGTCGACACGCGCTTTTCCCAGCGGTTCGGCTCGGCGGCGCTGATCTCGCTGATCGGCGCGGTGCCGGCCCTGGCCGCGGGTCAGATCGAGGATGGCGCGATTGCCGGGGCCGCGCGCGATGTCTCGGGCGATCTGCGTGATGCCGCCCAGGGTACCCTGCGGGACTACCTCGCGATCCGTCCGGTGATTCATGTCGATCAGGGCAGCCGGATCACCGTCATGGTCGATCGCGACCTGGAGATACTCTGACATGGCGGCAAGCTATCTCGAGGCCTCGCTCGACCGGCTGGGCGCCGCGGTCCGGCGGGACGACACGATCGAGATCTGCATCAATCCCGACGGACGGGCCTGGGGCGAGTTCCAGGGCGACCATTTCATGCGGGGGCTCGGCGCCCCGCTCAGCCAGACCGAGATCAGGGACCTCGGCAACCAGATCGCCTCGGCCGCCTCGACCACGCTCGGCGCCCGGAAGCCCATCGTCTCGGTCTCCATCCTCTATCGCGACCGCCCGATCCGGGCACAGGTAATCCAGCCCCCGGCTGTCGAGGGCGGGTTCTCGATCTCGTTGCGGTTCTTCTCGTCGTTGCCGCTGGAGGCGATCCGGCTCGGCTTCCTTTACGGCAGGGAACGCAGCCTCGAAGGCCTGCGCCGGGAACGGAACGCCGCACTGCGCGACGTGGTGGCCTCGGGAGACATTGATGCCGCCTTGCGGTTTTGCGTCGAGAACAAGCTCAACATGATCGTCTCTGGTGGAACTTCGACCGGCAAGACGGTCGCAGCCCGCAAGATCCTCTCGCTGATCCCACCCGAGGAACGGATCATCACCATCGAAGAGGCGGCCGAGCTGCGCCCTGAGCAGCCGAACGCCGTGACGCTGATCGCCGACCGGGACTCGGAAATCCGCAGCGCCGACGTGCTGCTGGCCTCGACGCTGCGCATGCGCCCCGACCGGATCGTGCTGGGCGAGGTCCGCGGGCGCGAGGCGATGACCTTCCTCGAGGCGATCAACACCGGCCATGGCGGCTCGCTGACCACGCTGCATGCCGAGACCCCGCAACTCGCCGTCCGCCGCCTCGCCATCGCCGCCCTGAAAGCGCAAGTGCCGATGACCTATGCCGACATGGTCGACTACATCGAGGGCTCCATCGACGTGATCATCCAGGCCGGCCGCCATGACGGCGCGCGCGGCATCACCGAGTTCTTCTTGCCGGGGCAGGCAAGAGAGCCAGACCAGAGCACTGCCGGAACCGGGGAGGCCAAACGCCCCGCTGTCGCGGCCGAATGAACCGAAAGGAGAGCCCCATGCGCAAGATCACCTTCGCCGCAGCCGTCGTCATGATGGCCGCACCCCTCGCAGCCCAGACCCCGCCTCAGGTGACGAGCGATCTCACCGTTACCCTGTCGCAGCAGCAGTACCGGATCTGCAATGACCGGCCAGCACGGCCGGCCTGGATGAATGAGATCCATCCGCGCGAGGCCTACAGGGTCATTGCGCTGATGGAGCTATACGAGATTCGGGCTTGGGAGGTGATCGCAGGCACCGGCGACTGTGGGTGCGCCGTCCGGTTCCCCGATTGGGATAGCGTCGAAGGCGAATACCGCGACAACTATGCCAGTCTCACCCAGGCTGAACACTCAGCAATGCGCCGCGAATGGATTGATCTGCGCAAACAACTTGAGCCGAAGGTTCGCGAAATCTGTGAAGCTCAGGGGATTTGGTAATGGGGGTGGTCGGCTGGATGGTCGCAACCGCCGACGGCTTTCTCGTCGATGCTGCGGAGTCCCAGTTCGGGGCGGTGGCAAGCAATACCGGCACGATCATCCTGCTGATGGTCACGCTCTCGTTGATCGGCGTCTGCATCAACATGGCCTTCCAGTTCCGCAGCATGGATGGGGCCAGCTTCTTCTGGTACCTCGTCAAGCTGACCCTGATAGGGCTCTTCGCCTTTAACTGGACCAATTTCAACGCCGTCGCGAATGCCATCATTGGTGGCCTCGACTATGTCGCAGGCGCGCTGATCTCCTCTGTGGGAGCGGGCGGGGCAGGGGCAACACACTTCGCGGGCGAATTCGACATCCTGATCGAGAAGTTCAGCCAGTACCTGAACGCCATTGGCAGCAACCTGAACTGGATGACCGGCGCGATCCTTGGCGGGATCGGCCTCGTTCTGTTGAGCCTTCTCGGCTTCATGACCGGCATCGTCCTCATCTTCGCCAAGATGATGCTGACCCTGATGCTCGGCCTCGCCCCGATCATGATCGCGCTTTCCCTTTTCGATGTAACCAGGGATTTCTTCCACAGGTGGGTCTCGACGACGATCAGCTACGCCTTCTACCCCATCGTCATCGCCGCCATGTTCTCGACCGTCATCGGCATGGCGAATTCGTTGTTGGCCCAGCTTGGGGACCCGAACTCCGCCACCAATATCGGCGCATTGGTGCCGTTCTTCGTGATGGTCTTTCTGGCCAAGGGCTTCGTCGGCGCAACACCCCTGATCGTGCGGGGGATTTCAGGAAACCTGATGGTCGTGGCGGCACCGGCCATCGCCAGCGGGTCGGCAGGTGTGATGCGTGGCCTGTTGAACACATCGGGTGTTCAGAACCGAGCCCGGATCGGAGCCTTGACGACGGGCGAGGCGATCGGGCGCGGGGCATTGCAGGCACCGGCGGCGGTGCGGACCGCTGCAGCGACGGCCAGCGCGCAGGTGGTCCGGATAGCCGAACGGGCGAAGCGGTTGGGGCGATGACGGCACTCTCGCATGCACACTTAAAAGTCCGCCGCCCAGGGAGCCAATGGGCCATGCGCGGAAGCTGCCTAACGCCGCTGAAGCAACACACCCGCAGAGTTCGACGAATGTGGTCGATCACATGAGGTGCAGGCCAACCGGCGCAAACTGGGGGTGCCACCGCGCAGGTTGAAGGGCGAGGTCGGCCCTTACCTTCCGTTCGCGGGCAGGTTGGCATGCGGCGGCGCGGCCCGTCATTCCAGCCATTCGCTGCGCCTGCGAAGTCGCGCAGCCGGCGAACCGCACCTCGCGGGGCATTGCGGATAGCTGACAAAAACCGTCAGATGACTTGGCCCAGCCCGCATTGCCGCCCGTCGCCCTAGCCTGCGGCCCGGTCAAGCACTTCTTCGGCCCACTGGTTCAGGCTCTTGCCCGACAGCTCGGCGGCGAGCGCGGCCTTGCGGTGAACCTCGGGGCTGACCCGGAACATGACCTGCCCTGAATAGGTCTTCTGCGGTTCCTTGCCGATCCTGGCACAGGTTTCGGTGTAGTCTTCGACAGCCTCATGGAAGGCTTCGCGCAGCCCTTCCACGGTGTCGGCATGAAAGCCCACACCGTCACGGATACCGGCAATCCGGCCCGTGAAAAGCCCGTCTTCGTCGTCATACTCGATCCGGGCCGCATAGCCCTTGTAGGTCATGGTGTTGGTCATGGTCTAACCCCGATCCGTTCCAGGAAGTCGCGGGCATCGCGCACCTGGTATCGCTTCGCTTCCTTTGCGGGGTGCGGGCGGTGGAACGTCGCTACCTCGCCATCCTTTTCGAACCGCACCCGCGACCCGCGCCCTTCGATCAGCCGCGCCCCTGCGGCCAGCAGCAGGCTTTCGACTGCCGCCCATTCGATGGTGCCTGACACCGGATCGGTGAAGACGGCGGCAAGGGTCTTGCGGTGCCTGCTGTTCATCGGGGCAAGATAGGGATTGCTAGCGAAAAATGCAAGCTCGGTGGCAGCGCTTGCCCAAGATCACCCAAGGGGCGGGCCGGCCGGCGTGTGAAGTATACGTTCCTACTTCTTGCCAACTTCCTCCAAGCCCCCCGCCTCCCAGCGTCAGCGGAGGCGGGGGGCTTGGAGTCCGTTTCGGTGGGTTTGCTCGATGGGCCGAGGTGAAGCATGCGCGATGCGGGAAACGGGATGCGAAGACGCCAAAATTGCCGACATGCATGTCGCCGCAGGCCATCGCCTCAAGCCCCGTGCGCGGCGTATGCGCCAGATCCCGAGCCATGACGGCGGCGGAACCGCGCAGGAAGCCGAAGGGCGATTCGGCCATCCGGGCCAAGCGGAGCGGCACCAGACTGGCGATCCGCGTCGCATTCTGGGCCGCGATGACGGCAACGGGATCAGGGCGATCGGGATCGGGCCGGAACTCGGCGTGGCTGCTGCGCGGCACGTCCTGCCGCAAGGCTTCCCTTGGGCAAACCGTTCGGCGAGGGTGGGCCGGGGCCGCAGGAACCTCTCCAGCCCCCGGCCCGATGGTTCGGTTCCGATCATCCGCAGATAGTCGCAGTCTGGTTCGGGGGCGCCGTCGACCATTGTCGGTTCTCCTCATCGGGGGCCCGGGGCAGCCAGGATGGGCGGAAATGCGGCGAAGCTTTCGGCGGTCCAATCGTAGAGGCGGAGGTCAGTGTTCAGGCGGCCGATACGGGCAGTGCTGACATCGAGAATAAGCACCATGATCCCGCTCCAGACTGTCACGATCACCAGCGACAGGACCAGTCGCGGGTGGCCGAGGACGCCGAGGTAAAGGCCAAGTGCGGAGATCGCGAGCGCCGAAGCGATCACCAGCAACCAGACGAGCCGTCGCGGCAGGCCGGTCTCGATGGCCAGAACCTGTGCGGTCGTGTTGTCGAACGTGGTCGTAAGCGCAGCCGAGAGGCCGACGGTTTGCGGATCTGTCCGCGCGCGCAGGAGCGCGGTGACCTCGGTCCAGATCGCGGCCTGGAGGATGCTCGTCGCCGCCGCGGCCGCTGCAACCTCAGGCGAGCCCTGGGGCGCGTCGGCAAAGGCCCGGCGCTCCGCCAGATAGCGTTCGAGCAGGCGGGCGATCTGCTGCCCCTCGCTCTCGGCAACGGCGCGCCCCTGCAACCATGCCGTGCTGATCGCAGTCACCTCGTTCAGGGTCGCGTGGCGCCGGTCCTCGAAGCGCGTGATGGAGGTGGACAGGTTGATCGCCAGCACGAAGGACATCAGGCCAAGAAGACTGCCCACGAGGACAGACAGGCCGTCATCCGGCTTTTCGCGGTGGCGGGCCCGCCATCTGCCGAGCCGGTATCCGGCCTCGCGGGCCAGCATCATCCCCGCCATGATGATCAGGCCGAGTAAAGTGAGATCCGAATTCTCGAGTCCCTCGGTCAGTGTCAAGGCTGTCCCCGGGCATGTGAGTCACGCTCAGCATTACTGCCGGACCTGGCACCTTTCCACAGGAATGATTTCCCGGTAGCGGCGCGATCATCAAACCGCCCCCGCCGAGTGGCTGGGCGCCCGCTCAGAGCCGGCTTTCGATGGACAGCCATGCGGCGAGGACTGCCAGAAGTCGCGCCATATCGGCGAATAGGCTTGCGCCACCCCGACGGCAGCCATCCGGCACCCACGCCTCGATCATTGTCCGCGGAGGGCTTTCGCCCTAGACTACAGAAGCTGCCAGGGAGTTCGGCATGCCATCCCGCAATCGCAACATGCCCGTCGCAATGTCGCGTGCGAAGCGCGCCGAGGAGGTCTCGACGGCCTTCAGGGCGGACTATCGCGCCTATCAGTACCGTTTCGTCGAGTTCTACATCGAGCATGTCGTGGATGTCGGCCGGGCCTTCAAGGGCGATTTGCAGTCGGTGCTCGTGCTTGCCGTTCTTGGGCAGGTCTGGCTTAAGGCCGTGCGCGCGGCCGAGGCCGAGGGGCAGGATCCTGACGCCATCCCGCAGGATCGCCTGAGCATTACGTCCTCGCGGATATCGGACGTCACCGACATTCCGCGCCAGACGGTCCGCCGCAAGCTGAAGGAGCTGGAGCGCCGAGGCTGGCTTCTGCGCAATGACGACGGAGCCTACCGCCTCGCGTCGTCGGGGGGCAGATCCACGGCAAGGCGCGACCTTTCTGATGTCGATGGTCGCGCTCTGGAGCGGATCGCGAAGCTGTTCGTCGAGCTCGAAGGGCTGGTCGAAGCGCAAGCCGACCGTGCCTCTCGTGCAGGACAAACCGAACAGTCGGGCAACGTGCTCAAATCGAGCGGGTCGGGCGTTCCCTGACCCCGATTCGGGCGTTTACTCCTTCTTCGGCTGCAGATGGAGGACGCCATGTTCGACCCTTCGAGTTTCCGCCTGGACGGGCACGTCGCGTTGGTCACGGGCGCGGGGGCCGGGATCGGGCGCGGCATCGCCGAGATGTTCGCCGGCGCCGGCGCGGCCGTGGTCGTGAGCGACCTCAAGCAGGAGACCGCCGCGGCCGTCGCGGACGCCATCCTGGCCGCGGGTGGCAAGGCGGTGGGCATCGCATGCAACGTGACGAAGGAGGAAGACCTCGCGGCGGCCGTGAACACGGCGGTCGAGAAGTTCGGCGG
This sequence comes from Rhodovulum strictum, assembly GCF_009649175.1. Classification (GTDB taxonomy): domain Bacteria; phylum Pseudomonadota; class Alphaproteobacteria; order Rhodobacterales; family Rhodobacteraceae; genus Rhodovulum; species Rhodovulum strictum. Next base: position 19,078 of record NZ_WJPO01000024.1, on the reverse strand, counting down.
GCTTACGATCCTTGTCAACAATGCCGGTGGCGGGGGGCCCAAGCCCTTCGACATGCCGATGGAGGATTTCCGCTGGGCCTATGAGATCAACGTCTTCGCGCCGTTCCGCCTGACCCAGCTGGCGGTACCGCACATGGAGAAGGTCGGCGGCGGCGCGGTGCTGAATATCTCGTCCATGTCGGCCGAGAACAAGAACGTGCGGATGGCCTCCTATTCCTCGTCGAAGGCCGCGATCAGCCATCTGACCCGCAACATCGCCTTCGATCTCGGCCCCAAGCGCATCCGCGTGAACGCCATCGCACCGGGTGCGATCCGTACCGATGCGCTGGCCACCGTCCTGACGCCCGAGGTGGAGGCGGCGATGCTGAAGCACACGCCGCTCAAGCGCCTCGGTCTTCCCAAAGACATCGCCGCCGCGGCGCTGTTCCTCTGCGCGCCTGCGTCCGATTGGGTCAGCGGGCAGATCCTCACCGTATCCGGCGGCGGGGTGCAGGAACTCGACTGAGCCGTGCCCCGACCGAACCGGACCAAATCTCAGAAGGGACCATGACATGAGCTTCGACGCCTTCGCGGAATTCCGCATGGACGGCCATAACGTCATCATCACGGGCGGCGCGCAGAACATCGGCGCGGGCATCGCCAAAACGCTGTCGGGCGCGGGCGCCAACGTGATGATCGCCGATCTCAACGGCGAAAAGGCCGCCGAAACGGCCGACGAGATCGCCAGGGAGACCGGCAACGACTGTCGCGGGATGGCATGCAACGTCACCGACAAGACGCAGATCGACGCGGTGGTGAAGGCCACTGTCGACGCCTTCGGTGGCATCTCGACGCTGGTGAACAACGTCGGCTGGGGCGGCCGCCAGGACAACCCGGCCGCGATCCCCGAGGACGAGTTCATCGCTTCCTACAAGTTGAACACGATCAGCGCCTATCGGATGAGCATGGCCTGCCTACCGTATCTCGAAAAGGCCGGGAACGCCTCGATCACCAATTCGGGCTCGTTCTCCTCGGCGGTGCCGGCCTATGACATCCTGCCGTATGCCACGGCCAAGGCCGCGCTGAACCAGATGATGGTCTCGCTGGCGCACATGCTGAACAAGCGGGTGCGGGTGAACTCGATCCTGATCGGCACCGTCATCACCGAGGGCTACGCCAGCGCCGGGATCACGCCCGAGATGCAGGAGCGGATGATGCATCCCGACAACCTGATCGGCCATCCCGGGCGGCCCCAGGACATCGCCAACGCCATGCTCTGGCTCTGCTCGCCCGCCGCGCAATGGGTCAGCGGGCAGACGATCAACGTCCATGGCGGCGGCAACGTGGTGCGCCTGTTCGGGGAATGAGGTGGGCTCCCGCGGTCGCCATCCGGTCCACGGCCTGACCGGCGCCGCGGCCATCGCCTGCGGCCTTTCGGGCGTGGCAGCCCAGGCGCAGGATGCCGGGATCGGCCAGTACGGCCCGTCGCTCCTGCCCTTGCCCGACGCCGCCGTGGGCCTGACGATCTCGCGCGTGGATGTCAGGCTCGCCGCGTCGAGCGGTGATCGCACGCGGGACGCCGTCGCGCTGCGGGCGGCCCGCGCCGCGACCGGGGCGCTGGTCGGACGCGAGTACCGGCCCGTTCTGGTCGACGCCGCGCTCGGGCACCTCGTGACGGACGGCACGCTGCGCGCGGCGACGCACCGCCCGGCCTACGAGGGCGCGCGGGATGCGCTGGGGATCGTCGTTACCCTCGACCTCGCGCCCGCGCCCCTGCCCGAGGCGCGCGAGGCCGCGCCGGGTTTCCCGGTGATCCATCAGGACGACCGGTCCAAGCTGACCTTCATCCTGAATACCGGCGTCGGCGTCTATTCCGACAGCAACGCCTGGTTCGGCGCGCCGGCGCTCTTCAACGGCTCCAACCCGCTGGCCGGAGAGCTTCCCGGCAGCGGCAGCACTTGGGCCGAGGCGTATCTCGAATTCGGGATCGGCGGCGCGACGCGGCTGGGCGAGACCGACTACTACCTCTTCGGCGCCGCGAGCGGGCTTTTCAGCGCTTCGCGCGGGCAGGACATCTTCCGCGATGACGGCCGCGACTTCCTGCACCCGGACAAGGGCTATGTCGGCCTGCTCTATGCCGACCCGGACAGCGGGAACTCGGCCCAGCTGTCCTTCGGTCGGCAGACCTGGACGCTGAACGACGGTTTCCTGATCTCGATGGTGGCCGGCTCGTCGAATGCGGGCGAGCGCGGGGCGACCTATCTCGGCCCGCGCAACACGACCGACTTCTCGGCGATCTTCACCCGAGAGTTCGGCCGCGCGCGCGTGGCGCTGTTCTACATCGACCCCGACGAGCTGGAGGATCTGGAGTCGAACACCACCTTCGCCGGTGCGAATTTCGGCTACGAGTTCACGGATGCCTTCTCGGCGGATGCAAGCGTCATCACGATTCATACCTCGGACTCGACCTACCGGACGCCGGGCGGCGACACGCTGGCGCGCGAGGGGACGACCACCTGGGGCCTGCATGGCCTCTACCGGCCGACGACGCCCGATCATTTCTGGCTGGAGGGCGAGGCCTACTACCAGACCAACGACGACTTCGCCATGTCGGCCAGGGCCTATTACGGCACCATCGGCCATATCTGGAAAAGCGTGCGCTGGAGCCCCAGCATCTCCTACCGGTTCGCCAGCTTTTCCGGCGACGACCCGGACACGGACAGCTTCGAGCGGTTCGATTCCATGATGAGCACGGGTCTCGGCAACTGGCTGCAAGGCGTGTCCTTCGGCAAGGTCTACCGCAACGCAAACCTGAACACCCACCGCATCCAGGCCAACCTGTCCCCGCGCGAGGGCATGAACCTCACCTTGACTTGGCACCGCCTGCGCGCCGACGAGATCAACAACATCGGTGGCAACCCGGCGCTCTCGACCCTGACATCGCGCGACCTAGGCGAGGAATACACCGCAACGCTGCGCTGGGCGCTCGACCGCAACAGGTATCTTCAGATCGTCGCCTCCCACGCGCTTCCCGGCAAGGCGCTGAAAACCATCGGCGCGGACGACCCTTGGACCACGCTTCAGGCCAGCCTCTACATCAGCTTCTGAGCACGCCCGCTCATCCGACCAACCGACCGGCAGCCCCGGCCCAGACATGGAAGACCGACATGACGGACGCTACCCCCCATACCATGACGACGCTCGGAATCCTCGTTGGCGCCTTGATCAGCGGGGTGATCAACGCCGTGATCAACGGCGCGATCCAGTTCTTCATCCTGCGCGGAACCAGCCCCATCCCGGTGTCGGTGGATTCGATCGGCACGGAGACCCACACCGTGCTGGGCTCGTCCGTGCCGCTGGCGGTGTCGCTTGCCATGATCCTGACCGCCGTCGCGCACTGGACCACGAAAGCGCCCAAGAAGCCGTTCATACCCACCACGCTCTGGCTGGTGATCAAGCACGGTCTTTTCGCCTTCGGTGCCGTCGTCGCCGGGGCGGTCTTGTGGCAGCACATCATGGGCACCGTCGAGGTGAGCCTCGGCACGGCCGTCCTGATCCTCGGCGTGGTCGCAGGGGTTGTCGCGGCCGTCGTGAACTACATGACCATTTCGGCAATCGTGGTACATGAGAAGTGACCCCGGACAACGCGAGCCAGATGCCTTGGGCTCAGCTGTTCGGGCTCGTCTTCATGACGATGGAACCGATCCGCGCCATTGCCACCTTCTCCGTCGTGGGCGAGAGCGACATGGAGCCGGGTGTGAAGGCCCTTGGCCGGCCGGTCTGCAGGTCTCGTGGCAGGCGCCTTCGTGCTGACCGTCCTGCTCGGGACCGGGGTGCTTTGCGCCTGGGGTATCTCCTTTCCGGTGCTCATCGGCGCCGGAGGCGTGGCACTCTTCGCCATGTCGCTCCAGGCCCTGCTGGCAACCCCGGCGGCGGAAAGGCAGGTCGACCCTGCGCAGATACAGGCCGCGGCGGTCCCGCTGATCTTCGCCTTGGCCTTTCCGGGGATCGAGACCAAGCTCGGCATCCTTGCCATGGTACTCGGCATGGTGGGTTTGAACTGGATCCTCATTTTGCGCGCCAAGGCGATCATGCGCATGATCGGACCGGTGCCGCTGCAACTGCTCGGTTTAGTATTCGGCGTCCTGCAATTCGCAGTCGCGCTCGAGTTCATGCGGGACGCAATGGCGATACTCTAGCCGCGGCGCCGGTGGCCGACGCATGGCAGATCATAGAGAGGGGGTGTCCATCCTGCTCGGGCGTGACAGCAGTTCGGCACGATGACAATTCTCAAAGACCGAGACGGAACGGCCGCGCGTTCGCTACAGACACCCCCTAGGCAATGGCGATGAGGCCATGTCGTCGCAGCTCTCCCGGGGCCTCTCGGCGCAGGAGTCCGACCCGCTTGTCATGGGCTGAATGCAGGGCTTGTGGCTGGACAGGTTGTCCATGACTACGATATTGCCGGGGCGCAGCTCACCCTTCGATCGCGCCAGCGCCCGCCATCGGCTGACGCTGGCTGCGCTGACGCCGAACCGCTCCGCCACGGCGCGATGGCTCGCGCCCTCGGCTACCGCCTTCAGGACGCGGGCGCGAAGATCGACGGACAGCGCTTTCACCATCATCGCCGGCCTCCTCCCCCGCGGATAGGTTGAATCAGAACTGCTCCCTCATGGGAATCCCCAACGATTCAGTTTGCTGGGACAACGCTCTAAGCTTCCTGCCGAAAAGAGAGGGCTGGGCTCCGACATCTGACGGTTTTGTTGGATATCCGAAAGACACCGCGCGGCATTGTTTCGCCGGACCCCGGCTTCGAAGGCGCAGCGAATGGCTGGAGTGACGGGCCGCACCGCGGCAACGGAAGCAGCGGCCGATGTCCGGAGAGCGCCGACCTTGCTCGTCCGCCCTGCTCGGTGTCGCCCAAGTGCGCCTGTCGCTTCCTGAGCACGGCGGCCAGCGATGCAGAGCGCCGCTGATCTCTGCGGGAACACTTCCGTCTCGACTTTTGATCGGACAAGACCTTTCGTGACCGCGGCTGTCCCTGGCTGAGGGCCTCGCGCCGGGAAGCTCCCGGCCTATGCCCGGCGCATCGGTCGACTGAGGCCGGGGGCGCGGCAGGCCCTAGTGAAAATCCCGGCTGGGAAAGAGGCGCCTGGCCTGGTCGCGCGGGTGGCGGGCCGAGGGGCGCAGGCTGCCGCCTGCGGGGCGGCGGGTCTCATCCGCGCGACCGTCATTGGCGGGGATCGGCACCGGTCGGCCGAGGGTGGCGAGCCGGGGCGACAGATCCTCGACCTGTTCGGCGATGACATGCACCACCGGGCCGTCGCGTTCGATCCGGCCGGTGACGCGCAAGAGCCGCCCGGCGATCACGGCCTGGCGGAAGCGTTCGTAGACCCGCGTCCAGACCACCACATTCGCCACGCCGGTTTCGTCCTCGAGCGTCACGAAGATCACGCCCGAGGCGGTGCCGGGCCGCTGGCGGGTGATGACAAGGCCGGCGACGGTGACGCGGCCGCTCGCCCCGGCCAGCCGGTCATGGGGCAGGCTTTCGGGCAGGGCCGGGCGCAGCAGTTCCAGCGGATGGGCGCGCAACGAGAGCCGCAGCGACAGGTAATCCTCGATCACCTCCTGCCCCAGCGTCATCGCCGGCAGCTCGAGCGCGGGCTCCGCGCCGCCCTCGCCATCCGCGCCGAACAGCGGCAGCGGCGCAGGCGCCCGCAACGCGCGCGCGGCCCAGAGCGCATCGCGGCGGGCAAGGCCCAGGGCGGCAAAGGCGTCGCCCTCGGCCAGCCGTTCCAGCGCCTCCGGCCCGACCCCCGCCCGGCGCCACAGGCTTTCGACATCCGGGTAGCCATTGCCGCGGGCGGCGGCGATCCAGGCGGCATCCTCCGCGCGCAGGCCCTTGATCTGGCGAAACCCCAGCCGCAGCGCCAGCGCCCCGTCCGAGCGCGGCTCCAGCGTGCAGTCCCGGTCGGAATGGTTGACAGAGACGGGCCGTACCTCGACCCCGTGCTCGCGCGCGTCGCGGACAAGCTGCGCGGGGGCGTAGAAGCCCATCGGCTGGCTGTTCAGCAGGGCGCAGGCAAAGATCGCCGGGTGGTGGCATTTCAGCCAGGCCGAGACATAGACAAGGCGTGCAAAGCTGGCCGCGTGGCTTTCGGGGAACCCGTAGGAGCCGAAGCCCTCGATCTGGGCAAAGCAGCGTTCGGCGAAACCGGCATCATGGCCGCGCTCCAGCATCCCCGACACGAACCGGTCGCGGAAACCGCCGATGGTGCCCATCCGCTTGAAGGTTGCAAGGCTGCGGCGCAGCCGGTCGGCCTCGGCCGGTGTGAAGCCCGCGGCGACCACGGCGATCTGCATCGCCTGTTCCTGGAACAGCGGCACGCCATAGGTGCGGCCCAGCACCTCCATCATCGCGGGGCCCAGATCCTCGACCGGCTCGCGGCCCATGCGGCGGTTCAGGAAGGGATGCACCATGCCGCCCTGGATCGGGCCGGGGCGGACGATGGCGACCTCGCAGACCAGGTCGTAGAACTTGCGCGGCCGCATCCGGGGCAGGAAGTTCAACTGCGCCCGGCTTTCGACCTGGAACACACCCACGGCATCGGCCCGGCAGAGCATGTCATAGACCGCCCGGTCCTCGGGCGGGACATTGGCCAGCGTCAGGCGGCGCTTGCGGTGGATTTCCAGAAGCCCGAACGCCTTGCGGATCGCGGTCAGCATCCCCAGCGCAAGGATGTCCACCTTCATCAGCCCCAGCGCGTCGATATCGTCCTTGTCCCATTCGATGATGGTGCGATCCTCCATCGCGGCGTTCTCGATCGGGCACAACTCGTCCAGCCGACCCTGGGTGATGACGAAGCCGCCGACATGCTGGGAAAGGTGGCGGGGAAAGCCGATGATCTCGGCGATCAGGCGGGTGGCCAGCATCACGCGATGGTCGGCGGGATCGAGCCCGGCCTCGCGCAGCCGGTCCTCGCCCGGCGCGGTCGCGGACCAGCCCCAGATCTGGCCCGACAGCCGCGCGATCACGTCCTGGCTCAGCCCCATGACCTTGCCCACCTCGCGGATCGCGGCGCGGCTTCGGAAATGGATCACGGTGGCGGTCAGCCCGGCGCGTTCGCGGCTGTAGCGGTCATAGATCCACTGGATCACCTCCTCGCGCCGCTCATGCTCGAAATCCACGTCGATATCGGGCGGCTCGCCGCGCTCTTTCGAGATGAAGCGTTCGAAGATCAGGGTGATGGACTCGGGCGGCACCTCGGTGATGCCAAGCAGGTAGCAGACCACCGAATTGGCCGCCGAGCCGCGGCCCTGGGCAAGGATCCCCTTCGAGCGGGCAAAGGCCACGATGTCGTGCACCGTCAGGAAATAGGGCGCATAGCCGACCTCGCGGATCAGGGTCAGTTCCTTGTCGACGCGTGCGACGATCTTCGGCGGCGGGCCTTCGGGATAGCGCCACGAAAGCCCCTCGCGCGTCAGCCGTTCCAGCCGGTCCTGCGCGGGTTCGCCGTTCAGCGCCTCGTCCGGGTATTGATAGCGCAGGTCATCCAGCCGGAAGGCGCAGGCATCGGCAATTTCCAGCGTGCGGCGGATCGCGGCGGGATAGCGGTGGAACAGCCGCGCCATCTCGGCCCCCGATTTCAGCCGCCTTTCGCCATTGGCAAGGCGCCGGGTGCCGATGCTGTCGATGGTGCAGCCCTCGCGCAGGCAGGTCAGCACATCGGCCAGCGGGCGGCGGGCGGCGCGATGCATCAGCACCTCGCCCACCGCCACCATCGGCATCCCGGTCGCCTGCGCCATCCCCGCAAGCCGGTCAAGCCGGGCCTGGTCGCGCCCGTCATATTGCGGCGCCGCCCCCAGAAAGCAGCGCCCCGGAAAGCGGCGCGCAAGGCGGCGCAGGTCCGGAGGGGTGGCGTGCTCCATCGGGTCGGGGGGCAGCGCGATCAGGATCAGCCCCTCGCCCCATTCCTCGAGATCGGCGCGGGTCAGGTGGCATTGACCCTTGGCCGCCCGCCGCTTACCGAGCGACAGCATCCGCGTCAGCCGCGACCAGGCGGCGGCATCGGTGGGCAGCGCCAGCCACTCCACCGGGCTGTCGGCCAGCACCAGCCGCGCCCCCACGATCAGCTTCGGCAGCATCGCGGCCCGGGCGATGGCCGCGCTGCCCGCCGCGACGCTCTGCCGGCTGGAATGGTCCATCACCCGCTGCGAGCGGATCGCGGGGCCTTCATCCGCCAGCCGCGCCAGTTCCTTCAGCGCCGAGAACGCCCGCACCACCCCCGCGACCGAATTGCGGTCGGTGATCGCGATGGCGTCCAGCCCCAGTTCGGCGGCGCGCACCACCAGTTCCTCGGGATGCGAGGCGCCGGTCAGGAAGGTGAAATTGGTGGTGACGCACAGCTCGGCATAGCGGGTCATGCGAATTCCCCCTGCACCTGCCAGCCGGGCGCCAGCGGGGTATGAAACAGCCACAGCCGCGGGCCCTGTTTCGTCTCGATCCGCCAGTAATCGCGCAGCCCCGTGCGCCAGGCCGGATCGTCCAGCCACCATTCCGGTGCAATGCGTTCGGGGCCGATGGCGCGCAGCGTGGCGAACTCCATCCGCCGCCATCGAAACCGCGCGGGCGGGTGGCCGGAAACCGCACTGACAGGCTCGGGCGGAAAGAGCGTGATCGGCCGGGCGGGACCGCGGCGCGGCGGTTCCGGGGCGGGGGCGCTATAGGCGGCAGGGGCGATCAGGAAACTGCGCTCGGGGATGCGGCTGTCGGCGGGCAGCAGGCGCAGCACCCGGTCAAAGCCGATCCGGTTGCCCAGCCGCGAGACCAGGTCGGCCAGCGCATCCTCGCCCCGCACCGCCGCGCCGCCACCGCCGATCTGCTCGGGCGCCAGCGGTTCGGTGACGGGCGCGCTCAGCCGCAGCGCGTCGATGCCGAAACCGGCGTCGATCTCCTGCACGCCCTTGACGAACAGCGCCGCGATCCGGTCGGGGTCGCGCAGCGGGCGGGCCAGGCCGATCTCGACATGGGCAACGCCGCGATCCACCCGGCGCAGTTCCAGCCGCAGCCGCCGCGCGCCGCGCTGATGCAGGGCCAGCGTCCGGCAAAGCCGCTCGAGCAGGCGGCCCAGTCCCGCCATCACATCGGCCTGCAACCCGATCGGCTCGGGCAGGGTCATCCGCACCCCGAAATGCGGGGGATCGGGGGCCGCGGCCACCGGCTCGGGCTGATGGCCCAGGATCTGGTCCAGCCGCAGCACCAGCCCCGGCCCGAAGCGCCGGGCCAGCGGCGCCCGCGGCAGCGCGGTCAGATCGGCGATGCGGGTCAGCCCCACGCGCGCCAGCGCCTCGGCCGTCGCATGGTCGATGCGCAGCGCCGAGACCGGCAGCCGCCCGACCCCTTCGGACAGCGCGCCCTCGGCCAGGATCCCGCCGCCATGGCGCGCCAGCGCATGGGCCGCGCCGCGGCTGTCGGCGATGGCGCTGGCCGCCGTCAGCCCCGCGCGGTCCAGCCGGGCATGCAGATCGGCGCGCAGCTCTTCCTCGCCGCCGAAAAGATGCGCAACGCCGGTGATGTCGGCGATCAGCCCGTCCGGCCCGTCGCTGGCCACCATCGGCGCATAGCGCCCCGCCCAGCGGCGCAGGCTGGCCAGCGCCGCCGCCTCGCGCGCCAGATCGGCGGGGCGGGTGGCCAGCTCGGGGCAGATCGCGCGGGCATCGGCCAGCGCCATGCCGCGCGACAGCCCGCGCACCTCGGCCTCAGGCGTCAGGCAGTGCAGATGGTCGGCATTGCCCCTGCGCAGGGTCAGCGCGAAGGGCCCCGGGACGGGGCGGCGGCGCAGGCTCGTGTCGCTCGCCAGTCGCGGAAACCAGATCGAAAGCAGCCGACGCGCCATCCCAGTTCACAATCCAGCGTCCCGTAGTTCCTCTTTTGTTCTTGATACGTGACCAGCACTGCAGAGTCGAGTCCGCCGCATCGGCGGCACGGGGCGCACAGTGCCAGCGCGTCTCGGCGGCATTGCTGCCCGCGCCATCGCGGATCAGGATCAGGCCCGTGGTCTGCCCGGCTTCGGCCGCCAGTTGAAACCGGCGACCCGCGGTCAGCGACAGGGGCTTTTCCGGCTCGGCGATCACCAGGCCGACAGGGGCGGCGCGCAGCGATTCCTCGATCGCCCACAGCAGGTCGGTCTCGCCCTTCGGCCGCACCAGGTGCAGACGGCTGGCGATTCCCGGCGGCAGGCCGGGCGGCATCGGCATCTGCGGGGCATGGGCGGGCAGGATCCAGACCAGCGGCCCGGGATGGCGCGCGGCCTGGAACACCGCAAAGGCCCGACGGCCCGGCCCCTCGGCCTCGTGCACACGGGCGGGACGAAGGGCAAGCGGATCCGGCATCGGTGTTCGCATTCCTGGCCCGTGATGACTGCTCACCCTCCGGCAGCGGTTTCTCCCCTTGCTGCCCGGACCTTTCGACGCCGATGGCCGGCAAGCGGCCGGGCATGGAGCGGCGGCGGCGGACCGGGGTGGGGGCAAAGGAGAACAATAGGGGAACGCCGGCGCGCAGACAAGGGATTCGCCACCGCTGCATCGGGATGACGGCAGGGCAGACCTTTGTGCTCGCAAACAGATGCCGACGCTGCCGCATGATCGGATTGCTCTGTCATGGCAGATAGATCATCGACCTTGAGCGCTGGCCCCCGATATCCTATGAGAGCCGCCGGTCGGTTCCTGATCCCTGCCGGCATGTTGAGGAGTGCTCCGTGTACCTGGTTATTCGTGCCGCCTCGGCAATGCTTGCATTGGTCTTCCTCGTGACAACTGCCGAAGCACAGAGAATCGAGGGGCGGCTGGTTCATGTGCGAGACGCGGACACCATCGAGATTGCCTCGTCACGTGGACGCATCGCGGTGCGCTTGAACGGTGTGGACAGCCCCGAACTCAATGAGCGTGGCGGTCGCGCTGGAAAGGAATGGGTGGAGCGCACCTATCGGGGCAAGATGATGAGCTGTATTCTCAACGGGCAGCGCAGCTATGATCGCTGGGTGGGGATCTGCCATGATCCGAATGGAAATGACATTGGCGCGGCGATAATCGCAGCGGGTCATGGGCGGGATTGCCCGCGCTACTCGGGCGGACGCTACCGCAAGTTCGAGACGAACAAGTCGCGCGACATTCCCCTGAAGCCCTATTGTCGCGCGCGTTGAAAACTCGACCAGACCGGACAGGCGGGACACAGCGATTGGCCGCCCCACGGCAATCGCCCGGCGTGGAAGAATTCGCCGGGACAATCGGCACAATCACGTGCTCCTGGCCGCGTTTGCGCTCACGATGCAAGCCTGAGCTCCCGCGCCACCCCGGGACGCGTTCTGACGGCCGTGCGGTTCCCAACCGGCATGACCGATCACGGCCCCTTCGGCGCAAGCGTGCCGGCGTCCCGGATGCGTGGTGACCCGTTCAAGCATATTCCGCAATGATCGAGCGCGTGGTTTGCACGGCGGCGACGAGCCCCGCCTGGTCCGCGCCAGCTATGCCCAACCGGTCCAGGTCGATCGTCAGGGGCGCCGGCTCCGAATTCACCGCGCCCGCGAGCGCGCGGGCCGCCCGGCCACGGGCACGCGAGGACCTCGTCGGTTCGAGCCGTGCGTCACCAGCCGGCGCGATGTCCGATCCCGCGGCGGCCCCCGCCTCCGGCATCACTGCGCCCGACGCTTTCACGGCCATCAGCTCCCGCATCAGCCGTTCCACAGTCCCACGGGTTTCCGCAATCTGCCGATCTCGCCGCAGCCCGTCTTCATCCGGATACGGGAAAGTCCCGGCTTGGCCGGCATGCAGTACCTTCAGCGCCGGGTCCTCGAAATACTTGATCCGCCGTGCCCGGATCGGCATCTGCGCGTCGATCACGAGGATCACCTCGTCCAGATCCATGCGGCGAGCCTGGTCCTCGGTCAGCAGCGGGGTGTCCTCGGTCCGTTCGGAAACGCTGCGCCCCTCGAAGGGATTACGCCCGACGGCGCGGGATCGGGTCACCACGCGCTTGGTGGTCTTGCCGACAGCCTGGCTCAGCTCCTCGATGGTCTTCTGCTCGGACGGGGTGAGGTAGAGCTTCACGCCAGCACCGCCCTGAAGCGAGCGACGGGTATTCTCGCCATAGATCTCGTCGAGCGCCGGGATGGTCTGGGTGACAATGGCGAGGTTGCCGCCGAATGACCGCAGCGTCTTGATGCTCTCGGCCACGATCGGCATTTTCCCGAGCCGGTCGAACTCGTCGAGCATGATCATCACGGGCCAGGGCTCATCCTCCCCGGGCTCCTGCGCCTGCAGCGAAGCGATCAGGTCGGAGAAGAACAGCCGGATCAGCGGGGCCAGGGGCCGGATCATCTCGGACTCGACCACGAGATAGATCGCATGCGGGCGGCGCCGGATGTCCCGGAAGGAGAAGTCGGAGGTCGCGGTCGCCGCGTCGATCGCGCGGTTGTCCCAGGTGTCGAGACCCGAGGTCATCAGGAGCGACAGGTAAGAGGTCAGGGTGTCGTTGTTGGTCGACGCCATGCGCTCGAAGATCAGCTTGGCGGACTTGTTCCTCACCTCCTGGGAGCGCTTGAGGTATTCCTTCTGCTTGTCGCCGCCGGAGGCGGTGATGCGGTAGATCTCGCCGATGGTGGGCACCCCGCGCTCGAAGGCCAGAAGGCCCGCCGCGACGAAGAGATCGATACCGCCTGCCAGGAGCCCGCTCAGCTTCTCGTTGTCGGTTTGCAGGAAGAGCTTGGCGGTGAGCTTCAGCTCCATCTGCTGCCGGTCGGGATTGGTCATGGCCGCGATGCGCGCCAGCGGGTTGTAGCGGTGCGTCGGGCGGTCCCAGTCGGTCGGGGCGAACCGGAAGACCTTGTCGCCCATGCTGGCGCGGAAGCGCGCGGTCTCGCGGAAGTTCTCGCCCTTCACATCGAGCACCACAGCTGAGCCCTTGTAGGTGAGCAGGTTCGGGATCACGAAACCAACGCCCTTGCCCCGGCCCGTCGGGGCCACGATCAGCGCATGCGGAAAGGTCTTGGAGACGAGGAAGGGACGCTTCGAGTTCGGGGGGCCGAGCTTGCCCAGAAGGAAGCCGCCGCCCGGCTTGGCGAAGAACCCGTTGCGCTTCATCTCGCCCCGGGTCTGCCAATGCGTCGTGCCGAACCGGGTCAGCGCCTCGCCCAGAAGCGTGATGCCGAGCAGGAATGCCGCCAGACCGCTTACCCCGAGGATCAGGTTCACCCAGAGGAAATCCCGCGGGGCGTTGGCCCCCAACGCGTTGTATTCCCGCGCAAGCAGCGTGAAATCGATCCGCTCGGTCGAGAGCCCGTAGCGCAGGGTCAGGTAGCCCGTTGCCACGACATAGCCGATGGCAAGACCGATCAGCGTGAGGCTGAGGATCCCGCCCGCGATCCTGCCCTTATCCATGGGTGATCCCCTTCTCGCCATGCGCCGCGGCGTGACGCGCGCGCTGCGCCTCGATCTGTTCCTCGGCCAGGGCGTCCAGCACCCGCTCCATGGCAGGGCCGTGCGCGGTAACCTCACTGCTTTCGAGATAGGCCTTGGCGAGTTCCAACTGGCGCAGCGGATGCTCGGTGAACTTCTCCAGCACATCGGCATGGCCAGCACGCAGGGCGGTGACCGCGTTCGGGGACAGGTTGCGGTCGATCTGCGCGACCAGGCGCTGCCCGGCCGTCTCGGTGAGCGGCTCCATATCCCCGGCCTCGGCCCGCTGCAGGAACGTCAGCACATCTGGGGCAGTCTCGGCCATAAAGCGCCGTTCGGCATAATCCTGCCGGGCCTTGTCCTCGATGTCGAAGCTCCGCTCGCTGATATAGGCGCGTGAGGCGCCCTCGGCATGCAGATGACCAATCTCTTTCTGAATGGTCGCCTTGAGATCGCCATCCGGCATTTCAGCGCGGTAGCGCGCAATCGTACGAAGCTCCTCAGTGATCGGACCCAAACGGTCGTAGGGATCCCGCAACGCAAGATCCATGTCGCCGACATGAAGCCTGCGGTCCTTCTCCTCGACAGCGAACTCCTGCGGCTTGCGGCTGTCGGTGATCTTGTCCCAGGCCATCGAGGCCAGTTCGGCATGGTCGGGCGATCGCTGGGCATAGGCGTTGAAGGCGGCACGGGCCTCTTCCACCTCGATTGCCCCTGCCCGGCGGACTGAGGGATCATCCGAGAATGGGTAGTTGAAATCCGTCCGGCGGAACTGAGCGACCAGCTGCTGGAAGTCCTGCCGCTCGGACGGCGCAAAGACGTCCGGGCGCGCCTCGGTGAGATCGCGTTCCGGCAACGTCAGACGCGAGGCCAGCGCAACCTCGGCGTCGTCCGTCTTTTCCACATCGCCAAGCGCCCGCAGGATGCGCGCGTCTGTCAGGACGTCACCCAGGCGGACATGAACGGCTTCCAGCCGGTCGAGCGCTTCCTCGCGATCCTCGCCCTTCTCCAGATCGAGATCGCCGGCCCTGGCGATGGCGCGCAGATCCTGCGCCAGCCACTGCCGTTCGAGTGCTGCATTTCCCGCACCCTCCCGCATGCGGGCGGCAACGGCCTCGGGATCGATGCCGGTACCTTGCAGCGCCTCGGTGAGACGTGCCTTCACCGCATCGTCGTCGAGGCGCACTAACTGGTCCTCGCGCATGTTGGCCCGGGCGTAGACGCCGTCCCGGGATGGCGCATCGAGCAGTGCGGCCGAGCGATCCCCGAGCGGGTTGAGATGCGCGACAGAGGCCAGGACATCGGTAAGCTTGCGCTCGATCTCCGGCCGCTCGGCGGCCGGCGCCCGGTCGATCGCCGTCTCGATCTGACGGACGTTCCTGGAAAACTCGGTGATCAGCGTGTCGAACGCTGTTTCGTCTTTGGACATGTAGATGGCTCCATCAGATTGGATCTGACCGCCACTGGCAAGGATGGTGCTGGCCCGCGCGAGCGCCTCGGCCACGTCATCGAAGTTCGACCGGGACGCCTCGACAGCCAGCCCCCGATAGGTCAGCGCATTGCGCGCCACCGTCTGGAGGGCTGCCGCCAGATCGCCGCCCATGCGCTGACGCTCGACCGGTGGCCGGCCCTCGTCACGGGCCTTGTAGACCTCATCGATCTCGGCGCGGTAGGTCGTGACCCCCCGGTCGAGACGCCGTGTCGCCTCGAGCCGGATCCCGTGGACTTGCGCCGCCTCGACCATCGCCACCCGGAAGGCGTCGTAGTTGAAGTGGTGATCCTTCCCGAGAAAGAACATTTCGCCATCCTTGCTGCGGCGGTTCAGAACGATGTGCGCATGTGGATGCGCGCGATCTTGGTGTATTGCAGCAATGTAGTCGAAATGCGACCCCTCACCTTGAAAGAACCGCTCGCAGATCGCCTCGGTGATCGCGCGCACCTCCTCGCCTCTGGTCCCAACCGGAAAGGCCATCAGCAGATGCGAGGTATGGCCGAGCTTGGGGCTGTGCCGCTCGCCCCACTGGTTCACGAAGCGCCGCACAACCCGATCAATCTCCGCCCCGGTGAGGGTCTTCTTGCCATCATGGGTGCCGCGGCTGTCGAGGATGTGGATCGACTTGGTCGTCAGATAGGTGAGCTGGGCCTTGAGCTGCGCGCCGGTATGGCAGCCGCCCTTGGAGATCGGCTTGAAGATGGCCGGCGTATAGCCGCGCGCCGCCCGGACCATCTGCGCGCCCCTGGCAAGCCCCTGCCAGCTGCCGGAGACCCGGCTCCAGTCGCGGTCGAAAAGGGCGGGCCCGATGCCGCGGGCCTCACTCCGCGCCATGCTCCGCCCCGGGCCGCGCCAGACCGGCGAGGGCCCTGGTGACCTCGAGGTCCAGCGCGCGGCGGCGTGCGCGGAACATCTCCTGGATCTGGTCGGCCATGTCGAAGACGAGCACCGCGAGGTCGCGGATCTCGGTATGGCTGGCGGGCGTGTAGGGCAGACGCTCGCCCTTGAGCTTCGCCTCGTTCAGGCGCCGGGCGATCTGGTTGACGTTGTTGCCGACCCGGTTCAGTGCCGCGCTCAGCCCCCGCAACTCCTCTGTCATGGCGTCATCCGGGCGCAGGATGTCGTCGGCAGCCACGATGAGGCAGCGCAGGGCGTCCGAGCGATGGGCGATGCCGCGCCGCGCAAGGGCGGCGTCGAAGCCGCGAAGGTCGCGGTCGGTAACCCGCATGGTCAGCACACGGGTGCGGCTGTCATTGGCGGATACGGCGGACCGACCACGGCCGAGCACGTTGTAGACCGTCTTGGGCGAGACCTTCAGGGTCGCGCTGATTGCACGCACCGAGACGCCTTTCGCCCGCTCCCGGACGACCTGACGGCGCTCCTGATCGGTCAGTCTGCGACTGCTGCCCATGTGAAGTATACGTTCCTATTTCTTGCCAGTTTCGTACAAGCCCGCCTTCTCCCAGCGCAAGCGGAGAAGGCATCAAGGTCTTGTACTCAATGTAGAAAATCGGCCTACAGGGCCGATTTCACGTCTTCCGCCAAATGCACCGCGCCTTGCGCTCTCTGCATCGCGTCGCGCGTCCCCTGCACCGCGTCGTGCGCTCTTTGCGCCGCGCATCGCGTCCCTTGCAGCGCGTCTTCCGCGTTCTGCATCGCGCCCTCTGGCAAGTGGCAAATGTCGCGCGCAGCATTCTGCATCGCGTCCCGCGCTCCGCGTTCCGCGCATCGCGCTCTGCGCCGGGTGGCGAATGGCACCCGTCTTCTGTGTCCCGCATCGCGCTGTCCGCTGCGCGTCCCGCGTCTTGTGCATCGCGTCTTCTGCATCGCGCCCTCCGCGCGCCGCGGAACGTCTTGCGCTGGGTGCGTCACGTCCTCTGCGCCTCGCGCTTCGGCGGCCCGCACCGTGTCTTCTGCTTGACGCGCGCCAATCAACCGTATAGCGCCTTTCGTGTTGTTTTGCCCGCCTGCACCATCCTCGCCGAAAGCCCGCACCCATGCCGAACGACAATCTCGTGGTCATCGCCGCAATGGCCCGGAAAGGGGGGAGTGGCAAAACCACGCTCTCGCGGGCCTTGATCAGCGCCGCCGTGGCAGCCGGGCGCCGGGTCCTTCTGATCGATACAGACAGCACCGGGGTGCTCGGCGCCTGGCACAGGCGGGCCGATGCGGCGGGTCTGGGATCACCTCTCCTGCGCTCGGTATCGGTCGATACCGTCGGGGCCGTGGATCACTGGATCGAGCAGGCCTATGCGGCGGACGCGGCAGATTTCATCTTCATCGACACCGCAGGCGTAGGTGCCGAATGGTCGGACGGGATCGCAGTCCTCGCCGATCACATCGTCACGCCGGTCATGCTCTCGACCTCGGATCTCGATGTCGGCGCGCAGACCGCCGACTGGTTCGAAAAGCTGCGCTCCCGCGTCGACGATCCGGCGAGCCTGCCGCGCCATCACGTCGTCCTGAACATGGTCGACCAGAAAACCACCCGCGCGGATGCGGCCTTGATCGAGGCAGCGATTGCCCGGTTCCCGGTCATCGAGACCGTCATGATGCGGCGCAACGTCTACAAGGAGATGGACGAGAAAGGGCTTCTGCATGCGGTGGCCCAGCAGAAGCAGGCCGATCCCAATCCCCTGATGCGTCCGCATGTACGCCACGTGGTCGAAGCCCTGGAAGAGGCGGCCGACATCCTCAACGACATCCTGGCCGCGTGAGGTCAGAGCGTTGCGGAAGAGGATCCCCACCATCACCCGGCCTGACCCGACCTATGCCGCCGCGCTGAGGCCGGAGGGACAAGAAAACCCGGGAAGGGAAGAAGAAGGGCGGGCGGGGTGCCGCACCGGTGCCGAGAACCCGGCTCCGCCGGAACCTGCGGGGCCGGTGCCGCCGGTCCTGATCACGCCGGGCAGCACATCTGGTCGTTCGGGAACCATCCCCGGCGAGGATTTGTCGGCAATGCCCATGATGCCGCCGCCCGTTCAGCGCACGGCCACCACGCGAAAGATCGACATCCGGGTGAATGCACTCGCCCGGCAGGAGGCGGAACTCCTCGCCTGCGGGGTCGCGCCCGCCCAGGTCATCCGGGCCGCCCTGCGCCGCGCGGTCAGGAACTGGCAGGTCGGACCGGAGTTCGTACCGCCATCGACCGAACCGCGCAGCCGGAATACGGCATGGCGCGCGCGCACCTCCCTCGCTGTCGATCATGAGGCGCTGGCCGCTCTCCTGCGCGCCCATGATCCGCTCGACGTGTTGAGCAAATGGACTCTCATCCGTGGCCAGGTCGAGCCCCGTGTCTGGGCCGAAATCGACGCTCTGCTCGTCCAGATCAGGGCAGATGCCGCGTTGCAGCAAGAGGCCGGCCTGCCGGAAGTACCCTGTCCAAAAAGATAAGTTGCACTCGGCGCGGGAATTCCTCGCGCAATGCTCCGGTTAATCTTGCAGCTGCAGAATCCTCCCGTTAACACGACCGGCAAGTATTCATTGACCTCCATGTTCACCAGTTTTGATGTCCAGGTAAGAGGAGCGCATCATGTCCCCGAACACCCGCCTGACCGGCGAACCCATCTTGCGGATTCTCTGCAAGAAGACCGATACGCTCGTTGGCTATCTGTACCAGTGGAACAATGGCGATCTGCAACCCGCCTGGCTGAAAGAAGCCATGACCGAGGTGCGCTACGAGCCGATGGTCAAGGCCGCCTGAACGCACAAGCATGCACGCAGGAAAGACGACCCAAGGCAGTTCAGGGTATCGGCACCACCGAAAGACGCGCGCCTGATGAGTTATGGAATGGGTCCCTATAGCTCATGCGCTGGAACTGGACGCACCCTGACTGGCCGAACTTCCGCTAGACAGCGCCGCCGTCGAACCTCTCGAGCGATGGTTCCGTTCGTCGTCTGGAGGAATTCTGGGGCGGTCCGCCATGTGACCGGCGGAGAGTGCGACCGGCTGCGGATAGAACGCCAGAGCGAAGAGGCAATCCGCACCAGCTTGATCGCGGGCGAGGTGCCGGACCGCGCAGGCGTGCAGTCCTCCTTGCGCCGCCAGTTCGGGCAGAAGGCTAACGGTGCACCAGCATGTGCGTTCCGGGCTCATCCGGTCAGCGATTCCGATAACATCCGGTCAGTAATTCCGATCTGATCCGGTCACGGATT
>NZ_WJPO01000023.1 GCF_009649175.1 Rhodovulum strictum | reverse complement strand
CTTGCCGTGGTCAACGTGACCAATCGTCCCGATGTTCACATGCGGTTTCGTACGTTCGAACTTTGCCTTACCCATGGGGGCCTCCTGCTATCTGGTCCGGCGGTGGGTTGGCACCCACCCTACGGGTTATGTGTAGGGTGGGTGATACCCACCGGGCGTCAGGCGTATTTCGCCTGGATCTCGTCACTGATGTTCTGCGGCACCGGCTCGTAATGGTCGAACTGCATCGTGAACTGCGCGCGGCCCGAGGACATCGAGCGCAGGTTGTTGATGTAGCCGAACATGTTGGCGAGCGGCACGAAGGCGTTGATGACATTCGCGTTGCCGCGGCTGTCCTGCCCCTGCACCTGGCCGCGCCGGCTGGTCAGGTCGCCGATGATGCCCCCGGTGTATTCCTCGGGTGTCACCACCTCGACCTTCATGATCGGTTCGAGCAGCTTGGCGCCGGCCTTCTTGAGGCCATCGCGCATCGCGGCGCGGGCCGCGATCTCGAAGGCGAGGACCGAGGAGTCGACATCGTGATAGGCGCCGTCCACCAGCGCCACCTTGAAGTCGATCACCGGGAAGCCCGCCAGCGGACCGCTGTCCATCACCGACTGGATGCCCTTCTCGACGCCGGGGATGTATTCCTTCGGCACCGCGCCACCCACGATCTTGCTTTCGAAGCTGTAGCCTTCGCCCGGCGCGGTCGGCTCGATCTCGAGCTTGATGCGCGCGAACTGGCCCGAACCGCCGGTCTGCTTCTTGTGGGTATAGTCGATCTCGGCCTTGTGGCTGATGGTTTCGCGATAGGCCACCTGCGGCGCGCCGATATTGGCCTCGACCTTGAATTCCCGCTTCATGCGGTCGACAAGGATATCGAGGTGCAATTCGCCCATACCCTTCATGATCGTCTGGCCCGACTCGATGTCGGTCTCGACGCGGAAGGACGGGTCTTCGGCGGCCAGACGTTGCAGCGCCTGGGCCATCTTTTCCTGGTCGGCCTTGGTCTTCGGCTCGACGGCGATCTCGATCACCGGCTCCGGGAAGGTCATGGTTTCCAGAACCACCGCCTTGGCCGGATCGCAGAGCGTGTCGCCGGTGGTGGTTTCCTTCAGGCCCGCAAGCGCGATGATGTCACCGGCAAAGGCTTCGTCGATCTCCTCGCGGTTGATGGCGTGCATCATCATCATCCGCCCGACCCGCTCGCGCTTGCCCTTGGTCGAGTTCATCATCTGGTCGCCCTTCTTGAGCTGACCGGAATAGATGCGCGTGAAGGTGAGCGAGCCCACGAAGGGATCGTTCATGATCTTGAACGCCAGCGCGGCGAAGGGCTGCGAATCCTCGGCCGAGCGCGCGATGTTGCGGGTCTCGGTCTCGTCGCCCGGGGCAAAGCCCATATAGGCCGGCACGTCGAGCGGGCTCGGCAGGAAGTCGATCACCGCGTTCAGCAGCGGCTGGACACCCTTGTTCTTGAACGACGAACCGGCAGTCACCGGCACGAAGGCCAGCGCCAGCGTGCCCTTGCGGATCAGCTTGCGCAGCGTGTCCACGTCGGGCTCGTTGCCTTCGAGATAGGCTTCCATCGCCTCGTCATCCTGCTCGACGGCAAGCTCGATCAGCGTGGCGCGCCACTCGTCGGCCAGATCCTTCAGCTCGTCGCGGATCGGCTGCCGGGTCCAGGACGCGCCCAGATCCTCACCCTTCCAGGTCCATTCTTCCATCGTGACCAGATCAACGATGCCCTCAAGCTGGTCCTCGGCCCCGATCGGCAGCGCGATCGGCGCGGGCGTCGCGCCGGTGCGGTCCTTGATCATGGCAACGCAACGGAAGAAGTCGGCACCGATCTTGTCCATCTTGTTGACGAACACGATGCGCGGCACCTTGTAGCGGTCGGCCTGACGCCAGACGGTTTCGGTCTGCGGCTCGACGCCGGCATTGGCGTCCAGCAGACAGATCGCGCCGTCGAGCACGGCAAGCGACCGCTCGACCTCGATGGTGAAATCGACGTGGCCGGGAGTGTCGATGATGTTGAACCGGAACTTGTCGTCCGACGCCGCCGCAGCCGCAGGATCCTCCTGGCGCTGCCAGAAGGTCGTGGTCGCAGCCGAGGTGATGGTGATCCCCCGCTCCTGCTCCTGCTCCATCCAGTCCATCGTCGCGGCGCCGTCATGGACTTCGCCGATCTTGTGGGACTTGCCGGTGTAGTAGAGGATCCGCTCGGTCGTGGTGGTCTTGCCGGCGTCGATATGCGCCATGATACCGAAGTTTCGGTAGCGCTCGAGGGGGTATTCGCGTGCCATTGGTTCGGTTCCCGGCCTTGTCTGTTACCAGCGGTAGTGGCTGAACGCCTTGTTCGCGTCGGCCATCTTGTGGGTGTCTTCGCGCTTCTTGACGGCGGTGCCGCGCGATTGAACCGCGTCGACCAACTCGCCTGCCAGGCGCTCTTCCATGGTGTTCTCGTTGCGCTTGCGGCTGGCGTCGATCAGCCAGCGGATCGCCAGCGCTTCGCGGCGCTCGGCACGGACCTCGACCGGAACCTGATAGGTGGCACCGCCGACCCGGCGCGAACGCACCTCGACCGAGGGCTTCACATTGTCGAGCGCTTCGCGGAAGACCTCGATCGGGGCACGCTTCAGACGGCCCTCGACACGCTCCAGCGCGTTGTAGACGATGCGCTCGGCGACCGATTTCTTGCCGTCGACCATCAGGTTGTTCATGAATTTCGTGAGCACCCGATCGCCATACTTGGCATCGGGCAGGACTTCGCGCTTCTCGGCAGCGTGGCGGCGGGACATCGACGTCTCTCCTTACTTCGGACGCTTGGCGCCGTATTTCGAACGGCGCTGCTTGCGGTCTTTGACGCCCTGGGTATCCAGCACACCGCGCAGGATGTGGTAACGGACACCCGGAAGGTCCTTGACCCGGCCGCCGCGGATCAGCACGACCGAGTGTTCCTGAAGGTTGTGGCTTTCGCCGGGGATGTAGCTGATCACCTCGAAGCCGTTGGTGAGGCGCACCTTGGCAACCTTCCGCATGGCCGAGTTCGGCTTCTTCGGCGTGGTGGTGTAGACGCGCGTGCAGACGCCCCGCTTCTGCGGGCAACCCTGCAG
Organism: Rhodovulum strictum; assembly: GCF_009649175.1. Classification (GTDB taxonomy): domain Bacteria; phylum Pseudomonadota; class Alphaproteobacteria; order Rhodobacterales; family Rhodobacteraceae; genus Rhodovulum; species Rhodovulum strictum. Next base: position 63,027 of record NZ_WJPO01000023.1, on the reverse strand, counting down.
GTGCTGGGACTTCTGGCGTTTCACTTTCGGCTGCCGCGGCTTGCGGATCAGCTGCTGGATTGTCGGCATTCCGGTTCCCCGTGTTGCAACCCGTTCAAATCTCGTCTTCGTCGGCGCCTCGTGCGTCCACGAAACGCGAAAGCCGCATTCGCTCCCTTCTGCCCGGGAACGACGCGGTGGAATTCCAGAGGATCGGGGCGTCAGGCCCGGATCTTGACCACTTCAGTTCTGATTTCAGGCATGGCGGACAGGGCCGCCGACCCGAGTTCGCGCCGTATAGGGGGAGTCGGAAGGGTTGTCAACAGCGATGGGACCGGTTCAGCCCCGCTGCACGGCACCCCGCCGCGCCAGCCGGCGCTCGCGGTAAAAGGTGAACAGGCCGGTTGCCACCACGATGCCCGCCCCCGCCAGCGTCAGCGCCGATGGCCGCTCGTCGAACAGCAGGATGCCGAGCGCCAGCGCCCATAACAGCGCCGTGTAGCGGAACGGCGCGATCACCGCGACCTCCCCCACCCGCATGGCCATCACCGAGAACAGATAGCCCCCCACGATGAAGACCGAGGCCCCGGCAAGCTGCGCCAGCGCAACCGTCGGCAGCGGCGTCCAACCGCCTTGGGCCGCCGCGCCGATGCCCCCGAACAGCGCCACCCCGGCAGCGGCAGAAACCGCCACGCTCATCGACGGCACCCCGCGCGAGAGCTGCCGGGTGACAAGATCGCGCGCGGCGACGAAGCCGACCGAAATCAGCGCATGGACCGAATGGATGGTGAACCCCTCCGTCCCCGGCCGCACGATCAGCAGGACGCCCGCGAAGCCGATCAGGATCGCCAGCCAGCGCTGCCAACCGACCCGCTCGCCCAGGAACAGCGCACCCCCCATGGTCACGGCCAGCGGGATCGCCTGGATGATCGCCGTCACATTGGCCAGCGGCGCATGGAACAGCGCGGTGATGAAGAAATAGGCCGCCCCGATCTCGGCCAGCGTCCTGAACCCGATCAGCCGCCAGTCGCGCGCAGGCAGCCGCAGCCGCAACCCGCCCATCGCCCGCGACAGCACCAGCAGCAGCGCGACCGTCAGGCAGCCCCGCAGGAACACCGCCTGAAAGAACGGCACGCTGTCCGACACCGCCTTCATGCAGGCATCGTTGAAGGTGAAGGCCGCCATGCCCGCCATCATCAGGGCCGCGCCGCGCAGGGTGTCGGAAAAGGGTGCCATCAGGCCGACTTATCAGGACTGGCGGAAAGGAAAAGCAGCGTTTGCGCGGCGGGCCAAGGACAGCGGACCGGACCTGCGACGCCCCCGGCTCGGGCAGGCGCAGATTGCATCTCTCCCCATCTGCCAACCACACCCGGGGGTTCTGCCCGTCAGAAGACACACCCCTGGTCTTCTTCTGGCAAAAAATATCCCGGGGGGTCGCGGGGGGCAGCGCTCCCCGCGCGGGTCGCCGCGCGCAAGCGCGGCGAAACCCGCAGGGACGGCAACCGCCCACCAACGGCAAACGCCCCCGCCATCACTGGCAGGGGCGTTCCGTCTCGTGAAGGGTAGCCGCTTATTCCTCGCGGCTTTCCGGGGTCTCGACCAGGCCGAAATCGTCCTCGTCGGGCTCCATCACGTCCATCGGCGCCACCAGCACCGCGGCGGCCTCGGCCTCGGCGCGGCGGGCCTCGATCACCTTCTGGTCGCGCTCCGAGGCGATGCGGCGCACCCGCTGGCTGGCTCCGCCGGTGCCTGCCGGGATCAGCCGGCCGACGATGACGTTTTCCTTCAGCCCCACCAGCTTGTCGCGCTTGCCCTGGACGGCGGCCTCGGTCAGCACCCGCGTCGTTTCCTGGAACGAGGCGGCCGAGATGAAGGACCGGGTTTGCAGCGACGCCTTGGTAATGCCCAGCAGGATCGGCTGGCCCTCGGCGGCACGCCCGCCCTTGGCCATGACCTTGTCGTTCTCGGCATCGAACTCGGCCTTGTCGACATGCTCGCCCTTCAGAAGCGTGGTGTCACCCGAATCGAGGATCTCCCACTTCTGCAACATCTGGCGGACGATCACCTCGATATGCTTGTCGTTGATCTTCACGCCCTGCAGCCGGTAGACCTCCTGCACCTCGTCGATCATGTAATCGGCCAGCGCCTCGACCCCCATGATCGCCAGGATGTCATGCGGCGCGGGATTGCCGTCCATGATGTAGTCGCCGCGCTGGACGAAATCGCCCTCCTGCACGGGGATGTGCTTGCCCTTGGGCACCATGTATTCCACGGGCTCGAGCGTGCTGTCCGCGGGTTCGATGGTGATCCGGCGCTTGCTCTTGTAGTCGCGCCCGAACCGCACATAGCCGTCGATCTCGGCGATGATGGCGTGGTCCTTGGGACGGCGTGCCTCGAACAGTTCCGCCACGCGGGGCAGACCCCCGGTGATGTCCTTGGTCTTGGCGCCCTCGCGCGGGATGCGCGCCACCACGTCGCCGGCCCTGACCTCCTGGCCATCCTCGATCGAGAGGATCGCGTCGACCGACATCGGGTAGGTCACCGGATGGCCCTGGTCGTTGCGCACCGGCTCGCCGGTCTCGGGATCGACGATGAAGATCTCGGGCTTGAGATCACCGCCCTTGGGCGCGGTGCGCCAGTCGGTCACGATCTTCTGGGTCATGCCCGTCGCATCGTCGGTCACGTCGCGCACCGAGATCCCGGTATAGAGGTCGACGAACTTGGCGACACCCGCCTTCTCGGCGATGATCGGCAGGGTATAGGGATCCCATTCGAACAGCTTGTCGCCGCGCTTGACCGCGGCCCCCTCGGCCAGGAAGACCTTGGTGCCGTAGCCCAGCTTGTGGCTGGCCCGCTCGACGCCGTTCTCGTCGATGATCGCAAGCTGCATGTTGCGGCCCATCACGATCTGTTCGCCCGCGGCATTGGTCAGCAGGTTCGGGTTGCGGAACTCGATCCGGCCCTCCTGGCTGGCTTCCTGGAAGGATTGCTGACCGCCCTGGGCGATGCCGCCGATGTGGAAGGTCCGCATCGTCAGCTGGGTGCCCGGCTCGCCGATCGACTGGGCGGCGATGATGCCCACCGCTTCGCCCACGTTGACCATCGTGCCGCGGGCCAGGTCGCGCCCGTAGCAGGCGGCGCAGACGCCTTCCTCGGACTCGCAGGTCAGCGGGCTGCGGATGCGTACCGCGGCCACCCCGGCCTTCTCGATCGCGTCGGCCTTGCGCTCGTCGATCAGCTCGTTGCGGCTGACCAGCACCTCGTCGGTGCCCGGTTTCAGCACATCATCGGCCGCAACCCGGCCCAGCAGACGCTCGGCCAGCGAGGCCACGACCTCGCCATCGTTGACCGCCGCCTCGGCGGTGATCGCCTTGTCGGTGCCGCAGTCGATCTGGCGCACGATGCAGTCCTGCGCCACGTCGACCAGACGCCGGGTCAGGTAGCCCGAGTTCGCGGTCTTCAGCGCGGTATCGGCCAGACCCTTGCGGGCGCCGTGGGTCGAGTTGAAGTATTCAAGAACGGTCAGACCTTCCTTGAAGTTCGAGATGATCGGCGTCTCGATGATCTCGCCCGACGGCTTGGCCATCAGCCCGCGCATGCCGCCCAGCTGTTTCATCTGGGCCGGCGAACCCCGGGCGCCCGAGTGGGACATCATGTAGACCGAGTTCGGTTCCTTCTCGGCACCCTGATCGTCCAGGCGCACGGCAGAGATTTCCGCCATCATCGCGGCGGCCACCTCGTCCGAGCATTTCGACCAGGCATCGACAACCTTGTTGTATTTCTCGCCCTGGGTGATCAGGCCGTCCATGTATTGCTGTTCGAATTCCTTGACCTGATCGCGGACGCCCTCGACGATCTCCCATTTCTTCTCGGGGATGACCATGTCATCCTTGCCGAAGGAGATGCCCGCCTTGAACGCCTCGCGGAAACCGAGGCCCATGATCTGGTCGCAGAAGATGACCGACTCCTTCTGGCCGCAATAGCGGTAGACGGTGTCGATGACGGTCTGCACCTCCTTCTTGCGCAGAAGACGGTTGACCAGTTCGAAGGGGGCCTTGGCATTCAGCGGCAGAAGCGCGCCCAGACGCACCCGGCCGGGCGTCGTCTCGAAGCGTTTCAGAACCTCGTTGCCATGCTCGTCGATCTGCTTGATCCGCGCGGTGACGCGGGCATGCAGATGCACCTCGCCCGCATCCAGCGCGTGCTGCACCTCGTCGACATCGGCAAAGGCCATGCCCTCGCCCTTCATGCCCTGCCGCTCCATCGAGATGTAGTAGAGGCCAAGCACCATGTCCTGCGACGGCACGATGATCGGCGCGCCGTTGGCGGGCGACAGCACGTTGTTGGTGGACATCATCAGCACGCGCGCTTCAAGCTGGGCTTCCAGCGAGAGGGGCACGTGAACGGCCATCTGGTCGCCGTCGAAATCGGCGTTGAAGGCCGAGCAGACCAGCGGGTGAAGCTGGATCGCCTTGCCCTCGATCAGGATCGGCTCGAATGCCTGGATGCCCAGACGGTGCAGCGTCGGCGCGCGGTTCAGCAGCACCGGATGTTCGCGGATCACCTCGTCAAGGATGTCCCAGACCTCGGGGCGCTCCTTCTCGACCAGCTTCTTCGCCTGCTTGACAGTCGAGGACAGCCCCTTGGCCTCGAGCCGCGAGTAGATGAAGGGCTTGAACAGCTCCAGCGCCATCTTCTTCGGCAGGCCGCACTGGTGCAGCTTGAGTTCCGGCCCGGTCACGATGACCGACCGGCCCGAGAAGTCGACGCGCTTGCCCAGCAGGTTCTGCCGGAACCGGCCCTGCTTGCCCTTGAGCATGTCCGACAGCGATTTCAGCGGCCGCTTGTTCGCGCCGGTGATGACCCGGCCGCGGCGGCCGTTGTCAAAGAGCGCGTCCACCGCCTCTTGCAGCATCCGCTTTTCGTTGCGCACGATGATGTCGGGCGCGCGCAGCTCGATCAGCCGTTTGAGACGGTTGTTGCGGTTGATGACGCGGCGGTAAAGGTCGTTGAGGTCGGAGGTGGCGAACCGGCCGCCATCCAGCGGGACCAGCGGGCGCAGTTCGGGCGGGATGACCGGGATCACGGTCAGCACCATCCATTCCGGACGGTTGCCCGATTCAAGGAAGCTTTCGACAACCTTCAGCCGCTTGATGATCTTCTTGGGCTTGAGTTCGCCGGTAGCTTCCTTCAGCTCCTCGCGCAGCCGCTCGGCCTCGGCATCAAGGTCGATCTGGGCCAGCATGTCGCGGATCGCCTCGGCGCCGATCCCGGCGGTGAAGGCGTCAGCGCCGTACTGGTCCTGCGCGTCGAGATAATCTTCCTCGGTCAGCATCTGGCCATAGGACAGATCCGTCAGACCGGGTTCGATCACGACATAGTTCTCGAAGTAAAGCACCCGCTCCAGATCGCGCAGCGTCATGTCCAGCATCAGGCCGATGCGGGAGGGCAGCGATTTCAGGAACCAGATATGCGCAACGGGTGCTGCCAGTTCGATATGGCCCATGCGTTCGCGGCGCACCTTTTGCAGCGTCACCTCGACGCCGCATTTCTCGCAGACGACGCCGCGATATTTCATGCGCTTGTACTTGCCGCACAGGCATTCGTAATCCTTGATCGGCCCGAAGATGCGGGCACAGAACAGGCCGTCACGTTCCGGCTTGAACGTGCGGTAGTTGATCGTCTCGGGCTTCTTGATCTCGCCATAGGACCAGCTGAGGATCCGTTCGGGCGAGGCGAGCGACACCCGGATCTCGTCGAACTGCTTGGGCGCGGCGAGCGGGTTGAAGGGGTTCGTGGTCAGTTCCTGGTTCATCGGTCAATCCTTGAAGGCTGGCGGAAAGGAGGATGGGCGGTGGGTTGGCACCCACCCTACGACGCAGGCGTAGGGTGGCTGAAAACCACCATTCGGGGTGTCCCCTACTCGTCCCCCTCCGCATCCAGGAGTTCCATGTTCAGCCCGAGGCCGCGGACTTCCTTCACCAGAACGTTGAAGGATTCCGGCACGCCGGCCTCGAAATTGTCCTCGCCCTTGACGATGGCCTCGTAGACCTTGGTCCGGCCGGCCACGTCGTCGGATTTCACCGTCAGCATTTCCTGAAGGGTGTAGGCCGCGCCATAGGCTTCCAGCGCCCAGACCTCCATCTCGCCGAAGCGCTGGCCGCCGAACTGGGCCTTGCCGCCCAGCGGCTGCTGGGTAACCAGGCTGTAGGGCCCGGTCGAGCGCGCGTGGATCTTGTCGTCCACAAGGTGGTGGAGTTTCAGAAGATACTTGACCCCCACGGTCACCGGACGCGCAAACCGCTCGCCACTGCGGCCGTCGAACAGTACCGACTGGCCCGAGGTGTCAAAGCCCGCGCGGCAGAGCGCGTCGTTGACATCGGCCTCTTTCGCGCCGTCGAAGACCGGCGTCGCGATCGGCACGCCACGGGTGACGGTCGAGGCGGCCTCGACCAGCGCGCCCTCGTCCATGTCGCGGATCGCCTCCTCGTAGACGTCCTCGCCATAGGCCAGCCGCATCGCCTCGCGCACCGGGGTCAGATCGCCCGAGCGGCGGTATTCGCCCAGCGCATCGTCGATCTTCAGCCCCAGCCCGCGCGCGGCCCAACCCATATGGGTTTCGAGGATCTGGCCCACATTCATCCGCGAGGGCACGCCCAGCGGGTTCAGCACCAGATCGACCGGCGTGCCGTCGCCAAGGAACGGCATGTCCTCCATCGGCACCACCTTGGAGACCACGCCCTTGTTGCCGTGACGGCCCGCCATCTTGTCGCCGGGCTGCAACTTGCGCTTCACCGCGATGAAGACCTTGACCATCTTCATCACGCCGGGGGGCAGGTCGTCGCCGCGGCGCACCTTTTCCACCTTGTCCTCGAAGCGGTGATCCAGCGCGCGGCGCTGCGCCTCGAACTGGGCGTTCAGCGCCTCGACCTGGGCGGCGTCCTGCTCGCCCTCAAGCGCCAGTTGCCACCATTGCCCACGCGACAGCGTGCCCAGCAGATCCTCGGTGATCGGCGTGTTGGCCGCGACGCCCTTCGGCCCCTTGACCGCCACCTTGCCGAGGATCATCGACTTGAGCCGCGCGTAGATGTTGCGTTCGAGGATCGCCAGCTCGTCGTCACGGTCGCGGGCAAGCCGCTCGACCTCTTCGCGCTCGATCTGAAGCGCGCGCTCGTCCTTGTCGACGCCGTGGCGGTTGAACACGCGCACCTCGACCACGGTGCCGTAATCGCCCGGCGGCAGCCGCAGCGAGGTGTCGCGCACGTCGGACGCCTTTTCGCCGAAGATCGCGCGCAGCAGTTTTTCCTCGGGCGTCATCGGGCTTTCGCCCTTGGGCGTGATCTTGCCCACAAGGATGTCGCCCGGGCCGACCTCGGCGCCGATATAGACGATGCCCGCCTCGTCGAGGTTGCGCAGCGCCTCCTCGCCCACGTTCGGGATGTCGCGGGTGATCTCCTCGGGCCCGAGCTTGGTATCGCGGGCCGCGACCTCGAATTCCTCGATATGGATCGAGGTGAACACGTCATCGCGCGCGATGCGTTCCGAGATCAGGATCGAGTCCTCGTAGTTGTAGCCGTTCCACGGCATGAACGCGACGATCACGTTCTTGCCCAGCGCCAGTTCGCCCATGTCGGTCGAGGGGCCGTCGGCGATCACCTCGCCCTTGGCCACGACATCGCCCACCTTGACCAGCGGGCGCTGGTTGATGCAGCTGTTCTGGTTCGAACGCTGGAACTTGCGCAGCCGGTAGATGTCGACACCGGCATCGCCCAGTTCCAGATCCTCGGTGGCGCGCACGACGATCCGTTGCGCATCGACCTGGTCGATGATGCCCGCGCGGCGGGCCTGGATCGCCGCGCCGGAATCGATGGCCACCTTGGACTCGATGCCGGTGCCGACAAAGGGCGCCTCGGCGGTCAGAAGCGGCAGCGCCTGGCGCTGCATGTTCGAGCCCATCAGCGCGCGGTTGGCGTCGTCGTTTTCAAGGAACGGGATCAGCGAGGCCGCGACCGAGACAAGCTGTTTCGGCGACACGTCGATCAGATCGACGCTTTCGCGCGGCGCCATGGTGTATTCGCCCGACTGGCGGGTGTTCACCAGATCGTTGACGAACCGGCCCTGCTCGTCGAGATTCGCGTTCGCCTGGGCGACGGTGTGGCGCATCTCCTCGGTGGCGGACATGTACTGGACCTCGTCGGTCACCTGTCCGTCATTGACGCGGCGATACGGCGTCTCGATGAAGCCGTACTTGTTCACCCGAGCGAATGTCGCGAGCGAGTTGATTAGGCCGATATTCGGGCCTTCCGGCGTCTCGATCGGGCACATCCGGCCGTAATGGGTCGGGTGCACGTCGCGCACCTCGAAGCCCGCGCGTTCCCGGGTCAGACCGCCCGGGCCAAGCGCCGACAGGCGCCGCTTGTGCGTGACTTCCGACAGCGGGTTGGTCTGGTCCATGAACTGCGAAAGCTGGCTGGAGCCGAAGAACTCGCGCACGGCCGCCGCGGCCGGTTTCGCGTTGATCAGATCCTGCGGCATCACCGTGTCGATCTCGACCGAGGACATGCGTTCCTTGATCGCGCGCTCCATCCGCAGAAGGCCCACGCGATACTGGTTCTCCATCAGTTCGCCGACCGAGCGCACCCGGCGGTTGCCCAGATGGTCGATATCGTCGATCTCGCCCTTGCCGTCGCGCAGTTCCACCAGCGCCTTGATGCAGGCGATGATGTCTTCGCGGCGCAGCGTGCGCTGGGTGTCGGGCGCGTCCAGATCAAGACGCATGTTCATCTTGACCCGGCCCACCGCGGACAGGTCATAGCGTTCGGCATCGAAGAACAGCGTGTCGAACAGGATGGTGGCGGCCTCGACGGTGGGGGGCTCGCCCGGGCGCATGACGCGGTAGATGTCCATGAGCGCGGTATCGCGGCCCATGTTCTTGTCCGCGGCCATGGTGTTGCGGATGTAGGGGCCGACATTGATGTTGTCGATGTCGAGCACCGGAATCTCGGTGATGCCCGCATCCAGCAGCGCCTTGAGCGTGCCGCCCGACACCTCGCCATCGCGGTCGAGATCCCAGGTCAGCTCGTCCCCGGCCTCGACATAGATCGCGCCGGTTTCCTCGTTGATGATGTCCTTGGCGACATAGCGGCCGACGATGTGATCGAACGGCACCAGAAGCTCGGTGACCTTGCCCTCTTCGATCAGCTTCTTGACCTGCCGCGGCGTGACCTTGTCACCCGCCTTGCAGATCACCTCGCCGGTGTCGGCATCGACCAGATCATAGCCCGGCCGGGTACCGCGCACACGCTCGGGGAAGAAGCGGGTGACCCAGCCCCGGTTCTTCTCGAGCTTGAAATCGACCGTTTCGTAATAGGCATCCATGATGCCTTCCTGGTCGAGCCCCAGCGCGTAAAGCAGCGTCGTCACCGGCAGCTTGCGGCGCCGGTCGATGCGCGCGAACACGATGTCCTTGGCGTCGAACTCGAAATCCAGCCACGACCCGCGATAGGGGATGATCCGGCAGGCAAACAGCAGCTTGCCCGAGCTGTGCGTCTTGCCCTTGTCATGGTCGAAGAAGACGCCCGGCGAGCGGTGCATCTGGGAAACGATCACCCGTTCGGTGCCGTTGACGATGAAGGTGCCGTTCGGCGTCATGAGCGGCATGTCGCCCATGAACACGTCCTGCTCCTTGATGTCCTTGACCGACTTGGCGCCGGTATCGTCGTCGATATCGAACACGATCAGCCGCAGCGTCACCTTGAGCGGCGCCGCATAGGTCATGTCGCGTTGCATGCATTCGTCGACATCGCATTTCGGCTTCTCAAGCTCGTATTTCACGAACTCCAGCACCGAGGTCTCGTTGAAATCCTTGATCGGAAAGACCGACTGGAACACACCCTGAATGCCATCGCCATCGGCGGGGGCCGGGCCATCGCCCGAGTTCAGGAACAGGTCATACGAGGCTTTCTGCACCTCGATGAGGTTCGGCATCTCCAGCACTTCGCGGATCTTGCCATAATATTTGCGGAGTCGTTTCTGGCCAACGTAGCTCTGCGCCATGTCCGTGGTCTCACCTTTCGTCTGTCGCGTCTGCGCGATGCCGTCGGGCCACGGCCGCGCGCCGCTCACGAAACAGGGGGAGAGGTTCCATTCCTGCGGGCCGTCCCACCGGCCGCTCCCGAACCTCGAACCGCACCTTGAAAAGGGCTTGGGCGTTGCAAGCCCTTTTCAAGACAGGTTCGGCCGGGCCCGGGTTGCACCCCGGGCCCAGCCTTTTTCGCAGGATCGCGGGCAGGACGCCCGCGCCCGGATCACTTGAGCTCGACTTCGGCGCCAGCCGCTTCGAGCTTGCCCTTGATGTCTTCGGCTTCGGCCTTGGAGACCTGCTCCTTGACGGCCTTGCCACCGGCCTCGACCAGATCCTTGGCTTCCTTCAGGCCCAGACCGGTGATCGCGCGCACTTCCTTGATCACGTTGATCTTGTTGGCGCCGGCGTTCTTCAGGATCACGTCGAACTCGGTCTGTTCCTCGACGGCGGCAGCGTCGCCACCGGCGGCGGGGCCGGCCATCATGATCGCGCCGCCAGCAGCGGGCTCGATGCCATACTCATCCTTGAGGATGGTTTTCAGTTCCTGGGCCTGAAGAAGCGTGAGGTTCACGATCTCTTCGGCGAGTTTTTTCAGATCAGCCATTTTCTGTTCCGTTCTTTCACATGGTATGTTCCAACGCGAAGCGGTCTTGCCTCACGCGGGATCACGAAGTTGCTCAAGCGGCTTCCGCACGCTCCTCGATGGTCGAGAGGATGCTTGCGATATTGGAAGCGGGCGCGCCAATGGCACCGGCGATGTTGCTGGCAGGTGCGCCGATGCAGGCCGCGATCGAGGCGATAAGCTCCTCGCGCGACGGCATGTCGGACACTGCCTTGACACCGGCCCGGTCCAGGGCCGTCTCTCCCATCGCCCCGCCGAGGATCTCGAATTTCGAGTTGTCCTTGGCAAAGGCTTCCGCGACCTTGGCTGCTGCCACGGGGTCTTCGGAATAGGTGAGCACGGTCATGCCCGTCAGAAGGCTGGCGATGCTGGCGCAAGGCTTTCCTTCCAGGGCGATCTTGGCGAGCCTGTTCTTGGCGACGCGTACGGACCCGCCCGCCGCACGCATGCGTGCGCGAAGGTCCTGCATCTCGGCAACCGTGAGACCCGCGTAGTGCGCAACCACCACGACGCCAGAGCTCTCGAAGATCTGGCCGAGTTCCTCGACCACTTTCTCTTTCTGGGCTCTATCCACAGTTTCACTCCAGTTTGGGGGTTGCCCCCCGGCTCAGGTCTGCCGGGCCGAAGCCCGGCGTTCGGGTCCGTGAGGTCCCGAGGCCATGATCGCCCGAAGGAAAGACCTTCGCGGAAATCTGTCTCGTTTCCCCATCTCGGGAAGGACATTAAGCGCCCCGTTCGGGCCGCACCCTCCGTCTCGGACAGGACGGGGCGTTGCCGCCCCGCCATTCCCGGGCACGAGGCCCGAAAATTCGCGTGAAGATAGGCGTTAACCTATCCTCTATCAATTACCGGTTGCGGAACCGACGTCAACCGTGACGCCCGGCCCCATGGTCGAGCTCAGCGACACCTTCTTCATGTAGGTGCCCTTGGCGCCCGTGGGCTTGGCCCGGGTCACCGCACCGACGAAGGCACGCACGTTCTCGGCCAGTTTCTCGGCATCGAAGGACGCCTTGCCGATACCGGCATGCACGACGCCCGCCTTCTCGGCGCGGAACTGCACCTCGCCGCCCTTGGCATTCTTGACCGCCTCGGCCACATCCATCGTCACCGTGCCCACCTTGGGGTTCGGCATCAGGTTGCGCGGGCCAAGGATTTTCCCCAGCCGGCCAACGATCGGCATCATGTCCGGCGTGGCGATGCAGCGATCGAACTCGATCTTGCCGCCCTGGATCGTCTCCATCAGATCCTCGGCGCCGACTACCTCTGCCCCGGCCGCCCGGGCCTCGTCTGCCTTGGGACCGCGGGCAAAGACCGCAACGCGCACGTCCTTGCCGGTGCCGTTCGGCAGCGTCACGACGCCACGCACCATCTGGTCGGCATGCCGGGGGTCGACGCCCAGGTTCAGCGCGATCTCGACCGTTTCATCGAACTTGGCGTTCGCGTTGGCCTTGATCAGGGCAACTGCGTCCTCGACGCTCAGGTTGTCCTTGCCGACGACGGCAGCGCGCGCGGCGCGCACACGTTTTCCATGCTTGGCCATCGCGCTTACCCCTTCACCTCGATGCCCATCGAACGGGCCGACCCCAGGATGATCTGCATTGCGCCCTCGATGTCGTTGGCGTTCAGATCCTTCATCTTCGTCTCGGCGATCTCGCGCACCTGCGCGACGGTCACGGTGCCCGCAACGTCACGGCCGGGCTTTTCCGCACCCTTGGCACGGTTGCGCTTGCCCACTGGCTTCAGGCCCGCCGCCTTCTTCAGGAGGAAGGACGCCGGCGGCGTCTTGATCTCCATCGCGAAGGACTTGTCCTGGTAGTAGGTGATGACCGTCGGACAGGGGGCACCGGGCTCCAGATCCTGGGTCTTGGCGTTGAACTGCTTGCAGAATTCCATGATGTTGATGCCGCGCTGACCCAGCGCGGGACCAACGGGCGGGCTCGGGGTCGCCTGGCCAGCCTTGACCTGCAACTTCAGCTTGCCGATTACCTTCTTGGCCATAAGGCCCTCTCCTTCTTCTCACCGCGCCGGACCCACGCGAGGGCGGCGCATCGGTTTAGTGGTCCGGCCTGCGGGCGCGCCCGCGTACCTCCCACGCGATCACGTCACATCCCCTTGGAGACCTGCGTGAATTCCAGTTCGACCGGGGTTGCCCGGCCAAAGATCGACACCGTCACCTTCAGGCGCTGGTTGTCGTCATCCACTTCCTCGACCATGCCCGAGAAGCCTTCGAACGGGCCGTCGGTCACGCTGACATTCTCGCCGATCTCATAGGTGATCAGCGAACGCGGCTGCGCCTCGCCTTCCTCGACGCGGTTGAGGATCTGGTTCACCTCCTCGTCGCGCATCGGCATCGGCTTGCCCTGGGGGCCAAGGAATCCCGTGACGCGGTTGATCTGGCTGATCAGGTGATAGCCGCGGTCGGTCATGTCCATGCGCACCAGCACATAGCCGGGCATGAAGCGCCGCTCGCTCGTGACCTTCTTGCCGCGCCGGATCTCGATCACTTCCTCGGTGGGCACCAGAACTTCCTCGATCTCGCTCTCGAGACCGGCATCTGCGACGGCTTGCCTGATCTGTTCGGCGACCTTCTTCTCGAAATTCGAGAGCACGCACACCGAATACCAACGCTTCGCCATCTTGCCCGTTACCTCGCGTCCACCGGCCCTGGGCCGAATTCTTGTTGCGACCAGCGCTTTCCGGAACAAAAAACAGCGCGCAACCCGAATCGATGCACGCCGGAGTCCAGATCAGCGTTCGCCTTACAGGGGAGCCCCCCCCGTTTCAAGCCCGGCTGCCGGAAAACCGACCAGCCTAGCCGAAAAAGCCCAGGATCAGCTGAAGCCCCGAGCGGATCATCCAGTCCACGAAAAAGAAGAAGATGGCCGTCAGCGTAGCCATGATCAGCACCATGACGGTGCTCAGTCCCACCTCGCGGCGAGTCGGCCAGACGACCTTCGAGACCTCGGACCGGGTCTGCTGGATGAACTGAAGCGGATTGGCCATGGCCGGGACGATCCCGTTTCTCGTATCGATTGGGCCCCGAGATACGCGCTCGGCGCCGGGATTGCAAGGCCGGAGGCCGGACGGGCCGCGCCCGGCACTGATCGTCCGTGCGGCGATGCCGCTTGTGATCCGACGTGTCGAGGGGGGAAAGCAAAGGTCCCCGATGCCGCAGGCTGGGTGGGGGCTATTGATCCGCGGCACCGGGGTAGCGTCTTCGCTATGAGGCCAATATCCCCCCGATTCCGGGCAGGATCGCGGAGCGTCCGGGGTGATCGCAAGGTAATTTCGCGGCATGATCCGGGCGGGGCTTGATTTGCGGGCCTAGGGGCGGCACGCTTGACCCATGAACCTCGTGACGCCGCCCCCGTTCGTCCGGGCCAGCCCACCCGAGCAGGTCGCCTTTGACCGAGCGGAGCTTGGGGTGATCCTTGCGCTTTACGGCCGGATGGTCGCCGCAGGGGAGTGGCGCGATTATGCGATCTCGTCGCTGCGCGAGGCGGCGGTCTTTTCAGTCTTTCGCCGCACCGCCGAGCATCCGCTTTACCGCATCGAGAAACGCCCGCGCCTGCGCGCCCGGCAGGGGATTTATGCGGTGATCGCGATGGACGGGCGGGTGCTGAAGCGCGGGCATGATCTGAAAACCGTGCTACGCGTTCTGGAAAAGGCGCTGATCCGCCCCGTCGATTAGGGCCGCAGGTGCGCGGTGGGGGCACCGCCGCCCGTCGCCGCGATCCGGGCCAGCGCGTCGGCGATGGGTTCACGGGCCACGGACATGGAATGGGCATTGGCGTGGATCAGCGTCAGAGGGTCGGCGACCAGCGCGACATGGCCCGTCCAGAAGATCAGATCATTGCGCCGATACGCGCTGTCCGGCGGCAGCACCCCGCCCAGCGCACGTTCCTGCTGGTCGCTGTCGCCGGGACAGGCCCGGCCGCAGGCGAGAAAGGCGGTCTGTATCAGCCCCGAACAGTCGATGCCCCGGATCGAATTGCCGCCCCACAGATAGGGCACCCCGAGAAACAGCTCTGCCACAGCGACCGGATCGGCAAAGGGCGCATCGAGCGGGCGCAGATGCGGTCTGGGCAGGAACCAGCCTTCTGCGGTCTGACAAAAACCACCGGTCTCGGACGTGACGCGCACCTGCGTGCCGAAGGACAGGCCGCAGATCTCGGGGCATTTCAGGTCGGGGGCGGGATAGGCATGGGTGGCGGGGGCGGCGACGGCATGGCTGGGCTCGGGCAGCCTGCCCGACAGCGCCGTGGCCGCGATATAGCCCACATAACCGTCACGCGCGGCCCAGCCGAAGGCATGGCCTTCGTGCGTTTCCAGAACCTCGAACGCCTCGCCATGGACAAGCTGACGCTCCCGCGGGCCGCCGGGCGCGCGCAGCAGATCCGTCAGCGGGCGGATGACGCGGTGGCGGGTGGCGGCAACGAAGCGCTCGGCCGCGCCCCGGCCTTGCAGGTGCAGCGCCGCGACGCGGGCGTTGGCGGGCGTCTCTCGCCGGTCGCTCACAGCCCCAGCACCTGCGGCAGCGCGCCCAGGATCGCGCGCGCGCCCTGCCCCAGCCCGCCCTTGGGCCGGGCGGGCGCATCGGCGGGTTGCCAGCCATAGATGTCGAAATGGGCGTAGCGCGCAGCCCCGGCAAAGCGGCGCAGGAACAGCGCGGCGGTGATCGACCCGGCAAAACCGCCCTTCGGCGCGTTGTCGAGATCGGCGATGCCGGGCTCGATCATGGCCTCGTAGGGCGCGTGGAAGGGCAGGCGCCAGACCGGATCGGCGCCCTCTGCCCCGGCGGCGGCCAGGGCTGCGGCCAGCGCCTCGTCGCCGGTAAAGAAGGGCGCGATATCGGGGCCGACGGCGACGCGCGCCGCCCCGGTCAGGGTGGCCATCGAGATCAGCAGGTCGGTCTCTTCCTCGCAGGCCAGCGCCAGCGCATCGGCCAGCACCAGCCGCCCCTCGGCATCGGTGTTGTTGATCTCGATGCTCAGCCCGTTGCGCGCCCTCAGGATATCCTGCGGGCGGAAGGCATTGGCAGAGACAGAGTTTTCCACCGCCGGGATCAGCAGGCGCAGCCGCAGGGGCAGGCCCAGGGCCATGATCGCCTGCGCCAGCCCCATCGCGGTCGCGGCCCCGCCCATGTCCTTCTTCATCAGGCTCATGGACTCGCCCGGTTTCAGGTTCAGCCCGCCCGTGTCGAAACAGACCCCCTTGCCGACCAGCGTCAGGGCCGGCCCCGCATCGCCCCATCGCAGGTCCAGAAGCCGCGGCGCCTGCGGCCCGGCGCGGCCAACGGCATGGATCAGGGGGAAATTCCGCGCGATCAGGTCGTCGCCCCGGATGGCCGAAACGGTCGCGCCATGCCGGGCGGCCAGCGCGAACAGCGCATCCTCCAGCGCCTCGGGGCCCATATCCGAGGCGGGGGTATTGATCAGGTCGCGGGTCAGCCATTCGGCCTCGGCCAGCGCCTCGACCCTAGGCGCGTCGATGCCGGGGGGGGCCTTGAACTGCGCTTTCAACGGGGGCTGGCTGCGATAGCGGTCAAAGCGATAGGCAGCCAGCAGCAGGCCAAGCGCCTCGGTCGCCAGATCGGCGCCCGCAAGGGCAGTGTCGAGATGCCAGACCCCTTCGGGCAGACGGGCGGCGGCAGCGGCCAGATGGAACCGCCCGCGCGCGCGTTTGTCGGGGTTGCCATGGCCCGCCACCGCACCCGCGATGCTTCCCTCGGACCCCGGCAACAGCGCAACCTCGCCCAGACCGGCGGCAAAGCCCGTGGCGGTCAGCCAGGCGGCCTGGGCCGGGGGAAGGGCCGCACGCCAGTCGGCCAGCGCGGCCTCATCGACGACATGCAGCGGCAGCGAGGGCGCATCGGGCGCGGCGAAACGGGGCGGCATGGGCGGGGCGTCCTTCGGTCGGGGATCGGGATGAAGCCCGAGCCTAGCCGCTTCGCCCGCGCCCGCAAGCGCGTTCAGCCCGAACGGTGCTGCAACTCTGCCGCGATCCGGAACGACCGCATGGCAAGCCGCCGCAGCCGCGCCATGGTGGCGGCCACAGCCACCGGATCGCCGGACTGCACCGCGCGCGACACGCCCCGGGCAGCGAGCGACAGGCTGAGCAGGCCGAGCGAATCGCCCACGGCCCGGATCTGGCCCGCAAGGTCGACACAGTCGCCCGGACGCACCTGCGCCGCCGCCAGATCGAGGCTTGCCATCAGTTCCTCCAGCCGCTCGACAGAGATCGAGACCAGATGCGCGGCCCGCGCCTCGCCCAGATCGACAAACATGTCCGCCAGACGATCCGAATCCACACTCAACGGTTCGTCCTGACGCAAGACCACAACTCGGGACACGAGACCCCTCCAGAAAAATGCACCACACCTGGGGTCAACCTGCACCGGCAGCGTCAAGAAAGCGTTGCGCCGCGACGCCGAAATCTCTCGAATTACCGGCAAATGCGCTCTATGCAGCCGCAGAGAAAACGGAGACCGTGATGCACCGTGCCCGCCCTCTGCCGCAATACCTGGTCCAGCGCTACCATGGCTGGAAAGCGACGATTCATGCCGAGAACAAGGCCTGGTACCGCCGTCTCGCCGAAGAAGGCCAGCGGCCGCGGGCGATGATCATCTCGTGCTGCGACTCGCGCGTGCATGTCACCTCGATCTTCGGTGCGGACGAGGGCGAATTCTTCATCCACCGCAATATCGCTGGCCTCGTGCCCCCCTACGCGCCCGATGGCGACCATCACGGCACCTCGGCGGCGGTGGAATATGCGGTGACGGTGCTGAAGGTCGCGAATCTGCTGGTGGTCGGCCATTCCAGTTGCGGCGGCGTCAGGGGCTGCCATGACATGTGCGCGGGCCTTGCCCCGCAACTGGAGGAGAAATCCAGCTTCATCGGCCGCTGGATGGACATCCTGCGCCCCAGCTACCAGCGCATGGCGCAGATCGCCGACGAGACCGCCCGGCTGGAAGCGATGGAAAAGGACGCGGTTCTGGTCTCGCTCGAGAACCTGTTGACCTTTCCCTTCGTGCGCGACGCGGTCGAGGCCGAAGAATTGACGCTGCACGGGATCTGGAACGATATCGGCGCGGGGAACGTGGAATGCTACGATCCGGCGGCCGGCCGGTTCGTTCCGGTCTGAGCCCATCTTCCTTGGGGCGAGGGCGGGCTGAAGCGCAGGATCGGCAGGGGGCGCGGACGTGACGGAGATACTGAATCTTGCGGCGGGCAACCTGCTGTCGCCGATCATCCTGAGCTTCGCGCTGGGGCTGGCCGCAGCGCTGGCGCGGTCCGATCTTTCCGTGCCCGAGGCCGCCGCCAAGGCGCTGTCGATCTATCTGCTGTTCGCCATCGGCTTCAAGGGCGGCGTGGGCGTTGCCGCGCATGGGCTTGATGCGACGCTGCTGCTGGCGCTGATTGCGGGGCTGGTGCTGTCGGCGGGGCTGCCCTTCGTGGCCTTTGCGCTGCTCAGGACGATGACGCGGCTGGGCACGGTGGATGCAGGCGCGGTCGCGGCGCATTACGGCTCGATCTCGATCGTGACCTTCGTTGCCGCAACCTCGGTGCTGACCAGCCAGGGCATCGCCTCCGAGGGCTTCATGGTCGCGGTCGCCGCGGTCATGGAGGCCCCCGCGATCCTGGCCGCGCTGTGGCTGGTGATGCGAAAGGGCGGGCAGACCGACGTGGAATCGGGGCTCTGGCGCGAAATCCTGCTGAACGGGTCCATCGTGCTGTTGCTGGGCGCCTTTGCCATCGGCTGGATCACCGGCCCCGGCGGGCTGGCCGAGATCGAGAGCTTCATCATCGCGCCGTTCAAGGGCGTTCTGTGCCTGTTCCTGCTGGACATGGGGCTGGTGGCGGGGCGGAACCTGCGCGAAAGCCGCGGCGTCATCACGCCGGGGCTGCTGGCCTTCGGGGTGGTGATGCCGCCCATCGGCGCCGTCTTCGGGCTGGCGGCGGGGCTGGCGCTGGGTCTCAGCCTTGGCGGCGTGGTGCTGATGATGACGCTGGCGGCATCGGCCTCGTATATCGCGGTGCCGGCGGCGATGCGGGTGGCCTTGCCCGAGGCGAAGCCCTCGATCTACCTGACGCTGGCGCTGGGCATCACCTTCCCGTTCAACCTGACGCTGGGCATTCCGCTTTACCTTGCCGCGGCCCGGCTTGTGACCGGAGGATAACCGCATGCAGACCCATGACGCGAAACGGGTGGAAATCATCATCGAGGCGCCGATGGAACGCCGCCTGACCGCCGCGCTGCGCGAGGCGGGCGTCACCGGCTACACCGTGCTGCCGGTTCTGGGCGGCACCGGCCGGTCGGGCGAGTGGAGCCGCGAGGGTCAGGTCGGGCGCGCGGGCGGCATGGTGGCGGTCGTCTGCCTGATCCGGCCCGAGCGGCTGGACAGCCTGCTCGACGCCGCCTTTGCCGTGGTCGAGCGACATATCGGCGTCGTCTCGGTCACCGATTGCCAGGTGCTGCGGGCCGAGCGGTTCTGAGCTATTGCAGCACCTTGCCTTCGGGCCAGGTCATGCGCTGGGTCAAGCCGATCTCCTGGCTGGCACCGGGGCCAAGGTCGAAGCGCCATTCCAGAACACCCCGCCTGCCGTCGATATCGCTCCGGGCGGGCGGGGGATCGGCGCTCCAGGTGATCTTCAGATCGTCCTGTTCGGAATAGGGCACCCGGTCGGTCAGCCGCACCGACCAGGGCTCGGCGGTCAGGTTCTCGACCCCGATCCGCACGCGCTCGGCCCATTCGTTCGACTTGCGGATCACGCCGCGATCCCCCTCGGAGCGGTCGACGATCCGGGTCAGCCGCAGCCCATCGATCGGGCCGAAGGACAGTTCGGCCTCGGCCCCCGCGGGGATCAGCGCAAGGCTTTGCTGGCCGACGAAACGGCCATCGAGATGGAACATCGCCTCTGCCGTGGGCAGGATCAATTCGTCCGACGTGTTGGCAAAGGCGGCGGTCACGAACCCGCTGCTGTCCCGAAGCGGCACGGCACGGGCAAAGATCTCGGCCGGGGCGGTCAGATTGCCCAGCGCCAGCCGCACCCGGTCGGCGCCTGCGGCGATATCGACCGGATCGGGATAGACATAGCTGACCGCCAGCGCATCGGCCATGGCAACGGCCTCTACCTTCGGCGCGGGCGCCGCGGCCAGTTCGACTCCCCCCCGCGCCATGTCGGCCTCGGCCATCGGCACGCCGCCGAGCCGCGGCATGATCTGGCCGGGATCGGCAATCCGGCGCAAATCGGGCCAGACCTCGCCGGGGGCAATCTGCTCGGCCGGGCGCACGGTCGACAGCGTCAGCGCCACACCGGCCCAGTTCTCGCCCGTTGCCTGCGCGACGAAGGCGCCGCGCTCGATGTCCAGCCGCCCGGCGGCCCGATCAAGGCGCAGGTCATAGACCGGCGTCCAGCCTGCCTCGGCGATGGTATAGCTGACCGTCAGATCGCCACTGGCGGGCGTGTCGGACCAGAGTTCGACGGTCAGCAGGGCGCGGGCCTCGTCCTCGGGCACCAGCGCGGCCAGCGCCTGACGCGCGCGGGCCAGCGCCTCGCGCAATTCCTTCAACCCCCGGTCGGCCGCCTCGGCGCGTTGCTCTGCCGCATGCGCCGAACGCAGCGCGTCCAGCGTGCCCGCGCCGATGGTCACGGCAAGGGCGGCGATGTCGGTGCCCTGGGGCAATTCGGTGGTGCCCAGCCGCTCGAAAAAGGCGATGCGGGCCCTGGCGGCCTCGGCCTCGAGCCGGATCGCGGCGATGTCGGCCTCTGCGCTGCGCAGCGCGTCGTCCAGCCGCTCGACCTCGGCTTCGGCGGCGGCGAGCGCGGCATCCTTCTCGGCGCTGCGGGGCGGCACGAAATCGGCCCGCGCGGTGACGCCGCCCAGCGTGGCGCCGGTCACGCCGACGCGGACCGCATGCAGCGGTGTCGTGGCAGGCAGGTCGGTCAGGATCAGCCGGTGGCGGCCTGCGGGAATGTCATAGGGAACCGCGCGGGTGACGGTTGCGCCCTGGGGATAGAGCGTGACGGCACTGACCGCGCTGGTCAGCGGGAAATCGGCGGCCAGAAGCGTGGCGGGGGTCACGGCAAGGGACAGGGCAAGGGCAAGGCGGCGCATGGGGATCGCTCCGGCGGCGGGGATGCGAGGCGCAGGGTGCGGCAGGGGGGCCGGGCTTGGCAAGGGCAAAGCCGGGGGAACGAAAAACGGCGCGGGGCCGGGCCGCCGCGCCGTCTGGATCCTGTCGGACCGGACCTTTGCCGGGGCTGACGCCCCGGACCGGGCCTCACCCCTTCTTCAGCGCGCGCTGGCCCAGAACCTCGGCGATCTGCACCGCGTTCAGAGCCGCACCCTTGCGCAGGTTGTCAGAGACGCACCACAGGTTCAGACCGTTCTCGATGGTCGAATCCTGCCGGATGCGGCTGACGAAGGTGGCATAATCGCCCACACATTCGATCGGCGTGATGTAGCCACCGGGCTCGCGCTTGTCGATCACCATGACCCCGGGCGACTCGCGCAGGATGTCGCGCGCCTCGTCCTCGTCGAGGAAATCCTCGAACTCGATATTGATCGCCTCGGAATGGCCGACAAAGACCGGCACCCGCACGCAGGTGGCCGTCACCTTGATCGCGGGATCTAGGATCTTCTTGGTCTCGGCGACCATCTTCCATTCTTCCTTGGTCTCGCCGGAATCGAGGAAGACGTCGATATGCGGGATCACGTTGAAGGCGATCTGCTTGGGATAGACGCTGGGCGCAACTTCCTGGCCCGGCACATACATGCCCTTGGTCTGGTTCCACAGCTCGTCCATCGCCTCCTTGCCCGAACCGGACACGGATTGATAGGTAGAGACCACAACCCGCTTGATCCGCGCGCGGTCATGCAGCGGCTTGAGCGCCACCACCATCTGCGCGGTGGAACAGTTGGGATTGGCGATGATGTTGCGTTTGGAATAGCCCATCACCGCGTCGGCATTCACCTCCGGCACGATCAGCGGCACATCGGGGTCGTAGCGGTAGAGCGACGAGTTGTCGATCACCACGCAACCGGCCCTGGCGGCCTTGGGCGCATATTCCCTGGTCGCATCCGAGCCGATGGCGAAAAGCGCGATATCCCAGCCGGTGAAGTCGAACTGCTCCAGATCCTGGGTCTTGAGGGTGCGGTCGCCAAAGCTGCATTCGGTGCCGAGCGAGCGGCGCGAGGCAAGTGCCGCGATCTCGTCCACCGGAAACTCGCGCTCGGCGAGGATGTTCAGCATTTCGCGGCCCACGTTGCCCGTGGCGCCGACGACGGCGACCTTGTAGCCCATCGGGTTCTTCCTTCAGCGTCGGGGGTATTCCCGGGGCGGACGCATAGCGCAAAGACGCAGCGGGCGAAAGGGCCGTTCAGGGACAGGCCCGGGAACAGCCCGTGTGGCGGCGTCGGGAAAGACGCGCCTCTCAGCGGGCGAAGCAGCTTGGCCGATTGCCGAAGCCCGAGGCGGTACAGATATAGCTGCCACGGCCATGGCGGCTGTCGAACCGGCTGGCCATTGCCTTGCGCTCGCGGATCGAAAGGGACTTGTCCGCCGGGGGCGCGGGGTTCAGCCAGCGCATGACCGAGGCGCCGACGATTGCCGGGCGCTGCACGCCCGGAGTTTCGGCACGGGCCGGGGCGACCGTGGCCATCGTTCCGGCGGTCGCCAGCGCTGCAAGCAGCGGCAGTCCGGCAAGGAATGGACGTCTTCCGTGGCGCATGGCGAATGGTTCCTGCGTTACCTCAGACAGAGCCCGGCAGCCCGGCAAACGCGCAGCGTTTCCTTCAACTGGCCGAAGGCATCACCAGATATTGAGCATCGTTGAGTGATAAGCCCGTTTTGTGGCATTCCGAAGGCAATGGCGAGGCATCAGGCCCCGCACACCACTCAACAGGCGGGAAATCGCCGAGGGCCGCCTGTCGTGGGCGGCCCCTTGCCGATGCACTTCGGGCGGCGTTTGCCCGGCGCCTATTCCTCGATCACCCGCGAGTCGAAGCGCCAGTTCGGCAGGCCATAGCCATCAGGCCAAGGATAGACCTCTTTCTGGTTGAAATAGACCACCGCGACCAGGCTGGGGAAATCAGGATAGATCAACCGGATCTCGCTGTCCCATTTGGCGACGTAGTCCTCGCTGCCCGAATAGCCGACCTCGGCCACCACCACCGGCTTGCCGAAGGGTTCGGCCCGCGCGTAGCGGGGGGACAGGATCGATTCGAAGGATTGCTCCTCGCCGAGAATCTCGCGCTCCCAAGGTTGCAGACCGAAGACCGACAGCCCCACGATATCGACATACTCATCGCCGGGATAGTAGTCGGTCAGGGGTTCGAAGCCCAGCGGCGACCACATGTAGTTAACATTGGGCGCCTGGGCGCGGCAGACATCAACCATCCGGCGATAGGCGGCGATATAGGTTTCGGGTTCCCAGTTGGCCCAGATGAACTGGCCGCTCTCATCTTCCATCTCATGCGCCCAGCGCACGGTCACGGGGCTGTCGAACAGGTTCAGGACGGCGCAGATCGAGGCCATGTAGCGGTCGTAATCGCCCGAAGCGATGCCCTGCTGCAACGCTTCGGGGGTGTTGCGTTCGCTGCGGTTCCAGGTCCAGGGCTCGATCGTGGCCAGGATCGAGCGGCCGCGCGCCATCGCATAGGCATCGGCCTCGATCAGGCTGGGCAGGAACACGTCTTCCCAGGGCAGGAACAGATGTTCGATGGTAACCTCGGGATCATCCGCGAACAGCCCGTCGGGATCATAGACGCCGAAGGGCAACTCGCCCGGAGGCGCGGATTCCGCAAGAGCGACGGCAGACAACGCCAGCGTGGCGGCCAGTCCGGCAATCGCGGGTTTCAGAGCGTAGGCCATGATGCGTTCCTCACTCGAAGAAAGGCCTCCGGTCCGACCGGGCAAAGGGAAGGTCGAACGAATAGCGCATCGACCTCTTGCCCCCTTGCCCCGCCCCGGAAACCATGAATTCAACCTTGGTGAACTGGTAGGGCCCCAGTCCGGTGGACAGATAATGCAGGCTCTGCATGCCCCTCAGCCAGCCCGAAAAGACCAGCGTGCCCGCCAGTGCCAAGGTTATCGCCATCTGCGGCCCCAATCGAAGCGCATTGTTCATCCAGCCAAGCCCATTCTGGCGGATGTGATGAGTGATCGCCACGCCAAGAACCGCCAGATAGAGGGCTGCGTTCAAAAGACACAGCAGGTAGAAGCCCGCCGAGTTCTCGAGGTGATCGACGACAAGGACCGGCAGGATCGCCGCCGCCGCAAGCGCCATATAGGGCATGAGCACCCGGAACGGCAGCCGCGTGCTGGCCGATGAGCCCTTGGGGGTGATCCGGAAATCGACGAAGCGCCCGGTCACGCTGTCGCGCAGCGCCATCAGGCAGCCCCACAGCACCCAGGGCCATTGCGCGCATTGGAACAACCCCTTCTCCCAGCTGATGACCTTGGCATCGGCGGGGCGGAACAGCCCGTCGGCCTTGAGTTGATAGGCGATCAGGATGAAAGCCAGCACCACCGGCACACTATGGCCGACAAAGGCGGGATAGGTGACATTGGCAAAGCGGATGTCGAACAGGACCGCCGTGATCGGAACAAGAAGCGTCGCCGCCATGAAGAAGGCGAAGCCCGGATACCAGAGCTGCGAGAACAGGAACTGGAACTTGAGGATCGGCCGGAGCCCCGGGAAATAGCCCGGCGTATAGCGCAGGAACAGCGTCACCAGGCTGCGCGACCACTGGAATTCCTGCGTCAGCATGTCGGCGAAGGTCACCGGCCCGTCGCCCACCGCGATCGCGTCGAAGGCATGCACGCCGCGCCAGCCGAAGGCGTTCATCATCATCGTGGTGGAATGATCCTCGGCCAGTTCCGGGCCCAGCCCGCCGATCTCGCGCAGCGCCACCGTGCGCACCGCATAATGCGAGCCGATGCACATCGGCGCCCAGCCGTTGGAATAGCCCGCCTGAAGGATGCCGTGGAACATCCCCTCGTGATCGAGCCGCATCCGCGCCGCCCAGCTTTCGCGCGCATTGCTGGCGCAGATCGAGGGGGCGCTGACATAGCCGACCTCGGCATCGACGAAGGGGCGCAGCATCTCGCGCAGATAGCCCGGCTGGGGCACATGGTCGGCGTCGAGCTGGGCCACGAAATCGTAATTCTCGTAGCCGTAGCTGTCGTAGAAAAAGGCCAGGTTGCCTTCCTTGCAGCGGGTGCGGCGTGGCCATTCGGCGCGGTGATATTCGGTCCGGTCCTTGCGGGTCGAGACCTTGACGCCATGGGCCGCGCACCAGGCCAGCGTCTCGGGTGCGGGGTCTTCGTCGGCCAGCCAGGTGTCATGCGGCCAGTCCTGCGCCAGCATCCCCTCAAGCGTGCGGCGCACCACCTCGAAGGGCTCGGTCGGGCTTTTCGTCACGACCATGGCAACCCGCGCGCCCTTCAGCGCCGCCAGATCGCCCGAAGGGCGCACGGCGCGCAGCATCACGGTCAGGAAATAGACCTGAAGGAACATCACCCACCCGATGGCCAGCGTGATGACCAGATAGCGGAAGGTGCCGATATTGTGGTGCGGCTGGAACCACCACGCCCAGAACCACAGGGCGGTCGCAGCCCATAGCAGGACCGACAGCCAGTAGCGCAGCTTCATGCGCGACGTGTAGATCGGGACAAGGTGGCGCGGACGGGGGCGCGGCGGGTGTCGGTCAGGGCGTGGGGTCATCACCAAGCTTCATGCCGAAGGCCCGCGCCGCATGGGCGACGGTCGCGTCGAGATCGCGAAAACGGGCCGAAAAGCCCAGCAGGTCGCGGGCGCAGGTCGGATCGGCGACCAGCGCGGGCGGATCGCCCTCGCGCCGCGCAACCTCGTTCACCGGGACCGGGCGGCCCAGAACGCGGCCGACTGCGGCCAGCACCTCGCGGTTGGAATGGCCGGTGCCGGTGCCAAGGTTCACCGCCACGCTGTCGCCCCCCGCTTCGAGATGGCGCAGCGCGGCCAGATGCCCCTCGGCCAGATCGCAGACATGGATGTAGTCGCGGATGCAGGTGCCGTCGGGCGTGGGGTAATCGGTGCCGAACAGGTCAAGTGCTGCGCGCCGCCCGTCCGCAGCGAACAGCGCCAGCGGCAGCAGATGCGTCTCGGGGTCGTGGCGTTCGCAAAGCGTGCCGTCCGGGTCGGCGCCGCAGGCGTTGAAATAGCGCAGCGCGGCGTAGCGGATGCCATGGGCGCGAGCGAAATCGGCCAGCATCCATTCCCCGATCAGCTTGGTCCGGCCATAGGGGTTGATCGGGTTCTGGGGTGTGTCCTCTGTGATCGGCAGCCGGTCGGGCACGCCATAGGTGGCGCAGGACGAACTGAAGATCACGCGCGAAAGCCCGGTCTCGCGGCAGGCGGTCAGCAGCCCCTGCATGCCGTTCACGTTGTTGTCGTAGTAGAAACCCGGATCGCGCACCGAGTCCCCGACATAGGCGGCGGCGGCGAAATGGATCACGGCCAGCGGTGCATGGGCGCGGATCGCGTCCGCCATGGCCGCCGCGTCGCGCGTGTCGCCCTGCACAAGTGGGCCCCAGCGCACCGCGTCCTCGTGGCCGGTCGACAGGTTGTCATAGGCCACCGGCAGATAGCCCGCCTCGGCCAGTCGCTTGCAGGTATGAGAGCCGATGTAACCGGCGCCGCCGGTGACCAGAACCGCTTTCGACTGGGTCAAGGTCCGCTCCTATTCCCCGGTCTTGCCCTGGTGGATGCTCTCGGCGAAATAGGCGATGGTGCGGTCCAGTCCCTCGCTCAGCGGCACGGTGGGCGCCCAGCCCAGCATCTGTCCGGCCAGCATGATGTCGGGGCGGCGCTGACGCGGATCGTCCTGGGGCAGCGCCTCGAAGGTCAGGCGCGATCCCGCGCGCGTCTTGGCAAGCACCAGTTCGGCAAGTTCCAGCATCGTGAACTCGCCCGGATTGCCCAGATTGACCGGGCCCAGCCCATGACCGGGTGCTGCCATCAGCCGCAACAGCCCCTCGACCAGATCGTCGACATAGCAGAAGGACCGGGTCTGCTCGCCGGTGCCGTAAACCGTCAGCGGCGCGCCGGTCAGGGCCTGCACGATGAAGTTCGACACCACGCGGCCGTCATCGGGGCTCATCCGCGGGCCATAGGTGTTGAAGATGCGCGCGATCCGCGCATCGACGCCGTAGCTTTCGCGATAATGGAAGAACAGCGTCTCGGCGCCGCGCTTGCCCTCGTCATAGCAGGCGCGCGGCCCGACGGGGTTGACATAGCCGCGATAGGTTTCGGGCTGCGGGCTGACGGTGGGATCGCCATAAACCTCGGAGGTCGAGGACTGGACGATCCGCGCACCCTGCCTGCGGGCCAGATCGAGCATGTTCATCGCCCCCAGAACACAGGTCTGGAAGGTGTGGATAGGGTCGAGCGCGTATTTCGGCGGCGAGGCCGGGCAGGCAAGGTTGAAGATCTCGTCGATCCGCTCGCCCGGATCGAAGGGCGTGATCACGTCATGCTGGACAAAGCGGAAACCCGGACGCCCGATAAGATGCGAGATGTTCGAGATCGAGCCCGTCATCAGGTTGTCGAGACAGATCACGCGGGCGCCTTCGCCCATCAGACGGTCACACAAATGAGACCCAAGGAAGCCTGCGCCCCCCGTTACCAACACCACTCGATCGAACATGCGGGAGCACTCCTCAATTCGTGGCTGGACTATGGCACCGGAAAGGGCGCCTGCCCAGCAAAAGGCGTAAAAAAACCATGAATGGGGCCGCCGCTCTGGCATTTCCGCACCAATGGCGCAAGAGGCGCGGAATTGTCATGGAATCAAGACCGCGCGCACCGTTGCGCGCCGGGCACGCAGGGGTGTTCATGTGACGGTTTTCGCAGGGGGAGGCGCCGCGGCGAATACCACCGGGCATGGTCCGGCGGCCATTTCGGCCACCGGATCCGGGATGATGGAGCCTATTCGGCCTCGTCCATCCGGGTCGCGTTCAGATGCGCGTAATTCTCGGGGCCGATGCGCGCAAGCAGGTCAAGCTGGGTTTCGAGGAAGTCGATATGGCCCTCCTCGTCGGCCAGCAGCTCGTCGAACAGTTCCTTGGTGACATGGTCGCCGACGCTGGCACAATATTCGCGCGCCTCCTTGTACAGCGCATGCGCCTCATGCTCGGCGGCAAGGTCGCATTCCAGCGTTTCCTTCGGGGTCTGGCCAATCCGCAGCGAGTCGAGCTTTTGCAGGTTCGGATGGCCTTCGAGGAACAGGATGCGCGCCACCAGCTTGTCGGCGTGGTTCATCTCCTCGATGCTTTCCTCGCGGCTCTTCTTGGCCATGTGGCCCAGGCCCCAGTCGTCCTGTAGCCGGTAATGCAGCCAGTACTGGTTGATCGCGGTCAGTTCGCTGCGGAGGGCCCGGTTGAGGTAGTCGATGACCTTGGGGTCGCCTTGCATGTCGCGTGTTCCTTTCTGCGGGGAAGTTCCTTGAGGGCGCCGAGTTCCAACGGCACCTCAAGGTTATCATTCAGGCGCATGGTGTCGAGGAACAGCGACAAACAGCCGCCGCAATCGGTTGTTTTCCCCAAAGCGTGGAAAATTTTGCCCGGAGTGATGAGCGTTTGCGGATCGGATGCGCGCATCCAGTCTATCGCGGCATGGATATCCCGGTCGGTGATGGCGCGGCAGTGACAGACGATCATCGCGGAATGCTCCGGGCGGCGGCACCTCTCATTCCTGAGCGATCTTGTCGGCTTTGTCAATCCAAGTCTTTCACTCGGGCAAGGGCGCGGCCCCGCTCACAGCGCCATGCCCGTCCCCGCATCGAACAGCTTGGCCTTGCCCATGTCCACCTCGAACCGAAAGGTCGCGCCGGGGGTGGCGGTATCCTCGGGGCGGACGCGGGCGATCAGATCCTGCCCGCCGATCTGAAAGACCAGCATCGTGTCGGGGCCGGTGGGCTCCACCACCTCGACCGGCGCCTCGAACAGGAAGCGGTGCGGCCCCGGCAGCTTGGCCCCGGCGGCAAAGATCGTTTCGGGACGCAGACCCAGCATCACCTCACGCCCGTCCGCCAGCCCCTCGCCCTGCCCGGCCGGCCCGTCCAGCGGAAAGCGGATGCGTTCGCGCGCACTGCGGGGCAGGACAAAGACCTGTCCGTTCTCGTGGAACAGCCGCCCCGGGATCATGTTCATCGGCGGCGAGCCCATGAAACCCGCCACGAACAGGTCCACGGGGTTTTCATAGATCGTGGCCGGATCGGCGAATTGCCGGATATGGCCGTTGTCCATCACCGCGATCCGGGTGGCCAGCGTCATCGCCTCGATCTGGTCATGGGTGACATAGACCACGGTCTTGCCCAACCGCTGATGCAGCTTCTTGATCTCGGTGCGCATCTCGATGCGCAGCTTGGCGTCGAGGTTCGAAAGCGGTTCGTCGAACAGGAACACCGCCGGTTGCCGGACCAGCGCACGGCCCATGGCAACCCGCTGGCGCTGGCCGCCCGACAACTGGCCGGGCTTGCGGTCGAGCAGGTGGTCGATCTGAAGAAGCTTCGCGAATTCCGCCAGCGCGGATTCCTGCGCGTCCTTCGGCACGCGCCTTGTTTCCATCCCGAAGGTGATGTTCGCGCGCACCGTCCTGGTGGGGTAAAGCGCGTAGGACTGGAACACCATGGCGATGTCGCGGTCGCGCGGCGGCACCTTGTTGACGTTGCGCCCGCCGATCAGGACATTGCCCGAGGTGACGGTTTCAAGCCCCGCGATCAGGTTCAAAAGCGTGGATTTCCCGCAGCCCGAGGGGCCGACAAGAACCACGAATTCGCCGGGCTCGATCGCCATGTCGATGCCCTTGATGACATCGGTCGCGCCAAAGCTCTTGCGCAGGTTTTCCAGCCGGATGCCCGATGCCATACCCTACCCCTTGATCGCCCCGGCCGATAGCCCGCGCACGAAATACGCCCCCGCCACGACATAGACCAGAAGCGTCGGCAGGCCCGCGATGATCGCCGCCGCCATGTCGACGTTGTATTCCTTGACGCCTGTCGAGGTGTTGACGACGTTGTTCAGCGCCACCGTGACCGGGTTGGAATCCCCCACGGTAAAGGACACGCCGAACAGGAAGTCGTTCCAGATCTGGGTGAATTGCCAGATCACGGTCACGACGATGGCGGGCAGCGACATCGGCAGCACGATGCGAAAGAAGATGCCGAAAAAGCCCGCGCCATCGACCTTGGCCGCATTCACGATGCCATCGGACACGCCGATGAAGAAGTTGCGGAAGAAGAGCGTGGTGAAAGCGAGGCCATAGACGGTGTGCACCAGGATCAGCCCCGGCACGGTGCCCGCAAGGCCAAGCTCGCCCAGCGTGCGAGCCATCGGCAGCAGCACCACCTGGAACGGGATGAAGGCGCCGAACAGCATCAGCGCAAAGATGATGTCGGCCCCGCGAAACCGCCACTTGGTCAGCGCGTAGCCATTGAGCGCGCCCAGCAGCGTCGACAGCAGCACCGCGGGCACCGCCATCATCACCGAGTTCACGAAATAGGGCTGCAAGCCGTCGCAGCGCACGCCGACACAGGCCGACCCCCAGGCCTTGGCCCAGGCCTCGAAGCTGATCGCCCGGGGCAAGGCCAGAAAGCTGCCCTCGCGGATCTCGGCCAGCGACTTGAGCGAGGTCGAGACCATGACGAAAAGCGGGAACAGGTAGTAAAGGCAGAACAGCCCGAGCAGTGTGAACAGAAGCACGCGAAGCGCGATGGCCCCCGGCCCCGAGGGGCGCACGATGCCGTCGGTCCTGCGCGCCCTCATCGCCGCGCCCCCCGAAGTTCGGAATAGAGATAAGGCACGATGATCGCGCAGACGGTCGCCAGCATCATCACCGCGCTGGCCGCCGCCACCCCCAGTTCGGAGCGCTGGAAGGCAAAGGCATACATGAAGGTCGCGGGCATGTCGGTGGCAAAGCCGGGCCCGCCGCCGGTCAGCGCCACGACCAGATCGAAACTCTTGATCGCCAGATGGGCAAGGATGATGACCACCGACAGGAAGACCGGCCGCAGCGCGGGCAGCACGATCCCGGTATAGACCCGCCACGGCCCGGCCCCGTCGATGGCGGCGGCCTTGATCACCTCGTCATCGACCGACCGCAGCCCGGCCAGGAACAGCGCCATGGCGTAGCCAGAGCTTTGCCAGACGCCCGCTATGACAATCGTGTAGATCGCGAAATCGGGGTTCACCAGCCAGTCGAAGGTGAAATCGGAAAATCCCCAGTCGCGCATCACCTTTTCGATGCCCAGCCCGGGGTTCAGGATCCATTTCCAGACCGTGCCGGTGACGATGAAGGACAGCGCCATCGGGTAAAGGTAGATCGTGCGGATCGCCCCCTCGATGCGGATGCGCTGGTCCAGAAGGATCGCCAGAAAGATGCCCAGGGCCATGCTGATCGCGATGAAAAGCCCCGAGAAGACGAACAGGTTCTTCAGCGCCACATACCAGCGCGGGGTAGCCCAGAGCCGTTCGTATTGCGCCAGACCGTGAAAGTCATAGACCGGCATGACGCCGGACTTGGTAAAGGAAATCCAGATCGTCCAGGCGATGAAGCCATAGACGAAAAACAGGCTGACCGCGAAAAGCGGTGATACCACGATGAGCGGCAGGCGCCGCTCGATCGCCCGTGCCATGGCTGTCAGCACGCTCCCCCCTGTCCCCTGACGCCGGCCGGGGGTGCCGCCCCCGGCCGGGCCGTCCAGTCCCTACATCGCGCGCTTGACGGCGGCGGCCAGCCGCTCTGCGGCGGTTTCGGAACTCATGTCCGAGTTGAAGAACTCGGTCACCAGATCCAGGAATTCGCCCCGCACCGAGCGCGAGATCGCCATTTCATGCGCCATCGAGGGCACCAGCGCATTCGCCTCGGTCGCCTTGAGCAGATCCTCATGCGAGCGTTGCGCGCAGGCGTCGAAGGCATCGAGGGCCACATCGGTCCGCGCCGGGATGGACCCCTTGGCCAGGTTGAAGGTCTCCTGGAACCCCGGCGACATGATCAGGCTGGCCAGAAGCTTCTGCCCGGCGATGTTGTCCTCGCCCGAGACCTTGAAGAAGGTGAAGCTGTCCGAGTTCAGCACGAAGCCGTTGCCCGGGGTCGGCGCGCACAGGAAATCCTGCCCTGGCACCTTGCCCGCGGCAAGAAACTCGCCCTTGGCCCAGTCGCCCATGATCTGGAACGCGGCCTCGCCATTCATCACCATGGCGGTGGCAAGGTTCCAGTCGCGGCCCGAGAAGTTCGGATCGACATAGCCGCGCATCCTGCGCAACTGGTCGAAGGCGGCAACCATGGTGGGCGAGTTCAGCGCGTCCTGATCCAGATCGACCAGCGCTGCGCGGAAGAAATCGGCCCCGCCCACCCCCAGAACCACGTTCTCGAAGATGGTGGCATCCTGCCAGGGCTGGCCGCCATGGGCCAGGGGCGTGATGCCCGCGGCCAAGAGCGCATCGGCGGCGGCGTTGAACTCCTCCCAGGTAGTGGGCATGGTCCCGATGCCTGCCTTGGCCAGAACCTCGGGATTGGCCCACATCCAGTCGACCCGGTGGATATTGACCGGCGCGGCGACATATTCGCCCTGATATTTCATGATGCCCGCCAGAACGGGGGGCAGAACGGCATCCCAGCCCTCGGCCGCGGCGACATCCTCGACATCGGCCAATGCGCCCTGCTCGGCCCATTCCTGGATGCCGGGGCCTTTCAGTTGTACCGCGGCGGGCGGGTTGCCGGCCACCACGCGGGCGCGCAGCGCGGTCATCGCGGCATCGCCACCGCCGCCCGCGATGGGCGAATCGATCCAGGTGCCGCCCTCGGCCTCGAAGCTGTTCTTGAGTTCACCCACCGCGCGGGCCTCGCCGCCCGAGGTCCACCAGTGCAGAACCTCGACCGTGCCCCCGGCCTGTGCGGCGCCGGAAAACGCCAGACCCGCCGCTGCCACGAGCGGGGTAACCGTCTTGTAACGGAACATGGGTATTCCTCCTCTGCTAGACGCGGCCGCGCGGGCCGCATGCGGCGCACAGCCCGTCTTCCTCCTCCGGGGGAAGTGTCAGGCCGTTCCTGCGCCCGGTCAAGCTAGCATGCGTGCGGGAGAGTGATCTTGACGGCCGTCAATGCGGGAACAGAGCGGAAACGGGGCGACAGGGCCCCGGGGTGTTGCGAATCGGTTCGGGGTTCGGGCAAGGCCGAAGACATAGGCGCGACACAACGTCGCCGGTGCATCGGCCGCGGCGTTGACCCATATGCGGCAGGCATCGAAACAACCAGAGAGGCGCGGGCAGGATGACTTGGGGACGGGATTTCTTCGGACGCGGGGGGCTTGCCGCGCTTGTGGTGCTGGTGGGCTATCTGCTGGTGCTGTCGGGCGTGCTGCTCGGGACGGCGGTGCCGTTCCTGGTACTGCTGGCGGCAGCAACGGTCGTTCTGATCCTCGCCTATCTGAAAAATCCCGACCGCGTGCATCGCCTTCTGGCCCGCCTCCGGACCGCCTGGCAGGACCGCCCGCGGCGCCAACCCGCGCAGCCCCGCCCGTCACGGCCAGCGCCCGCGCCCCGCGCCGCACCGCTGCGCCAGGGGCTGATCGCGACGGCGCCCGCCCGCAGCCCGGACATGGCCGACCGGCGCGGGCTGACTTCGGGCTCGCCCTTGCTGCGGGCACTTCTGGGCCGCGGCTGGCGCAGCCCGGCAGCGATGGCACGGGATTTCCTGCTGATCGGCCTTGCGGGCGCGGCGCTGCTGCTGACAGGCCTTGCCCTGCCGGACTGGCCCTTGCTGTCCTGGCTGGGCAAGGTGTTCAGCATGCTGGGCGTGCTGATCATGCTGATTTCGTCCGGCGTGGTCTATTCCTACTGGCGCGGCCGCAGCTAGGCGCGGCCCGCTCCGCCGCTGGCCGAGGATCTGGCCGGGCGGCGGAAGGCAAGTCGCATCTGCTTTTCGGTCTCGATCAGCGCAAAGAACAGCACCCCCACCGCGACGATCAACACACCGTCCCAGAACGGGATCGCCGCGGTGCCGAACAGCACTTGCAAGGGCGGCAGATAGGTGATGGCGAACTGCGCCGCCGTCACGGTGATGACGCAGATCCACACCACCCGCGTCCCCCTGGCGGCAGCCCAGGTCAGCGAGGTGCCGTGGATGTTGCGGATGAAGAACAGGTGGAAGATCTTGAGCACGACCAGCGTGTTCAGCGCCATGCTGCGGGCCACGTCCTGATCGTAGCCGCGATCCAGCGCATAGGCATAGACGCCGTAGATGCCCGCAAGGAACAGTACCGAAACCAGCACGATATGCCAGACCAGTTCGCCGGTCAGCAGCGGTTCGTCGCGCGGCCGGGGCGGGCGGCGCATTGTGCCCGCCTCGGTCGGCTCGAAGGCAAGCGCGATGCCCAGCGTGACCGCGGTGATCATGTTGGTCCACAGGATCTGGACCGGGGTGATCGGCAGCGCCATGCCCAGCGCCAGCGCCAGAACGATGGTCATCGACTCGCCGCCATTGGTGGGCAGCGTCCAGCTTATGACCTTCTTGATGTTGTCATAGACGGTGCGCCCCTCGCGCACCGCCGCCGCGATCGAGGCGAAATTGTCGTCGGCCAGCACCAGTTCCGAAGCTTCCTTGGCCGCCTCGCTACCCTTCTGGCCCATGGCGATCCCGGCATCCGCGCGCTTCAGCGCGGGCGCGTCATTCACCCCGTCGCCGGTCATCGCCACGGTCAGCCCGCGCGATTGCAGCGCCGTGACCAGCCGCAGCTTGTGGGCGGGCGAGGTGCGGGCGAAGATGTCGGTCCCGGCCGCCACCTCGGCCAGTTCGGCATCGTCCATCGCCTCGATATCGGCGCCGGTCAGGACGGTGGCGGTGTTCTTCAGCCCGATCTGCGCGGCGATGGCCTGGGCTGTGGCGGCGTGATCGCCGGTGATCATCTTGACCCTTATCCCGGCCTCGTGACACTCGGCAACCGCGGCAATCGCCTCGGGCCGCGGCGGGTCGATCAGGCCGATCAGCCCGATCAGCGTCAGGCGCCCCGTCAGATCAGAGGTGTTCAGGATGGTATGCTCCTGCGGCACGCTGCGCGCCGCCACCGCGATCACCCGCTGACCCTGCGCCGCCAGAAGCTCGACCATGTGATGCCAGTGCTCCGGTGTCAGCGGCCCGGTGCCGCCGCCTGCCGCGCGCTGGTCGGCGCACATGGCCAGCACCGCCTCGGGCGCGCCCTTGACATGGATCGCGGCATGGCCTTCGTGGTCGTGATGCAGCGTGGCCATGTAGCGATGCGCGGCATCGAAGGGGATCGCATCGGTGCGGGTCCAGTTGCGGAAGGGGTCGGCGCCTGCGCCGGTGATCTTGCCCGCCAGCGCCATCAGCGCCCCTTCCATCGGATCGCCCTCGACCCGCCAGCCTGCTTCGGTGCCATGCAGCACCGCATCGTTGCAAAGCCCCGCGGCATGGGCGAATTCCGACAGGATCGCCTGCGCCCCGGCATCGGGATCGTCGCCGTCAAGACGCACCCGCCCCTCGGGCGCATAGCCCTCGCCCTCGACCGCAAGGACATGGGCGGCGGTGGCAAGGCTTGCGGCCATCATCTCGTTGCGGGTCAGCGTGCCGGTCTTGTCCGAACAGATCACCGAGACCGAGCCCAGCGTCTCGATCGCCGGAAGCCGCCGGACGATGGCGTTGCGCCGTGCCATGGCCTGCACGCCCACCGCCAGCGTGATCGTCAGCACAGCGGGCAGCCCCTCGGGGATCGCGGCGACGGACAGGCCGACAACGGCCATGAACAGCTCGGAAAACTCCATATGGCCGACGAAATAGCCATAGCCCAGCAGGCTTGCCGCCACGAGCAGGATGAACACCGTCAGCCATTTCGCAAAGATGTCCATATGGTGGACTAGCGGCGTGGTCAGCGTCTCGACCCTTGCCAGCATGCCGCTGATGCGGCCGATCTGGGTATTCACGCCGGTTTCGACCACGACGCCGCGCCCGGCGCCGGTGGCGATCAGCGTGCCCGAGAACAGCATCGGCGTGCGGTCGCCCAGCGCGGCCCCGGCGGCGACGGGATCGGTGCCCTTGTCGACGGGCACGGATTCGCCGGTCAGGATCGCCTCCTCGGCCTTCAGCCCGCGCGCCTCGATCAGCCGCAGATCGGCTGGAACGCGGTCGCCTGCCTCGATCAGGACAATGTCACCGGGCACCAGAACGGCGGCATCGACGCTGATCCGGCGGCCATCGCGCAGCACCGCCGAGCGCGGGGCCAGCATGCCGCGGATCGCCTGCATCGCCTGTTCCGCGCGGCCCTCCTGGATGAAGCCGATGATCGCGTTGACGACCACGACCGCAATGATCACCCCGGTATCGACCCAGTGCTGCAACGCTGCGGTCACAACGGCGGCGACCAGCAGGACATAGATCAGCACATTGTTGAATTGCAGCAGGAAACGCAGGACCGGGCTGCGGCGGGGCGGTTCGGGCAGCCGGTTCTCGCCATGGGTGTCCAGACGGCGCCGGGCTTCGAGACTGGCCAGACCTTCGGGGGTTGCCTGAACCGCGGCCAGGGCGTCCGGGGCGGACAGCGCGTGAAAGGCGTGCGACGTGTCGGACATGACGTCTCCTCTGGCTCGGGCGCGGGCCGGTCCCGCGCGTCGTGTCAGGTTGTCTGCGGCTCCTCGCCCACGATCTCGGGGATCTCGGTCCGTTCGGTTCCGGGGGCGCCGGACAACAGTTCCACCGCCCGGTCCGCCGCATCCTGAAAGGGTTCCAGCACGATATCGGCCCCGGCGGCGATCAGTTCTTCGGTGTCCTTGACATTGTGCGAGGTGACCGCGATGCGGCCGTGGAACCCGCCGGTCTGGGCCATCTGTATCAGCGTGCGGCGCGTATCTTCATGGCTGAGGCCACCGACATGGATCGGCACGGTCGAAACGATCCAGTCGGCG
The DNA here is from genome assembly GCF_009649175.1 of Rhodovulum strictum. Classification (GTDB taxonomy): domain Bacteria; phylum Pseudomonadota; class Alphaproteobacteria; order Rhodobacterales; family Rhodobacteraceae; genus Rhodovulum; species Rhodovulum strictum. Next base: position 26,382 of record NZ_WJPO01000023.1, on the reverse strand, counting down.
CGCGCCAGCGGCAGTTCGGCGACGAATTCCGGGTCAGAGGCATCGCCATACTTCGCCCGGATCCCCAGCGCCCGGGCCCGGCGCACGGCTTGCGGGTTGAAATCGATACCCAGAACCCTGACGCCGCGCTTCTGCAACCGCACCGCGATGGCCGCGCCGAACCGGCCCAGCCCAAAGACCAGCACGGGGAACCCCTCTGTACTGGGGGCGTTGCCGCCGTTCGGCTCGCGCGGGGTTTCGCGGCGCTCGAAGATGCCAAGCACCGGCTCGAACAGGCGGTAAAGCTGATGCGAATAGGTGATCATGTAGGTCGAGGCCGCGATGGTCACGAGCCCGACCAAGGTCACAAGACCCAGCGCGTCCTGTTCCACATGGCCAAGCGCCACCCCCATCGCGATGAAGATCAACGAGAATTCGCTGATCTGCGCGACGGTCAGACCGGCCAGGAAACCGGTGCGCTTGCGGTACCCCATCGCGCCCATGATGACGAGCACGATCAGCGGGTTGCCGATCAGCACGAACAGCGAAAAGATGACGGCGCCGCCGACATGCGTGCCCAGAAGCGACAGGTCGAGCGACGAACCCAGCGCGATGAAGAAGAACAGCAGCAGGAAATCCCTGAGCGGCGAAAGCCGCGCGGCGATGGTTTCGCGATAGGGGGTCGAGGCCAGCGACACGCCCGCCAGAAGCCCGCCCACCTCCTTGCCCAAGCCCACGAAATCGCCGATGGCGGCAAAGATCGCCGCCTGGGCGATGGCAAAGATCACCAGCAATTCGGGCGCGCGCGCCAGCCGCTCGGTCAGCGGATTGGCGACATAGCGCACGAACAGGATCACCAGCGCCACCATCGCGACGCCCGAGGACAGCACCACCACGACCGAGCCACTGCCATGGCCCTCGGCCGCCGCGCCGATGCCGATGGCCGACAGCACGATCATGGCCAGAACCACCACCAGATCCTGCACGATCAGGAAGCCCAGCGCGATCTGGCCATGCAGGCTGTCGATCTCGCGCTTGTCCGACAACAGCTTGACGATGATGATGGTCGAAGAAAAGGTAAGCGCGACAGCCACATAGATGCTGGTTATGTGGCCAAGCCCCAGCGCCAGACCGATCAGGTAGCCAAAGATCGAGGTGAACGCGACCTGGCCCAGACCGGTCAGCACCGCCACCCCCCCAAGCGAGCGGATCAGCTTGACGTCGAGCTTGATACCCACAAGGAAAAGGAGCAGCGCGATGCCGAGCTGCGACAACAGGTTGATCTGTTCGTCCGAGCGCACGAGATCCAGCGCAGACGGCCCGGCGATCAGGCCCACCGCGATGAAGCTGACGATCAGCGGCTGGCGCAGGATGATCCCCAGGAACCCGATCACGGCCGCCATCACCAGAAGCGAGGCAACCTCGCCGAAGGCGGAATTCAGAATGATGTCCATCAGGTCACGTGCCCCTTGCTTCGGTTTCCCCCGGACCGGAGTCGCGGCTCGTTCTTGGGCGGCCGACCGGCCACCCTCCTGAATCGGAGATACTGTTGCTCCGCAATGATGAAAACCTTTTGACGCGATTTCCACGCCAAGGTGACGCGAAAAAGGCGATCCTGCCCGGCGGGACGGCGCTCAGACCACGACCTCGAACGGCTGTTGCGCGCCGACGCCGAACACGCGCTTGTAGCGCGCGATCTCGTCGGCCGGTCCCATCGCCTTGTTCGGGTTGTCCGACAGCTTGACCGTGGGCCGCCCGTTCGCGCTGACCGCCTTGCAGACCAGCGAGAAGGGCGCCAGCGCATCGCCCGGCACCAGCCCGCGGAAATCGTTGGTCAGGAGCGTGCCCCAGCCAAAGCTGAGCCGGGTGCGGCCGGAAAACCGTGCATGCAGGTCGGTGATGACATCGGCATCCAGCCCGTCCGAGAAGATGATGAGCTTCTTGCGCGGATCCTCGCCGCGTTCGGTCCACCAGGCGATGGCGGTCTCGGCGCCTTCGACCGGATCGCCGGAATCGACGCGAATCCCGGTCCAACCCGCCAGCCAGTCGGGGGCATTTTGCAGAAAGCCCCTGGTGCCGAACGTGTCGGGCAGGATGATGCGCAGGTTGCCGTCATGTTCCTCGTGCCAGTCGGCCAGCACCCGGTAGGGCGCCTGGCGCAACTCGTCATCGGTTTCGGCCAGCGCGGCATGGACCATCGGCAGTTCATGCGCATTGGTGCCGATCGCCTCGATGTCGCGGCGCATCGCGATCAGGCAGTTCGAGGTGCCGACGAATTTCGACCCCAGCCCCTCGATCATCGCCTGCACGCACCAGTCCTGCCACAGGAAGGAATGGCGCCTGCGCGTGCCGAAATCGGCCACCCGCAGCGGGTCGAGCGGGCGCAGACGCTCGATCTTTTCCCACAGCTTCGTCATGGCGCGGGCGTAAAGCACCTGAAGTTCGAACTTGCCCAGCGTTTGCAGCACCGCGCGCGAGCGCATCTCCATCAGCACGGCAAGCGCGGGGATTTCCCACATCATCACCTCAGGCCAGCGCCCCTCGAAGGTCAGTTCGTACTGCCCGTCGCGCTTTTCCAGGTGATAGGGCGGCAGTTGCAGCGCCTCGTACCATTCCATGAAATCGGAACGGAACATCTGCCGCTTGCCGTAAAAGGTGTTGCCGCGCAGCCAGGTGCTTTCGCCGCGGGTCAGCCGCAGGGTGCGGATATGGTCCAGCTGCTCGCGCAGCTCGCCCTCGTCGATCAGGTCGGCCAGCCGGATAGAGGTGGTGCGGTTGATCAGGCTGAAGGTGACGTGGGTATCTGGCCGATTGCGGAAAACCGACTGGCACATCAACAGCTTGTAGAAATCGGTGTCGAGCAGGGACCGGACAATCGGGTCGATCTTCCAGTGATGGTTGTAGACCCGCGTTGCGATGTCCAGCATTCTCAGGGCTCCAGCACGATATGCGCGTCCAGCATCGCCTGGCGCGCATCTTCGAGCGAGCCGTTCAGGTCGATGCCGCGGCAGGCCCCCTCGATCACCGTCACGCGATAGCCCAGCCGGGCGGCATCGAGCGCGGAATAGAGCACGCAGAAATCGGTGGCGAGCCCGACCAGGATCAGATGGTCGATCCCGCGCGCGGCAAGGTAGTCGTCAAGCCCGGTGGGCGTCTCGTGATCGTTCTCGAAAAAGGCCGAATAGCTGTCGATTTCGGGGCGGAACCCCTTGCGCACGACATGATCGGCCCGGGTGATGTCCAGATCGGGGTGGAAAGCGGCGCCCGGCGTGTCCTGCACGCAATGGACGGGCCACAGGATCTGCGGACCATAGGGCATCCCAGCCACCTCGTAGGGCTGCTTGCCGGGATGGTTCACCGCGAACGAGGCATGGTTGGCCGGGTGCCAGTCCTGGGTCAGGACGCGGGTCTGGAATTCGTCCATCATCGCGTTGATGCGCGCTACCACCTCCTCGCCGCCGGGCACGGCCAGCGCGCCCCCGGTGCAGAAATCGTTCTGGACGTCGATCACGATCAGGGCTTCGTTGGCGGGTCGCATGGGACTTCCTCCGGTCGCTGTCGGTGTTCGGGGTTAAGGGGGCGTCCTGCTTTGGTCAATGCCCCGCTCTTGCCGCACCCTGCCGGGCGGCAGCGGCATGATAGACGGCGCAGCCGGGCGCGTCGAATCCCGGCGGGCTGGACGGGGGGCCGGGCTGGACTAGACTTATTCCACCTCGATCCCGCAGAGGCCGACCCATGCTGCATGTCATCACACCCTCGACCGTGTCCAGCCCCTCGACCATGAAGATCCGCAAGGTGCCGCGCGCGCTGTTCGCGCATGGCTTCTCGGTGCTGCCGCGCGGGTCGATGGGCAGCGCGCTTTACCGGCGGGTGGTGATCGAGGTGTCGTTCCTGCGCTATCTGCTGGCGCTCAGCCCCTTTCCGGTGCTGATCCTGATGCTGCCCGAACATGCGCTGGCGATCGGCCAGGCGCCTGCGCTGATGTTCCTGATGGTCTATCTGGTGGAATCCCGGGTGCTTTCGGTCGACAACCCCGAACGCCGCCGTCGCCTGATGCCCGAGGAAGAGGCCGAGCGCGGCGCCGATATCGCCCGCGCCCGGGGCCGCGAGATCCTGACGCGGATCGCCGCGAAACGGGGGCTGAAGGCGGGCGAGCTGCATCTGGTGATCGAACAATCCGCACTGGCCCGGATTTCGCCTCTGACCTTCGTTTCGGTGCAGTCGGACGTGCCCGAGCCGCATGTTCTGGACCTGGACGACGAGGAACGCCGCCTGATCGAGACAACGCTGTTCGATGCCGAGTTCACCGAAAAGCGCATGCATATCACCAGCCTTGCGCTGGGGCGCTTCCTGCATGACGTGACGCTGGAAACCAGGGGCGTGTCGGCCCATGCCCGGCTGGAGGCGCTGGCAACGGCCTGAGCGGCCGGGTCAGCGCGCCAGGCTGAGGACGCGACCGAAAGGCGCACCCGTGGCCGGCGGCTCGCCCGGAACGGCCCAGAGAATCGGCAGACGCTGGCGCGGCACGGGGCCAAAGGGGCCCTGAAGGTCGGTCAGGATGACCACCGCGGAGGGATCCAGCGCCAGCGCCTCGTCCATCACCTGGATGAACGAGGTGCCGCCGTCGCGGGTGAACAGGATATCGGTGATGCGCCGCTCCCAGACTGCCCCCCCCATGACCGCGCGGCTGCGCACCTCGGTATCGAAGACCAGAACATGGGTTTCGGCCCCCGTGCGCTTGGCGATGGCGCCCAGTTCGGCGGCGAATTTCGCCAAGAGCGTGCCATCGACCGACCCCGAACTGTCCACCCCGACCACGATCCGGGGAATGTCGCGGTCGCGCAGGATGCCCGGCTCGAAGGCCGGATCGGGGCCGCCATGGGCGCGGGCATCGGCATCGCGGGCCAGCCAGCGCCGCGCAGGACGGGTGGCAAGCGGCCGGGGGCTGGCCATGACCGCGCGGCTGACCAGCCCGCGCAGCAGCACCTCCCATGGGGTGTGAACCTCGGGCAGATCGGCCAGCCGGTGGCCCAGCGCGCCGATGCCATGCCCCGCAAGCCGCCCCGCCTCCATCGCGCGGGCGACACGCTGGCGCCAGTCGGCATCCTCCTCGCGCCCCGCGCCGTCGTCGCGCTCGTCCCGCGCACTCTCCAGATCGGGGGCAAAGGCCATCTGGTCGGCATAGGCCCGCGCCGCATCGGCCAGCGCACCGCCGCGGCGCGGCTTCTCGCCACCGCTGCCGCCCTGCCCGCCCGTCCGCCCGCCGCCGCCGCTGGCCACCCCCTTGTCGCCGGGCCTTGTGGTCCTGGGCGGCGCAGCGTCCTGCATCAGAGCGATGTAAAGCCGTTCGGCATCGTATTTCGTGACCGCATCCTGACCCGAGATCTTCTCGCGCGTGGTGGCCAGCAACAGCCCGGTCAGCCGCACCGCGGGACGGGGCAGGATGTAACCCGTCAGCATCAGTGTCTCGTTCACGATGGCATCGGTCGCAAGGTTGAACAGATCTTCGTCGAACCGGTCGCCGAAGCGCAGATACATCGCACGCGAGCGCGGCGCGTGGCGAAAGGCGATGTGCAGGATGTGATGCGCCGCAAGCCCGATCTGTTCGGGCAGGCTCAGCCCCTCGAATTCCGGGCCGTAATGGATGGCCCGGCCATCGGTCCAGGCGGCGCCCGCGCGCTGGTCGCTGTCAAGATGGGTGCACCAGAGCGCCAGCGCGGCAAAGGCCGGATCCTGCTCGGCCAGCTTGGTCAAGGCCCGCCTTGCCCTTGTGGAATGGCGCAGGGGCGTCACGCCAGCCCCGCTTCCTTGCGCTCGGCGGCATAGGCGCGATAGGCGTCATGGCCGAGGAAGCGTTCGCCCAGCCCCAGATCCAGCCCCTTGCGGATCAGCCCCTCGAACCCGTAGGTGCAAAGCTCGGACAGCGGCATGCGCTTGAACTCCTCTTCCTCGCGGAGCCGGGCAAGCTGGCGGATATCGGCCATGATGTCGATCACGCCGTTGACGTTGCGCCCGTCCAGAATCCCGATCAGGCCATAGATCAGCGCGTTCAGCCCATGCATCGAGGCGGGGTAAAGCACAACGCGCTCCTTGCGGTCGGCCTCCAGCATGTCCTGTACCTGCACGGTGGCGGAAATGTCGTCGGCGATCATCGCGAATTCGGCGGCGACCGCCTCGCCCACTGTGCCCGCGACCAGCACGTTGCGCATCCGCCTGTCGGGCACGGCGCGCAGGATCTGGCTGACACGCTCCCAACTGCGCGGCGTGGTGGCAATCAACTGGCCCTCGGCAACCGTGCGTTCCGTCGTGTCCAGCAGGTCGGGCCGGGTCTTGATGAAGGCGACAACGGTAGGGTGCAGCCCGCGCGGCACCGCGTAATTGTCCAGCCAGTCGGCGGCGGCGGCCTGCACATGCAGGTGGATCAGCCGGTCCGACAGCGCGGTGTTCATCTGGTAGGCGATCGCACCATCCTCGACCGTGTTGCCCGCCGCCACGATGAAGACATTGCCCGGCAGCTTGTGGCGCCCGACCCGGCGTTCCTGCAACAGCCCGTAGACCGTGGGTTGCAGCATGGGCGAGGCGGCAGTCAGCTCGTCCAGAAACAGGATCGAGGGATGCGCCACATCGTCGGGCAGATCCTCGGGGCGGTACCATTTGGTCTTTTGCGTCTGGTGATCGTAATAGGGCAGCCCGCGCAGGTCCTGCGGCTCGATGGTCGTCAGGCGCAGGTCAAAGAGCCGCGCGCCGATCTCGTCGGCCAGTTGCTCGACCACCTGCGTCTTTCCGACCCCCGGCCGCCCATGCATCATGTAGGAGGCCAGCATCTGCCCCGTCGCCTGCGCCTGCCAGCCCGCGCGCAGCACATCCAGCGCCTCGCCGGCCGAAACGATCATCGCGTTCACACTCATGACCTGACCCGTCCTGCCTGTTCGTCCCGGGCTATCTAGGGCACTCGGCGCCGGGATCACGCCCGCCGCGTTGCGGGCGCGGGTTTTGTGCCTATGTCACTGCGGGCGCGGGGCCGCCGCCCTATGCTCGCGCCTCACCCCCCCTCTGATGGATCGCCCAATGACCCAGCCGAAACCCGACGCCCGCGCCCTTGCCGTTCCCTCCGGGCGGCTGACACGGCTTGCCCGGTTCGGCGCGCTGACATCGAGTGTCGCGGGCAACATGGCGCTGGCGGGCGCGCGGCAGGTGGCGCAGGGCAAGCGGCCGCGCGCGGCCGATCTGCTGCTGACGCCCGCCAATGCGCGGCGCGTGGCCGACCAACTGGCGCAGATGCGCGGGGCGGCGATGAAGGTGGGGCAACTGATCTCGATGGATGCGGGCGACATGCTGCCCCCGGAACTGGCCGAGATCATGGCCCGGCTCAGGGCGGATGCGCATCACATGCCGGGCGGGCAGTTGAAGAAGGTGCTGACCGAGGCCTGGGGCGCGGACTGGCTGAAGCGATTCGACAAGTTCCAGGTCCGGCCCATCGCCGCGGCCTCGATCGGACAGGTCCATCGGGCGCATACGAAGGACGGGCGCGATCTGGCGATCAAGGTGCAATATCCCGGCGTGCGTCGGTCCATCGACAGCGACGTGAACAACGTGGCCGCGCTGATGCGGCTGTCCGGCGTGATGCCCCGGGAACTCGACATCGCGCCGATGCTGGAGGAAGCCAAGCGCCAGCTTCACGAAGAGGCCGATTACGAACGCGAAGGCCGCTACATGGGCCGGTTCGGCGCGCTGCTGGCGGGGGCGCCCGATTTCGTGGTGCCGGGGCTTCAGCCGGACCTGACCACGCCCGACATCCTGGCGATGGATTTCGTCGAGGGCGTGCCGATCGAGGCGCTGGCCGATGCCCCGCAGGCCGAACGCGACCGGGTGATGGCGCTGCTGATCGGGCTGTTGTTCCGCGAGTTGTTCGAGTTCCGGCTGATGCAGACCGACCCGAATTTCGCCAATTACCGCTATCAGCCTGACACGGGGCGGGTGGTCCTTCTGGATTTCGGCGCCTCGCGCGAATTTGCGCCCGCCATGGCCGAGCAGTTCCGCGCGTTGATGGCGGCGGGGCTGTCGGGCGAGCGGGGGGCGATGCGGCGCGCGATCCTCGATATCGGCTTCTTCGCCGAGGATACGGCATCGCATCACCAGGAGACGATGCTGGCCATGTTCGAGATGTCGATGGAACCCCTGCGCCGCCCCGGCGCGTTCGACTTCGCCGATACAGATCTGGCGTTGCGGATGCGCGATGCGGGGATGGCGCTGGGGGCGGATCGCGATTTCTGGCACATCCCGCCGATGGACACGCTGTTCATCCAGCGCAAATTCGGCGGCATTTACTTGCTGGCGAGCCGTCTGAGGGCGCGGGTCGATCTACGCGCGATCATTCAGCGTCACCTCTGAAACGCGGAACGGCCCCGCCTGGGGCGGGGCCGTTCGCAGATACTGGCGCTGGCCTCAGCGGGCAGCGTTGCCGAAGCGCGCAGCCGCGATGCCCAGCACCTCCAGCCCGGTATTGGCGATGTCGCGCGCGGTCAGGCCGGCCTCGGCATACATCGCCTCGGGGCTGGCCTGTTCGATGAAGGCATCGGGCAGGGTCATGGTGCGCACGGGCAGACCGCGATCCAGCCGCCCGGTCCGCGCCAGCCAGTGCAGCACCATCGCGCCGAAACCGCCCTCGGCACCGTGTTCGACGGTCACCAGCGCCTCGTGTTCCTTGACCAGACGCGCCACCAGATCGGTATCGAAGGGCTTGGCGAAGCGGGCATCGGCCACGGTGACCGAAATGCCCCGCGCCTCAAGCTCTTCGGCGGCCCGCAGGCAGTCGACCAGCGGCGCACCCAGCGATAGCAGCGCAAGTTTCGTGCCTTCCCTGACGATCCGGCCCTTGCCGATTTCCAGGATCCGGCCGCGTTCCGGCATCTCGACCCCCATCCCCTCGCCGCGCGGATAGCGGAAGGCGATGGGTCCCTCGTCATAGGCCGCGGCGGTCGCGACCATGTGGACCAGTTCCGCCTCGTCGCCCGCGGCCATCACGGTCATGCCGGGCAGGTTCGACAGGAACGCCACATCGAACGCGCCCGCATGGGTCGAGCCATCCGCACCCACAAGCCCGGCCCGGTCGATGCAGAAGCGCACGGGCAGGTTTTGCAGCACCACGTCATGCACGATCTGGTCATAGCCGCGTTGCAGGAAGGTCGAGTAGATCGCGCAGAAGGGTTTCAGCCCCGACGCCGCCATCCCACCCGCAAATGTCACCGCATGCTGTTCGGCGATGCCCACGTCAAAGACCCGCTGCGGGAAACGGCCCTGCATGATGTCAAGCCCGGTGCCCGAGGGCATCGCAGCGGTGATCCCGACGATCCTGGGATCGCGCGATGCCTCGTCGGTCAGGGTCTTGCCGAAGACCGAGGTATAGCTGGGCGCGTTCGGCTGGCTTTTCGCCTGCGCACCCGAGGCCACGTCGAATTTCGCCACGCCATGGCCGCGGTCGGCCGAGCTTTCGGCCGGCTGGTAGCCCTTGCCCTTGACGGTGCAGACATGGATCAGCGTCGGCCCCGAGGCCCGCGCCCGCGCGGCGCGCAGGACGGTCAGCAACTGGCCCATGTCATGCCCGTCGATCGGGCCGATATAGTCGAAGCCCAGTTCCTCGAACAGCGTGCCGCCACCGGGGAAGCCGGTGACCAGTTGCCGGGCGCGGCGTGCGCCCTCGCGGATCGGGCCGGGCAGAACAGCCTCGAAATCCTCGGCCATGTCCTTGAGCTTGCCCAGCGGGGTGCCGGAATAAAGCCCCGAGAGATATTTCGACATAGCACCGACGGGCGGCGCGATGGACATCTCGTTGTCGTTCAGGATCACGAAAAGCCGCGATTTCAGGTGGCCCGAATGGTTCAGCGCCTCATAGGCCATCCCCGCCGAGATCGAGCCGTCGCCGATGACCGCAATCGCGTCGCCGGTGGGTTGGCCCATCTCGCGGCCGACCGCAAAGCCAAGCGCGGCCGAAATGGATGTGGAACTGTGGCCTGCGCCGAAGGCGTCATATTCGCTTTCGGACCGCTTGCAGAATCCGGCCAGCCCGCCGCCCTGACGCAACGTGTGCATCCGGTCGCGGCGCCCGGTCAGGATCTTGTGGGGATAGCACTGGTGGCTGACATCCCAGACCAGCTTGTCGAACGGCGTGTTGAAGACCGCATGCAGCGCCACGGTCAGTTCCACGACGCCCAGCGACGACCCCAGATGCCCGCCGGTCTGTGCGACCACGGAGATCACCTCCTGGCGGACGTCGCGTGCCAGTTGGACAAGGTCGGCCTGGCTCATGCCCTTAAGGTCGGCCGGACCTGCGACGCGGTCCAGCATCGGGGTCGGAGGCTTGGTCATCGGTCTTCTCCCGCGCGTTTCTTTTTCACAAAAAAGCGCCGTGTGGTCTGTTCCCCACACGGCGCCAGTGTCCTGTGTCTGACAGGAAGGGAACCGGGGTGTGGAGGCCCCGAATACCGGACCCCGCGAAGGGCCCGATCCCGTGAGACCAGGCGGCACGCAAGCCGCGCCGCCCGGCCGATTTCATGTCACTGCGCCAGTTCCGGCCACTCGGCCACCATGTCGCGGCCGTTGAGCGGGCTGATGACGCCCATGTGGCAGGTCATGCAGTTCACCTTGGCGGACTCGCGGCCCAGGATCTCCGAGCGGGGCTCGTAGATGTTCTGGTTGATGTCGATGGTCATCTGCTGCGCCAGCGTGGTGATCGACCACTGCGGGGTCACCTGGGTCGCGTCGTAGAACGCCCGGGTGTTGTGGCAGAAGACGCAGCCGACATCGAGCGCGTTCGACTGGTGGTTCATCAGCGTGAAGGTCCGCTCGGCGTCCTGCCAGGTCGGGTCGCCCGGTTGCTGGGCCACGCGGCTTTCAAGGTCATGGACCTTGATCGACGCGCCATCCAGCAGGAACTTCTCGACCGCGTCTACCGGCAGCGCGGTGAACTCGCTCTGGGTGTACTTGTGAACGAAGGACGTCGTCCCGGCCCGTTCATAGGTCAGCAGCCGGTTCTGAATCCCCGCCCAACCCGAGGCGGCCGAGTTGACCACGCCCGCCTTGAGCCACGATCCCGGAGGAGTCGGCTGGCCACGGTGGCAGGTATAGCAGTTCACCCCCCGGCCATCGGACGCCAGGTTGTGGGTATCCCAGTCGGTGTTGAGATACTGGGTGGCCTCGACGCAGCTTTGCGTGATCGCCAGCGTGGTCTCGTCGACCTCGCCATTGTCATACAGAACCACGGGCGTTCCCACCCAGGCGCTCATCGCCTCCTGCAGCCGGTCAAAGCTGCTTTGCGGCAGGTCGCCAAAGGCCATGACGGTCTCGCCATATGCCTCGGCCGCCGTCGGCTCGTCTTCCTGAGCCTCGGGCCGTTCGAATGCCGCATAGGTCTCCGCATAGGCATCGTATTGCGGATTGTCCTTCACGAACTTGGACACATCCATGCCGATGCCGCGCGGCCCGGTCTGGTAGTCGACGGTCTTGTAGGGGTTGTCGAAGGCCACGAGCAAGGCCACGACCGCCGCTGCACCACCGACTACCCCAGCGAGGATGCCGGGCCCCATCAGGTCAGTGGGGTTGTCTTCACTCCACTTGAAGAACCATTTAGGGAGTTTCAACATGTCAGCCTCCTGTCCGCCCGGTATAGGCTTCGTAGCCATAGGGCTCCATGTATTCCGGAGCGAAGTTGTGCTCCTGGGCCCAGATGAACCAGTTGTCGACAACCGTGCCGGTCAGCAGGATGCCGATCCCGCCCGTGATCGGGGTGAGAACCGCAAACCACCAGGCCCAGCGGTGGATACCTTCCATCGTGGCGTTGAAGCCCATGGTCCAGCGCCAGAACAGTGCCGCGCGTTCGGACGCGGTACCGCGGTCGTAGATCTGCTCCAGCTCGCGGTCGCCACCGAAGCGGGTCACGGCGAGAATGGTGCCGCCATGCATCGCGAAGAGCAGGGCAGAGCCATAGAGGAACGCGATCGAAAGCGCGTGGAAGGGGTTGTAGTAGAGGTTGCCGTAGCGGATCGAGAAGGCCGTCGTCCAGTCAAGGTGCGGGAAGATGCCGTAAGGCACCATTTCCGACCAGGACCCCATCAGGATCGGGCGGAAGAAGCCCAGAACCATGAACAGCCAGATTGCGGCCAGGAACGCCCAGGCAATGTGCTTGCCCATCTTGTGCTCGGCAGCCAGCGCATAGGTGCGCCACCACCAGGCCCAGACCGAGATCAGCAGGAAGAAGCTGGCGATCATGTACCAGCCGCCATCGCTGAGCGGCGGAATCCGCAGGCCGTATTCCGGGCTCGGGGGTTCCAGCGCCAGCCAGAAGCCCTGACGCAGGAACTGGACGATCGAGTAATCGACCTGAGCCAGCATGTTGAAGCCGATGATGAAGAACGCCGTGAAGCCCGCAAAGATCGAGATCACGCCGGCATAACCCAGGTAGATCGGCCCGAGCTGGGCGTTTCCGAGCCAGCCGAGGATCGGGAAGTTGCCGACGCCGCCGACCCGCTCCTCCATCATGTTGTTCTCGTTGTCCATGCCCCAGTCACCGGAGCCGGCAACCTGGACCTGGGTAAAGATGTTCTGATACTCAGCCATGGTTACATCACTCCTTGGCCTGCGCCGGCTGCCTCGATAGCGGGCCAGATCGGCATGTTGCTCCACCAGGTCCACCATTCGGGCCAGCCCTGGGTCCAGAACGGACCGGAGATGATGATACAGACGGCCGAGAAGAAGACCGCGTTGATCGCCAGCAGCCAGCCGAGCCGGTGAATCCCGAGCGTCCCGATCGAGTAGCCGATCAGGTCACGGAAGAACGTGTCTTCGTGGTCGGGGGTCTTGGCTTCCTCGCCCTTCTCCGGATTGCAGGCCGACAGGATCAGACCGCCATGCAGAGCCAGCGCGAGACAGGTCGCAAAGAACAGCGACACGCCGAGCATGTGGAACGGGTTGTAGTGGAAGTGCAGATAGGCGTAGCCGGTATTCGACACCCAGTCGAGGTGGCTGAAGATACCGTAGGGGAAGCCGTGGCCCCAGGCGCCCAGAAGCAGCGGGCGGAACACGACAAGCGTCACATAGGCCAGGATCGCGACGCTGAAGGCGATCGGAACGTGGTAGCCCATGCCGAGCTTGCGGCAGATTTCCACTTCGCGAAGCGCCCAGCTGACGAATGCGCCGATGGCGCAAACGGTGATGAATTGCCAAAGCCCGCCCTCGGCCAGCGGCGCGATGCCCAGACCATGCGAGAGGTCAGGCGGCGCAACGTGGATCGTGAACGGGTTGAAGGTTCCTTGCAGGGACGCACTGTAGAAGATCAGCGCGGTCCCGAGGGTGGCGAAAAAGGCGGTCGTCACTCCGAAGAAGCCCACATAGAAAGGCCCCACCCAAAAGTCGAACAGATCGCCACCGATGAGCGTCCCTCCACGGACGCGATACTTTCTCTCAAAACTGAGCAGTGCCATCGTCTGTCTCCGCAAATGGCGGCCGTGTCCGTCCGGGCCTCAGCCGTCCTTGTTCTTCGAGGTCGCCGCGGGCGGGAGATCGGGGCTCCCGCCCGCGGCGCTGATGTCACTTCCAGTGCAGTCCACCGGAAGGCCGTGTCGCTTACGCGCCAGCGGCCTTCTCGGCAGCGACGTTCAGCCAGTTGAAGTACGGGTTGCTGAGAACGAAGAGGTGAATCATCACCGCCACGAGGAAGAGAAAGACGCCCTGCGCGACGAGCACGCGACGGGGGTCGAAGATCATCCAGACTTTGTAGAATTTAGCCATCTCTTAGATCCTTCTCAGAGCCACGGACGCCAGATGTACACTGCCAGGTGAGCGAAAACGGCAACAGCCGAGAACAGCCAAAGCCCGCTCATGTAGACAGCATGCACTTCCTGCGCTTGCTCATCGTTCAGACCCGAGAACGACAGGTCAGATTCAGCCATAAACTTTCCTCCGGATCGTCAGACTGATGCCGCGCACCCCGGCGGCCGGGTTCCAGCAGAGCCTGTTGGCCTGCCAGCTATTCGCCCAACCGGGGGGATGAGCGAATTCTGTGAACTGCCCGAACATTCAGGCAGAAAAGATCATGGGGGTGATGATCCGCGCCTGGCTCCAGGCGCGGGCGATCGGCCCCTTGGTTTTCAGATCTCCGTTGCGCAGCACCGACAGCAGCGTGGCGATCAGCGCCAGCGGCAGTGCGGCAAGGAAGATGATCGTGAAGTAGACGGCAAACTCCGCTTTCGGCGGCCGGTGCGCGCGTGCGACTTGGACATCGGACGTCTGGTCGGTCATCTGCTGTCTCCCTTGTCAAGACGGTCGAAACCGGCGGGCGCAAGCGCCTCGACGGTCTCCCGCACCACCCGCTCTGCCCCTTGTTCGAGTGCTGCCTTCTCGGCGGCGTCTCGCAGGGTCTTGGCTGCGGAGATACGGGTAAGAACCGGGTGTTCGGCCACAATCCGGTCGAGAAGCGCCTGCGCGTCCTCGTCCCAGGGGAAGTCGCGGCGCAGCCGGGTCGGTGTTGCCGCCGCAGAGTCCATCTCGGAGCCCAGCGGCAGGATATGGAAGAGCGCATCGAACAGCGCGTTGCAGACCTCCTGAAGCAGATAGGTCGCACCGGCATAGCCCATGAAGGGTGTGCCCGTCGCGCGCCGGATCGCCGCACCCGGGAAGCCCGCGGGGATGAAGGCCGGTTTCGGACCGTGCCCGGCGGACAGCTCGGCGAGGTAGATCTTTTCGTTGATCGAGCCCATCACGACCAGCGGCCGCTTCTGCGCCATCAGCGCGCGCACCTGCTGGTTGTCGGTCTTGGCGCCGCGCTGGCGGGCAACCGCAAAGGCGCAGGGGAAGCCCAGATCGCTTTCGAGGAAATGGCGCACGCCGCGGGCATAGGTCTCGTTCGCGACGATGCCGAAGCTGGCCGTGGCAAAGAAGTCCTGCGTCACGGACCGCCACAGATCCCAGACCGGCTTGATCGTCGAATGCTTCTCGCGCGCGATGAACGGCTCGGGGTCCAGGCCCAGAAGCTCGCCCAGCTTGCGCAGGAATTTCGTCGTCGAGTCGATGCCGATGGGCGCCTGAAGATAGGGCTTGCCCAGCACCTCGGCCAGACCGCGGCCGAACTCGCGATACATCACGATGTTGACGTCGGCATTCACCAGGTTGCGCATCTCGGCCAGATGGGCGCCAAGCGGCATCACCATGTTGACCTCGGCGCCGATGCCTTCGACTAGGCGCCGGATCTCGGCCAGGTCCGAGGGCATGTTGAACACGCCATACATCGGGCCAAGGATGTTGACCCGCGGCTTCGCGCCCTCTTCGCGCTTCTTCTCGGGGGGCATCCGGCCCTTGGTCATTCCGAACTCGGTGAAGATCCAGGTCATCGCCCGGTCGGCGGCTTCCCATTGATCCTCGTCGATGGTGCGCGGCAGGAAGCGCTGGATGTTGGTGCCCATGGGCGTGACGCCGCCGCCGATCATCTCGGCGATCGAGCCGGTGACGACGACCGCGGGCAGCGCCGGGTCCAGCGTCTTCCAGGCGCGCTTCATCGCGCCCTCGGTGCCGTCGCGGCCCAGTTCTTCCTCGCCCAGGCCGGTGACGACGATGGGCAGCTCGTGCGGGGGCAGCGCGTCGGTATAGTGAAGGACAGAGGTGACCGGCAGGTTCTCGCAGCCCACGGGGCCGTCGATGACCACCTGCAGACCCTTGACGGCACAGAAGGCATAAACCGCCCCCCAATACCCTCCGGCCCTGTCGTGATCCTGAACCAGCATCAGATCATTTCCTCCGCCTTTTCGGCGCGACGTTTCTTGTCGAGTTTCTTCTGGTGGGCTTCGCGGAACTCGGGATGGAGATTCGGATCCCCCTCCCAGACGCCCGCAGTGTCACCCTGTCCGACACCTTCGAAGAATTCGCGCATCGACGCCATGCGTCCCTTGTTCGCAATCGCCGAGTTCACAACCTGCGCGAGCGAGCCAGCGCCCGCCGGTCCCATCAGCGGACGGGCCGAAATCAGGTTGGTGAAGTAGAGCCCGGGAATCGCCAGTTCCTTGGCCTTCTGCACGACCGGCGTGGTGCCGATGGCCAGATCGGGGCGGATCGCCTCCATCGCGGCGCAATCATCCTCGAGCGAGGCGCGGAACTTGACCTTGACGCCCCTGGATTCCAGCCAGTCGCGGTCGGCTTCGGATTGCTTCGTCTTCGCGCAAGCCGTTCCGACATAAGGAATATTTGCACCGGACTCGATCAGCAGACGGGCCACCAGCAGTTCGGATCCCTCATAGCCCGACAGCGTGATCGTACCGTTGATCGGGGCTCCGGCCAGCGCGCCCTTGATCGCGGGCAGGAACATGTTCTGCGCCGCCGCAACCTTGTCGGCGGGCAGGCCGAAGGCGTCGCCGATATTGGCCAGCCACGCGGCTGTGCCATCATGTCCCACCGGCGCCGAGCCGACGATCGGCCGACCGGCCGCGTCGAATTCACGCATGGCAGAGGTGTAGAACGGATGGATCGCCGCCACCGCGCCGCAGTCGAGCGCGGCGTAAAGCTCGCGCCACTCGCGGCAGGGCACGACCGGGCCGCAGGCCAGCCCGAGCGGGTCCAGAAGCTTGCCGATCACGATGGGATCGGCCGGGAACATCTCGCCCAGAAGGGTCACGGTCGGCCGGTCCGACAGCCCGCCCTCGGGCGCGGCGACGGGGCCTGCCATGATCTCCTTGCGGGCATAGTTCAGCATCGCGCCCGCCAGCACGTCCTTGGCCTCGGCATGGGTCGGCACGCCGAAACCGGGCACGTCGATGCCGACGATCCGCACGCCGTTGATCTCGTCCGGCAACAGCCGCAGCGGCACGCCAGAGGCGGTGGGGACGCAGAGATTCGTCACCACGATGGCGTCATAGCGGTCGGGATCGGCCAGTTCATGCACCGCGTCGCGGATGTCCTCGAACAGCTTGCCGGTGACCAGCGTCTCGGAACTGAACGGCACATAGCCGACCGACCGGCGGGCACCGTAGAAATGGCTGACGAAGGTCAGGCCATAGACGCAGCAGGCCGAGCCCGAAAGCACGGTCGCAACGCGCCGCATCCTGAGCCCGACGCGCAGGCTGCCGAAGGCCGGGCACATGCTTTGCGGCTTGTCGTGCGGGCCTTGCGGATAGTCCCTGGCATATTGGTCGAGGATGTCCGACTTGCCCGCGCTGCGGGCTACTGCTTCCATCTCGGCCGCTCCGGCATGGCAGCCCATGCCGTCGCCCAGCGCCGGATCGGTCGCCAGCGGGGCGTTTCCCTGCCGCCCTGGCGTGCCCTCGATCACCTGCGCCGTGTGGGCGGTGTCATATCTGACCTCTTCGGTCATGCGTCCTCCAGTTCGCGCGCGGCGGCCGGTTCGCGGGCGGCCTCCTCGCGGAGCGTGTCCGTTTCGGTTTCGTCGTGATGGGCCAGCGCCTGAAGCGCGGCGTCCCAGCGGGCCATCTCGTCGAGATCAAACATTGTCGTAGACCACCTCGAGCGATTTCTTGGGCTTGGCGTACTTGCCGCGCATGTCGGCATCGGTCGCCGGGACCAGCTCGAAATCGGCGCCCACATCCTCGGGCGCGAAAAGACCCAAGAGCCCGTCATTGTCCAGCGGACGGGGCCGGATCGGCGGGGCCTCGGCCACGGCGGTCGCAAGCTGGGCGAACAACTCGCCCCAGGGACCGGCATTGGTGCCGACGATCTGGTAGTTCGCGGATTTGCGGCGCAGATCCTCGTCCTGCGGGATCGCGGCCAGAACCGGGATGTTCACCGCATTGGCAAATGCCTGCGCCTCGCCGGTGCCGTCATCCTTGTTGATGACCAGCCCTGCGACGCCGACATTGCCGCCGAGCTTGCGGAAATATTCCACCGCCGAGCAGACATTGTTGGCCACATAGAGCGATTGCAGGTCGTTCGAGCCGACCAGGATCACCTTTTGCGCCATGTCGCGGGCGATCGGCAGGCCGAAGCCGCCGCAGACCACATCGCCCAGGAAGTCGAGCAGCACATAGTCGAAATCCCAGTCGTGGAAGCCCAGCTTTTCCAGCAGTTCGAAACCGTGGATGATGCCGCGCCCGCCGCAGCCGCGGCCAACCTCGGGGCCACCCAGTTCCATCGCGAAGACGCCGTTGCGCTTGAAGCAGACATCGCCGATCTGGACTTCCTCGCCGGCCAGTTTCTTCTTGGTCGAGGTCTCGATGATGGTCGGGCAGGCCTTGCCGCCGAACAGCAGCGACGTGGTGTCCGATTTCGGGTCGCAGCCGATCAGCAGCACGCGCTTGCCCTGTTCGGCCATCATGTTGGACAGGTTCGCCAGCGTGAACGACTTGCCGATGCCGCCCTTGCCGTAGATCGCGATGATCTGGGTCTTCTTGGTCGGCTCGGTCAGGGGGATTTCATCCAGAGGCTCGTTCGCCTCGTCCCTCAACCGCTGGTCGATGTCTTTGATATTCGGGACATCAAGCGTCATGTTCGGCTCCCCAGTTCAGGATCATTTTCAGACAGGCAGGATCGTTGAATGCGGTTTCATAGGCTTCTGCGGCCTTTTCCGCGGGAACGCTGTGGGTAATCAGACCCCCCAGCGACAGCGCGCCAGCTTCCACAAGCTGGCGCGTTGCAAGCAGGTCTTCGCGGTCCCACTCGGCGGCGATGCGCAGGCGGGCCTCCTTCATGAAGGCGGGCGGGAAGGCGAAGGACAGAGGTTGGGTATAGAATCCGGCCAGCACCACCTCGCCGCCCTTGGCGATGCGGGTGATGAGGCTGTCAAGCAGGCTGCCGACGCCCGAGGCGTCGTAGATCGTGCGATAGTCGCGGCGCGGGTCTTCGTCGGGATGCAGCACTTCGTAGCCTTCGGCACCACCGGCCCGAGCGGGGTTGATCTCCCACACGGTCGGGGCGGGGGCACCGGCGGCGATGGTCAGCCGCGCCAGCAGGCGGCCCAGAACGCCATGGCCGACGATGAGTTCGGGCATCTTCTTGTCGACACCCGCCAGCGCATGCCGCGCGGTCGCGGCCAGCGCCAGCAACGCACCTTCGGCACCGAGGCCAGGGTCGATGCGGGTGACGCGGCTGGCATCGGTCACCAGCCGCCGGGCCGAGCCGCCGAACAGGCCGAACGCGCCGTCATAGCAGTTGGCACCGGGCACGAAGACCCGCTCGCCCACCCTGAAATTCGTGTCGGACCCGGCCTCGACCACCTCGCCCGCGGCCTCGTAGCCGGGCACCAGCGGATAGCCCATGCCGGGGAAGGGCGGCATCTCGCCGGTATAGAACAGCTTTTCGGTGCCGGTGGAGATGCCGGAATGCGAGATCTGAACGACCAGATCGCGCGGCCCCGGCTCCGTCAGCGCCAGCCTGCCGAGCCCAAGCTCCTTGGGGCCCCGAAGGATGACGGCTGTGGTTTCCATGGGCAACTCCCTTCCGTTCTTATCCCCGAGAGACTCGGGACTCACATCGCGGTGATCGGTTCTTGTCAGTTTATTTAGACAGCCCCAAGTGTCAACTTTTTTAGACAGCCCGGGCGGGGCATCATGTCGCCCCGGGTTTACACCCGGTCACCACCGACGTGACAAAGGGACGGCGGGTGCGCGGGGTCTCAATGCCTTGGAATCCCGCCTCTTTCATCATTTCGGCCAGCCGCGCCTGGGACCGCGCCTTGCCGGTCTGCATGGCCATGCAATAGAATGCGAAATATGCGTCCCCCGGCCGGTCGGGACGCGCGCCGCCCGCCATAGGTTCGGAAACGATGAGCCGCCCGCCCGGCGGCAGCGCCGCAAATGCCTTGGCCATCAGGGCGGCGACAGCGTCATCCGAGTGATCGAAACAGACCCGCACAAGCGAAATCGCATCCGCCCCGGACGGCAGCGGGTCATCGTGGAAATCGCCCGCCACAACCCTGGCCCGGCCAGCCATCCCGGCCTCGTGGAACCGGGTTTCTGCGGCGGGCACCACGGCGGGCAAATCGAACAGCACCATTTGCAGCGCAGGGTTGGCGCGACCGACAGCTGCAAGAAATGCGCCGGTACCGCCCCCCACATCCAGCAACCGGGCGACGCCAGCGAACGAGATCGTGCGCAGGGTTTCCTCGGCGACCAGGGCCTGACTTTCGGCCATCAGCCCTGAATACCGCTCGGCCACCTCGGGGTGCTCGACCGCCCCCGCCCCAAAGACATAGGGCCAGAACCGGGCAAGTTCGGTTTCCTTCTCGCCTTTCAGAACTGCTACCGGATCCTCCATGTCCCGGTAGAACACGTCATGGTGGCGAATCATGTCGACAAGCCCCGGAACACCCATAAGGGCCGCGCCAAGCGCGGCGAGCTGGTAGCCGCCGCCAACACGCTCGAAAAGGCCAAGCGCCACAGCGGCCTGGCACAGCGCCTCCATACGGTCGGGAGCGATGCCACTGCGCAACGCAAGCCGCGCGACAGATTGCGGCGCATCGCAGGTGGCTTCCAGCAGGTCCAGCTCGATTACCGCATAAAGCACCTGGGAGTGGACGAAGCCCGAAACCAGATCGAACAGCCGCTCGCCCTCGCGCCGCGCATGGCCACGGGTCAGGGGGAAGTGGCTTGCCCAGGACTGGAACCCGGGCGAGGCGATCTTGCGGTTGCGCCAGCGGCGCCAACTGAACCCACGCGGGCGCCGAGCGGATACTGCATCAGGGAGGGCGTCCGTCATTCGGCGGCCTGGCGGGCGGGTTCGGGGATCAGCCGCTCGGACATCACGCGAACCATCTGGGCCAGTTGCGCTTCGCCCGGACAGGACGGGATCGAGGCGATGGCGCCCGACAGGATGTCCTTGAAGCGCTGCACCGCGCCCGCGACACCCAGTTCGGCAACCGCGCTGGGTCGGCTGTTGGCGGCGTCCTGACCGGCGGGCTTGCCCATCTCCGCCTCGTCGAGCAGCGCATCCTTCAGGTCATCGGCAACCTGGAACGCCTCGCCGATGCGGTCGCCCAGTTCCTCCCACGGGCCTGCCTCCTGCCCGGCCGCGACCGCACCCATCGAGGTGGCCGCGATGAACAGCGCGCCGGTCTTGGCCCGGTGATAGGCCGACAGGTCGATCTTGTCCTCGCTTTCCCAGCCCTGCCCCGCGCAGATGCCATAGGGCATGCCGGTGCGGACCCCGAGGATACGGATCAACTCGATTGCCCGCTGCGGGTCGTGATGCGCCGCGCGGGCCAGCACCTCGAACCCCGCCACGATCAGGCTGTCGCCGGTCAACAACGCCAGCGGCTCGCCATAGGCCTTGTGCAGCGCGGGCTTGCCGCGGCGCAGGTCGGCATTGTCGAAACAGGGCATGTCGTCATGCACGAGGCTGGCGGAATGGATCAGTTCGATGGCCACCGCGGCGGCATCGGCCAGTTCCGGCTGGCCGTCGCCGCAGGCCAGCGCGACGCTCAGGCAGATCCTGGGACGGATGCGCGCACCGCCCGGCGACAGCGCATAGTCAAGCGCCGAGGCCAGTTTCGGCGGGGCGGCCCCGGCCTGTCCCTCTGCGATCGCACGGCTGATGGCGGATTCGATGCGGCCCGAAAGGTCCATGTTGGCTCCCCGTTCTGGTCCGGCCTGCCGCACAACCCCTTGTGTGTCAGGCTGGCAAGACGTTCACGATTGTAAATCAGGGTGGACAGTCTATGGTTTCGTGTCAACATTCCTTGAGGTGGATCAAGATGGGCGCACCGGCTTTGAAAGTCGTGGTGATCGGCGCGGGAATGGGCGGGCTTTCCGCCGCGATCCGGCTGGCCCATGCGGGGTTCGAGGTGCAGGTGGTGGACCGTGCGCCCGTGCCCGGCGGCAAGATGCGCACCATGGCCACCGATGCCGGGCCGGTCGATGCCGGGCCGACGGTGATGACCCTGCGCCCGGTCTTCGAGGAGCTGTTCGCAGGCGTCGGCGCGCGGCTGTCCGATTACGTCACGCTCCACCGCGAGGAGGTGCTGGCGCGGCACTGGTGGCCCGATGGCTCGACGCTGGATCTGTTCGCCGAACGCGAGGCGAGCGCGGCCGCCGTGGGCGCCTTTGCCGGGGCCGGGGCAGAGCACGAGTTCCGCGCCTTCTGTGCCCGGGCCGAGCGGCTTTTCCGCGCGTTCGAGGGGCCGATGATGCTGGCGGGCACGCCCTCGCAAGGGGCGCTGACGCGCCATGTGCTGACCCATCCGCGCCTGATCCTGGACATGGCGCCGCATCGCAGCCTGGCGCGCGCGCTGGCCGCGCAATTCACCGACCGGCGGCTTGCGCAGCTTTTCGGGCGCTTCGCGACCTATGTCGGCGGATCGCCCTTCGGCAGCCCCGCGATCCTCGGCCTGATCTGGCATGCCGAGGAACGTGGCGTCTGGCGGGTCGAGGGCGGCATGCACCGGCTGGCGCGAGGGCTGGAAAAACTGGCCGTGGACAAGGGCGTGCGCTTCACCTTCGGCAAGGCGGCCAACCGGATCGAGATGCAGGCGGGTCGCGTGGCCGCCGTGCATCTGGAGGACGGCACCCGCCTGCCCGCCGAAACCGTGGTGTTCAATGGCGACCCGGCAGCACTGGGCGCGGGGCTTCTGGGCGAGGCTTTGCGCGACACGCTGCCGCCCGATGCCACGCACCCGCGCAGCCTGTCGGCCTATGTCTGGTCCTTTGCGGCCGTGCCGCATGGCCCCGAATTGGCGTTTCACAATGTCTTTTTCTGCAACGATCCGCATACCGAGTTCGATCCGATCGCAAAGGGCCATATGCCCGAGGACGGCACGCTCTATATCTGCGCGCAGGATCGGGGCACGGGCCGCACGCCGCAGGGCCTGGAACGGTTCGAGATCATCATGAACGGCCCGCCCCAGTCCAACGGGGCCGAGCCGAGCGAACAGGAGAAACAGACGTGCCGCACACGCACCTTCGACACGCTGGCCCGGTTCGGGCTGACCTTCGACCCGAGGCCGGGGACCGAATGGCTGACGACGCCGCGCCAGTTCGCGAAGCTGTTTCCCGCCTCGGAAGGTTCCCTTTACGGGCGGAGCCCGCACGGCCTGACAGCCTCGTTGAAGAAGCCAACGGCCCGGACGAAGATCAGGGGGCTCTATCTGGCGGGGGGCGGCGCGCATCCGGGGGCGGGCATCCCCATGGCGACCCTCTCCGGCCGGCACGCGGCCGAGGCGATCTTGACGGACCGTGCTTCGACCTAGAGGTGCCGCCCGACGGCTATGCCTGGTGGTATGTCGACGGGATCAGCCATTCGGGCGAGCAGTCGATCTCCATCATCTCGTTCATCGGCTCGGTCTTTTCGCCCTGGTATCGCTGGTCGGGGCGGAAGAACCCGGAAAACCATTGCTGCATCAACGTCGCCACCTATGGCGAGGGCGGGCGCTGGACGATGACCGACCGCGGGCAGGCCGCGCTGCGCCAGTCGCGCGAGCGGTTTCAGGTCGGCCCGTCCAGCCTGAGCTGGGTGGGTGGCAAGCTGATCATCGACATCGACGAACTGGCCTGGCCGCATATGGGGCGGCTGAAGGGACGGGTGACGGTGACGCCTTCGGCGATCACCGGCGTCGAACTGCCGCTGAAGCAGGATGGCAGCCATGTCTGGCGACCCTTCGCGCCCTCATCGGAAATCGAGGTCGACCTGAACCAGCCGGGCTGGCAATGGACCGGGCATGGCTATTTCGACGCGAATTTCGGTATCCATGCGCTTGAGGACGATTTCAGCTACTGGACCTGGGGCCGCTTCCCGACACGCGATAACGGCGCCTACTGCTTCTATGACGCCAGCGTGCGGGACGGGTCAGAACTGGCCGTGGGGCTGCGGTTCGGGGCGGATGGCTCGGCGCAGGTGATCGACGCGCCGCCGCGCACGCGGTTCGCGCGGTCGAAATGGCTGGTCCGGCGCGAGACGCGGGCCGATCCGGGCTATGTGCCGCAACAGGTCCACGACATGCTGGACGCACCGTTCTATTGCCGCTCGGCCGTGCGCACGCGGGTCTTCGGCGAGGAAATGGTCGGCGTTCACGAGGCACTGGATCTGGACCGCTTCGCCAGCCCGCTCTTGAAGCCGATGCTGGCCGTCCGGGTGCCGCGCCGGTCGGGCTGGCGCTTTCAGGACTAGGACAGGGCCGCCTTGCCGGGGCAGGACGGCCCGTGTCACTCAGGGCCGCTCGATCGCGATGGCGGTGCCCTCGCCACCGCCGATGCAGATCGCCGCGACGCCGCGTTTCAGCCCGCGCCTTTCCAGCGCGTTCAGCAGCGTCACGATGATCCGCGTGCCCGAGGCCCCGATCGGGTGGCCCAGCGCACAGGCCCCGCCATTCACGTTCACCCGCTCGCGCGGCAGGCCCATCTCGTGCATGAAGGCCATGGGCACCACGGCGAAAGCCTCGTTCACCTCCCACAGATCGACATCGTCCCTTGTCCAGCCGATCCGCGCCAAGAGCTTCTGCGCCGCCGGAACCGGCGCGGTGGTGAACCAGCCCGGCGCCTGCGCGTGGCTTGCATGGCCCAGGATGCGGGCGCGGATGGGCAGGCCGCGCGCCTCGGCCTCGGCCCGGGTCGCCAGGATCAGCGCCGCCGCCCCGTCCGAGATCGACGAGGAATTCGCCGCCGTCACCGTGCCGTCCTTGCGGAAGGCGGGTTTGAGTTGCGGGATCTTCTCGGGCCGCGCATTGGCGGGCTGTTCGTCCTCGGTCACGACCGTCTCGCCCCTGCGCGAGGTGACGGTCACGGGCACGATCTCGCCCTCGAAGGCACCGGATTTCTGCGCCGCCAGCGCATTGGACAGCGAGCCCAGCGCATAGTCGTCCTGATCCTGCCGGGTGAACTGGAAATGCCCTGCGCAATCCTCGGCAAAGGTGCCCATCAGGCGGCCCTTGTCATAGGCATCTTCCAGCCCGTCGAGGAACATGTGGTCGATCACCTGACCATGCCCGATCCGCGCGCCGCCCCGCATCGCGGGCAGCAGATAGGGGGCGTTGGTCATGCTTTCCATGCCACCGGCGCAGATCACCGCGGCGGCGCCCAGCGCAAGCTGGTCATGCGCGATCATCGCCGTCTTCATCCCCGATCCGCACATCTTGTTCAGCGTGGTCGCGGGCACATCCTCGCCCAGCCCCGCCTTGAAACCCGCCTGCCGCGCGGGCGCCTGGCCCTGGCCCGCGGGCAGGACGCAGCCCATCAGCAACTCGTCCACCGTCTCGACGCCTGCGCCCATCATCGCCGCGCGAATCGCGACGCCACCCAATGTGGGCGCATCGACATCGGCAAAGACCCCCTGGAACCCGCCCATGGGCGTGCGCGCCGCGCCGCAGATCACAACCTCGTTCATGCCATCCTCCCGCCATCAACGTCCAACACTTACCGAATGGTAACGATTGGCGTCTAGCCTCATCCCCGGATCACAGGAGAGAGTCCGCATGGAACTGCACACCGAAACCCGCGACGAAGCGCTGCATGTGATCGTCGCCGAACCGCGCATCGACTCGGCGGTGGCGATCCGGTTCAAGGACCGCATGCGCGAGGTGGCCGGCGACGGACCGGCGCGCGTCGTGCTGGATCTGGGTGCGGTCGATTTCCTCGACAGCAGCGGGCTTGGCGCGGTCGTCGCGGTGATGAAGTTGCTCGGCCCCGGCCGTACGCTGGAACTGTGCAACCTGACCCCCAATGTCGAAAAGGTGTTCCGCCTGACGCGCATGGACCGGGTCTTCACCATCCATCCCGATGCCGAAACGGCCTTTGCGGACAAGCGGTCCATCGCATGACTCTCTTGGACCCCTTGCGGGACGGACCTGACCCGGCCCCGGGCGGCGGACACGCCTGCGCGGGCACGGAGCCGATCACGCTGGCGGCCACGCCGCTCGGCGTGCGTGAAGCCCTTGCCGAGATGCGGCGCCGTTTCGCCCCGTCCTCCCCCGGCCCCGACACGCTCGGCATGGCCGAAACGGTGCTGGCCGAAGTTCTGAACAATGTGGTCGAACATGCCTACCGCCGTCTCGGCGAAGGCGTGATCGAACTGCGCATGGAACGCTGCGGCAATCGACTTTGCGTCGATGTGCGCGACCATGGCGACCCGATGCCGGACGGCATCCTTCCCGGCGGCGCCCTGCCCCCGCTCGACGACACCGAGGACGGCCCGCCCGAGGGCGGATTCGGCTGGTTCCTGATCCGCGCCATGGCCCGCGAACTGTCCTATACGCGCGAGAACGGGCAGAACCGGCTTTGTTTCGTCGTACCGCTGGCCGAAGCCTGATCGCCGGGAAAGCGCCACACGCTCGGGAGCCGATCAGGCAGGGATGCGGTTCATCACGCGAGCCGACGGGATGCGACTCGTCTGCCCCTTGCCGCCGCGCTTCTCGCTAGGCTCCAGACTCATTGATCGTCAAAGCCAGAACAGGACGGTTGCGGCGAGGGCGATGGCGGAAAGGAAGGTCTT
>NZ_WJPO01000022.1 GCF_009649175.1 Rhodovulum strictum | reverse complement strand
ACTTCGGAGCACTCGGCGACATCTCAACACTCGCCGACCCTTCCGTCGTCGAGCAGCTCATCGACAACAGGATGAACAAGTAATCCGAACCGGGGGCGGGTCCGAAACGGCCCGGCCCCGGCCACTTCTAACCGCAAAGGGAGGTAACCCATGTCCGACAAGGACAAAGCCCTGGCCTACTGGAAGGCCAACCTTCGCCTGATCGTCATAAGCCTGATCATCTGGACGATCGTATCCTTCGGCTTCGGCATCGTGCTGCGGCCGCTTCTGTCGGGCATCGCCGTCGGCGGCACCGATCTCGGGTTCTGGTTCGCGCAGCAAGGGTCGATCCTGGTCTTCCTGGCCCTGATCTTCATCTACGCCTGGCGCATGAACGCACTGGACCGTGCTCATGGCGTGGAAGAGGAGTAAGGCATAATGGATCAGTATACCCTCAACCTTCTCGTTGTGGGCGCCTCCTTCGCGCTCTACATCGGGATCGCGATCTGGGCCCGGGCAGGGTCCACGTCGGAATTCTATGCCGCAGGCCGGGGCGTTCACCCCGTCACCAACGGCATGGCCACCGCGGCCGACTGGATGTCGGCGGCCTCGTTCATCTCGATGGCGGGTCTGATCGCCTTCGGCGGCTACACCGCCTCGTCCTTCCTGATGGGCTGGACCGGCGGCTATGTGCTGCTGGCGCTGCTGCTGGCGCCCTATCTGCGCAAGTTCGGCAAGTTCACCGTGCCCGAATTCATCGGCGACCGGTTCTACAGCCAGACCGCGCGCCTGGTGGCCGTGGCCTGTCTGATCATCGCCTCGGTGACCTATGTGATCGGGCAGATGACCGGTGCGGGCGTGGCCTTTGCGCGCTTCCTCGAGGTGTCGAACACCACCGGCCTTCTGATCGGCGCGGGGATCGTGTTCGCCTATGCGGTGCTTGGCGGCATGAAGGGCATCACCTATACCCAGGTGGCGCAATATGTCGTTCTGATCACCGCCTACACCATCCCGGCGGTCTTCATCTCGCTGCAACTGACCGGCGTGGCGCTGCCGCCCATCGGGCTGTTCTCGGAATACACCGCCACCGGCGAGCCGCTGCTGGCCCGTCTTGACCTGGTGATCCAGGATCTCGGCTTTGCCGCCTACACCATGCAGGACACCAGCTTCCTTCCGATGCTGAACATGTTCCTGTTCACGATGTCGCTGATGATCGGCACCGCGGGCCTGCCCCACGTCATCATCCGCTTCTTCACCGTGCCGCGGGTGTCGGATGCGCGCTGGTCGGCGGGCTGGGCGCTGGTCTTCATCGCGCTTCTGTACCTGACCGCTCCGGCGGTGGGCGCGATGGCGCGGCTGAACCTGGTCGACACGATCTTCCCGAACGGGGCGACCGAACAGCCGATCGCCTATGACGAGCGGCCGGACTGGATCAAGAACTGGGAAATCACCGGTCTTCTGAAGTTCGAGGACAAGAACGGCGATGGCCTGATCCAGTGGTACAACGACCGCAACGCCAACTTTACCGCAACCGCCGAAGCGCGGGGCTGGCAGGGTTCGGAACTGACCGTGAACAACGACATCCTCGTGCTTGCCAACCCCGAGATCGCCGGCCTGCCGGGCTGGGTGATCGCGCTGATCGCGGCGGGTGGTCTGGCAGCGGCGCTGTCGACGGCGGCGGGTCTGCTTCTGGCGATCTCGTCGGCGGTCAGCCATGACCTGATCAAGGGGGCGATCAACCCCAAGATCAGCGAGCGGGGCGAATTGCTGGCGGCGCGGATCTCGATGGCGGCGGCGATCTCGCTGGCGACCTATCTGGGTCTGAACCCGCCGGGCTTTGCGGCGCAGACCGTGGCGCTGGCCTTCGGGATCGCGGCTGCCTCGCTGTTCCCGGTGCTGATGATGGGGATCTTCTCGTCCCGCATCAACAACCACGGCGCCGTGGCGGGGATGCTGACCGGTCTGATCTTCACGGTGGTCTACATCTTCCTGCACAAGGGCTGGTTCTTCATCCCGGGCACCAACAGCTTCGAGGACACGATCGCCGGTTCGCTGTTCGGCATCCAGTCGACCGCCATCGGCGCGGTGGGCGCGATCCTGAACTTCGCGGTGGCCTACCTGGTCTCGAAGATGACGGCCGACACGCCGCAGGAGATCAAGGATCTGGTCCAGAGCGTGCGCATCCCGCGCGGTGCGGGCGCTGCGGCGGCCGACCACTAAGGACAAGGTCGGGGGCGGTGATCTGCCGCCCCCTTCCCCACGCAGCCGGAATTTCCCGGACGGCGACTTCCTTTTAGGTTCTTTGCAAGACCGTTCCGCGATCCGCGCAGGAGGTGCGCATGTCCGACCCCGAGGCCGACATCCTCGAAAGCCTCAGGCAGGTTCCGCCCTTCGACCTGATCCCCGAAGACGCGCTGGCCGCCCTTGGCCCCAGCGTCCGGCGGATGTCGGTCGGGCCGGGAACGACCATCTGCACCGAGGGCGAGCGGCTCGACGGGCTTTTCGTGATCGAATCCGGCACGGTCGATATCGAGACGGGCGGCTCGGACCTGATCGCGCATCGCGGTCCCGGCGATGTCGTGGGCGAACGGGGCCTGTTGCGGCTGGGCCGCGCGATGCTGACGGCGCGCGCCGCCTCGGATGTGACGCTTCTGGTGCTGTCCAAGGGCGCGTTCCACGATCTGATGGACGACGTTCCGGCCTTTTCCGTCTGGTTCCAGCGCTCGCTGCCCGGCCGGGTCGCGGCCGCGGGCGACGAGGTGGCGGGACTGACCGCGCTGCGGGTGAACGACCTGATGACCCGCACGCCGATCAGCTGCCCGGTCGGCGCGCGAGTGACCGACGTGGCGCGGGTGATGCGCGAAAAGGGCATCTCGTCGGTGATCGTGATGGAGGGCGAGGCGCTTGCGGGCATCGTCACCGTGCGCGACCTGACCAACAAGGTGCTGGCCGAGGGGCTGGACGGCACGACGCCGGTGGCGCAGGTGATGACAAGGGATCTGATCACCATCTCGCCCGACGCGCTGGGGCTCGACGCGCTGATGGCGCTGGCCGACAACAATGCCAGCCACTTGCCGGTGACCGAGGCGGGCCGGGTCGTCGGGCTGATCGGGCGCACCGACCTGTTCCGCCAGCAGGCCGCCACCGCCAGCCACATGATCGTCGAGATCGTCGATGCGACCGGCCCCGAACAGATGGCCCGCGTCGTCGCCGAGGTGCCCGCACTTCTGGCCCAGCTCGTCCGTTCGGGGGTCAGCGCCAATGCGATTTCGCGGCGGATCACCGACATCACCGACGCGGTTATCCGCCGGTTGCTGACGCTGGCCGAGGATCACCTGGGCCCGCCGCCCGTCCCCTATCTGTGGCTTGCCTGCGGCAGCCAGGGCCGGCGCGAGCAGACCGGCGTCAGCGATCAGGACAACTGCCTGATCCTGGACGATGCCTTCCGCCCCGAGCATGACGCCTATTTCGCCGAATTCGCGCGCTTCGTCTCGGACGGGCTGAACGCCTGCGGCTTTGTCTATTGCCCCGGCGACATGATGGCCACCAACCCGCGCTGGCGCCAGCCGCGCCGAGTGTGGCGCGACTATTTCGCGGGCTGGATCGCGCAGCCCGACAACGAGGCGCAGATGCTGGCCTCGGTGATGTTCGACCTGCGCCCGATCGGCGGCGAGCGGTCGCTGTTCGCCGAGTTGCAGGCCGAGACGCTGGCAATGGCGCGCAAGAACTCGATCTTCGTGGCGCACATGATCTCGAACTCGCTCAAGCACACGCCGCCGCTGGGCCTGTTCCGCGGATTCGCGCTGATCCGCTCGGGCGAGCACAAGGACATGCTGGATCTCAAGCTGTCGGGCGTGGTGCCGGTGGTCGATCTGGGCCGGGTCTATGCGCTGAAGGGCGAATTGCAGGCGGTCAACACCCGCGAACGCCTGGTGGCGGCGCGCGAGGCCAGCGTGGTGTCGCAATCGGGCGCGCATGACCTGATCGACGCCTATGACCTGATCTGCGAAACCCGGCTTGCCCATCAGGCCGAACTGATCCGCAGCGGCGGCAAGGCCGACAATTTCATGGCGCCCGGCCAGTTGTCGGAGCTTGAGCGCAACCACCTGCGCGATGCCTTCATGGTGATCAAGACGATGCAATCGGCCGTTGGACAGGGCCGTGGGGTAATAGGGTAGAGCATGTTTCTGGAACTGATCGCGAGTGTGGCCGCAGGGTTTGGCGCGGGCGGGATTGTGTTCCTGCTCAGGCGTCTGAGCGGCAGCAGACTGCCAAGCTGGTCGGTGCCGGTGGCGGCGGGGCTGGCGATGCTGGCCTATGCCGTCTGGTCCGAATATTCCTGGGCCGCGCGCACCATGAGCGGGCTGCCCGAGGGTCTGGTCGAGGTGTCGCGCGTCGAGCAAAGCGTTCCGTGGAAGCCCTGGACCTATCTTTCGCCGCAGACGACGCGGCTGATGGCGGCCGACATCGCCCGCGCCGCCCGGCGCGAGGATGCGCCCGAGATCCGGCTGGTCACGCTGTATTTCTTCTCGCGCTGGCAGCCTGCCCGCTCGGCGCCGGTGCTGGTCGATTGCGGCAGGCTGGCGCGCGCCGATGCAAGCGAGGCGGCGCTGACCGATCCCGGCAGCGCCGACTGGCGCACGCTTGCGGGCGATGATCCGCTGCTGCGCGCCGTTTGCAGCGGCAGGAACTGAAAGGGGGCGCGATGGGACGCAAGCTTGTCATGCTGGCCGAGGACGAGGACGGGATCGCCCTTGCCCTGGAATACCTGATCGCGCGCGAGGGCTACGACACGCGGCGCGTGGCCGATGGCAATCTCGTGATCGAGGCGCTGGAGGAGGCGCCGCCGGATCTGCTGGTTCTTGACGTGATGCTGCCCAACCGTTCGGGCTACGAGATCTGCCAGCTGATCAGGCGTTCCGAGGGCCTGAAAGATGTTAAGGTCCTGATGATGACTGCGCGCGGTGGAGAGGTCGAGCGGCGCAAGGGACTGGCACTCGGGGCGGATGCGTTCCTGACCAAACCCTTCGCGACCGCGGATCTTACGGCCCAGATCCGCGCGTTGCTGGGGGGAGAGTTGGATGCATGAGCGCTTTGCTCTGAGAACCCGATTCGCGCTGTTCTTTGCGGCGCTTGCGCTGGGGGGCCTGGCCCTCCTGATTGCCGGATTATGGCTCGGTCATTCCAAGGCGGGCGGCCCGGCCGACGGGTATGTGGTCGCGGGCGCGGTGGCGGGCTTCGGCCTGGCGGGGCTGACGGCCTGGGTGGGCCTGCTGTTCGACCAGAACGTCGCCCGCCCGATCCTGGCCCTGGCCGCCGACCTGACGACCCGCGCCCGGGCCGATATCGACGCCGATATCGACGAGGCGCCTGCCCGCTATCTGGGCGCGCTGGCGCCCGCGGCGAACGCCATCCATGACGCGCTGGCCGAGACCCGCGCGGCGCAGGACCGCGCCGTGGCCGAGAAGACAGCGATCCTGAACCGCGACAAGGCGATGTTCGAGGCACTGTTGCGCGATCTGGCCGAGGGCGTCGTGGTGGCCACGCCCGACCATCGGATCATGCTCTATAACCGCGCGGCGCAGGGGCTTCTGGGCGATCTGGGGCTTGACCGGCGGCTGACCACCTTCCTGCGGCCCGAACCGCTGGCCCATGCGCTTGACCGGATGGGGGCGCGGGCGGCCCGCGGCGAGCTTGAGGCCGAACGCTTCCTGGCCGCGACCGCCTGCGGCGAGCGGTTCCTGATGGCCCGCGTCAGCCCGATTGCGGTGAATGGCAGCCGGGTCGGCTATGTGCTGATCTTCCATGACGCGACCGAGGATCTCGACGCCCATGCCGAGCGCGACCACCTGTTCAATACCCTGCTTGAAGCGGTGCGCCGCCCGACCGCGGCCATCGGCGCGCTGATCGACGCGATCGAGGCCGATCCCGAGCTTGCCGCCAGCACCCGCGCCAGTTTCTTCCACCAGCTTCGGCGCGAACAGGGGGCACTGGTGGTCAAGGTCCACGAGATCGCCGAGCGCCACGGCGCCGCCACCGCGCGGCGCTGGCCGATGCCCGCGGTCGCCTCGGACGACATCTTCGACGCGCTTCAGGCCCGCCTGCCCGAGGATCTGCGCTTCGAGGGTGCGCGCCAGTTCATCCGCTGCGACGGCTTCGCGATCACCGAGCTTCTGGCCCGGGTGATCGAGGGGCTGCGCGCCGACCCCTCGCGCCGCGAATTCGTGCTGCGCGCGTCGGCCTGCGAACTTGAGATCTGCCTGACGCTGGACTGGAAGGGCGCCGAGGTGCCCGATGGCGAGCTTGACCGCTGGCTTGCCGCGCCCCTGTCCGAGGGCTATGGCCATTACACCGGCCGCGATGCGCTGGAAGGGCATGCCACCGAGATCTGGTCCGAGGCCACCGAAACCGGCCCAAGGCTGGTGCTGCCGCTGCGCGCTGCCAAGGCGCCGGTACTGGCCCCGACCGATCCAAGGCCGGAATTCTACGATTTCACCCTGCCCCCGCCGGTCTCGGACGAGATCGCGGACCGGCCGCTGTCGGAACTGCGCTTCGTGGTGTTCGACACCGAAACCACCGGCCTGTCGCCGCGGGCGGGCGACGAGATCGTGCAGATCGGCGGAATCCGGATCGTGAACGGCCGCATCCTGCGCGGCGAGGTGTTCGACCAGTTGGTGAATCCCGGGCGGCACATCCCCGCCGCCTCGACCGCGGTCCACGGGATCGACAACGCCCGCGTGGCCGGTGCGCCCGATATCGTCGAGGCCGGGCGGCGCTTTCACGCCTTTTGCGAGGGCGCGGTTCTGGTTGCCCACAACGCCGCCTTCGACATTGCCTTCCTGCGGCTCAAGGAGGATCGCATCGGCCTGCGCTTTGACCAGCCGGCGCTTTGCACCGTGCTTCTGGCGGCCGCGTTGTTCCCCGATGCCGACGATCTGACGCTTGATGCGCTGGCCTGCCGGTTCGGGGTAACGCTGCCCACCGCACACCGCCACACCGCGCTGGGCGATGCGCTGGCCACAGCCGAGGTGTTCCGCCACATGCTGGGCGTTCTGGAAGGAGCCGGGATGCGCACGCTGGGCGAGGCGCTTGCCCGCAGCGACCAGATGCACCGCATCCGCAAGGCGCAGAACTACTGAGACCCTGACTATTCCTCGCGCCGGTCGCCGGGCGGGTCATCGTAAAGCGACCAGCCATGCTCGCCCCCCGTGGGCGGCAGATCCGACGGGCGGATATGCACCTGAAGATAGGTCTTGGCGATGAAATGCGCCACGATCGGCGCGGTCAGGAACAGGAACAGCGTGATCAGCAGTTCGTGGAACGAGAAACTGCGCTCGATCAGCAGGAAATACAGCATCGAGGCGATCAGAACGCCTCCCACCCCCAGCGTCGTCGCCTTGGTGGGTGCATGCAGCCGCTGCATCGTCTCGCGCAGCTTGATCATCCCGAACGAGCCGACAAGGCCGAAGATGCCGCTGACGACCAGGAAGAACGCGATCAGTAGTTCCGTCAGGAAGTCCATGCCCATCCCCTATTCGATGATGTCGCCGCGCAGCACGAAGCGGCAATAGGCGACCGTCGAGACGAAGCCCACCATCGCCACCAGCATCGACGCCTCGTAATAGACTGCCGTGCCATGCCGGATGCCGTACAGGATCAACAGCGCGATCACGTTGATGACGATGGTATCCAGCGCAAGGATGCGGTCGGCCACGTCCGGCCCGCGGGTGATCCGCCACAGGTTGAACAGAAGCCCCAGCCCATAGCAGCCGAAGGCAAAGATGAGAGCCGCCTCGATCATTGGAAGATCTCCTTCAGTCGCCGTTCGTAGCGGGCCTTGATCTGGTCGCGCACGTCGTCGGGATCGTCGGTGTGCAGGCAATGCACAAGGATCGCGCTGCTATCGGCCGACAGCATCGCCGAGACCGTGCCCGGCGTCATCGTGATCGTGCCCGCCAGCACCGTGATCGCCTCGGCCGAGGTCAGTTCCAGCGGCACCGTGATCCAGGTCGAGCGCAGATCGGCATTGGGCTTGAACAGGATGATCATCGCCACCTGCACATTCGCCACCACGATGTCCCACAGAACCACCAGCGCATATTCCGCGGCCATCAGCGGGTTGCGGATCCTGGGCCGGTTCGGCCAATACGCCGCGGTCATCACCGGCACGACGATGCCCAGCGCCACGCCCAGCACCAGGTTGCCCAGCGTCACCTTGTTCACAAGCCCCAGCCAGACCAGCGTCAGAACCAGGCTCAGCAGCGGATGCGGGAAGATGCGTCTGAGCATGGCCTACCCCTCCTCCTGCGCGGGTTCTTCGGTGGCGTCCGGCTCGGGCTGCGGAACCTCCGGCACCTCCTGCACGCCCAGAACGGCCGCGATGTAGTCGCCCGCGTCGAACAGCTGGCCCGAGCTTGCTTCGAGATATGCGGTCACCGGCCCGGCAAAGCCCGCCAGCAAGGCGGTGATCGCCAGCGCCGCCACGGTCGGCGCGATCTGCGCAAGGCTGGCCGGGCGGGCTTCGGGGCGGGCCTCGTCGTCATCGGCCGGAACATGCGCCGCCACCGCGGTCGAGCGCCAGAACAGCACGCTGCCCGCCCGCGCCAGCCCGACGATCACCAGCAGCGACCCCGCCAGAACCGCCGTCCAGCCCAGCGCCATCAGCCCCGGATCGCGCAGCGCATCCAGGATCATCAGCTTGCCCAGAAACCCGCTGAGCGGCGGCATGCCTGCCATCGCCACGGCACCGGCAAAGAACAGCGCGGCGAACAGGCCGTTCTGCACCGTCGCCGGGGCAGGATCGAGGCGGTCGCCCTCGGGCCGGTGCGAGACCACCAGATCGGCCAGCAGGAACAGCGCCGCAGCAGCAAAGGTCGAGTGGATCAGGTAATACAGCGCCGCGGTCGTCGCCCAGGGGGTAAAGGCCGCCACCGCCAGCATCATCGTCCCCATCGAGGCGACCACCGCAAAGGCCAGCATCGGCATCAGCCGCCGCGCCCCCAGAACGCCGAACGCACCGATGGCCAGCGTCACCGCCGCTGCGGGGAACAGCCAGAAACCGGTCAGCCCGTCCGTGGCCACGACATCGGGGCCAAAGATCATCGCGTGGATGCGGATGATCGCGTAGGCGCCCACCTTGGTCATGATCGCGAACAGCGCAGCCACGGGGGCGGGCGCATTGGCATAGGTCGCAGGCAACCAGAACTGGATCGGAAACAGCGCCGCCTTGATCGCGAAGACGATCATCAGAAGCATCGCCGCCACCCGGATCAGGGCCGCATCCTCAAGCGGGATCTCGCGCACCTTCACCGCCAGATCGGCAATGTTCAGGGTGCCCGTGGCGGCATAGATCGTGCCCAGCGCGATCAGGAACAGGGTCGAGCCCGCAAGGTTCATCACGACGTATTGCAGCCCCGCCTGCAAGCGTACCTTGCCGCCGCCATGGATCATCAACCCGTAGGACGCGATCAGCAGCACCTCGAAGAACACGAACAGGTTGAAGACGTCGCCGGTCAGGAAGGCCCCGCAGATGCCCATGATCTGGAACTGGAACAGCGCGTGGAAATGCCGCCCCCGCGTATCCCAGCCGGTCGCAGCGGCATGGCCCAGCGCGATCAGCGCCAGCACGGCTGTCACCAACACCAGCATCGCCGACAGCCGGTCAAGCACCAGCACGATCCCGAACGGCGCGGGCCAGTCGCCCAGCTCGTAGACATGGGTCTGGCCATCCGCGGCCAGCAGGCAAAGGCCAAGCGCGATGGCGGCCAGAACCAGCGTGCCCGCAAAGGAAGCCGCGCGCGCCAGCACGATGTCGTAGCGCATGACATAGGCGATCAGCGGCGCCAGCAGCGCAGGCAGGATGACAGGGGCGATGATCCAGTGGCTCATGCCGCGCCATCCTTGCGCGAGGCCGCGCCTGCGCCATCCGCCTCGGTCATGTCGATCCGGTCGTCATCCGCCTCGATGAAGGCGCCCAGCGCCACCATCACCAACAGCGCCGTCATGCCGAAGGCGATCACGATGGCCGTCAGCGTCAGCGCCTGCGGCAGCGGGTCGGTATAGACTGCCTCGCCATATTTGTTCAGCACGGGCGGCGCGTTGATCACCAGCCGCCCGGAAGCAAACAGGAAGACGTTCGCGGCATAGGACAGGAGCGACAGGCCCAGGATCACCGGAAAGGCGCGCAGCCGCAGCAGCAGATAGACCCCGCCCGCGGTCAGCACGCCGACCGAACTCGCAACGATCAACTCCATATCACTCGTCTCCCTTGCCGATTGCCGCGACCCGCTGCGAGGGGTCGTAGTCCATCGGCTCGACATTCACCGTCTCGCCGGCATAGCGCGCGATCCGCGACAGGCTGTAAAGCGTCAGCATGACCGCGCCCAGAACCGTCAGGAACACGCCCAGATCGAACAGCATCGCGGTGGCCAGTTCGAATTCCTCGATGGGCGGGATCTGGAAATAGCCGAAGGCGCTGGTCAGGAACGGCTTGCCCGCCAGCCAGGCGCCCGCCCCTGTCAGCCCCGCGATCACCACGCCCCAGCCGATCATGTCGTGATAGCCGATGCGCTGGCGCGCCTGTGCCCAGGCAAAGCCCGAGGCCATGTATTGCATCAGGAACGCGATCGAGACCACCAGCCCCGCGATGAACCCGCCGCCCGGCTGGTTGTGGCCGCGCAGGAAGATGTAGACGCCCACCACGATGGCAATGGGCAGCATCGCGCGGGTGGCCACCACCATCATCAGCGGATGCCGGTCGCGCGAGCGGTCCTGAGCATAGGCCGTGTTTCTGAGCCGCCGCGCCGCCTGACCGCGCAACAGCGTCTCCATCACCGCGTAGATCGTCAGCCCCGCGATGCCCAGAACGATGATCTCGCCATAGGTGTCGAAGCCGCGGAAGTCGACGAGGATGACGTTCACCACGTTGGTCCCGCCCCCGCCCTCGTAGGAATTGGCGAGGTGATAGTCCGAGATCGGCGCGAAGTCGCGCAGCAGGAAGGCCAGCGTCAGCGCCGCCACCGCGCCGCCCGCGGCAATCGCAAGGGCGCCGTCGCGCGCCCGCAATGCCAGCGGGCTTTCGCGGGGCGTGTCCTTGGGCAGGAAATGCAGCGCCAGCAGCAGCAGCATGATCGTCACCGTCTCGACCGAGATCTGGGTCAGCGCAAGGTCGGGCGCCGACAGATAGACGAACCCGGCCGAGATCATCAGCCCGATCACCCCGATCAGCACCAGCGCCTGGAACCGCCGCCGGTGCATCGTCACCACCAGCGCCGTCGCCACCGCCAGCAGTATCCATCCGATGGCAACGACCGGCGGAACCGGCAGCATCGGCCGGTCGGGCGCAGCCAGCCCGCCCCCGGACCAGGCGATATAGCCCAGCACCACCGAAGCGGTGACGAAGATCGCCAGATAGCGGCTGATCGCGCCGTTATGCAGCCCCTCGGTGAACCGGCGCGACAGACCCGCCGCGGCCTCGATCAGCCAATCGAAGATGACCTTGGCCTCGGGCCGCGGGGCCACCTGCCACAGCCGGTCCAGCGGCCGGTGCAGCGCCAGCAGCACCAGACCGCCCGCGACCGCGATCACCGACATGACCACCGCCGCATTGAAGCCGTGCCAGATCTTGAGCGAGTAATAGGGCAGTTCGCCCCCGATCACCGCACCGCCCGCGACGGCCACCAGCGGCCCGACGATGGTGGCGGGCAGGATGCCGATCAGCACCACGAACAGCACCAGCAGCGCGGGCGCGGCCCACATGCCGAAGGGCGGGTCATGCGGTTTCGACGGATAATCGTCGCGCACCGGCCCCAGAAAGACATGCGCAATGAAGCGCAAGGAATAGGCCACCGACAGAAGCGCCCCCAGCGTCGCCAGCACCGGCACCGCCAGATGGCTGCCCGCCCAGACGGTTTCGGACGCGGCATCCAGCATCATCTCTTTCGACAGGAAGCCGTTGAACAGCGGGATGCCGGCCATCGACAGCGCCGCGGTCATGGCAATGGCCGCCGTGATCGGCATCAGCCGCGCCAGCCCGCCCAGACGCTTGATGTCGCGGGTATGGGTCTCGTGATCGACGATGCCCGCCGACATGAACAAGGCCGCCTTGAAGGTCAGGTGGTTGATGATGTGAAAGACGGCGACCACCGCGGCGAACTTGGTGCCCAGCCCCAGAAGCATGGTCAGAAGGCCCAGATGGCTGACCGTTGAAAAGGCCAGCAACGCCTTGAGATCGTCCTTGAAGATCGCGATCAGCGCGCCCAGCACCATGGTAATCAGGCCCGTGGTCGCGACGATGTAGAACCACGCGTCGGTCCCCGACAGCACCGGCCACATCCGCGCCAGCAGGAACACCCCGGCCTTCACCATGGTCGCCGAATGCAGATAGGCCGAAACCGGGGTGGGTGCGGCCATCGCGTGCGGCAACCAGAAATGGAACGGGAACTGCGCCGACTTGGTGAAGGCGCCGATCAGGATCAGGATCAGCGCGGGGATGTACCAGTCCGACGCCCGGATCGCGTCGCCCTGTTGCAGGATGTCGGTCAGGTTGTAGCTGCCCGCGATATTGCCCAGGATCAGCATCCCCCCGATCATCGCAAGCCCGCCCGCACCGGTCACCGCCAGCGCCATACGCGCGCCTTGCCGACCCTCGGGCAGATGCTTCCAATAGCCGATCAAGAGGAACGAGGTCAGGCTGGTCAGTTCCCAGAAGATCAGCAAAAGCAGGATGTTGTCCGAGATCACGATGCCCAGCATCGCGCCCTGGAACAGCAGCAGATAGGTATAGAACTGCCCCATCGGATCCTCGCCCGACAGGTAGAACCGCGCGTAAAGCGTGATCAGCAGGCCCATCCCCAGGATCATGCCCGCGAACAACAGCCCCAGCCCGTCAAGGAAGAAGCTGGCCGACAGCCCCAGTTGCGGCAGCCATTCGATTTGAGCCTGAATCACCTCGCCCCGCATCACCGCGGGCGCCAGCACCCCCAGCATCACCAGCGCCAGAAGCGTCGGGATCGCCGTGAAACTGGCACAGGCCGTCCGGCCTGCGCGGATCATGACCCCGGGGATCAACGCCCCCAGGAAGGGAAGGATCGCAATGATGGGTAACAGGCTGCTGCCGCTGCTCATCCGGTGCACCACTCACTTGTTTGGCCACAGACTTAACCGGTTTCCGCCGGATGGGAAATGCAGATGGAAAAAACGTTATCGCGCCGTGGGATGTGTGCCGCGAATCGCCCAAAATCGCGTCAGGACAGCCCCGTTTCGATGGCCAGCCGCACCAACTCGGTGGTGTTGCGCGCGCCGAGCTTGCGTTTCAGCGTGGAACTGGTGTTCGCCGCGGTCTTGTAGCTGATGCAAAGCGCATCGGCGATCGACTGCAAATCCTCGCCCTGCCCGATCAGGCGCAGCACCTGATGTTCGCGCTCGCTCAGCGCGGAAAGCGGATCGGCCTTGCCGCCGATCTTCATCGAGGCGACCGACACCGCGACCTTGTGGCTCAGGTACATCTCGCCCCGCTCCAGCGTGCGCACGGCCTGCATGAAATCCTCGGGCGCCGAGTTCTTGGACAGATAGCCGCCTGCGCCCGCCTCCAGCGCCTTGACCGCAAAGACGGTCTGCTCGTTCATCGTGAAGACTAGGATTTGCGCGCCGGGCGCCCGGGCGGCCAGCGGGCCGATCATGTTCAGCCCGCCCACGCCCGGCATGCCCAGATCCAGCACGATCAGGCCGGGGCGATGCGCCTCGGCCAGGCGATAGGCGTCGCGGTCGGTCAGCGCCTCGAACACGTCTTCGTAGCCCAGATCACGCAGCAACTGGCCGCAGCCGATATGCGTCACGGGATGATCGTCGACGATCAGCGCGGTCTTCACGACAGGGCCTCCATCTCGGGGCGGCGGGTCCGGGCACCTGTCAGCGGCAGGCGCGCGCTCAGCCGCGTACCGCCCCCCGGCCGCGGGCCCAGCACCAGCGCGCCGCCCAGCGCATAGACCCGGTCGCGCATCGCGGTCAGCCCGCGCCCCTCGATCAGCCCTGCCCCCAGCCCCGCGCCATTATCCTCGATCCCCAGCGCGATCTCGTCCGGCATCACCGCCATGGCGATCCGGACCCGGCCGGGATTGCCATGGCGCAGCGCGTTGGTCACGCCCTCCTGCACCACACGATAGACGGTCAGATCGACGATCTCCTCGGTGCCGGGCACCGACCGGGGCAGGCTGACCTCCCACTGGACGCCGGAATGGGTGCTGCGAAAGCCCGCGATCATGTCCTCCAGCGCCTCGACCAGCGGCAACTGGCCGATGGTCATGGGCCGCAAGGTGGTCAGAAGCCGGGTATTCGCCGCCTGGATCTGATCGACGATCGAGCCGACCGTTCCGGCATCGCGCCTGAGCGTGGCATCGCCCGACCGTTCGGCCGCGCGCAGGATGGCGCCCGCCTTGACCTTGAGCCCGAACAGGCAAGGGCCGAACTCGTCATGCAGTTCCATCGCGATGGCGCGGCGTTCCGCATCGCCCAGTTCGACGATCTTGCGCGCCAGCGCCGCGCGCGCCGCCTCGCTGGTCTCCAGCCCCTGCGACAGCGCGTTGAACCCGCCCACGATGGGCGCGAAATCGGCGCCGCGCACGCCTGCGATGCGCGTTGTCAGATCGCCCGCCTGCAACGCCGCCAGACCGCGATTGATCGTGCCCAGCGGCCGCAATCCCCGCCCGATCACCGCCGCCACCACCAGCGCAGTCGCCAGAAGCGCCGCGCCCAGCGTCGCAAACAGCGCCACGGCATCCGCCCAGATCTCGGCGATCTCGTCCTGCGGCGCCGTGGTCAGCGAGACGAAACCGTAATCGCGCCCGTTCTTCACGATCGACAGCCGCGTTTCGCGCTGGGGCGGTGTCACCAGCGCGGCGAACCACGCGGGCGCGGCGGCGATCTCGGCCTCGCGGCTGCCGGACAGGACGGGCAGCGGGCCGGTGCGGGCATCGAACAGCGCCAGCCGCACATGGCGCGGTTCCACCAGTTGTTCAGACAGCACCGCCGGAACCCGCTCGGGCGGAAGCTCGCGCATCGCCGTTCCCACGGCCGCGATCACCTGCGCGCGCGCCGCCGATTCGGCGGACGTCATCTCGACCCGGATGGCGTTGCGGGCATTCTCCAGCATCACCCAGCCCGCCAGCGCCAGCGCCACGGCCTGAAGACCAGCCACACACAGGATCACCTGCCAGCGAAGATGCAGCCGGTCGAACATCGCTGTTTCCTCCCTTTGCGAACCATTCTAGCGTTTCCTGCGCCAAGGTCGATTGGCGATGCCACGCCAGCGGGAAGGATCGGCAAGGGGATTGCCGGATCTTCCCGGCAAGATTTGGGAGGAACGGCGCGCGCCGGCGTGCTAGCCCGGAAGACGGGAGAAGCAGAGGGGGGAGATCGGCCATGGCTGCCGAAAACGGGTTCTGGTCCAGCCTGTTCAACTTGCGCCTGCGGGCGCGCGCCGCGCTTATGGGCGCGGCCCTTGCGTCGCTGGCGACACTCCCTGCCGCGGCACAAGAGGTTCGGACGGCGGTCATCCGGGTCGATTACC
Source organism: Rhodovulum strictum (assembly GCF_009649175.1). GTDB lineage: Bacteria > Pseudomonadota > Alphaproteobacteria > Rhodobacterales > Rhodobacteraceae > Rhodovulum > Rhodovulum strictum. The sequence goes on along the minus strand of NZ_WJPO01000022.1, from coordinate 53,334 downwards.
CCTCTCTCCTTCCCCTGTCGCGGCTTGACCTGCCGACCGAGGATCGCGGCTTTGCCGGTGCCACGCTCGGGACCGAAGACAATGCCACGACCGGCCGCTTCATGGGCCAGACCCACGAGACGGTCACCGTGGCCACCACGCCCGAGGACGCGCTGGCCGAGTTCCAGCGTCTGACGGACGAAGGCTACCGGCTGTTCGTCATCCTTGCGCGCGAGGCCGAGTTGCTGGCGATGGCCGATGCCGCGCCCGGGGATGCGCTGCTGTTCAATTCCCGCTCGGGCGCCCGCAGCCTGCGCAGCGAGGAGTGCCGCGCGAACCTGCTGCATGTCGCGCCATCCGATGCGATGCGCGCCGATGCGGTCACGCAGTTCCTGGTCTGGAAGAAATGGACCAACCTGTTCCTCGTGCATGGATCAAACCCCGAAGACGTGGCGCTGGCCGATGCCTATCGCGCCTCGGCCCGGAAATTCGGCGCCAGGATCGTGGGCGAGCGCGAATTCACCGATACGGGCGGCTCGCGGGTGTCGGATTCGGGGCATGTTCTGGTCCAGCGCCAATTGCCCGTCTTCATGCAGAACACGCCGCGCCATGACGTTGTGCTGGCCGCCGATGCCACCGACTATTTCGCCGAATACCTGCCCTACAACACATGGGAGGCCGCGCCCGTCGCGGGCTCGGCCGGGCTGGTGCCGGTCACCTGGGCGCCGACGCATGAATCCTGGGGCGCGACGCAGCTCAATACCCGGTTCGAAAAGCTCGCGAACAGGCCGATGCGCGACGAGGATTACCAGACCTGGCTTGCCCTGCGCGTGATAGGCGAGGCGGTCACCCGCACCGGCTCGGCCGATCCGGGCGAGCTACGCGCCTATGCGCTGGGCGACGAGTTCACGCTGGCCGCCTTCAAGGGGGAACCCGTGACCTTCCGGAAATGGAACGGCCAGATGCGCCAGCCGATCCTTCTGACCAATGGCCGGATGACGGTCAGCGTCTCGCCGCAGGACGGTTTCCTGCACCAGCGCACGCTTCTCGACAGCCTCGGGCTCGACGAACCCGAATCCGCCTGCACCGCTTTCGAATGAGGTATCCGATGATCCGCTCCACCCTTCTGGCCACCGCCGCCGCCCTTGCCATTGCCGCCACGCCCGCGCTTGCCAACAAGGTCTTCGTCTCGAACGAGCGCGGCAATACCGTGACCGTGCTGGACAGCACCACCTGGGAGGTGATCGCCGAGTTTCCCGCCGGCAACCGCCCGCGCGGCATCACCATCGCCCCCGATGGCAGCGAACTTTACGTCTGCGCCTCGGATGACAACCTCGTGCGGGTGTTCGACCCCAATACCTTCGAGGAGCTGCCTAGCCTGCCCTCCGGCCCCGACCCCGAACTGTTCGTCCTGCACCCGTCCGGCAACCCGCTTTTCATTGCCAACGAGGACGACAACATGGTGACCGTGGTCGATGTGAAGACCCGGCAGGTGCTGGCCGAGATCCCCGTGGGCATCGAGCCCGAAGGCATGGCGATCAGCCCCGATGCCCGCACGGTCATCAACACCTCCGAAACCACCAACATGGCGCATTTCATCGACGCCGAGACCTATCAGATCACCCATAACGTGCTGGTCGACCAGCGCCCCCGCTATGCCGAGTTCCGTCAGGACGGCACCAAGCTATACGTCAGCGCCGAGATCGGCGGCACCGTCAGCGTGATCGACATGACCGCCGAAGAACCCTCGATCACCAAGAAGATCACCTTCGAGGTGCCCGGCGTTCAGCCCGAATGGCTGCAACCCGTGGGCGTCAAGGTCACGGCGGATGGCAGCCGCGTGTTTGTCGCGCTGGGGCCGTCGAACCGCGTTGCCGTGATCGACGGCGCAACCGACGAGGTCATCAAGTATCTGCTGGTCGGGCAGCGGGTCTGGCAGCTTGCCTTCACGCCGGACGAGAAATTCCTGATCACCACCAACGGCAATTCGAACGATGTCTCGATCATCGACGTCGCCCGAGAGGAGGTCATCAAGTCGGTTCAGGTCGGCCAGCAGCCTTGGGGCGTGGTGGTCGCGCCGGACTGACGCACAAGGGACAGGAACGGAATGAAAGGGAGGAACACCATGAAGAAACTTGCCTTTGCCCTGGCGCTGGGCCTGACGGGCGGCCCCGTGCTGGCGGCGCCGCTTTGCGACGATCTGGGCTTTGCCGGGCTTCTGGCGCGCTGCAACCGCGGCGAGCCGGTCGAACTGACGCTGGCCTCTGGCCAGCCGCTTTTTGCCGGCGAACAACCCGTGGAACTGCAATCGGGCGCCTATTACGTCCTGAACATGACGGCCGACGGGTCTGCGGAACTGGCGTTGGTCGGCCCGGAATTCTTCCGCGCAATCTGGATCAACGAGGTCGTCATCAACGATATCGAGATCCGCGCCATGGCACTCGACAGCATCGAGTTCGACGCCGCGGGGCAGGTCCGGCTGTCCTTCATCGCGATCAAGCCCGGCACCTACGAGCTGCGCATCCCCGGAACCACCAGTGACAACCAGCGCGTCCAGATCGCCATTCGCTGACGGAAAGGAACGGAACCGATGAAGAAGCTGATCGCGATCGCCGCGCTGATCCTGACCCCCGGTCTTGCCATGGCCGATGACGAGGTGCCCGCCGAGGTCGTCGCGCAGATCATGGCCATGCTGGCCGACATGCAATGCGAGATGGACCCCTCGGATATCGAGGCAGAGGACGATGGCGGCTATGAACTTGACGATGTGTTCTGCGCCGACGGGCAATACGACATGAAACTCGACGCCGATCTTCAGATCACCGAGCGCCGCAAGGAGTGATCGCGCGCCACATTCAGGAACGGCAAACGCCGCGCAGGGCACCCCGCGCGGCGTTTCGCGTTTCGGGGCCGGGCCTATTTGGTCAGGATCAGCTTGCCCGCCCGCGTGATCCGCAACTGGTAGTCCATCCCGTTCAGCCGGATCACCGCGCTGGGCCCGCCCGCCGTCAGCCGCCGCGCGTCATGTTCGGGCGCCTTGGCTGCGCCGCCCTCTCGCCCCTCGGCTGTCCCGCGGGGTTGCTCTGCCTGTGCCATCGCATGTTCCATCCACTCGCTCCTGTCCTCTCCGCCCGCTCTGGGGCAGCCTGCGCCCCCATTTCCTGACAGAAACAGTCAGCATTGAAAAGGGGGCGCGCAGCTATTCCGCCGCCACCCGCCCCGCGGCATGCGGCAGCAGATAGGTGCCGCGCGCGGGCGGGGTGTTCACCCGGATCGGGCAGCGATAGGCCGTGCTCAGCAGATCGTTGCGCAGCACCGCGCCGGGCTGCCCCAACCCCAGCACGCGCCCCTCGGAAATCAGCGCCACGCGGTCGGCGAACATCGCTGTCAGGTTCAGATCATGCATCACCGCCACCACCCCGCCGCCCCGGTCGGCAAAGTCGCGCGCGATGCCCATCACCTGCAACTGATGCCCGATATCCAGACTGGACACCGGCTCGTCCAGAAACAGCCAGCGCGGCGCACCATGCGCCACCGGCTCCCAGATCTGCGCCAGCACGCGGGCCAGTTGCACGCGCTGCTGCTCGCCGCCCGACAATTCCTGGTAATAGCGCCCCTCGAACCCGGCCAGCCCGACCCGCGCCAGCGCCTGCGGCACCAGCCCCGCCGCGCCCGCCTCGACCCCGCCCGTCAGGCCCAGCCGCACCACCTCGGCCGCCGTGAAGGGAAAGGCCATGGGCGTCGCCTGCGGCAGCACGCCCCGCAAGCCTGCGAGCGCCCAGGGGCGAAGATCGGCGATGTCCTGGCCATTCAACCGGACCCGCCCACCATGGGAGAGATCGCCCGTAAGCGCCCGCAGAAGTGTCGTCTTGCCCGATCCGTTCGGGCCGACGATGGCGGTCAGATGCCCTGCCCTTGCCTCGAAATCCACGCCGCACAGGACCGCGCGGCGGCCCAGGCGAACGGTGATGCCCCGTGCCTCCAGCATCCGCCTACAGGTCCAGAACGCCGCGCTTGCGCAGCAGGATCCACAGGAAGAACGGCCCGCCCAGAACCGCCGTGACGATGCCGATGGGCAGTTCCGCGGGCGCGATCACGATGCGGCTGATGACATCCGCCAGGATCAGCAGCGCCGCACCCAGCAGCGCGGAATTGACCAGCAGATAGCGATGATCCGGCCCCGTCGCGAGGCGCAGCAGATGCGGCACCACGATGCCCACAAAGCCGATCCCGCCCGACACCGCCACCGCCGCCCCCGTGGCCCCCGCCACGGTCAGGATCGCCACCGCCTTCAGCCGCTGCACCGGGATGCCGATATGGAACGCCGCCGCCTCGCCCAGCGCCAGCCCGTTCAGCCCGCGCGCCAGCATCGGCGCGGCGACCAGCGCCAGCACCATCAGCGGCGCGGCCGCGGCCAGCTTGGCCCAGGTGGCCCCCGCCAGCGAGCCAAGCCCCCAGAAGGTCAGGTCGCGCAACTGCGCATCGTCGGCCATGTAGACCAGGATGCCCGACAAGGCCCCCGTCAGCGCCCCCAGCGCAATCCCCCCCAACAGCATCGTCGCAACCGAGGTCCGCCCGCGCCGCGTGGCGATCCCGTAAAGCACCAGCGTCGCCGCCCAACCGCCCAGAAAGGCCGCCACCGGCACCGCGTAATAGCCCAGCGCCGCCGCCAGCCCGGCAGGCAGCAGCCCACCCAGCACGATCGCCGTGATCGCCCCAAGCCCCGCTCCCGCGCTGACCCCGACCAGCCCCGGATCGGCCAGCGGATTGCGGAACAGCCCCTGCATCACCGCCCCCGACACCGCCAGCGCGGCGCCCACCAGCGCACCCAGCACCAGCCGCGGCAGGCGGATTTCGAACAGCACGACCCGGTCGGCCAGCGCCACCTCGCGCCCCGCGATCATGTCGGCCAGCACCGCCCAGGGCGAAGTGCCCGCCGCCCCCACGGTCAGGCTGAAGACCGACACCACCCCCAGCGCCACGACCAGCAGCAGCGTGACCCGGCGGGCCTGTGTGCCGCGGTCCCAGCCCTGCACGGTCGGGGCGCTGTCGGGGCTGATCGCGACCATCGGATCAGCTCCCCGCCCGGGCCAGCGCGGCCGACAGCTCGCGCACCGCGTCCGCCGTGCGCGGGCCGAAACCCAGCAGGAACAGCCCGTCCATCCGCACCAGCGCCCGCGCCCGGCCCGCAGGCGTCGTGCGGATCGCGGGATGGTCCAGCACCTGATCGGCCCCGTCCGCGGCACCTTCGCGCGCCATCATCAGGATCACCTCGGGCGCGGCGAGTGTCACCGCCTCGTCGGTCAGCGGCTTGTAGGCCTCGAATTCGCTGATCGCGTTCTCGCCGCCCGCCAGCCGGATGATGCCGTCCGCAGCCGTGTTCCGCCCCGCCGCCAGCACCCGCCCGCCCTGCACCGACATCACGAACATGACCTTCGGCCCTGCCCCCCCGGCGGCCTCGGCGGCGGCCGCATCCAGCGCGGCGCCCACCTCTGCGGCCAGCGCAGCGCCCTTGTCGGGCACGCCAAGTGCCGCGGCCACCGCCTCGATCTTGGCCAGCACCGCGGCGCGGTCATGCCCGTCGGGGATCGTGACAAAGGGAATCGCGGCGGTGCGCAGCAGATCGACCGTCTCGGGCGGGCCTGCGCCCTGTTCGGCGAGGATCAGATCGGGGTTCACCGACAACAGCCCCTCGGGCGACAGGCGGCGGGCATAGCCCACACCGGGCAGATCGCGCACCGCCTGCGGATAGGTCGAGGTCGTGTCGCGCCCGACCAGCCGGTGCCCCTCGCCCAGCGCATGGACGATTTCGGTGACCGCGCCGCCGACCGACACGATCCGGTCGGACGCTACGGCAGGCAGCGCGCCCGCCAGCACCGCGATCAGGGCCAGCGCGCGGATCATGCGGGCACCTCGGCACCCAGACCGGGCAGCGTGGCCACCAGATCGTCCCAGCCGGGCGTGTGATCGACCTCGCCCTGCCGCATGCCAAAGGCTTGCAGGATCAGCGCGCCCTGCGCATCGAACGCCTCGACCGAGACGGCGGGGCCGCGCTTGGTCGGCTTGGTCACGGCCCAAAGCTCGGCCACATGATCGCCGCGCAGATGCAGGTTGAAATCGGGATCGAGGATGTTCAGCCATGGCCCCGTCGGCTTGATATTCGCCGCCGGGCCGCCATGGATCTCGATGCAGCCCTGGTTGCCGACGAACAGCATGAAGGGCAGGGCGCGCTCCGCCAGCCCGTCAAGCAGCCTGCTCATCCCGGCCGGATCCAGCGGCCGCACATAAGGCGCACCCGCGATGCGATAGGCGCCCAGCCGGTTCATCTTGAGCTTGCGCACCATTTGCAGGAATTGATGCGTGTCGGTCAGCCGGTCCCATTCCTCGCGCAGCCGCCCGGCCTTGGCGGGGTCGGATTTCGCAGGTTCCAGCGGCTCGCGCGGCGCAACGCGCAGGCTTTCGGACTGATCGTCCAGCCGCAGGGCATCCAGCAGCGCCGCCCATTCGGCCTCGATCCCGTCCTCGGCCAGATAGATCTTGTGGACCGCATCGCCCGCAGCGTCGAAGATCTGGATCGAACGGCGGATCTTGCCGCCCTTCTGCTCCTCGACCGCGAAGCCATGGACCCAGTGGCGGGGAAAGATGCGCAGGTCGATGGAGGGGCTCAGCACCATCGCGGCATGGTCGCCCGGGGTGTAATCGCCATAGGCGCCTGTCTTCTCGATCACCGCGCTTTCGTTCCGGGTCAGCGCCATCGCTTCGCCGAATCCGGGCATGCGCGGCATCAGCCCGTCGGGATGCGCCGCGATCCGGGTCACGCCTGCGCCGCATTGCGCGGCCAGAACCTGCGCCTCGGCCACGCCCAGGCTGTCGGCCAGATCGCGGCTGCGCATGGTGGATTTCTCGGCCCGGACGGCCCTGATCCTGTCCGGAGTCACGTTTTCGCCCGCTTCCATCGGAGGCTCCCTTTCCGTTTCGTCTGTCTCGGAATGCTGCCTGGCTGGCCGGGAAACGCAACCGTTCCGGCGTCGCTGGATCGCGGGCCGTTCGCGCGGCCGTCAATGTTGAGTGAAACTATCAGATATCCGCCGCGATGCAAGCGGCCTGTGCCGCCCGCGCACCCAGCGCCGCCATGATTTCGGCCAGAACGAAGGCCGCGATCACCGCTGGCCGCTTGTCGCCCGCCCCGGCCGCGCCGATGGGGCAGGTCAGGCCCGCGGGCGGAACGTCCCTTTCGGCCAGGAACCGCAAGAGCCGCGCGCGCTTGGTGGCCGAGCCGATCATCCCGACATAGGCCGCGTCGCCCCGCGCCAGCGCCTCGGCCACCAGCAGGAAATCGAGCCCGTGATCGTGGGTCAGCACGACATGGGCCGCGCCGGGTGGGGCCGCGCGAATCTCGGCCTCGGGCAGCGGGGTCAGCCGCGCCTCGACACCCGCTGGCGCCTGCGCGATCTGCTCGGCGCGGCTGTCGATCAGCAGGGTCCGCACCGGCATCTGCGCCGTCAACCCCGCCAGCGCCCGGCCCACATGCCCCGCGCCCAGGATCAGCACCTGCGGTCGGGCATCCTGCCCGGCCTCCTCTTCGCGCAGAAGAGCCGCCCGGGCCGCGGGGTCCAGCCGCCGCAGCACAAGACCGACCCGCCCGCCGCAGCATTGCCCGCTGTCCGGGCCAAGAACCATCCGCAGCCGCACCTCGGACGCCCCCCCGTCCAGCATCGCCCGTGCCGCCGCTATCGCGTCGAATTCCAGCCGCCCGCCGCCGATCATGCCGAAACAGGCCCCCGCCGCCACCAGCATCCAGGCCCCCGCCTCGCGCGGGGCCGAACCCTGCACCCCCTCCAGCCGCACCAGGACCGCGTCCGGATGGGCCGACAGGAAGCCCGCGACCTCAGCCACCGCGCAACCGCTCGACGGCCATCAGCACCCGTTCAGGCGTCGCGGGCGCGTCCAGCCGCGGACATTCGCGATAATCCGCCACGCTTGCCACCGCCATCGACAGCGCCTCAAGCACCGAGATCGCCAGCATGAAGGGCGGCTCGCCCACCGCCTTGGACCGCTTGATCGTCATCTCGCGATTCTCGGACCAGTCGGCCAGCCGCACGTTGAAGACGCGCGGAATGTCGGACGCCAGCGGGATCTTGTAGGTCGAGGGCGCATGCGTGCGCAGCCGCCCGTGATCGTCCCACCACAATTCCTCGGTGGTCAGCCAGCCCATCCCCTGCACGAACCCGCCCTCGACCTGCCCCAGATCGAGCGCGGGATTCAGCGAGCGGCCCGCATCATGCAGGATATCCACCCGCTCGACCCGATATTCCCCGGTCAGCGTGTCGATGGACACCTCGGAACAGGAGGCGCCATAGGCGAAATAGTAGAACGGCCGCCCCTTGCCCGCCGCCCGGTCCCAATGGATGTCGGGCGTCCGGTAGAACCCCGCCGCCGACAGATGGATGCGCGCCATATAGGCGTCGTGCACCAGCCGGTCGAAGGGCACCGCCGCGGCCCCGATGCGTACCTCGTTGGGCGCGAACACCACATCCGCCGGATCGACGCCGCGGCTTTCCGCAGCAAAGGCCACCAACCGCGCCTTGATCTGCTCGGCGGCATCAAGCGCCGCCATCGCGTTCAGATCCGATCCCGACGAGGCGGCGGTGGCGGATGTGTTCGGCACCTTTTCGGTCGTGGTCTTCGTGATCCGGATCCGCTCGATATCGACCTGAAAGGCGTCGGCGACCACCTGCGCGACCTTGGTGTTCAGCCCCTGCCCCATCTCGGTCCCGCCATGGTTCAGATGGATCGAACCGTCCTTGTAGACATGGATCAAGGCACCCGCCTGATTGTACCAGGTCGCGGTGAAGGAGATACCGAACTTGACCGGCGTCAGCGCGATGCCCCTGCGGATGATCCCCCCTTGCGCGTTATGCGCCAGCACCGCTTCCCTGCGGGCGGCGTATTCGGCGCTGTCCTCAAGTTCTGCGACCAGCCGGGGCAGAATCATGTCCTCGACCCGCTGGTGATAGGGCGTCAGATCGCGCCCCTCGCGATAGAAATTCGCCTTTCGGATCTCCAGCGGATCGCGGCCCAGCGCATAGGCGATTTCCTCGATCATGCGTTCCGCCGCGATCATCCCCTGCGGCCCGCCAAACCCGCGAAAGGCGGTGTTCGAGACGGTGTTGGTCCGGATCGGACGCGAGCGCAGCCGCACCGCCGGATAGAAATAGGCATTGTCGGCATGAAACAGCGCGCGATCCGTCACCGGCCCGGACAGATCCGCCGAAAACCCGCAGCGCGCGGCAATGGTCGCGTCCACGCCATGGATCACGCCATCCGCGTCAAAGCCCAGATCGTAGTCAATCACCACATCATGCCGCTTGCCCGTCGCGATCATGTCCTGATCGCGGTCGGGGCGGATCTTCACGGGCCGGTTCCAGCGTTTCGCCGCAAGGACCGCGATCACGCAGAACAGGTTCATCTGCGTTTCCTTGCCGCCGAACCCCCCGCCCATCCGCCGCACATTCACCACCACCGCATTGGCGGGGATGCCGAGAACCTGCGCCACCATCTGCTGCACCTCGGTCGGGTGCTGGGTCGAGGCATGGACCGTGACCTCGTCATCCTCGCCCGGAATGGCAAAGGCGATCTGGCCCTCCAGATACATGTGGTCCTGTCCGCCGACCGTCATCCGGCCGGTGATCCGGTGCGGTGCGGCTGCCAGCGCCGGGCCGACCGCGCCGCGTTCCAGCACCAGCGGCGCGGTCACGTCGGGATAGCCCGCCGCCAGCGCCTGTTCGATGGTGATGGCATGCGGCAGGGGGTCGATCTGCGCCCGCGCCAGCACCGCCGCCCGCCGCGCCGCCTCGCGGGTTTCGGCGATCACGGCAAACAGCGGCTGGCCGTGAAAGGCGACGGTCTCGACGGGAAAGACCGGATCATCGCCGGTGCCGTTCGGGCTGATATCGTTCCGTCCCGGAATGTCGGCAGCCGTCAGAACCCCGACGACGCCCGGCGCGGCCAGGACCGCCGACAGGTCAAGACCGATCAGCCGCCCATGCGCCACCTCTGCCAGCCCCAGACAGGCATGCAGCGTGCCAAGTGGTTCGGGGATGTCGTCGGTATAATCGGCCCGGCCGGTGACATGCTTTTCCGCCGAGTCGTGCGGCCGGTCGCGATGGACCGCGCCGCTGATGGCCGCATCCCCCTTCATGCCGCGCCTCCGGTCCGGGCCTCGCCCTGCTCAAGCCAGAACCGCCGGAACAGGTTCTGCGCGACCTTCATCCGGTAGTCGGCCGTGCCGCGCCAATCGGTCAGCGGCGTGAAATCGCGCGGCAGGTCCGCCGCCGCCGCGACCAGCGCGGCCTCGCACCACGGTCGCCCCACCAGCGCCGCCTCGGCATGGGCGGCGCGCTTCGGCACCCCGGCCATGCCGCCAAAGGCAATCCGCGCCGCCCTCACGATCCCGCCCTCGACCGTCACGGCAAAGGCGGCGGCAAGGGTCGATATATCCTCGTCCCGGCGTTTCGAGATCTTGTAAGCGGCATGGTGCGTGCCCGGCCCCGAAAGCGGGATGCGCAGGGTTTCGACGAACTCGCCCGGCGCGCGGTCCTGCCGGCCATAGTCCAGAAAGAACGCCTCCAGCGGCAGCACCCGCCGCGCATCGCCCCGGCGCAGCACAACCTCGGCCCCCAGCGCGATCAAGGCGGGCGGCGTGTCGCCGATGGGCGAGCCGTTCGCGATATTGCCCCCGATCGTGCCCGCCGCGCGCACCTGCGGCCCGCCGATCCGCGACCAGTAGCCCGCCAGATGCGGAAAGGCCGCGACCAGCGGACCCTGCGCCTCGGCATAGCTGGCGCCCGCGCCGATATGCAGCGCGCCCTCGCGCGTCTCGACCCGGCGCAGCGCGTCGAGATGGCCGACAAAGATCGCAGGCGAAATGCGCCTCAGCCCCTTGGTCACCCACAGCCCCACATCGGTCGCCCCCGCCACCACGACCGCCTCGGGCATCGCGACCAGAAGCGCCGCGAAATCCTCCACATCCGCAGGCAGGATCGCCCGGCTTTCCCCGCGCGCCACCTCGACCCGCCGCCCGTCGCGCAGCCCGGCCAGCCGCGCCGCCACAGTGCCCTGCCCAGTCACCAGCGGATCGGCCGCACGGTCCCCGAACCCGCCCATCGCCTCGGCCGCGCGCAGGATCGGCGCATAGCCCGTGCAGCGGCACAGATTGCCCTGAAGCGCCTCCTCGACCGCCGCGCGCCCCGGCGCGGGCGTCGAGAGCCATAGCGCGACCAGCGCCATCACGATCCCCGGCGTGCAGAAACCGCATTGGCTGCCGTGATGGGCCACCATCGCCGCCTGAACCGGATGCAAGGCCCCGCCCGGCCCCGCCAGATGCTCGATCGTCACCACATGGCAGCCATCCAGCGTGGCCAGCGGGCGGATGCAGGCATTGACCGGCTCATAGACCAGCCCGCCCCCGGTCAGCCGCCCCACCAGCACCGTGCAGGCCCCGCAATCGCCCTCGGCACAGCCTTCCTTGGTGCCGGTCAGACGGCGCTGAAGGCGCAGGAAATCCAGCGCCATGTCCTCGGCGCCGACCTCGGCCAGCCGAACCTCATCGCCGTTCAGCAGGAATCGGATTTCCCGGCGGTGATCCATCGCGCGTCCCTCCATCCCCGTTACTCTACGCGCGCGCGGCGCAGGGGCAACAGCCGCCCCGCACCCGGGCCCCGCCCGCCTGACCCCTGCCCAAATCGCGGGCAACGAAAAAGGGGACGCAAGCCCGGCCCTTTGCGATCCGTCGCGGGGGATAGCTCAGGCGCCCTATTCCAACTCTTGCGGCACCGTGTAGACGATTGGCCCGAGTGTCCGGTTCGGGATCGGCCCCCATTTTCGATGCTTCAACTGGCCGTCTGCGATGTACAGGTTGCGCAGAAGATAGGTTTCGACGCCGCTTTCTGTCCGAAGCGCCATCGCATCGCCATCCGCCGTCCGTACGATTGCAACGGCACCGTCATTGGCGGCAATGCTTTCGATGATCCTGCGGACGTCATAGGGGTCGGTGACACGCTCGACCCTGAAATAACAGTACCCCTCATAGGCACCTGCGCCGACAAACGCGACCGCACCCAGAGCGACCGTGACAGGGGCCATCAGCACGCTTCCGATGCTGCCGATGGCACCGGCCGTCCCGGCGATTATTCCGACGGTTCCGGCCGCTGACGCCCCGGCTGCGGTCGATCCCAGCATGGTCAGGCCGGACCCCGAATGGACCAGCGTGTAATAACCCAGCGCCTTCATTCCGACACCCGCCGCCGAGGCGCCACCGGCCACGGTTGCGCCCACCGCCGTCGCCGCATTTCCGACGAGCTTCGAGGGTTTGTAGTCGCAGACTTCTGCCTGGCCGCCCCCTGCGGCAAGCGCGAGACATGAAGCGGCCAGAATTCCAGGCTTGCGTGACATCGACCTTACCCCGCCAACGGCCCAACGCTTCCTAGATACACGCGCCGGAACAAAAAAGAAGGGGCCGCAAGCGCGGCCCCTTTGCGGTCCGTCCCGAGGGATGGATTACATCATGTCCATGCCGCCCATGCCGCCCATGCCGGCACCGGCCGCTTCCTTCTTCTCGGGCTTGTCGGCCACCATCGCTTCGGTGGTGATCAGCAGGCCCGCAACCGAAGCAGCGTCTTCCAGCGCGGTGCGGGTCACCTTGGCCGGGTCGATCACGCCGAAGGCGAACATGTCGCCATATTGCTCGGTCTGCGCGTTGAAGCCGAAGTTCTTGTCGGCGCTCTCGCGCACCTTGCCAGCGACCACGGCACCGTCCACACCGGCGTTCTCGGCGATCTGGCGCAGCGGCGCTTCCAGCGCCTTGCGGATGATCGCGATGCCAGCGTTCTGGTCCTCGTTGGCACCGGTCAGGCCGTCAAGCACCTTGCCCGCCTGCACCAGCGCCACGCCGCCGCCGACCACGATGCCTTCCTGCACGGCCGCGCGGGTCGCGTTCAGGGCGTCATCGACGCGGTCCTTGCGCTCTTTCACCTCGACTTCGGTCATGCCGCCGACGCGGATGACGGCAACGCCACCGGCCAGTTTCGCCACGCGCTCTTGAAGCTTCTCGCGGTCGTAGTCCGAGCTGGTTTCCTCGATCTGGGCGCGGATCTGGCCGACGCGGGCCTCGATCTCGGCCTTGTCGCCGGCACCGTCGATGATGGTGGTGTCGTCCTTCTTGATGAGGACCTTCTTGGCGCGGCCCAGCATGTCGAGGGTGACGTTTTCCAGCTTCATGCCCAGGTCTTCCGAGATCACCTGGCCGCCGGTCAGGATCGCGATGTCCTGAAGCATGGCCTTGCGGCGGTCGCCGAAGCCCGGCGCCTTGACCGCAGCGATCTTGAGCCCGCCACGCAGCTTGTTGACGACGAGCGTGGCCAGCGCCTCGCCCTCGACATCCTCGGCAATGATCAGCAGCGGCTTTTGCGACTGGATCACGGCCTCAAGCAGCGGGACCATCGGTTGCAGCGAGCTGAGTTTCTTCTCGTGCAGCAGGATCAGCGCGTCATCGAGTTCCGCGGCCATCTTGTCGGCGTTGGTCACGAAATAGGGCGAAAGGTAGCCGCGGTCGAACTGCATGCCTTCGACGACTTCGACCTCGGTCTCCATCCCCTTGTTCTCTTCGACGGTGATGACGCCGTCATTGCCGACCTTCTGCATCGCGTCGGCGATGAAGCGGCCGATATTGGCCTCGCCATTCGCCGAGATGGTGCCGACCTGGGCAACTTCGTCGCTGTCGCTGACGGGACGCGAGGCGGCCTTGATCGCCTCGACCACGGCATTGGTGGCCAGGTCGATGCCGCGCTTCAGATCCATCGGGTTCATGCCCGCGGCGACCGATTTCATGCCTTCGCGGACGATGGCCTGGGCCAGAACGGTGGCGGTGGTGGTGCCGTCGCCGGCCTCGTCATTGGTGCGGCTGGCCACTTCCTTGACCATCTGCGCGCCCATGTTCTCGAACCGGTCCTCCAGTTCGATCTCCTTGGCAACGGTCACGCCATCCTTGGTGATCCGGGGGGCACCGAAGGATTTCTCGATGACGACGTTGCGGCCCTTGGGGCCCAGGGTGACCTTCACCGCGTCGGCGAGGGTGTTCACACCCTTCAGCATGCGGTTGCGGGCATCGGTATTGAACTTGACGTCCTTGGCAGCCATTGCGCTTGCTCCTGGTTGTCCGAATTACGTTGTTGCGACGGCTCAGGCGAGAATGCCGAGGATGTCGCTTTCCTTCATGATCAGCAGTTCCTGGCCGTCGATCGTCACCTCGGTGCCCGACCATTTGCCGAAGAGCACGCGGTCGCCGGTCTTGACCGACATCGCGATCAGCTCGCCCGAATCCTTGCGCGCACCTTCGCCGCAGGCGATGACTTCGCCCTCGGCCGGTTTTTCCTTCGCGCTGTCGGGGATGATCAGACCGCCCTTGGTCTTCTCGTCGCTTTCCACACGGCGGACCAGAACCCGGTCATGCAGCGGTTTGAATGCCATCTTTGAACGCTCCTTGGTTCAGGGTGTGATCTGTTGTCACTCGCACCCGTTGAGTGCTAACGGCGCTGAGTTAGGCACAAGCCGAAAGCCTGTCAAGAAGCCGCAGGGCGAAAAAATTCTCGCGCCTGCCCCTTTAAAATACGGCGCGCCCACCGTCACGAAACCTTTGCCTGCCGCCCCCGTGACAAGCCCCGCGCCCCTGCCTATAAGGGCGCCCGACCGACATTCCTGACAAGCGGACATTCCCATGACGATCAAGGTCCTTGGCCACAAGTCCCCCGACACCGATTCCACCGGCTCGCCGATCATCTGGGCCTGGTATCTTTCCGAAGTCCAGGGCCGCAAGGCCGAGGCGAAGCTGCTGGGCGAGCCCAACACCGAGGCGAAATTCGTGCTTGGCCGCTGGACCCTGCCCCAGCCCGAGATCATCGCCGATGTCGCGCCGGGCGAGGATGTGGTCGTGGTCGACACCAACAACCCCGCCGAACTGCCCGCCTCGATCAACGAGGCCAATGTCATCGCGCTGATCGACCACCACATGCTGGTCGGCGGGCTCAAGACGCGCGCGCCCATCGACATCACCGTGCGCCCGGTCGCCTGCACCGCCACCATCATGCATGACCTGATGGGCACGGATGCCGCGAAAATGCCCGCGGCGATCAAGGGCACGATGCTGTCCTGCATCCTGTCCGACACGCTGGAATTCCGCTCGCCCACCACCACGCCCGCAGACAAGGCGCTGGCCGAGGCGCTGGCCGCCGATCTGGGTTTGTCGATCCCCGACTATGCCGCCGAGATGTTCGCCGCCAAGTCCGATGTCTCGGCCTTTTCGGATGCCGAACTGCTGCGGATGGATTCCAAGGAATACGAGATCGCGGGCAAGCAGTTCCGCGTCTCCGTTCTGGAAACCACCTCGCCCAGGACGGTACTCGACCGCAAGGCCAGCCTGATGGAGTCGATGGTCACGGTTGCCCGGGAAGACGGCGCCGATCAGGTGCTGCTGTTCGTGGTGGACATCCTGCGCGAAGAAGCGACGCTTCTGGTGCCGAACGATCTGGTCAAGCAGATCGCCGAGAAGAGCTTTGCCGCCACGGTCGCGGGCGACACGGTCGTTCTGCCCGGCATCGTCAGCCGGAAAAAGCAGATCCTGCCCGCCCTGCAACTCTGATCCCAAGGGGCGCCCGCCGCGGCGCCCCCATCCAAGGACCGCCCATGACCCCGATCATCGACCGCCTGGACGAGGTTTCCGCCCGCTACCGCGCGCTTTTCGTCGATCTGTGGGGCTGCGTGCATAATGGGCGCGAGGCGTTCCCCGACGCGGTCGCCGCGTTGCAGCGCTACAAGGCGGGCGGCGGGGTCGTGGTGCTGCTGACCAACGCGCCGCGCCATCGCAAGGCGGTCGCGGGCCAGATCGAGCGTATCGGCGTTCCCGCCGATTGCTGGGACACCATCGCCACCTCGGGCGATGCGGCGCGGGCGGCGATGTTCCGGGGTGCGGTCGGGCAGCGGGTCTTCTTCATGGGCACCGACGAGGATGAGTCTTTCTTCGATCCGATCCGGATCGTCGAGAACCCGGTCGCGATCGAGCGCGTCCCGCTGGACCAGGCCGAGGGCATCGTCTGCACCGGCCCGTTCGACGCCCATGCCGCCCCCGCAGAGCTGCGCCCGCAGCTGCTTTACGCCAAGAACAAGGGCATGAAGCTGCTTTGCGCCAATCCCGATATCGTCGTGGACCGGGGCGAGACGCGGGAATGGTGCGGCGGCGCGGTCGCGCAGCTTTATACCGAGATGGGCGGCGAGAGCCTGTACTTCGGCAAGCCGCACCCGCCGATCTACGATCTTGCCCGCCAGCGGCTGGCACAGATTGCCGAGGTGCCCGACTACCAGATCCTGTGTATCGGCGACGGCATCGCGACCGATATCCGCGGCGCGCTGGGCGAGGATCTCGATTCGATCTTCATCACCGGCGGGCTGGCCGCCGCCGAGACGCAAACCGGCCGCGCCCCCGACCCCGCCGCACTGTCGGCCTATCTGTCGCGCGAAATGGCAAGCCCCACCTATGCCATGGGCTTCCTGCGCTAGACCACGCCGCACGCAACAAAGTTGCGACGCCTGCGGGTTCCGTAACGAAATATTACCCTTCGCCGTTGCAGGCTGGGACCGGCTTCGCTATGCTGCACCGCAACATGAGAATCCGGGGAGCCGGGGGAATGCTCGACAACATGCCACGCGGAACCATCTGCATCGAGGATCTCGAGGTCGGCATGGTCCGCCACCTGCGCAAGGAGGTGACGGATCGCGACATCGAGTTGTTCGCCGAGGTCTCGACCGACCGCAATCCGGTGCATCTGGATGACGATTACGCGATGGACACCATCTTCGAGGGCCGCATCGCGCATGGCATGCTGACCGCGGGGCTGATCTCGGCGGTGATCGGCGAACAGCTTCCGGGGCATGGCACGATCTATCTGGGCCAGACTCTGAAATTCCTTGCCCCCGTGCGCCCCGGCGATGTCGTGCTGGCCGAGGTCGAGGTGATGGCCATCGACTACGGCAAGCGCCGCGTGACGCTGGACACCCGCTGCCTGGTCAATGGCAAGCCCGTCCTCAAGGGCGAGGCGACGGTGCTGGCGCCGACCAAGAAATTCGATTGACGCGGCCCGGCCTTGGGTGCAATCCCGGGCCGATGAAGACCTTCACCACATGGGCAGGCGCCCCCCTGGGCGAACGTGGCGCGGTGGCCGCGCTGGGCAATTTCGATGGCGTGCATCTTGGCCACCGCACGGTGATCGAGGCTGCCCGGACCGAGGCCGCGCGGCTGGGCGTGCCGCTGGGCGTCGTTACCTTCGAACCCCATCCCCGCCAGCATTTCGCGCCCGACGCCCCGCCTTTCCGGCTGATGAATGCCGAGGCGCGCGTGAACCGGATGGCCAAGCTGGGCATCGACCACCTGTATGAACTGCCCTTCGACAGCAGGCTTGCCGGGCTGACCCCCGAAGCCTTTGCCCGCGAGGTGCTGCATGAGGGGCTGGGGCTTGCCCATGTCGTCGTCGGCCAGGATTTCCGCTTCGGCAAGGGGCGCGCGGGCGATGTCGCGGCGCTTCGCCAGTTCGGCGACGAACTGGGCTTTCGCGTGACCGCCGTCGATCTTCTGGAAAACGCGCATGGCGAGGTGTCCTCGACCGCGATCCGCGAGGCGCTGACCGATGGCCGCCCGCGCGATGCCGCGGCCATGCTGGGCCATTGGCACCGGATCGAGGGCGAGGTGCTGCACGGCGATTCGCGCGGTCATGCGCTGGGCTATCCCACCGCGAACATGTCGATCCACGGCCTGCACCGCCCGCGCTTTGGCGTCTATGCGGTGCGCGTCGATGTGCTGTCCGGCCCGCATGCCGGCAGCCATGACGGCGTCGCCTCGATCGGGGTGCGCCCGATGTTCGGCGAGAACGTGCCCAATTGCGAAAGCTACCTGTTCGACTTCAAGGGCGACCTTTACGGCACGCATCTGTCGGTCGCGCTGGTCGAGTTCCTGCGCGACGAGGCGAAATACGATAGCCTCAACGCGCTCGTCGCCCAGATCGAGCGGGATTGCGCCCGCGCCCGCGAGATCCTCGCCACGGAACCGCCCCTGCCCTGGCGGCCCTAGGCCATGTCAGACCCCATCGACCGCACCGGCCTGCGCCCCCGCTTCTGGGAAAGGGTGCCGATGCAGAAGCTGACCCCAAAGGAATGGGAGGCGCTCTGCGATGGCTGCGGCAAATGCTGCCTGAACAAGCTGGAAGATGCCGATACCGGCGAGGTGGTCTTTACCCGCATCGCCTGTCGTCTGCTGGATGATGACACCTGCCGCTGCGGCAATTACGACTGCCGCAAGGCAATCGTGCCCGAATGCGTGGTGCTGACGCCGAAGAACATCGCCGACATTGCCTATTGGATGCCCGCCTCCTGCGCCTATCGCCGTCTGTGGGAGGGCAAGCCGCTGCTCGACTGGCACCCGCTGGTCTCGGGCGATGCCGAAAGCGTCCACCGGGCGGGCGTGTCGGTAAGGGGCTGGACACTGCCTGAATTCGATATTCCCCTCGAGGAGTGGGAAGACCACATCATCGAAGAGGAGCTTTGATCGTGCATTTCGCCTCGGACAACACCGCGCCCGTACCGCCCCAGATCCTGGAGGCGCTTATCGAGGCCAATCACGGCCACACCATGCCCTATGGCAATGACGTGACCACGACCGAGGTGCGCGACGCAATCCGCATCGCCTTCGAGGCGCCCGAGGCCGAGGTGTATCTGGTCGCCACCGGCACCGCAGCGAATGCGCTGGCGCTGGCCTGCCTTTGCCCGCCCTGGGCCACGATCTATTGCCACCAGAACGCCCATGTCGAAGAAGACGAATGCGGCGCGCCCGAATTCTTCACCGGCGGCGCCAAGCTGACGCTGGTGGGCGGCGATCATGCGAAGGTGGACCCCGACGCGCTGGCCCGCGCCATCGGCTTCACCGCGCGGGCGGGCGTGCACAATGTCCAGCGCGGCGCGGTCTCGATCACCAATGCGACCGAGGCGGGTGCGGTCTATTCCCCGGCCGAGGTCGCGGCGATCTGCGCCGTGGCGCGGAAAGCGGGCCTGCCGGTGCATATGGACGGCGCGCGCTTTGCCAATGCGCTGGTCTCGGCGGGGTGCAGCCCGGCCGAGATGACATGGAAGGCGGGCGTCGATGTGCTGTCCTTTGGCGGCACCAAGAACGGGCTGATGGGGGTCGAGGCGGTGGTGCTGTTCGATCCCGCCCGCGCCTGGGAATTCGAGCTTCGGCGCAAGCGCGGCGGGCATCTTTTCTCCAAGCACCGGTATCTGTCGGCGCAGATGGCAGCCTATCTCAAGGACGATCTGTGGCGCAAGATGGCCACGCGCGCCAATGCCGCCGCGCAGCGCCTGTCCTCCGGCATCGCCGCGCTGCCCGGCGCCACGCTTCTGCACCCGACCCAGGCCAATTCCGTCTTCGCCGCCTGGCCGCGCGAGGGGCATCGCCGGGCCCAGAAGGCGGGCGCGCAATATTACCTCTGGCCGATGGACCAGTCGCTGGACGGCCCCGGCGATCAGCCGCTTTCGGCCCGTCTGGTCTGTTCCTGGTGTACCACGGATGACGAGATCGACGCCTTCCTGCGGCTGGTCGAGGGCCATTCCGACAGCGTGATCGCCCCCGGCCCCCACGCCTGAACGGGCGACGGCCACCCCCGCAAGGCTGCGGGGATGGCCGGTTTCGCTTATGCCGCCAGATCGAAGCGGTCGGCGTTCATCACCTTGACCCAGGCCGCCACGAAGTCCTGAACGAACTTTTCGGCGTTGTCGTCCTGGGCATAGACTTCGGCATAGGCCCGCAGGACCGAGTTCGAGCCGAACACCAGATCGACCCGGCTGGCCGTCCACTTCACCGCATCCGACTTGCGGTCGCGGATCTCGTAGACGCCGCCCTCGGCAGGCACCCATTTATAGGCCATGTCGGTCAGGTTCACGAAGAAGTCACTGGTCAGTGCGCCTTCGCGGTCGGTGAACACGCCATGCCGGGTGCCGCCGTGATTGGTGCCCAGAACCCGCATCCCCCCGACCAGAACGGTCATCTCGGGCGCGGTCAGGCCCATCAGTTGCGTGCGGTCCAGCAGCAGTTCCTCGGGGCTGACGACGTAATCCTTCTTGAGCCAGTTCCGGAAGCCATCGGCCAGCGGTTCCAGCACCGCAAAGGATGCCGCGTCCGTCATCTCGTCGGTCGCGTCGCCGCGGCCCGGCGCAAAGGGCACCTCGATGTCATGGCCCGCGGCCTTGGCGGCCTGTTCGATCCCGACATTGCCCGCCAGCACGATGGTATCGGCCAGCGACGCCCCCGCCGCAGCGGCCAGCGGCTCCAGCACCGACAGCACCTTTTGCAGCCGCGCAGGCTCGTTGCCCTCCCAGTCCTTCTGGGGCGCCAGACGGATGCGCGCGCCATTGGCCCCGCCCCGCATGTCCGACCCGCGGAAGGTCCGCGCGCTGTCCCAGGCGGTCGCCACCATCTCGGCAATCGACAGGCCCGATGCCGCGATCTTCGCCTTCAGCGCCGCCACATCATAAGAGGTGGACCCCGCCGGAACCGGATCCTGCCAGATCAGGTCTTCGGTCGGCGCCTCGGGTCCGATATAGCGCGTCTTCGGCCCCATGTCGCGATGGGTCAGCTTGAACCAGGCCCGCGCGAACACCTCCGAGAAATAGTCCGGATCCTTGTGGAACCGCTCGGAGATCTCGCGATAGACCGGGTCCATCTTCATCGCCATGTCGGCATCGGTCATGATCGGGTTGTAGCGGATCGAGGGATCCTCGACATCGACCGGCTTGTCTTCTTCCTTGATGCCGATCGGCTCCCATTGCCAGGCACCGGCGGGGGATTTCTTCAGCTCCCAGTCATAGGTGAACAGCAGGTAGAAATAGCCGTTGTCCCACTTGGTCGGATGGGTGGTCCAGGCGCCCTCGATGCCGCTGGTCACGGTGTAGCGGCCCTTGCCCGACTTGTTCGGGTTCGACCAGCCAAAGCCCTGTTCGCAGACATCCGCCGCCTCGGGATCGGGGCCCAGCAGGCTGGCATCGCCATTGCCGTGGCACTTGCCGACAGTGTGCCCGCCCGCGGTCAGCGCAACGGTCTCCTCGTCATTCATCGCCATCCGGGCAAAGGTCTCGCGCACCTGCGCGGCGGTCTTCAGCGGGTCGGGCTGGCCGTTCACGCCTTCGGGGTTGACGTAGATCAGGCCCATCTGCACGGCGGCCAGCGGGTTTTCCATGGTCGCGGGATTGTCGAGATCCTCGTAGCGCGAATCCGACGGCGCCAGCCATTCCTTCTCGGCGCCCCAGTAGATGTCCTTTTCGGGATGCCAGATATCCTCGCGGCCGAAGGCGAAGCCATAGGTCTTGAGCCCCATGGATTCATAGGCCACGTTGCCCGCCAGGATGATCAGGTCGGCCCAGCTGATCTTGTTGCCGTATTTCTTCTTGACCGGCCACAGCAGCCGCCGCGCCTTGTCCAGGCTCACGTTGTCGGGCCAGGAGTTCAGCGGCGCGAAACGCTGGTTGCCGGTGCCGCCGCCGCCCCGGCCATCGGCGATCCGGTAAGTGCCCGCCGCGTGCCAGGCCATGCGGATCATCAACCCGCCGTAATGGCCCCAGTCGGCCGGCCACCAGTCCTGGCTGTCGGTCATCAGCGCACGCACGTCGGCCTTGAGCGCGTCATAATCCAGCGTCTTGACCGCCTTGCGGTAGTCGAACCCCTTCAGCGGGTTGGTCTTGGTGTCATGCTGATGCAGGATGTCCAGGTTCAGCGCGTTCGGCCACCATTCCATGACAGTGCTGTTCATCGCGGTGTTCCCGCCATGCATCACCGGGCATTTGCCGGTCGCCATGTCGTTTCCGTCCATTCGGGTTCTCCTCTGATGGTCATTGGCCGGGGGTCGGGAAGGGGCGCCGGCCTGTGTGCCGCACCACCCCCGCGCGAATCCGCCCCCGGATCACAGATTGCTTCTAGCATCTATTATCATTATTGGAATTTTGAAGTTCTAATGACAGCGATAACCTTAGGCTATGATTGGCCTCACCCTCAAGCATCTGCGCTATTTCGAGGCGCTGGCCCGGCACCGCCATTTCGGCCGCGCCGCCGAGGATTGCGGCATCTCGCAGCCCGCCCTGTCGGTGCAGATCAAGGAGCTTGAGGCGCTGCTGGGCGCCCCCCTGATCGAACGCAGCGCACGCCAGATCCGCCTGTCCGGGCTGGGCGAGGCGCTCGCCGAACGCGCCCGCGGCATCCTGCGCGAGGTCGAGGAACTGGACGATCTTGCCCGCGCCGCGCGGGGCAGCCTGACCGGGCGGCTGCGGATCGGGGTGATCCCCACCATCGCGCCCTATCTTCTTCCCGGCTTCATCACCGCGCTGGGTGCGCAGAACCCCGATCTGGACATCCGCCCGCGCGAGGCGGTCACCCAGACGCTGATCCGCGATCTGGTCGAGGGGCGGATGGATCTGGCCATTGTCGCGCTGCCCGTCTCGGAACCCGCCTTGCACGAGGAACCGCTGTTCGACGAGGATTTCGTGCTGGTCCGCCCGCTTGCCGATGCCGACCGGCCGGTGCCCTGTGCCGAAAGGCTGCGCGAGATGCGGCTTTTGCTGCTGGAAGAGGGGCATTGCTTCCGCGATCAGGCGCTGTCCTTCTGCGCCCCCACGACCCGCGCGGCGCGCGACCTGATGGAGGGCAGTTCGCTTGCAACGCTGGTGCAGATGGTCGGCGCAGGCATCGGCGTCACGCTGATCCCCGAAATGGCCATCCCGACCGAAACCCGCTCGGCCGCCGTCTCGGTCGCGCGCCTGCCCGCGCCCTGCCCGAAACGCACGGTCGGCATGGTCTGGCGCCGGACCAGCCCGCTGGCCCCGCAATTCGCGGCGATCGCGGGGATGCTGCGCCCCGCCTGCCCCGAAGCCTGACGCAAGGACGGACATCGGCCCCCCAGCCCGTCCGGGGCGCGTCCAGGGTCAGGGACGCACGAACCGCGCGCCGCCGGTCTCGCGCGCGCCGCCCTGGCCGAACTGGCGCGGCGGCGGCCCGCTCTGGGCGATCCCCCCCTCGCCCGCCGCAAGCTGCGCCTGCAACAGCGCAAGCGACGCGCCCAGCGTGGAGCCCAGCGCCACCGGCCGCGCATTCCACGCCGCCTTGGCAGACACAACCGAGACGATCCGCGGCACGCCCCCTTCGACCCGGAAGACCGGCGCGCCCGAGGCGCCGAAATCCACCGCGCAGGACAGCATGACGACACCGGGTTGCCCGGCCAGCACATGGCAAACCTCTTGCAGCGAGGGCGCCTCGGACCGGCCCTCGGCATAGGACACCACGCCCACCGCGGCGCCCATGCGTGGCCGATCCCCGGTTTCGAAGGGGCGCAGCCCCGGCAGCCGGATCGCCTGTTCAAGTTGCAGCAGCGCCAGATCATGGGCTACACGCGCAATGTCGTCCGGCGCATCGTAGCGATATTCGGGATGAACGATGCCGCGGCGCACCCGCCGATACGCCTCGGCCCGGCCATTGCGCCAACCCGCCAGAAATTCCAGACCGGACAGCGGAACCGGCGCCCCGCTGGTCTTGTCGAACAGGCAATGCGCCGCGGTCAGCACCAGATCCGGCGCGATCAGCGCCCCGGTGCAGAAGCCTCGCCCGTCAAGCTCGATCCGCCCGACCGCCTGCCAGCCCTTTGCGGCGTCGCCATTCTCCAGCGCGCGCAACGGCCCGTCCCCGGCCGCCGCGAGCCCCGCGCCAAGCCAGACCACAAGCCCGGCCAGCGCCGGGAAATGCCACCAGTTCCGTCCCATCGCGCGGGCATAGCACCCGCCCGGGGCAGGATTATGGCCGCGCCCCTAGCCTGCATCCAACGCCCGTGGTCGCGGCCCGCCCGTCGCCCAGTCCAGCAATTCGACCGTATGCACCACCGGAACCCCGGTGCCCGAACCGATCTGCATCATGCAGCCGATATTGCCCGTGGCGATCACCTGCGGATCCCGCGCTTCCAGGCTCTGCACCTTGCGCGCCTTCAACTCGGCCGAGATCTCGGGCTGCAACAGGTTGTAGGTGCCTGCCGAGCCACAGCACAGATGCGCATCCGCCGGCTCCACCACCTGAAACCCCGCCCGCTGCAACAGCGCCTTGGGCGCGGTCCTGATCTGCTGGCCATGTTGCAGCGAACAGGCTGCGTGATAGGCCACCCGCATCCCGCCCCGCCCCTCGGGCAGGCCCAGACGCTCGACCAGTTCGGAAATGTCCAGCGCCCGTTCCGCCACGGCCCTTGCCTCTGCCTCCAGCGGATCGCCCGCGAACATGTGGCCGTAATCCTTGATCGTCGTGCCGCAGCCGCTGGTATTGACCACGATCGCATCCAGCCCCTCGCCCGCGATCTCGGCGCTCCAGGCCCGGATCGCGCGCGCCGCCATCGCGTGACTGTCGCCCGCGCGCCCCATGTGATGGGTCAGCGCCCCGCAACAGCCCATGCCGCGCGCGATCACCACCTCGCAGCCCAGCCGCCGCAGCAGCCGGATGGTGGCATCATTGATATCGGTATCCAGCACCCGCTGCGCGCAGCCCGTCAGCAACGCCACCCGCATCCGCCGCGCGCCCAGCGCGGCAAAGACCTGCGGCCGGTCGTTCGGGCTGCGCTTCGGCAGGCGTTCGGGCACCATCGCCAGCATCGCCCGCAGCCGCGCATCGGGCAGCAGCCCCGCCACCGGCCGCCCCAGCCTTGCCAGCCGCATCGCCACCCGGAACCGCGCCGGATAGGGCAAGGTCTTGGCCACCAGCCAGCGCAAGGCCCGGTCGCGGAACGGGCGGCGATAGGTCCGCTCGATATGGGCGCGGGCGTGATCGACCAGATGCATGTAATGCACGCCAGAAGGGCAGGTCGTCATGCAGGCCAGGCAGGACAGGCAACGGTCGATATGCCGGACCGTCTTTTCATCCGCAGGCCGGTCATTCTCCAGCATGTCCTTGATCAGGTAGATGCGCCCCCGCGGGCTGTCCAATTCGTCGCCCAGAACCTGATAGGTCGGGCAGGTCGCGGTGCAGAACCCGCAATGCACACAGGCGCGCAGGATCTCGTTCGCCCGCGCGATGCCGGGATCGCGCAACTGGTCTTCGGTGAAATGCGTCTGCATCGCGCTAGCTCATCAGCCCGGGGTTCAGAATGCCGCGCGGATCGAACTGCGCCCGAAGCCCGCGCGCCAGCGCCGCCAGCGGCGCCGGCGCGGGCTGGAACACCGGCACGGCGGCGCGCAAGGGCTCCGGCCCCTTGACCAGCGTTGCATGCCCCCCGCCCAGTTCCGGATCGGCCATTTCCTCCTGGAGGTCGCGATGAAACCGGATCGCCCCCGAGATCGCATCCTCGGCCCCGTAACGCGGCACATAGTCTGCCGCCTGCGCCTCGGTCATCCCGATCCAGCACAGGCCCCCGGCCCAGTCCACCACGCAATCGAACCGCGCCGTGCGATCCAGATCCGCGCGCAACCCGGCCCGCATCGCGCCGGGCGCCATCGACACCCGCCAGACAAAGGCATGGCCCGCCAGGGCCTCGACATCCCGGATCGACCGCCAAAGCCGCGCCACCGCCTCGGCCCCGGTCTCGACCGTCACCTCGCCCAGATCGGCCAGCAGAGCGGTCAGCCGCCCCGCGCGATAGCCAACCGAGCCCGCGAACCCCTCAAGCCGCAGATGCACCTCGGCCGCCCCCGGCAGCCAGGCGGCCCCCGACACCTCGAAGGGGCTCTTCATCGCCCGCGTCATCGCCTCGAAGGCCCGCGCCCCATCCGCCCCGTGCAAGGTCAGGCTCGCCGCGCTTTCGGGCACCGGCAACAGCTTGAAGGCCACCTCGCTCAGCACCCCCAGCGTGCCCCGGCTGCCCGCCATCAGCTTGACCAGGTCATAGCCCGTGACATTCTTCATCACGCGCCCGCCATTGCGGATCACCGCCCCCCGCCCATCGACAAGGCGCACTCCGATCAGGCTGTCGCGACAGGCCCCCGCCTGCACCCGGCGCGGCCCCGAGACATTGCCCGCCACCACGCCCCCGATGGTCGGCACGCCGGACCTGCCCAACAGCCCCCGATGATCCATCGGCTCGAATGCCAGCCGCTGCCCCTCCCCCGCCAGCACCCGCTCGACCTCCTCCAGCGGGGTGCCTGCGCGCACCACCAGCGTCAGCGCGCCGGGCTCATAGAGCACCACGCCCGAAAGCCCCGCCACCGACAGCAGATCGCCCTCGATCGCGCGTCCCACCGGCCGCGTCCCCCCGCCGACAATCCGCAGCGGCCCCGGCGCCGCGGCCACCGCCTCGGCCAGTTCCGCCTCCGTCCCCGGTATCATCATTCTTCTGGCTCCAAATATCCTCGGGGGTGAGGGGGCAGACAGCCCCCTCACCCCGCCCGCCGCCCCGCGCTCGCGTCCAGCGGGAAGACCTTGGCCGGGTTCAACAGCCAGCCGGGATCGAACACATCCTTCACCCGCATCTGCGCCTCCAGATCGGCCGCGTCGAACTGCACATCCATCAGGTCGCGCTTCTCGATGCCCACCCCATGCTCGCCGGTCAGACACCCGCCGACCTCGACGCAAAGCTTCAGGATCGCCGCCCCGAACGCCTCGCAGCGTTCCAGATCGCCGGGCTTGTTGGCATCGAACAGGATCAGCGGGTGCATGTTGCCGTCGCCCGCATGGAATACATTGGCCACGCCCAGCCCGAATTCGGCCGACATCTCGCCGATCCGGCGCAGCACATGGGGCAGGGCCGACACCGGGATCGTGCCGTCAAGGCACATGTAATCGCCCAACTGCCCCATCGCGCCAAAGGCCGATTTCCGCCCCTTCCATATCGCGACACTTTCCGCCTCGGACCCGCTTTCGCGCAGCTCGACCGGATCATGCCTGCGCGCGATCTGCTTGATCAGGCCCAGTTGTTCGTCGATCTCGGCCGCGCTGCCCTCGACCTCGACGATCAGCAGCGCCTCGCAATCGGGATAGCCCGCGCCTGCAAAGGCTTCGGTCGCGCGGATGCAGGGGCGGTCCATGAACTCGATCGCAACGGGCAGCACGCCCGCCTTGATGATGTCGGCGACACAGGCGCCGGCCACTTCGGAACTGTCGAACCCCATCAGCACCGGCCGCGCGCCCTCGGGTTTCGGCAGGATGCGCAGCGTGGCCTCGGTCACCACGCCCAGTTGCCCTTCGGAGCCGCAGATCACCCCCAGCCAGTCATAGCCACCCGCATCCAGATAGGCCCCGCCGATCTCGACCACGGTGCCATCCATCAGCACCAGCGTGATGCCGAGCAGGTTGTTGGTCGTCACACCGTATTTCAGGCAATGCGCACCGCCCGAATTCATCGCGATATTGCCCGCGATGGCACAGGCCAGTTGCGAGGACGGATCGGGGGCATAGAAGAACCCCTCGGCCTCGACCGCGCCGGTCACGCTCAGATTGGTGCGCCCGGCCTCGACCCGGATGATGCGGTTGTCGTAATCGACCTCCAGCACCCGGTTCAGCCGCGCCACGCCCAGGATCACGCAATCCGCCGTCGGCATCGCGCCACCCGCGAGCGACGTGCCGGACCCGCGCGGCACCACCGGCACGCCCTCCTCGTGGCAGATGCGCAGCACCGCCGAAACCTGTTCGGTCGAGCCGGGCAGCACCACCGCCATCGGCGGGCAGCGATAGGCGGCGAGCGCGTCGCATTCATAGGCGCGCGTCTCGGCCGGATCGTGGATAACCGCGCCCTCGCCCAGCACCTCGGCCAGACGCGCCACGACATGATCCTTCTTCGCGATGACCGCGGCCTTGGGCACGGGCATGTCCATCGGCGCATCTCCCCCTTAATTGGTAAGGAAATATAACCAATACCCTGCGCTGACAAGCGCTTTCCCGATCCGCGACGCCCCATGCGCAAGCACCGGCTCGACAGACGGGCGCGGCCGGGGTAGCCAGTGACCGACAGCACCGACCCGACGGAGACCCCGTGACCGCGATCCGATCCCCGCTTGCCGCGCTGATGCTGCTGGCTGCCCTGACCCTGTCAGCCTGCGGCGCCGGACCCGGGCCGGAGCGCTACGGCCCACCGCCCGCCGCCCCCGAGGAGGTGACCGCGCTGGCACGCACTATCCAGGATCTGGGCCCCGGCATCGACCCCGCCGAAGCCGCCCGCGCCGCCGAGATCGCGCATGCCCATGCCCGCCAGCTGGCGCGCGACTATCGCGTGACCGACCCGCCGCTGGTGCATAACACCAAGGTCAACATGGGCCTGCGCGACCGGGGCCTGTGCTATCAATGGGCCGAAGACATGGAGGCGCGGCTTGGCGAGGAAGGCTTCCGCACGCTGCAACTGCACCGCGCCATCTCGCCCGGCGACCGGCTGTTCCGGATCGACCATTCCACGGTGATCCTCAGCCGCCGGGGCGACCCGATGGAGGCGGGCGTGGTGCTGGACCCATGGCGTTCGGGGGGCGAACTGTTCTGGTCGCGTACCACCGAGGATCCGAAATATGCTTGGCGCCCCCG
This sequence comes from Rhodovulum strictum, assembly GCF_009649175.1. GTDB lineage: Bacteria > Pseudomonadota > Alphaproteobacteria > Rhodobacterales > Rhodobacteraceae > Rhodovulum > Rhodovulum strictum. Next base: position 24,746 of record NZ_WJPO01000022.1, on the reverse strand, counting down.
CGCCGAGGTTCTGGCCGAGAAAGCCGCCGCCGCGGGCCTGACCGACACCGCCTCGACCCGGAACATGACCGCGACCGCAGCGCAGAGATAGGGGTTTTGCGGCGCGCAAGCGACTGCCTAGCGCGTCATCCGCGCCAGGAAGTCTGTCAGCGCGCGGCGATCCTCGGGGTCGGACAGGCGCTGTTCGGGCATGCGGCTGCCGGGGGTGTAGCTTTCGGGGCCACGCTCGAACAGCGCCGCGACGGTTTCGGGCGTCCAGGTCAGGTGCATGGCGCGCAGGGCGGGCGAGAAATCATAGCCCGGCAGGCTGGCGATGCGGCGGCCGAAAATCCCGTGCAGCGAGGGACCGGCACGGTTGCCGCCCTCGGGTGTCAGGCTGTGACAGACGGCGCAGGCCCGCCAGATCTCCGCCCCGCGGCTGCCATCGTCGAACTGCTCGGCGGGCGCGGCGGCACCTGTGCCGAGGGGGGCGCCGCTGGCAAGGCTCCAGCGCCGGATCATGCCGTCTGCGCCGCCGGTCAACAGCGTCTCGCCGCTCAGCGCCAGCGCCCAGACCGGCCCCTGCCCCGGCTCGATCCGGTGGCGAACTCCCAGATCGGGCAGGTCGAGCACCCAGACCGTGCCATCGACCGCCGCCGCCGCAACCGTGTCGGCGCTGGCGGCCACGGCGACCAGCGGGCGGTCGGTCAGGAAGCGTTCGGGCCGCAACGCGCCCTCGGGGGTGAAGCTGCGCAGCGCGCCATCGGCGAAGACCACCGCGACCGCCTCGCCCGCGATGGCCAGCCCGTTGGGCAGATCGGGCAGATCGGCCGCGGCCAGCAGGGTCAGGTCGGGCGCGCGCAGCGTCAGGCGCAGGTCGCTGCCCACCGTCACGATGCGCCCGTCAGCCAGCACGCCCAGCCCGGCGATGCGGTCGCGATGGGCGGGGTCCAGCGTGATGGCTCCGGTCGCAAGCTCGATCCGTTGCACCTGCCCGTCCCAGCCTGCGGCCAGCAGGGTGCCGCCGTCCGGGGTCACGGCCAGCGCGCCGACCGGGGCGCGGTGGGGGGTGCCGGTCAACCGGGGTTCGGTGCCGGTGGCCGCCCAGATCGCCACGCGCCCGTCCTGTCCGCCGGTCGCCAGCGCGCCATCGGGCAGGATCGCGGTCGCCGTCACAGCCCCGTCGTGGAAGCGCAACACGCGCCGCGCGGTGGCCTCGGGGGCATCCCACAGGATCGCACGGGTATCGAAGCTGCCCGACAGGACAAGCGCACCCGCCGCCGCCAGCGCGCCGACCGGCCCGCCATGGCCGCCCAGATCCTGCGCCTCTGCCGACAGGCCAAGGGCCAGCGCGGCCCCCGCCGCAAGGGGAAAAAGGCGCCCGGCCACGCGGTCAGTTGCTCAGCCGGACGCCTTCGGTCGAAAAGCTGTCCTGTGCGGTCTGCTGGAAGCCCTGGTCGAGAACGTAATGCGCGGTCACGGCCATGACGACGGCCATGGCAGCGGCGAAAAGAAAGGCTTTCATCCCGGGATCTCCTCTTTTGTGGTCGGTGTCGGGGGGACCAGCGCCGCCGCGATGCTGCGGGCCAGTGCCTGATAGATCTGGCCCAGCGGGCCGTCGGGGTCGAGTGCCGTGACCGGCTGGCCGCGATCCGAGGCGTGGCGCAGCTCCATCGTCAGGGGCACGGGGCCAAGGAAAGGCACGCCAAGGCGGGCGGCCTCGGCCTCGGCGCCGCCGGTGCCGAAGATCGCATGCGTGCTGCCGCAGGTCGGGCAAAGGAACTGCGCCATGTTCTCGATAAGGCCCAGGATCGGCACGTCGAGCTTGCGGAACATGGCGATGCCGCGCCGCGCGTCGATCAGCGCCAGATCCTGCGGGGTCGAGACGATCACCGCACCCGAAAGCCGCGCGCCCTGCGCGATGGCAAGCTGCGCGTCGCCGGTGCCGGGCGGCATGTCCACCACCAGCACGTCCAGCCTGCCCCAATCGACCTCGGCCAGCATCTGGGTGATCGCCGACATCACCATCGGCCCGCGCCAGATCATCGCGGTTTCCGCATCGACCAGAACGCCCATGGACATCGCCTTGAGCCCGAACGCCTCCATCGGCAGCAGCCTGCGCCCCGGCCCAAGCCGCGGCTGGCCGCGCAGTCCCAGCAGCGTCGGCGCCGAAGGGCCGTGGATATCGGCATCCAGAAGCCCCACCGCCAGCCCCTGCGCGCGTAGCCCCAGCGCGAGGTTGACCGCCGTGGTGGACTTGCCCACGCCGCCCTTGCCCGAGGCGACCGCGATCACATGGCGCACCCCGGGCAGGATCGCGGGCCTGCCCGGTGCCGGGGCTGGGGCCTCGCCCGTCAGCACGGCCTGCGCCCGGGCGACACCGGGCAGCGCGGCCAGAACCGTCTCGGCCGCGGCACGCAAACCGGCAAAGGCCGGGGCCTCGTCTCGGGTGACGCGGATCGCGGCGGTCACAAGACCCGCGCTGGAACTCAGCCCCGCCAGCCGGTCCGACGCGCCCAGCGTGCCGCCCCCCGGCAGCGGCAGCGGCGCCAGCGCGGCCCGGGCCCGGGCCAGAAGCGTTGTGTCGGTCTCGGCATTCATTGCGGGCTTGTCCGTCGGGTTGCGGTCAGGGAAATGGCCCGCCCCCTGCGGGCCGGGCCATCGCCATCCGTAAGGCCCTGCCGCATCCCGGCAGGGCATGGCCTATTCCGCAGGCGTGGCGGCCGCACCCGGTTTCCCGGCGGCCCCCTTGCCGTGGCCCACTTCTTCCTCGACCCAGAGCGAATGGTGCTCCTTGGCCCAGTTCAGATCAACCTTGCCCGAGCCCATGGCGGAAAAGGCGCCCTGCATCCCCAGCGAGCCGATATAGATATGCCCGAAGATCACCACCGACATGAAGGCCGCGAACAGCGCGTGGATCACCTGATAGGTCTGCCATTCGGCCGGCGAACCGGCAAGCCAGGGGAACAGCATGAAGACACCGGTATAGGACAGGCCCACACCGCCCAGGATCACCATCCAGAACAGAAGTTTCTGGCCTGCGTTGAACTTGCCCGCAGGCGGATGCAGCCCGCGCGTGAACAGACCGCCCGCGACCTTGAGCCAGTTCACATCCACCTTGCTTGGCAGGTTGCGCCCGACCCAGGTCACGAAGACCCAGACCAGCCCCAGCATGAAGGGCCAGGCCATGAAGTTATGCGCCAGCTTGAACCAGGCGCTGAGCGTGCCGAACGTGTCTTCGCCGACCAGCGGCAACAGCGTCCAGCGCCCGACCACGAAATTCAGCCCGGTCAGCGCCAGCACCACGAAGCTGCACGCCAGCAGCCAGTGCCCGAAGCGTTCGATGCCGTCGAAGCGTTCGATCACCCGGCCGGAAAAGCCGGAATCGATGCGGATGCGCCCGCGATAGGCATAGAACGCGGCCAGGATCGTCAGTGTCACCAGCACCGCGGCGACCGAGATCACCCGCAAGGTGGTGCCCTGGATACCGGCCCAGCCCTTGTTGCCGGGCTTGATCAGCGCCCCGGCGCGCTCGTCGGGGATCGAGACGCGCCCGGCGACGAAATCGCCGGTTTGCAGCGCGCGCATCAACTCCTGTTCCTGCACGGAACTGGCGGTCGGGTTGACCTGCGCCTGTGCGGCGGGGGCCGCCAGGGTTGTCAGGCTGGCCAGCAGCACCAGCATCGGCAGTCGCGAGATCAGGGTCTTCAGCATGTCGGTTCCTCCCTGCCTACTCAGACCGTGACCGTGTCGCCATAGGCGGTGCGCCAGCCCCAGGCCCCCGAGCCATAGCCGCGCGTCACCACCCGCTCGCGGTAGATCTCGGCGATGATGTCGCCATCGCCTGCGAGCAGCGCCTTGGTCGAGCACATCTCGGCGCAGATCGGCAGCTTGCCCTCGGCCAGCCGGTTGGCGCCATACTTGACATATTCCGCCTGGCTCATGTCGGCCTCGGGACCGCCCGAGCAATAGGTGCATTTGTCCATCTTGCCGCGGGTACCGAAATTGCCGACCTGCGGGTATTGCGGCGCGCCGAAGGGGCAGGCGAAGAAGCAATAGCCGCAGCCGATGCAGGTGTCCTTGTTGTGCAGCACCACCGCGTCATCGGTGGTGTAGAAGCAGTTCACCGGGCAGACCGCCGCGCAGGGCGCGTCGGTGCAGTGCATGCAGGCCATCGAGACAGACCGCTCGCCCGGCAGACCGTCATTGATGGTGACGACCCGGCGGCGGTTGATGCCCCAGGGGACTTCATGTTCGTTCTTGCAGGCGGTGACGCAGGCGTTGCATTCGATGCAGCGGTCGGCGTCGCAAAGGAATTTCATCCGTGCCATGGCGCGCGCCTCCCCTTACGCCGCTTCGATCTGGACGAGGGTGACCTTGCCCTCATGCATGCCCGTCACCGGGTCGTAGCCATACGAGGTCACCACGTTGACGGATTCGCCCAGCACGATGGGGTCGGTGCCCTGCGGGTAGTTGCCCCGCTGGTCGACCCCCTGGAACCACCCGGCAAAGTGGAAGGGCATGAAGGCCACGCCGCGGCCCACCCGTTCCGTCACCAGTGCCTTGACCCTTGTCCGGCTGCCGCCTTCGGGGCCCTTGACCCAGCACCAGCCGCCATCGACGATCCCGCGATCGGCGGCATCGCCCGGGTTGATCTCGACGAACATGTCCTGCTGCAACTCGGCCAGCCACGGGTTCGAGCGGGTCTCCTCGCCGCCGCCCTCGTATTCGACCAGCCGCCCCGAGGTCAGGATGATCGGGAACTGGCCCGCCAGCCCCTGATCCACCGCCGTCTGCTGGATGGTGCGGCCGATATTCGGCATCCGCTGGAAGCGGGCATCGTCCAGCGCGGGCCAGGACGCCACCAGATCGGGGCGCGGCGAATAGATCGGCTCGCGGTGGACCGGGATCGGGTCGGGCAGGTTCCAGGCGACCGCGCGGGCCTTGCCATTGCCGAAGGGCACGCAGCCATGTTCGATGGCCACCCGCTGGATGCCGCCCGAAAGATCGGTGGACCAGGAAACGCCGCCCGGATTCTCGCCGCCGATGCGCAGGATCACGGCCAGTTCCTCGGCGCTCAGATCGCCGTCCCAGCCCAGTTCCTGCAACAGCGCATAGGTGAATTCGGGATAGCCGTCCTCGATCTCGGAACCGACCGGCCAGCTACCTTCGGCCAGCAGCGTCTCGCCGTCGCGCTCCAGCCCGAAACGCGGCCGGAAGGCGCCGCCGCCATCCTTCACCGGGATGTTCGGGTTATAGAGGATATGCGTGCCCGGATGGCGGAAGGCCGCCGTTCCCCAGCAGGGCCAGGGCAGCCCGTAATAATCCCCGCGCACTTCTTCGGGCGCATCGGGACCGGCGCGCAGCGTCACCAGATCGAAATGCTGCTGGTTGGCCATATGGGCCTTGAGCCGCTCGGGGCTCTGGCCGGTATAGCCGGTGGACCAGCCGCCGCGATTGATCTCGCGCAGGATGGATTCCGGCGTCGGCTCGGACCCGAACTTGCCCTGCACCATCTCGTAATTCTTGAACATCTGCCCGGCAAAGCCGAGCCGGTCCGCAAGCCGATGGATCACCGCGAAATCATTGTCGCTTTCGAAGATCGGCTCGACGATCTTTTCGCCCCATTGCACCGAGCGGTTCGAGGCCGTGCGCGAGCCCGACACCTCGAACTGGGTGCAGATCGGCAGCAGATAGGTGTTGTCGGTGCGCGAATGCAGCGCGGTGAAGGTTGTCGGATGCGGGTCGGCCACCACCAGAAGGTCGAGCGCGTCCATGCCCTTCTGCGCGTCGATCATCCGCGGCACGGTGTTGCCGCCATGACCGAAGACGATCATCGCCTTGATGTTGTCGCGCTGGTCGACCTCGTCGGCATCCATGGTCGTGGCGTCGAACCAGCGGGTTGAGGTGATGCCGGGCACGCCCATGTTCTGCTCGGGCGTGCGCGCATCGCGGCCCGCCTTGGCCGGGACCGCGTCGAAGCGGCTGACGAAATAGTCATAGGGCACGTCCCAGACCCGCGCCCAATGCTTCCAGGCGCCTTCGCCAAGGCCGTAGTAACAGGGCAGATTGCCCACATCGAGGCCGAAATCGGTGGCGCCCTGCACGTTGCAATGGCCGCGGAAGATATTGGCCCCGGTTCCCGGGAAGCCCACATTGCCGGTCGCCAGCAGCAGGTCGCAATAGGTGCGCACGTTCGCCGTGCCCACCGTGTGCTGCGTGCCGCCCATGCACCAGATGAAGGTCGAGGGGCGCTGCGTGGCGAACAGCTCGGCCACCCGGCGCAGCGTGTCGCCGGGGATGCCCGAGATGTCCTCGACCACCTCGGGCGTATAGGCTTTCACCGCCTCGCGGATCTGGTCCATGCCGTAGACGCGGCTGGCGATGAAGTCGCGATCCTCCCAGCCGTTTTCGAAGATGTGCCACATGATGCCCCAGATGATGGCGATATCGGTGCCGGGGCGCATGCGGACATATTCGGTGGCGTGGGCGGCGGTGCGGGTAAAGCGCGGGTCGATGACGATGACATTCGCGCGCTGCAACTCCTTGCCCTCGAGGATGTGCTGAAGCGAGACGGGATGCGCCTCGGCCGCGTTCGAGCCCATGAAGATCACGGTCTTGGCGTTGCGGATGTCGTTGTAGCTGTTGGTCTGGGCGCCGTAACCCCAGGTATTCGCCACGCCCGCCACGGTGGTCGAGTGGCAGATCCGCGCCTGGTGATCGACATTGTTGGTGCCCCAGAAGGCCGCGAACTTGCGGAACAGATAGGCGCCCTCGTTCGAGAACTTGGCCGAGCCCAGCAGATAGACGCTGTCCGCCCCAGAGCGGTCGCGGATCGCCAGCATCCGCTCGCCGATCTCGTCGATGGCCTGATCCCAGCTGATGCGGCCCCATTCGCCGCCCTGCTTCTTCATCGGGTATTTCAGCCGCCGGTCGCCATGCACCAGTTCGCGCACCGCCGCGCCCTTGGCGCAATGGGTGCCGCGGTTGATCGGGCTCGCCCAGGCCGGTTCCTGCCCGACCCAGACGCCGTTCTGCACCTCGGCCTTGACGGTGCAGCCGACCGAGCAATGGGTGCAGATGTTCTGCCGGATCTCGATCGGCTGGCCGTGATCGGTCGGGCCGGCCTCGGCCCGGCGGGTCATGCCGGGGCCAAGCGCCCCCGCGGCGGCAAGCCCCCCGACGGCAAGCCCGGAACTGCGCAGGAAGCTGCGCCGGTCGATGGGTTTCGCCGCCAGCCCCGCGGCCAGTTCCGCCAGACGGCCGGTCTGCGCGGCGTCGCGGGTTCTGCGTTTGACAAGCATGGCTCAGCCCTCCGTCCGGGTGTAACGGTTGGTGCGGTAATAGGTCAGGATGTGCTCGGTCTCGCGATAGCGGGCGCGGGTGCGTTCCTCGCCCACCTGCCGCGCCGCGGCCGGGCGGGCGCCGCCCATGCCCAGCGCACCGCCCGCGGCGACACCGGCTGCCATCCCGAAAAACCCGCGCCGCCCGATCCCTGTCTCGTCAGCGGCGGTCTGACCAACGGCGGTCTGGCCGCGGTTTCCCCGGCCTGCATCGTCCCGTGCCATCTGTCCTCCCCTCTCGCCGGCGTGCCGCGCGGCGCGTCTCCACTCAGGTTCCCGTGCCGGTCCCCCTGCCCGTGCCGTGACCGGCCAGGGCAAAGGCCCGGGTCTCGATATCGACGATCAGCCGGCCGATCTCGGCCAACGGACGGTAGAAGGCCGCGCCGGGCGCGATGGCCAGATCGTCGAAGAACTGCCCCGCCCAGGGGGCAATATGCCGACCGAAGAATGCCGCCTGCGCCGCCATGACGGCGGGCAGTTTCCCTGCGGCCATGTCAGCCATCACCTCGAAAACAAAGGCGATATGGTCCTCGGGTTCGTGCCGGTCCGCGGCGCGGGCGACGCCCAGCCGGGCCAGATCGGCGCGCAGTTCGGCCAGCGGGCGTTCGTTCAGAAAACCCGTCATGTAGAACGAGGCATGCGGCAGCAATTCGCCCCGCCCGACCCCGATGAACAGTGTGAAATATTCCCGCTCGACCGCGCCTGCATCGGTCTGCGCCGCGGCCCGGGCCAGCGCGTCATAGGCCTGCCCCAGCGGCGTCGCATCGCCCGACAGCCCCGCGACAAGCCGCAACAGCGCCTCCGAAGGCGGCCCGGCCAGCAGCGCCGAGACGAAGCGATACTGCTCGCTTCGCAAGGCGTCGGCGGCTTCGATGGCTGGCTCCACGAGCGGGAGGCTTGCTGTCATTCTGCCAGTTCCCTCTGCATGCCAGAGCATACAATCAGACGGGGTATTCTTTCAAGCTGCCACAAAATGACACATAGGCAATCATTTTTTTAGCCTTTCCCCGGCGGCTGCGGGTCGGGCGGCGCCCCGGGTCAGACCGGCCGCGCGCCGCCATGCCGACGCTGCGGCGCGGCATCGGGCGCTTCCGGGCGTTCTGCCGGGGGGGCGGGTTCTGCGGCGGGGGCGGGCGCCATGGCCTGTGCGGTGGGCTCTGGCGGGGGGGCTGGCGCGGTTTCGGGCGCATCGCGATCCTGCGGCAGTGCAGCAACGGGCGCGGCCGGAGGCGTGTCGGCGGGGGCCAGAAGGCGCTGGGCCATCCGCAGCACCGTATCGGGGTCGAGCGGCCCGCCATCGCCCGGAACGCCGCCCGGCACGTTCCAGTCCCAAGCATAATCTACCGCGATGTCGCGATGGTCGCGAATCGCGGCGTTCAGCATCCATTTGCGGCGCAACGCGGCATTGCGCAGTGCGCGCGGCACGCCCTTGCGCAGATACTGGCGCAGGTCGGTCTGGGCGTCGATCTCCTCGACCGGGGTCAGTGCCGCCAGATCCTCGGGGCCAAGCTCGGTTTCCTCGTCGGGGGTGGCCTCGTCCTGCGGCGCGGGCGGGTCGTCGGGCTCGGCCCCACGCTTGCGCCGCGACCAGCGCTCAAGAAAGCCGCCCGGCCCGGTCATCCGCGGCCCCCGTCCTCGCCGGTCCGGCCCTGCCGCGCGATCCAGCCCTGATCGCCGGGCAGGATGCGGGGCGCGGGCGCGGCAGCGGCATTCGGATCCTGCGGGCTGCGCTTGCGTTTCTTGAAGGGCACCTCGACATGATGCGCCTGCACGAAGGCGGCCAGTTCGGCGGCAATCGGCGCGGGCATCGGCACGGCCTCGACCGTCAGGGCCAGATCGCCCGCCAGCCCCTCGCCCTCATAGGGATCGACGGTGACAGCCACCAGCTCGGCCGCGCCGGGTTCGGTGCCGCGCAGCGCCACCCAGACCGATGGATGCGCGCCGTTCAGATTGTCCAGATGGTGGCCCGTATCGCCCGAATGAAACAGCAGGTCGCGCGCGCCCAGATACCAGGTCTCGACCCCGTCGATTGTGGTCAACCGGGTATGGGGCGGGGTTGCGGGCTCGGCCGGAAGGATCGCAATGGGGCGCAGGGCGGGCTTGCCCCAGCGGGTGACCGGGGGGCGAAGCTCGGCAAGAACGCCGATGCGGATCGTGTGTTTCGCCATCGCCCGGATCCTAATGCCCCGGACCGCCGCCCGGCAAGGGCAACCCCGCGATCAGGTTCTGCGGCTTCATCCGCACCACGCTGTCGGCCCCCATACCCAGGATCAGCCAGACCGGCTGCCCCGCCAGTGCGGGCCGCACCGGAACGCCGGGCGCAAGGTCCAGACGGAACAGGCCGATGGGCGGCGTTTCCGGCGTCTCGCCGCGCCAGAGCGCGTTGCCGATCCTTGTGCCGACCTCGTCCAGCCCGATGAACCAGCGGAAATCGACGCCCTCGATCGAGGTCAGCGCCTCGATCCGCAGATCGAACCCCAGCAGGTGACGCAGGAACGCCGTCATCGCCGCGGCCAGCCCCGCCCGCGCTGCCTGATCGCCGCCGAAATTCAGCGCCATGGAATGGGCGTCCGACCGGCTCCAATAGGTCCAGCCATTGCCCGCGCCCAGAATGTCCAGTTGCTCGACCCCGCCCTTCAGCATCGCCGCCAGCGGCGAGGCGCGCATCTCGGCGTCCAGTTCGGCCACCAGTTCCTCGTCGGCCAGGATCAGCGCGCCGTCCCTGACATGGCCCTTCTGCGGGCGGAACAGCATCTCGGCCGCGCGCAGGGTGGCCACGTCCTGACAGCCGTCGAGCGCGTTGCGCAGGACAAGCTGCACAAGCTGGTTCAGGAACACCACCGGCAGCCGCACGCCGCGGCGGACCAGATCCAGATAGCCGCCCTCGACCGTGCCTGCGGCCAGCAGCGCATCGCGCAGGCTGAGCAGGAAACCCCAGTTCTCGCGCGCATCGGGATCGGCCAGCGCCGCCACCGCCTCGGGCGCGACTTCGGCGCGGGGTGTGTCCAGCAGGCGGGCATGCAGCGCGCGCTCGGCGGCGCATGCCTCGGGCGGGGGCAGCAGTTCGGGCCGGGCGAGCCAAGCCAGCAGCAACGCGTCCGTGACCTGCATCCGTCCCGAAGCATCGAGCCGTGTCAGGTGATGCCCGCTGGCGACCCAGAACTCGGTCATCCCTGCCCCCGGACAGCGCCATCGCGCAGGCTGAGCAGATCGACGGGCGGGGCGTCCTCCTCCTCGACGATGTGAAAGGCGCGGTCATGGCCGCGCAGATACCCGGCCGAAAACGCCGTCTCGTCGCGCGGGCGCAGGGTGCGGAACTGTTCGCGGATCGCGCCCCCTTCCCAAGTGCGGTGCAGCGCGACCAGCATCCCCGCGGCGTGATCGCGGCAGAGGTCTGCGGCCAGCGCGATTTCCTCGGTCGCGGCGGGGCGGGCGGTGGCCGGATCGGGCGCCCCGAGCCGGGCGACAAGCTGCGCGGCAAGCTGGTCGATGGCGGCGGCGTGCTCGGCCCCGGTGGCCTCGGCGATCACCACCAGCGTCGAGAAGCCGAAGCTTTCGATCCCCAGAAAGCCCGAGCGAAAGGCGATGGCCTGTTTGCGGGTCAGGCTTGCGGGATCGCGCCCGGCAAAGAGGAAGGTGCCCGGCACCGCCCATTCGCCCGGCTCGGCCGCCGCGCCGAACACCACCGGGTCCGAGGCATCGAGGCGGATCGTGCGCGGCAGGCGGATCACAGTCGCGGCCCCCCCGCGCCGCGCCATGTGCTGGCCGCAAGCCCCTCGGTCAGGCCGATGCGCCGGGTGGCGCCGGCATGGCTGATCTCGACCAGGGCATCGCCCTCGATCCGGCGCTGCCCGCGCAACAGCGGCGGGTCGATGCGCATCAGGTAGCGGTTGGTCACGGCCTCGATCCCCTCATGGGTCCAGCGGTCGAAATAGAGCATCAGATAGGAGGCAAAGCTTTCCACGATGTCCCCGGCCGGGGCGAACTGGTCCTCGGCCAGCGAGATCGAGTCGGGATAGCGGCCCGGTTCGTCGATGCCGTCGCGGTCGGCGATCAGTTCGGCGGCAAACACCATCCAGTCGGGCAACGCGTCCTCGGCGCAGCCGGGGGCAATGGCAAGGCGCCCGCCGCCAAGGCGCGAGCGGTCATAGCGGATCTCGTCGGGCCAGACGAAGCGGACGGGGCGTTCGGGCGGGCAATGGGCGGCCAGCGCATCGGCCAGCGCCGCCATGCCGACCAGAAAGGCCAGCCGCGCCTCGGCCAGCGGCTGTTCGGGCTCCAGCACCACCGCCAGCGCCAGAAGCCCCGGCCGCTCTGCCAGAACCAGCGTTCCCGCGCCCGCGTCCGGGGCCAGTGCACAGGCGGCCTCCAGCACGTCGCCCGCGTCGATCCGATGCAGCGCAAAGGGCGGCGGCAGCCGCAGCGGGCGGATCTCGATCCCAGGCATCGCGTCGGCGCCTCCCCGCGCCCTTTCCTCCGCGGCCGGAGTGTTCCCCCTGTCCGGCGCGTCCCGAAGACTATAGTTAATGAGCAAATGCATCCTTCGCCAGCCCCGAGGCCCGCCATGCGCCGCATCCTGACCTGCACCTGCGAGGGCACCATGCCGCTTGACGCCGCCGCGCTGGACAGCGTCGGCTGCGACAGCCCGGGCACACAGCTTTGCCGGGCGCAGCTTGACCGCTTCCGCGCCGCGCTGAGCCGGACGGAGGCTCTGTGCGTGACCTGCACGCAGGAGGCGCCGCTGTTCCGGCAGGTGGCCGAGGCCGAGGGTTTCGCGGGCGATCTGCGCTTCGTCAATATCCGCGAAACCGCGGGCTGGTCCCAGGATGCGCGGCGCGCGGGCCCCAAGATGGCCGCGCTGATCGCCGCCGGACAGATCGAGGCCGCCCCCTTCGAGACGGTTGCGCTGGACAGCGACGGCGTGGCACTGGTGCTGGGCCGCGACGCGGTGGCGATCGAGGCGGCGGAACGGCTGGCCGAGAGCCTGGACATCACCGTTCTGCTGACCCCCGGCGCCGAGGTCACGCCGCCGCGCCAGACGGTGTTTCCCGTCTTGCAGGGCCGCATCCGCGCCGCGACGGGCCATCTGGGCGGGTTCGAACTGACGGTCGATGCCTATGCCGCGCCTGCGCCGTCGTCGCGCGGGAGCCTGCGGTTCGAGGGCGCGCGCGACGGGGCCGTGTCGCGCTGCGATCTGGTGATCGACCTGACCGGGGGCGTGCCGCTTTTCCCCGCCGATGCGCTGCGGCCGGGCTATTTCCGTGCCGATCCGCGCGACCGCGCTGCGGTGGCCGATCTGGTGGCGCGGGCGGCGCAGATGGTCGGCACCTTCGACAAACCGCGCTTCATCGACTTCCGCGCCGATCTCTGCGCCCATTCCCGCAACCGCAAGACCGGCTGCACCCGCTGCCTGTCGCTGTGTCCGACCGGGGCGATCACGCCCGCGGGCGACAGCGTGACGATCGACCCCGCGATCTGTGCGGGCTGCGGGCAATGCGCCGCTGCCTGCCCGACAGGTGCCGCGTCCTATGCGCTGCCGCAGGTGGGCACGCTGGCCGGGCGGCTGCGCGCCGCACTGCGCGCGTGGTTCGCCGCAGGCGCCAGCGCCGCGCCGGTGATCCTGCTGCATGACGAGGATCATGGCGCCGCGCTGATCGACGCCTCGGCCCGGTTCGGGCGGGGGCTGCCTGCGCATGTGATCCCGATGGCGGTGAACGAGATCACCCAGACCGGCCCGGAAACGCTGGCGGCTGCGCTGGCCTGGGGCGCGGGCGCGGTGCGGGTTCTGGGCCGGGCCCGACCGCGGCACGACCACTCGGGGCTGGCGGCGGTGCTGGATCTGATGGGGACGATCTGTGCCGCGACCGGCCATGCGGCGGATGCCGTGGCGCTGATCGAGACCGACGACCCCGACGCGCTGGACGCCGCGCTCTGGCACGACCCTGCGCCCGCCCGCGCCACGCGCTCGGGTTTCCTGCCGCCCACCGACAAGCGCGGGCTGCTGACAACCGCGATGGCCGAGATGATCCGCACCGCACCCGCCCCGGCGCAGCGGATCGACCTGCAAGCGGGCGCCCCCTTTGGCGCTGTGCTGCTGGATGCGGAGGCCTGCACGCTGTGCATGGCCTGTACCGGGGTCTGCCCCACGGGTGCGCTGATCGACAATCCCGAGGCGCCGATGCTGCGCTTTGCCGAGGACGCCTGCGTGCAATGCGGGCTCTGTGCCGCGACCTGCCCCGAGACCGCCATCGCACTGGTGCCGCAGATCGACCTGGCCGCGTGGGACCGGCCAAGGCGCGTGCTGAAGGAGGAAGCGCCTTTCGCCTGCACCGGCTGCGGCAAGCCCTTTGGCACCGCATCAAGCATCCGCCGGGTGCAGGACAGGCTGGGCGGGCACTGGATGTTCGCAGGCCCCGAGGGGGCGCGGCGGCTGGAACTTCTGACCCTGTGCGAGACCTGCCGCGTCGAGGCGGTGGTCAATGACGGGTTCGACCCGCATGACGACCGTGTGCGCCGCACCCATCCCGAAGGCGGCTATGGCGACTGATCTCAGGCGGTGACGCGCGGCGCGCTTCGCGGTGCAAGCCGGGCCAGGCACCATTGCGCCAGCGCCTCGGGCTCGGGCGCGAGGGGCTCGGCCAGACCCTCGGCAAAAGCCAGGAACCCGGGCAGGTTCTTGGCGTTGACCGCGGTCAGCACCGGCACATCCGCCAGCAGCGCCTGCGCGATCACCGGGCGAAAGCCGCGGCCCTCGATTTCCTGGATGCCGAACTTGTTGACGATCAGCAATTCGGGCGGCACCTCGGCGGCCAGCGCCGCGGCAACCTCGCCCACGGCGCGTTCAAGCCCCTGCGCATCCAGCCGGCAGCCGGTGGCCAGCGGGCCGCGATACTGGCTGATCCGCCAGACCTTGTCGCCGCCCAGCACGCACAGATCCATGTCGCAGCGTTCGGCCCCCGGCCGCGCGACATTGACCTGAACCGCCCCGGCCAGCCGCACGCCCGCAGCCCGCAGCCGGTTCGCCAGTTCCGCCAGCAGCAGGTCGCCCTCGCCGCGCCCGGGCGTGGTGATATATCCCAGCATGGCCCAGATCCTCCCCTGCGAAAGGCTAGCGCGGCGCGGGGCGGTTGGCCAGCGCCATGGCGGGGCCGGGCTGCGGCCTTGCCTCGGTGCAGGGGCGGTGCCAGATTGACCCGTGAACGGAGGCGCCCGATGACCCAGACCCTGCCGATCCTGCCCGACCCCGAGGCGCCGCGCCTGACCCGGCGGCTGGCGGGCAGCGACCAGACCGGCGCGGCGGTCGAGATCAGCGTGGTCGAGGAACGCCCGCTGACGATCTTCCTGAACGCGCAGGAGATCGTCACCGCCATGACCATCGGCGACTATCCCGAATATCTGGCGCTGGGGTTCCTGAAGAACCAGGGCATGTTGCGCCCCGACGATGTGGTGACGGCTGTCGATCACGATGACGAGGCCGAGGCGGTGGTGGTGCGCACCGTCGCGCGCACGAGCTACGAGGACAAGCTGCGCCGCAAGACCCGCACCTCGGGCTGCGCGGTGGGCACGGTCTTTGGCGACATGATGGAGGGGATCGAGGGGCTCAGCTTGCCGCAGGCCGAACTGCGCACAAGCTGGCTTTACGCGCTGGCGCATCGGATCAACACCACGCCGTCGCTTTACCTGGCGGCGGGCGCGATCCACGGCACGGTGCTGTGCCAGGCGGACCAGCCGCTGGTCTACATGGAGGATGTCGGGCGGCATAATGCGGTCGACAAGATCGCGGGCTGGATGCTGCATCATGGCGTGCAGGGCGAGGACAAGATCCTTTACACCACCGGGCGGCTGACCTCGGAGATGGTGATCAAATGCGCGCTGATGGGGATCCCGGTGCTGGCCTCGCGCTCGGGCTTTACCGCCTGGGGGGTCGAGATCGCGCGCCGGGTCGGGCTGACGCTGATCGGGCGGATGCGCGGCGCACGGTTCGTCTGTCTGGCGGGCGAGGAACGGCTGATCCGCGATGCCGACCCCGCCGCCGTGCCGACCGAGGCGCGGGCGCACCGGCGCAAGGGGGGCGGCGATGAGTAAGGTGCCGGGCGTGATCCTTGCGGGCGGGCGGGCGACGCGGATGGGGGGCGGCGACAAATGCCTGCGCCGCGTCGCCGGGCGGCGGCTGATCGAGCATGTGATCGACCGGCTCGGCCCGCAGGTGGCGGGGCTTGCGCTGAATGCCAATGGCGATCCAGCGCGCTTTGCCGAATTCGGCCTGCCGGTGCTGGCCGACGGGGTGGCGGACCATCCCGGCCCGCTGGCGGGTGTGCTGGCGGGGCTGGACTGGGCGGCGGCGCAGGGGGCCAAGGCGATCGTGACGGCGGCGGCCGACACGCCATTCCTGCCGCGCGATCTGGCGGGGCGGCTGATGGCGGCGGCGGGGCCGTCGGGTCTGGCGCTGGCGGCAAGCCCAGATGAAGGGGGGCGGGTGCAGCGGCATCCGACCTTCGGGCTATGGCCAGTTGGCTTGCGCGACGATCTGCGGGCGGCGCTGGAAGGGGGCGTGCGCAAGATCGTGCTCTGGACCGATGCCCATGGTGCCGGGACGGCTTTGTTCGACAGCCAGCCCTTCGATCCCTTCTTCAACATCAACACGCCCGAGGATGTGGAGGCGGCCGAGGCGCTGGGCGCGGCATGAGCCATCGGGGCGCGGACAGGTGCGGCATGGAGGGCGGCTCGGGGGCATCGAGCCCCCTCGCCGCCCTGCGCCCCGACAATGGTGCATCTGCGTCGACGTCGTGCAGGGGCGCAGAGTGATGCGTGTCTATGGCGTCACCGGCTGGAAGAACACCGGCAAGACCCATCTGATGGAGCGGCTGGTGGCCGAGATCGCGGGACGGGGGCTGGCGGTCTCGACCGTCAAGCATGCCCATCACGACGCGGAAATCGACCATCCCGGCACCGACAGTTTCCGCCATCGTGCGGCAGGCGCGCGCGAGGTCGTGCTGGCCTCGCCCCGCCGCTGGGCCCTGATGGCCGAATTGCGCGGGGCCGAGGAACCGCCGCTTGAGGCGTTGCTGGCGCGGCTCTCGCCGGTCGATCTGGTGCTGGTCGAGGGCTACAAGCGCGCGCCCCATCCCAAGATCGAGGCCTGGCGCGCGGCGGCCGGACGGCCGCTGCTGGCGGGGCAGAACCCCACGATACGGGCGATCGCGGCGGATGCGCCGCCGCCCGATGCCGGGGCTCTGCCGGTTCTGGGTCTGGATGATACCGCCGCCATCGCCGATTTCATCCTGCGCGAGGTGGGGCTGTGAGGCCCGACCGTATCGCGGTGGTGGACTGGTCGGCGGCGGCACGGCCGCGGCTGGGGCGGGATTCGATCTGGCTGGGGCTGGCGGGGGCCGGGGGAGTGACGGTCGAGAACCTGCCGACGCGGGCAGCGGCCGAGGAGCGGCTGCACGCGCTGGTCGCGGAGGCTCTGGCGGCGGGCGAGCGGCTGTTGATCGGCGCCGATTTCGCCTTTGGCTATCCGGCGGGGTTTGCAGCCGGATTGACCGGGCGGGCCGGCGCGCTGGCGGTCTGGGAATGGCTTGCGGCGCGGATAGCGGATGGGCCGGACAATGCCAATAACCGCTTTGCCGTGGCGGCCGAGGCAAACCGCGCCTTTCCGGGGGTTGGGCCGTTCTGGTTCCGGCCCGCGGGGATGGACCTGCCCGATCTGCCGCTGCGGGGCAACGCGCGGCACGGCCATGGCCTGCCCGAGCGGCGTCTGGCCGACCAGCGCGCCCGGGGTGCTCAGCCGGTCTGGAAGCTGGGCACCCCGGGGGCGGTTGGCAGTCAGGTTCTGACCGGGCTTCCGGTGCTGTGGCGGCTGCGCGCGGCCCATCCCGGCCGCATCGCGGCCTGGCCGCTGGAACCCTGGCAGGACGCGCCGGTGGTTCTGGCCGAGGTGTTCCCCTCGCTTCTGGCCCCTGCCGTGGCCGCGGCCGAGCGGCAGGATCCCGGGCTGCCCCGTGACGCGCATCAGGTGCGGCTGCTGGCAGGGGCGCTGTGGCAGCTGGCGGGCGCGGGCGGGCTGGAGGCCCTGCTGCGGCCCGACCTGCCCGAAGCGGTGCTGGCCGAGGAGGGCTGGATCCTCGGCCTTGGCCATGAGGCGGCGCTGAGAGAAGCAGCAGCGGCCCCGGAGCTGACCCCGCCGCGGTTGCGCAACGATTGTTTCGCGATGCCGCAGGGCGTGGACTGGGTGCCGGTGGACGAGGCGCTGGCGCGGCTGCGCGCGGCCCTGCGCCCGGTGACCGGAACCGAGACGCTGGCCGTGGCCGAGGCGGCGGGGCGCATCCTGGCCGCGCCCTGCATCGCGCGGCGCGCGAACCCGCCTGCGCCCAATTCGGCGGTCGATGGCTATGGCTTTGCGCATGCGGCAACCGGCGCGGGCGTTCAGCGCCTGCCGCTGGTCCCGGGCCGGGCGGCGGCGGGCCAGCCGTTTCGCGGTGCTGTGCCGCCGGGCGCGGCCCTGCGCATCCTGACCGGCGCGATCCTGCCCGAGGGCGTCGATACAGTGGTGCTGGAGGAGGACACCGCGAGCGACGGGCAGATGGTCGCCTTTGACGGGCCGGTGAAGCCGGGCGCCAATACCCGCCTTGCGGGCGAGGATGTGGCAGAGGGCGCCGCGGTGCTGCCCGCCGGGCACCGGCTGCGCCCGCCGGATCTGGCGCTGCTGACCGCGCTGGGGATCGGGCAGGTAACGGTGCATCGCCCGCTGCGGGTGGCGGTGCTGTCGACCGGGGACGAATTGCTGGCCGAGGCGCAGGCCGAGGTGGCGCCGCATCGCATCTTTGACGCGAACCGGCCGATGCTGCTGTCGACGGTCGCGGGCTGGGGGTATCGGCCGGTCGATCTGGGCCTTGCCCCCGATGACGAGGCCGAGATCGCCGCGCGGCTGGATCGGGGCGCCGCCATGGCGGATGTGATCCTGACCTCGGGCGGGGCCTCGGCGGGGGATGAGGATCATGTCTCGCGGCTGTTGCGACTGCGGGGCGAGCTGTCGAGCTGGCGCATCGCGCTCAAGCCGGGGCGGCCGCTGGCGCTGGCGATGTGGCGGGGGGTGCCGGTGTTCGGGCTGCCGGGCAATCCGGTCGCGGCGCTGGTCTGCACGCTGATCTTTGCGCGCCCGGCCCTGTCGCTGCTGGCGGGCGGGAGCTGGCTGGAGCCGCAGGGCTTCACCGTGCCGGCGGCGTTTTCCAAGCGCAAGAAGGCCGGGCGGCGGGAATATCTGCGCGCACGGCTGAGTGCCGAAGGTGCAGCCGAGGTCTTTGCCTCGGAAGGGTCGGGCCGGATCAGCGGGCTGGCCTGGGCGACGGGGCTGGTCGAACTGCCCGATGGCGCGGCCGTGATCGAGCCCGGAACGCCGGTGCGCTATCTGCCCTATTCCGGCTTCGGGATCTGAGCCCCCTGTCCACGGCGGATCAGCCAGATATGCGCCCCGCCTTGGGCGGTTTCGGCCAGCAGATCATGCCCGGCCTCGGCGCAGAAATGCGGCACGTCGATCACGGCGGCCGGATCGGTGGTCACCAGACGCAGCACGCTGCCCGGCGCCATGGCCGAAAGCCGCTTGCGCGCGCGCAGCACCGGCAGCGGGCAGATCAGCCCGGATGCGTCCACTTCCTCGGTCCAGTCCATCGGCCTTGTCCTGTCGATTGCCATGCCGCGCCCGTCATGCCCGAACAAAGCCCAGCGCGGCAAGCTCCGGGGCGCTGTCGGCCAGTGCGGCCTCGAACGCGGCGAGTGCCGCGGGGTCGCGCGGATCCTGCCAGACCGCGAAATCGTAATGCTCGTCGGCCACGGGCAGAAAGCCCAGCCCCATCGCCGCGGCCACGGGGCGGATCGCCATGCCCCAATCGGCGCGGCCCTGGGCGATGCTGGCCGCAACGGCATTGTGCGAAGCGGGCTGGTTCCAGTAGCCGGGCGGGCGCGCGCCGCCCAACAGACCGTCGAGCAGAACCCGCGTGCCCGAACCCTGGTTGCGGTTGACCATGATCGCCTCGGGATCGGCCAGCAGCGCGGCCAGCGCGGCGTCCAGCCCCCGCCCCTCGCAACGCGGATCGCCGGGGCGGAACAGCAGCCCCTGCATGCGTCGCCAGCCGGGGATCAGGCGCATCCCCTCGGCCAGGAAGGGGGCGTTGTAGGCGCCGGTTTCGGGGTCGAGCAGGTGGATCGGCGCAATGTCGCATTCGCGACGGCGCAGCGCCGCCAGCCCGCCTTGCGAGCCGGTGGCAAGGATCCGCGCCCGGATGCCACGCCCGGCCAGTCGCCCCAGCACGGCATCGAGCCCGACGCAATGGCTGCCGATGATCGCAAGCCCCGGCGCATCGGCACGCGGGCCGAACAGCGTGACCTCGGCGCGGGTGCCGGGGGGCAGGCTGTCGACCAGCGCGGGCACGGTCACGAAGCCATCGGCCTGCGCAAAGGCCGTGACCGCGCCGGAACCCTTGGCAACCGGATGGGCCACCAGCCCGTCCGGCCCTTCGGTCAGCGCGACCATGGCGAATTCGGTGCGGCCAAGCTCGGAGCTCAGCCTCAGGGGCAGGATGGCCTCGACCCGGGCGGCCCCGCGCGGCGGCAGGCCCGCCATGGCGCGCAGCGCGGGTGCGACCAGATCGTGAAAGGTGAACATGGCCGAGGTCGGGAAACCGGGCAGCACCACCACCGGCTTGCCGTCGCAGACCGCAAGGCAGAGCGGCTTGCCCGGTTTCAGCGCGACGCCATGGGCGACGATGCCGGGCGCGCCCAGACCTTCGATCACCCGCACGGTCAGATCGCCCGCCCCTTTCGAGGTGCCGCCCGACAGGATCAGCGCGTCATGGCCGGCAAAGGCCGCGCGCACCGCCGTTTCCAGCGCCTGCGGATCGTCGGGCACCGCGCCCAGATGCACGGCCTCGCAGCCGTTCTCGCGCAGGGCGGCGGAGATGACGGGGCCGTTGGAATCATAGACCGCAGCCGGGCGCAGGGGCTGGCCCGGCTGCACCAGTTCGTCGCCCGTGGACAGCACCGCCACACGCGGCCGCCGCCAGACCGGCGCGCGGTCGATCCCCACGGCGGCCAGCATGGCAATCTCGGGCGCGCCGATCAGGGTGCCCTTGCGCAGCAGCGTCTGGCCGCGGGCAATGTCCGAGCCCGCAAAGGAGATATGGCTGCCGGGCGCAACCGCGCGGGCAACCGCAATGCCATCCCCGTCAGGCTCGGTATGCTCGATCATCACCACCGCATCGGCGCCGCGCGGGATCGGGCCGCCGGTGGCGATGGGCGTGGCGCTGCCGGGGGTCACGGGAAGCATCGGCGCGGTGCCGCAGGCGATGGTCTCCGGGCTCAGGCGCAGATGCACGGGCCGGGCGGCGGAAGCCTCGAACAGATCGGCGGCGCGGATCGCAAAGCCATCGACCGTGGCGCGGTCGAAGGGCGGCGCATCGACCGGGGCGGCGATGTCCCGGGCCAGCACCCGGCCGGGCAGACCGTCGAGCCCGATTTCCTGAACCCCCAGCGGCGCGGGGCGCAGCGCGTCCAGAAAGGCCGCCTCGGCCGCGTCGCGCGACAGGACGTTCAGGAACTGGTCCTGTGCGTGCGAAGGGGCGCGGGGGGCGTCGGTCATGCGGCTATCCGAAGGGGCTGTCGATCGGGGTGGCGGCAAGCGGCGCACCGGCGGGCAGCCCCTCGCTTTCGGGGGGCAGGATCGCGATGGCCTGCGCCCGGGCCAGGGCGCCTGCGGTGATCGTGCCGGGCGGGGTCGGATCCCAAGCCTGCCCGTCGGACCGCAGCAGCACCAGTTCCGACAGGCCGAGGGCCGAGCTGACCTTGCGCACCAGCGGCCGTGTCTCGACCTGCGGGACGGCACCGGTCAGCGCGGCCATGGCAGGAAGGCCCAGCGCATAAAGCGCGGCCAGCATCCCGTCGAAGCGGGGCGGCAGCGTCAGCACCAGCGCCGCGCCCATACGCTCCAGCCAGCCGGTATCGCCGGGGGACAGCGCCAGCCGGGGGGTGTGATGGGTAGCGGGGCGCAGGATCAGATGCGGCGCGTCCTCGGTGATGCGCGCGCCCAGACCCCGCAGCCAGTTGGCCGCGAAACCGACCTGCGCCGGATCATCCAGCGCAACCCGCACCCGCGGCAGACGCACCGCAACTTGCGCGATCCCGGCAAGTCCGACCAGAAACAGGTGGCGCGACGTCATACACTGACCGGCGTGGGCCAATGCCTCGCCCGCCCGGCCGTCATGGCCCGCAAACCGCACGCCCTCGCCCGGGGCAATGGACCGGATCGCCGCGTAAAGACCTGCGACCGCCTCGGCGCCGTCCTCGGGCAGCACGGCATCGGTTCCGGGCGGCAGCGCCTCGCCGGGCAGCACCCGACGCGGCGCGGCCAGCGGCACCGGCAATTGCGCGCTTGCCCCCACCAGATCGAACGCGGCCACCGCCAGCCCGGCGCGCAGCGCCTGCGCCATCGGGGGCAGGTCATGGGGCAGCGTGACATCCGCGGCCAGCACAAGCCCCAGCGCCGCATCCGGCGGCAGCGGCTCGGGCGGCACGGGCGGCATCTCGGCCAGCGCCTGCGCAAGACAGGCGTCAAGGGGCGTCAGGCTGGTCATCCGGGGAAAGCTAGCCCCGAAACGGCGCCAGAACCAGAGCCCAGCCCGCCCCTGATGCAGCCTGGCGCACGCGGCTCGGGTTCCCGGGCTGAGGCGCAAGGTCCGATGAAATCGACCTGCCTGCCTGTCCTGGCCACCGTCCCCGACGATGAGCATTCTGTCCGCAGTCCTGGTGCGGTCCGGAGCATCCGACGAAAAAGGCGTGATAAGGGTCACGCCGCCAAACTTCCGATGTCACGAGGAAAGATGATGCCCGGAGACGGAATGTCAAAACCGCGGGAAAACAAAGAGATAAGGGAAGGAGAGGCAGCGCGAAGGCCCATGAGTTTACAGGGTTTTTCGGTAATAGTGTCCCACCGTTCTGGAGGCGGCGGCCTCCCCCATAACCCTGAAAAAGAACCGCCGCCCAGGGGGGGTGAACCTGGGCGGCGAGTGGCCTTCTCTCGAACCAGAGATGTGAAGCTCCCACCGAAAGGAACCTCACCCATGCGAAGCCCCCAGAAAAAGGAACATCACACCATGCGCAATGTAGCTTTGCCCCTGTCGAACGGAGACGTGGGCATCGTGACGATCCTGCACGAGCGGATGCACCATATGGATCGGTTCCGGGATACGGGCCGATCCTGAAGGCGGCCCCCACGCACCGGCGCGGGACAGGGCGGCCGTGATCATCGTCTCGACAGGGGCGAGGTTCTTCTGAGACCTGAGGGAACCCGCCCTTGCCGTGCAGATGTCCATATCGGACGTCAAGTCGATGTAAATCGCGCAGGACGTATAGCGAATTGCCATTTTGATGAACGTGAAGACTTCTTGCGTTCAGTTAAACGAACGCCAAATTGACATTGGACCCGCTTCATGCGAGTCATGTCCAGTAAAGTGGACGCATGCTGCTTTTGGGTCCATCAAACTGTACATGAAGGCTGCCACCACCATGAAGCGCAAGAGAAGCTATGCGCGCCAGACGCGTGAGGCGCTGTCGGTTCTGGGCAAGCTGATCCGGATCGGGCGGATGGAACGCGGGATGACGGCGCAAGAGCTTGCCGACCGCGTCGGGATCAGCCGCACGACGCTTTACAACATCGAGAAGGGCGCGCCGGGGGCCGAGATCGGCACCGTGTTCGAGGCTGCGGCGCTGGCCGGCGTGCGCCTGTTCGACCAGGACGATACGGCGCTGCGCACGGAAAACGCCCGGCTCGCGGAAAAGCTTACCCTTCTGCCCAAGAGTGTCCGCCCCTCCCGCACGGAGGTCGATGATGACTTCTGACCGCAAGACACCGGACAGCGCCTTCGTCTGGGTCTGGTTGCCGGGCGCGACCGAGCCGGTCGTGGCCGGTCGCATCATGCTGGAGGGCGGCCGCTACGCCTTCAATTACGGCGCCAGCTATCTGGAGCGCGCGAACGCCGTGCCGCTCTATCACCCCGAACTGCCCCTCAGGCGCGGCCGGATCGATCCGCCGTCGAACATGGAGATGGCAAGCTGCCTGCGCGACGGATCGCCCGATGCCTGGGGACGCCGCGTGATCCTCAATCGGCTGGTCGGGCCGGGGGTTGCGGGGCAAGGCGCAGGTGAGTTGAACGAACTCACCTACCTGCTCGAATCCGGTTCGGACAGGATCGGCGCGTTGGATTTCCAGCACTCAGCCAGTGAGTACGTCCCGCGCCTGTCGACCCAGGCCAGCTATCAGGAGCTGCTTGAGGCCGCCGACCGAGTCGAAAAGGGCCTGCCCCTGACGCCGACACTCGACCAGGCGATCCATCATGGCACATCGATCGGTGGCGCGCGCCCCAAGGCCCTGATCGACAGCGACGACCGCAAGCTGATCGCCAAGTTTTCATCCAGCAAGGACGTCTACAGCGTCGTGAAGGCCGAATTCATGGCCATGCGGCTGGCGGCGCTCTGCGGGCTGAACGTGGCGCCGGTCTCGATCTTCGAGACGGCGGGCAAGGAGGTTCTGCTGATCGAGCGCTTCGACCGGGTCAAGACGGATGGCGGGTGGCAGCGCCACGCCATGGTTTCGGCGCTGACAATTCTCGGCCTCGGCGAGATGGAGGCACGCTATGCGTCCTACGAGGACCTGGCCGAATTGGTCCGCCACCGCTTCACCGATCCGAAGGAAACGCTCCGCGAGCTTTACGGTCGGGTCTGTTTCAACGTGCTCTGCGGCAACACCGACGATCACGCGCGCAACCACGCCGCCTTCTGGGATGGCAAGATGCTGACGCTGACGCCCGCCTATGACATCTGCCCCCAGGGCCGCGCCGGCAACGAGGCGACCCAGGCGATGCTGATCAAGGGCGAGGCGCGGATGAGCACGCTCGCCGCGTGCCTGTCGGCCGCCGTCGATTTCCACCTGAGCGAAGACGAGGCCGCCGTTGTCCTCGCAGGGCAGATCGAGATCATTGCAGCAAACTGGGGGCATGTCTGCGATGCGGCGGCGGCAAGCCCGGTCGATGCCAAGCTCTTTGCCGGGCGGCAGTTCCTGAACGCCTACTGCGCGCAAGGGCTTGATGGGCGGCACAATGCGCTGAAGGAGCGTTTCGAGGATGCAAGGGCGCACATCATCGGTCTGAGCGCAGCACACGGATAGGCGCAACAGAGCAGGGCCATGTTCTTCGGATAATAAAACACAATTATAACTCACAGAACATATTGACTCCATATGATCCCGTGATCGTCTTCTTCGGGAAAGGATTGCCCCGATGGATCAGATCGCCCGCACCACTGTGCGTTCCGGGCTCATCCGGTCAGCGATTCCGATAACATCCGGTCAGTAATTCCGATCTGATCCGGTCACGGATT
>NZ_WJPO01000021.1 GCF_009649175.1 Rhodovulum strictum | reverse complement strand
ACCGGGCCGTCATCTTCGTGCATGGCTGCTTCTGGCACCGTCACGAAGGCTGCCGCTATGCGACCACGCCCGCGACCCGCCCCGAGTTCTGGGCAGAGAAGTTCGCCGCGAATGTCAGGCGTGATCGTGCGACATGCGATGCGCTGGTGGCAGATGGGTGGCGCGTGGCAACGATATGGGAATGCGCGTTGCGAAAGCCGCAGTCGGTCGAGCAGACTGCTGCGGCAATCGAGGAATGGCTTCTGTCCGAAAACCGGCAGCTGGAAATCGGCAAAACGGATCCCGGATGATGGCAGGCGATGGCTCCTGCCGATTTGGCCTCGTCCGCTTCCCTGCCTATAAGGCATCGAGAACGCAACTGAAGATGGCAGGCCTCGGCCAGGCCGCAGGGATTCGACGACGATCATGAAGAGCAACGACACGCAGGTCTTCGCGGGGCAGCTGGTGGCCCAGAACATGCTGATCCAGATCCTGATGGGTCAGATCGTGCTGGGCACGCCGGATCGCGGTGCGGCTGTACGCGAGGCGCTGGTGCGTGGCACAGGGGCGATCCGGTCCAACCCGAACATGACCGAGATGGAAAAGTTCGGTGCCGTGAAGACGCTCGAGGACGCGCTGGACACGCTCGACCGGATCGCTGCCGGTGCCCGCGGGGGCTGAGCCATGTCCTTCCGCTTCTGGCGCCGCATCCGGATTGCTCCCGGGGTCACGCTGAACCTGTCCAAATCGACGGCGTCGCTGTCCTTCGGCCCGCGAGGCGCGAAGTACACCGTCAGCCCGCGTGGCAACCGGTCGACAGTGGGTCTTCCAGGGACCGGCCTCTTCTACACCGTGCATGAGCCGCGCCGTCCGTCATCCGCCAATGCGCCCCGTGTCGCCCACCGCGACCGGCTCGACCTCGGGTTCTTCCAGCGGCTGTTCACGCCTGCGGATGAGCGCGCGCTGGTCGACGGGTTGAAGGCGCTGCATGCGGGCGACGAGGGGGCCGCGCTTGGCGAGTTCGAGAAGGCTGACAGCCTGCCCGATGCCGCCTGGATGGCGGGCATGCTGCGGCTCCGGCGCGAGGAGTTCGCGCCCGCGCGGCGCCATCTGGAGGCCGCGCTGGGCGGGCTCGACCGGCTGGGTGGCCAGCTGGACAAGTACGGGATCGCAGCGCAGGTAACCTTTCCAGTGACGCCCGAGGTCGACGCCCATGCCCGCCCGCGCGAGCGCGGCACGCGGCTGGCGCTGGTAGAAATCGCGAAGCTCACCGGGGACCTCTCAGCGGCGATGCGCCATGTCGAGCGGCTGCTGGTGATCGAACCGGGTGATCCGGTGGTCATGCTGTCCCTCGCGAAATTGATCCTTGATGACGATGCGGACCGCGCACAGTTGGAGCGGGTCGTCGCCCTGAGTGTCGGGATCGCGAACGAGACTTCGGTGGAAACGGCGCTCCTGCTCTACCGCGGCCGTGCGCTCGCCCGGCTAGGTCTGGCTGACGCCGCCATCGACGTGTTCACCATCGCACTGCGCCGACGCAAGGACCGTGCCGACACCCTCCTACGCCAGCTGCGCTACGAGCGCTCGGTGCTCTACGATCAGGTGGGCCGCAAGGCGCAGGCACGGCGCGAGCTGGAGCGCGTCTATGCCGAGGATCCGGGGTTCGAGGATGTGCGTGAACGGCTTGGGCTCGGGGAGTGATCGACGCGGGTGATAAACCGACCGCGCTGGTGGCCGAGGTGCGGGCGCTGCTGTCGCGTCGCACCCCGGTCGACCCCTGCCTGACCTATCAGGGACTGGCCACGGCACTCGGCCTGCAACCGCCCGGCACGATCCAGCGCGTCGCCGCAACCCTCGAGGAGACCATGCGCGAGGATGCTGCCGCTGGCCCGCCGATGATCGCCGCGCTGGTAATCAGCCGCGCGGGCGACATGCCTCGGCGAGGCTTCTTCGATCTCGCGGTGGCGCTTGGCCGGTTTCCGGAGGAGCCCCGGCAGCACCGTGCGGCATGGGAGGCCGAGTGTGCGGCGGTCTTCGGGCCGCGGGCCGACGCTCCATCCTGAAGCGGATCGGCTCGGATCACCTGATCTCGAACCAGCGCATCGCGGTCTGCAGGAGATGGTCGTAATCGCCCGCCATGGCCTCGTCCATGAAGGCGGCGATCTCGTCGTCAGAGAGCCCGGCATCGCGAGCGGCAGCGCGACAGCGACCCAGGATGGCGAAGGCGTTGCCGTCCTGACCGGTGAGCGTGACGATGATGTCGGGGTATTTCGGGATCATTCCGTGCGGCTCCGTTGACGCGGCACCACGACATCAGGCGTGGCCTGCGCGCGTAGTCCAGTTGAATGTCGGAGGTGGGCGAGGGAGGGCCCTGCAGGGCACTTGCCCTACGGTTCGGCTATCCTCGAACAGGTCGTGGTCTGTCCGTCGCTGCGCTACTCTTGCCCGCGACTGATCATCCTGGGATCGATTTCCGGCTCGTCCCATGTCGCTGCGGCGCCCATCCAGCGCTCGATGGTTGCCTGCAGCTTGGGATCGTCAGCTTCGAGATGGAAGGTGTAGAGGCGGTTGACGATGTCCTGCATCAATGCGCGCATCTCGGCGTCATCGATGCGCGAGACGTCGGTCCAGGGAATGCGCCGACCGTCCGCATCGTGGACAAAGACGTCCGAATAGTCGCCGGTCCGGGTGACAGGGGTGAGTCCGGCATGCAGCGTCTCCAGTTTCGTGTTGCGCACGCAGAGCATGGCCATGATCCTGGCCAGCTTCGCCGCAATGCGTTTTTCGTCAGCCTCATTCATGGCTTGAGAATAGCTTCTGGCTGGCCACCGCGCCACGATTTCGAACGGCGCTCCAGCCTACCTTCTTGCGCATGCCCGCGCCTGGTCGCGCAGGACGGCGTAATCGGCGAGCCAGGTCACGATCAGCGCACCCTCGGGCAGTGCGGCGACTTCCTCGGCGACGCGTTCCTGTTCTGCCTGGCTGTACGCCACCACGGGCGGGCAGGCGCTGGGCGGTGTGTCAGAACCCGCCGTCGCGCAACCGGTCAAGAAGATCGTCGCGGCTGCGAGGGCGGCGCGCGGCGGCGTCCAGCATCTGGCGGTGGATGGCATTGTTACGCTCCAGGGTTTCCAGCCGCTCGGCGGCGCGGCCTGCGCGCTCGGCCGTGCGGCGGAGGTTGAGGATGAACAGGGTGATGGTGAGGGCGACGAGGGCGAGAGCAGCCACTCGCCGCGCCCATGGCCGGGCAAGAAGCCCAGCCAGGAGGCTGGCCCACATCAGCGCAGGCCCTTCTTCCAGTCGTCGAGGCGCGCCCAGACCGCCACTGCGATCCCGCCCAGCGCCAGCGCGATGAACACCCAGCGCAACGTGTCCAGATACGGCACCAGCGGCAGGATCGCGCCCTGTGCCTCCGCCAGAACCTCCTGCGCGACCTCGACCCCGGCGGCACCGACCGTCGCAACCCCGGCTGCGCCCGTGCCGCGCAGCGTGCGGCTTGCGGCCAGTGTCTCGCGCGCTGGCGGGGTCTCGGCGGCGAAGGGGACGGCGCGGGGCGGGAAGGGATCGCCCCAGGCGCGGGCGGGGCCGAGGTCGATATGCATGAAGCCCGAGCGCGGGTAGGCACCGAAGCCTAGAAACCCCACCTCCCGCGCAGCGGCCTCGAAGGCGGCGGGGTCGTGGTTCGACATGGCGATATCGAAGGCCGTGCCATCCATGTGCTTCGAGCGCGGCGCCCCGCCCACCGCGCGGTTGTGCTCGGGCGAACGATAGGCGGAGCGGACGATCAGCGGCTTGCCAAGCCGGTCGCGCAGCGCTTGCAGCTTGTCGAGCGCGGCGGGATGCAGCTTCAGCTGGCCAGAGCCGCGGCAGGCGATCTCGGCGGGGGAGAAGTTCGGCCAGCGCCAGAGGTGCAGGGGCACATCGCGGAAGTGACGGAAGGTGCGGACAGGGTCGGGCATGGGAGGCCTCCTCGGAGCGTTGGACATGCGAAAGCGGACCCCGCCGCTGTTGGGGCGGCGGGGGGGGGTGAGGTGATCAGGATCGTGGACGTGGAGAGACGGTCGACCGGGGCGCTGGGCGCCGGGTTGGCGTCAGTCGTCGCGGCGGCGCTGGAAGGCTTCGAACATCAGGTTGCGCATGGCGCGGATGTCGCCCTCCATCCGCTCCAGCCGGTCGGCATCGGCCTTGCGATCCTCGGCGCGCTGCCTGTCCACCCGATCCCGCTCGATCAGGAGCTCGCGGTCGAGACGTGCGAGCATGGCGTCATTGGTGAACGCGCGTCGCGTGACGGCCGCGAGCAGGGCGATGAAGCCGCCAATCAGCGCGGTGACGGCGGCGGTCAGGCCGTTGTCGCGGAACGCCTGGCCGACCTCCTGCAACAGCGTGGTGCGGTCTGTCATGGTGGTGTGCTCTGGTTGTCGGGTGTGAGACCGGCGCGGGTCAGGATTTCTGGGAGAGAGACCTGCTCAGCCGACCTTGCAGCCCCAGAAGGACGTGTGATCGGCGGCGAAATAGCCGTCGGCGACCCGGAAATACCCCTGCAGCTCGACCGTATCGCCGGCTGTCAGCGGCACCATCGTCTGCAGCCAGATCGCGGTGGCGAGCGAAACGTGGGTGGCGGAGATTTCGCCGAGGGAGCCGCGGATTTCGGTCGTCCCGTTCAGGACCAGCCGCCCGCGCATGCGGGCCGTGGCGCTGGCGTTGATCTTGTAGAGCAGCGTCGCGCCGAATAGGTAGGTGCCGTCCACAGGCGCCACGAAGTAGTTGTTCGCCGCGTCGAAAGCCCCCTGATCGTTGTAGTCGGTGTTGTTCAGGCCGATCTTCGTCCAGGTCCCGACGCCGACATAGTTGTCGTAGTTCGTGTATGCCTTGAACCGGGGCAGCCGCGGCTGGTCGACGATGCCGGTGGCGTTGTCGACGCTGAGCCCGTCGAAGAAGGTGCTGCCATCGTCCGAGACCGCGAGCCGGAAGCGGTCTGAGCCGAAGAGCCCGACCAGCGCCTTGGTCACGAAGCCGGTCTGGAGGGTCAGCCCGAGATCGTCGCCCACGGCCTCCTTGTTCATGGTGTAGAACAGATCGCCGGTCCCGCCTTCGGCGACGGTCTTCGCTGTCCAGAGCGCCGCGTTCAGCTTGGCCGAGAACGGGTTCGATGCATCCGCCGTCGTGCCGAGCCCGAGCAGCTCCATGTTCTGCAGCGTTGCCGGCGTGGCGCCGGTCCAACTCGCGCCATCGTAGACCAGCAGCAAGTCCTCGTCCTCGACCCACGCCCGCCAGCCGCTCCGGGGTGGTAGGCGAAGCCAGCCTCCATCCGTGAACAGCGCCACGTTCAGGTCCCAGCCCACCCAGTCGCCCGTCGCGCCGGAGGCGACGATGTAGCGGTCACCATCGGTGGGGCTGGCGGGCGGCGCAGTCAGGTCTCTGTCGAGCACCGAGAGCTGGACGAGTCCGTCGAGGATCCGCAGCGCCTCGTTGTGGGTGACGTGCTTCTGGGCCTGCGCCGCGAGGATGTAGGGCAGCAGGAGATGGGTGGTGGCGTCGGACATGGGATGGCCTTCAGAGTATCAGCGTGACGGTCTTGGCCGCGCCCCGCCCCACGAGGGCGGAGAGCTGGCAGATGCGGATGTCGAGCGTGTCGCCGGGCCCGAGCGGCCCGCCCCAGTCGGCGCTCTGCTGGGCGGCGGTGTAGACCGCGTTGGTGGTGGCGGTGCTCAGCACCCGCTTCACGGTGGCGCCGTCGAGGATCTCGACATCGTAGGCGTCCAGTTCCTCGGCCAGCGGCACCTCCAGGCCTCCCCAGCTGTCGGCCGCCAGCGCTCGGGACCGGCGCGTCCAGTGGATCGTCAGATCGCCGGGGGTGTGCGGCCTGCGCCAGGGCTGCTCGACATGGGCGACGGAGAACGGCCGCAGCCCGACGCCAGCAGGAGTGAAGGCTTTTGCCACGTAGGTCTCGTCGCTGACCGGACGGCTGGCGGGGCCGATGCGCCAGTTCCACGGGATGCCCAGATCGGCCTCGGCGATTGGTAGTGAGGCGAGGCTGTCGTCCAGCACCACCACCCGTGCTCCAGCGGGCGCCGGGTTGCCCATGGCGCCTTCCGTGCCGCGCTGGCCTCGCAGGAGCCGGGTGAGCCGATACCGACCGGGCGCGAGCAGCTCGGCAGCGCCCGCCTGCACGATCTCCCAGACGCCGGGCGCGCTCTCGATGGCGAGCGCGTTGGCGCCGCCGAACAGCGCCAGATCGGTGGCGCTCTCCAGCGTGCCGGTGAGCAGATCGACCACCAGCGCATTGCCGAGGTCGAAGCGCGAGGTGGGCCCCGCGAAGAAGTCCGAGACCAGTGTCCCGATCCGGGCGCGACTGCCGAAGGTGGTCAGCAGCTCGAAGCCATCGGTCGAAGGGCTGCGGAACACCGCCATCTCGCCCGGCCAGGGAACTGCATGCGCGGCGACCATCGGCCGATGCGCGGGCTGGTCCTCGGTCAGCTGCGGCAGGTCCATCAGCACCGCATCCGGCGCGCCGAACACGACCGCCCGCGTCAGCGACGCTGCGCGGGGATCGCCGGGCGGCAGATCGTAGGTCGCCCGGTCCTGGCGGACCGCCTCGATGCCGCGCGCCTCGGCGTCGGCGATGGAGACCAGCCGCAGATCGACCAGTCGCCCGTCATGCGCGAGCCGGATCGCGTCGGCCGGATCGAGCGCCAGGCGCGAGGGCGGCAATCGGAACGCTGCCGTCTCGCGCCCCACCCACGCCTCCATCAGCGCACGGCGGCAGCGGCGTTCGGCCTCCTCGGGCGGCACGGCCATCGGGAAGGGCTCGGACGCGATCCGGGTGGTGTCCACGGTGATGCGACGCGCCTCGACGAGGGCCGCGTCGTAGTCCTCATCGGCGCGGGCGATCTGCCACTTCAACGCCTGCGGCAGTTCCGTTTCCTGGCCACGCGTCAGTTCCAGCACCTCGCCCTCGCGGGCGGCCACCAGATCGTCGGGAGCGAGGGTCGCGACGGAGGCCCGGCCGCGTAGACGGAAGCGGATAACCCCCTCGGTCTCGACGGCGTCGAAGCCGAAGTGGCGCGACAGCGTGGTGATCGAGGCGCGCGGACTTTCCAGCGCCGTGATGGCGTAACCCTCCACCGCGCCCCAGAGCCCCGTGACATCGATGCGATCTTCGGGCAGCCCCGCGCGCAGGCAGAGGTGCCGCACGAGCGCGGCCAGCGACACTGCACCGAGCCGCCCGGTCAACCAGTGCCCGAGCCGCCAGTTCGCGCCGTCCGTCCAGACGTCGGTCAGCGCCGGGAAGAACGGATAGGGCCGCGCATCCCAGGTCCAGGCCGCGCATTCCGGCACATGCACCATCCGGCCGCCGTAGACCGGGGACAGCGGGTTGTTCGCCGGGGTGCCCCACCAGAGATAGGTCGCCTCGAGATAGGCGCGCTGGATCGCATCGTCCCGCCAGCCCCGCGAGAAATGCGGCGTGAAGCTCTCCGACGACTTCGGGTCGAAGAAGACGTTCGGCTGGTTCGTGCCCCGGTCGATGGCCGGGCAGCCGAGCTCGGTGAACCAGATCGGCTTTGACTGCGGCGCCCACGCCGTCGGCGTGCCGCTCTCCACCCCGCCCGGGCGGTCGTAATGCGCGTTCGACCACCAGGCGCGCAGATCCTTGTAGCGGAAGACCCACGGCTTGCTGGCGGCGCCGTCCGTGATCGGCGTGCGCACTTGCACCGACCGGTCCGCCGCACTGGCATAGAACCAGTCGAAACCTTCGCCGCCCGCGATGTTCCCCTGCAGGTAGGCGCGGTCGTAGATCGCGGGCCAACCCTCGGCCGCGTCGAGATGCTCGAAGCCGTCCCGCCAGTCGGAGAGCGGCATGTAGTTGTCGATCCCGACGAAATCGGTCTCCGGATCCGCCCAGAGCGGATCGAGGTGGAAGAACACATCGCCCGATCCGTCACCCGGTTGGTGGCCGAAATACTCGCTCCAGTCCGCGGCGTAGCCGATCTTCGTCCCGGACCCGAGGATCGAGCGCACATCCGCGAGCAGATCCCGGTAGGCCTGCACCGCCGGATAGGTGCTGGCGCCCGAGCGGATCGTCGTCAGCCCCGGCATCTCGGTGCCGATGAGAAAGGCGTCCACCCCGCCCGCCGCCGCACAGAGATGGGCGTAGTGCAACACCATGCGCCGCAGGCCCCAGTCGCCGGGCGTGCCGGTCCACGAAACCGTCTGACCCGAGACGCTGAAGCTCGCGGGCGTGGCTGCGCCGAACAGCGCCGCGACCTGGCTTGCGGCCGTGGCGGTCTTGTTCACGGTCCCGGCGAAACCTGCCGCCGGAGAGCAGGTGATCCGCCCCCGCCAGGGGAACGCGGGCTGACCGGTCCCGGCGGCGTTGTCGGAATAGGGGTTCGGCAGCGTGTTGCCGGGCGGGACGTCCATCAAGATAAAGGGATAGAAGGTCACCCGCAGCCCGCGCGCCTTCATCTCCTGGATCGCCTGCACCACCGCGAAGTCGGACGGCGTGCCGCCGTAGACCGGGCGGTCCTGTTCGTCACGGCTGACGAGGAAGGCGTTGGCGCGGCTGACGCCATTGACCGACCAGCTGGCGGGGGTGGTCGACTTGGCCGACACCTCGACGCCGGGCCGCACCTTGCACCATCCTGCGCGCAGATCGTCGCCGAACCAGGCCACCACGAGGCTGACGCTCTCGACCGCGGGGGCCATCGCCTGAAGGCGGTCCAGCGCCTCCACCATGTCGGTGGAGTCGGCCAGCGCGTTCAGGTTCTCAGCCTGTGTCGCGCCGCCATCGGTCTTGCGGATCGCCTGCGTGGCGTAGGTGAATTCGCCCGATGCCGGGATCATGGTGACGGCGCGGGTCAGCCCCTCGGCAGTGTCGGGATCGGCAAGCGGGCGAAACACCTCGAACGAGAGCTGCGGCAGGCGGTTGCCGTAGGTGGACAGCGCCAGCTCCTCGAAGACGACATAGGCCGTGCCGCGATAGGCTGGGGTGTTGGCGGCGCCCATCCTGGCCGCGATGAACGGATCGGGGCTCTGCACCTCGTCGCCGGGATACCAGCGCCACGTGACGCCGGAGAGGTCCATCGGCTTGCCGTCGGCCCAGATGCGCCCGATGCCCGTGATCGGGCCTTCGCAGAGCGCCACGGCGAAGCTGGCGTAGTAGAGATACTCGGTCGTCTTGACCTTGCCGCCTCCGCCGCCCTTGCCGCGGCCCTGGGTGGTGGTCTTCGTCTCCTCGCGGAAATCGGTCGCCCAGATGATGTTGCCGCCCATTCGCATCCGGCCATGGAGCCGCGGGATGACCGCGCCCTCGGTGGCCGAGGTGACGCGCAGCGTGTCGAGCCGCGCGCCCTCGATGCGCTGCGTGGGCGCCAGAGAGGAGATGATCCAGCTGTCGACGACAGAGCCGATGCTCGAGCCGATGAAGCCGCCGATGGTGGCGGCGCTGACACCAAGGATCGCGCCGCCGATCGAACCGCCAATGGCGGCGCCGGCCGCGCCGAGGACAAGCGTTGCCATGTTTAGGTCTCAGCGTTGCGGGAAGAGGAAGGCGAAGGCGATCCGCCGCCGCCAGGATTGGGTGAGCGCCTCCTCGATCACGCCGAGCCGCTCATAGGCGTGGAGGAAGGTATCTGGGCCGGTCAGAATCCCGACATGCTTTGCGATGGCGCGGGGCTTCATGCGGAAGAGCACCAGCGCGCCGGGACCGGCCTCGGCGGGCGACACCTCGATCATCATGGTGCGCGCTCCCTCGGCCAGAACTTCGCGCGGACCGGCCTCGCCCCAGTCGCGGCTGTAGGGCGGGATCGGGAACGGCTCGGGGCCCACCACCTCGCGCCAGACGCCCCGGGCCAGCCCGAGGCAATCGCAGCCGACGCCGCGCAGGCTGGCCTGGTCGTGGTACGGCGTGCCGAGCCAGCAGCGCGCTATGGCAATGACGCGCGCCGGGTCGGCCGATGCCGGAGGTTGCGTCACAGCACGCCTCCCTCGTGGCCGCCGTCCTTGGTGGCGTAGCGCAGCACGGCGTCCTGGCCGGGGATGTGCGGGAAGCCGCGGAAGTTGGGGGTGTTCGCGAACTTGGCGCCGCAGGTCTCCATGCGCTTGTCGCAGCCCGCGCGGATCGTGAAACCGTCGCCCTCGGCGATCGCGCGAACCGGCGCCTCGAGCAGCGTCAGCACGGCAATGCCATCCGTGACGTCATGGCCAAGCACCTCGGTGCGCCGTCCCGTGTTCGCGCCGCTCGTCCAATCCAGCGTGCCGAAGGTGAACCAGCCGGAGGCGAAGCCGCCGAGGCCCGAGGCGGTGAAGGCCCGGTCGCGCAGCATGTCGATGACGGCGCCCGTACCCTTGAATGCGGGGGCCTCCAGATCGACACCGCAGCGCGCATCGCCGAGTGCGGCATCGCAGGTCGCCTGGAAGGTCCGCCCCACCGTCTGGCCGAGGACATGCGCGAGCGAGCGAACCTCGGCGACGAAGGCGAGCCGCCCGCGCCGGATCTGACCGATGGCGCCCCGCCGCATCAGCACGCGTTGGCCGGGATCAGACCAGTTCACCCGCCAGACCTCGACCTCGGCGTTGTCCCAGCGGCCGTCGAGAATGTCGGTCTCGGTGATCCGGTCGGAGGTCAGCACGCCTTCGGCATCCTGCGCATCGACCGACAAGTCCGAGCCCGTTCGGACCTCGGAGGCCGTGAGCCCGCTTTCGGGCTCGAAGTCAGTCCCATCGAAGCCCAGCGTGCGGTCGTGATCGGTAAAGCCGAAACTTGCACCATCAGCCCGCGCGATCCGCCAGCACCAGGCGAGCGTCGTCGTGCCATCTTCGAGATGGGCCTGCAGGTCGGGATCAAGGTTTTTCATCGGCGCAGTTCCAGAAGCGGGATGGAGGTGATCGAGCCGAGCCGCTCGAGGTCGAGCGTCACATCGAGCTCGTCGGTGTCGAAGCGGACGGGCACGTCGAACTCGAAGCCTGCAGTGATCGCGACGCCAGCGCCCGGCGCGGCGCTGAAGGTGACGACGCCGGTGGCGGTGTCGGCCGACCAGCCGGAGGGCTGCTCGACCCCGCCAAGCGCGATGCGCACAGTCCCCGCCACCGGCTTGGCGATGGCGCGCGTCCAGGAGTGCGCGCCCGAGGCGTAGCGCTTCACTAGTTGGAAGGCGGTGGTCGTGCCGTCGCCGGTGCCGATCGACTGATCGGTGGGCGACGGCGTTCCCGAGGGCAGGCAGGACTTGTGGTCGCCCCAGTCCTTGAAGCGGAAGCCGTGCAGCCGACCGTTCCGCGCCTCGAAGAAAGCCACGACGGCCGCCAGATCGTCGGCGCGGCGGATGCCATAGGCGACGTCATAACGGCGGCGCGAGTTGGCCCAGCTGGCGTTGCGTTCCTCGTCGCCCGAGGCGAGCTCGACGATCTGGGTGCGCCGCTCCGGGCCGCCCCGCGCGCCGCGGCTGATGTTGTCGGGAAAACGGACCTCGTGAAACGCCATCACATGCCCCTCCGCCCGAGCGACACGGCGCGGGCGATATCCGCCGCGACCTGCGTGCGGGACTGCCGAAAGCTTTCGGCGTCGCGGGCCATGATCGTGACGTTGACGCCGCCGCCCGCGCCGTAGCTCTGCGCCTCGCGCCGCGACAGCACCCGCTCGCCGCGCTGCAGGATTGCGGGCACCTCATCATGCCGAAGCCCGGCCATCCCGCCGGAATGCATCCGGGGCGCGGCGGCGAAGGCCATGGCCGGGACCATGCGCGAGGACCCCGCGGACCCCACCATCCCGCCCGCATGCAGGACGTTGGCGAAGATGCCGCCCGCGCCGGCGAAGACGCCCGACAGCGCATTGGCGATTGGCCCGAGGATGAACCGCCGCGCGGCCAGTTGGGCGAGGTCGGCGAGCAGCGAGGTGACCAGATCGCGGAAGTTCAGCTTGCCGGTCTTCACGAACTGGCCCACCGCGTTCTCGGCCGACTGGAAAGCGCCGACGAGGCTCTGGCCGATGTCGCCACCGATGTCGCGGGCCTTGCTGGCGTAATCCGACAGCGCTGCCGTGACCGCCTGCCACCCGGTGACGGCGGCCTCGGTCGCGGGCTCCGCTGCAGCGGCGGCAGCTCCGGCCGCCGCGCCTGCACCTGTTGCGGCGCGCCCGGCATCGCCAAGCGCGGTCTCCAGCCGCTCGGCAGCACCCGTGGCCTCGGTCAGCGCATCGGCACTGTCCTGGTCGGTGCCGCGGACCGCGTCGCGGAGCGCCTGCCAGCTTTCGAGGGGTGCACGTGCCCCTTCCGCCAGATCGCGCGCGGCCCCGCGATAGAGGTTCGCGGAGTCGAGCGCGCGGTTCGCCGCATCGGTCAGACCGAGATCGGGCGCGGTGAGCGGGTTGTCCTCGAACGCACGGTCGAACGCCGCCTGCGCAGCTGTCGTGGCAGCACTGGCCGCGCCCGCGAAGCGGTTCTCGATCTCGCCAAGGTCGAGGTCGGGCACCAGCGAGATGCGGCGCTCGGACCCGAGCGCTTCCAGCCCTTGGTTGATGCCGCCGATGAAGCCGTTGATGCGCGAGACCACGCCGTTCAGCATCGCCTCGACGCCGTCGACGAGGCTGTTCGCCGCCTGGAACGCCAGATCGCCGATGGCGGCCGGCAGCAGGCCCCAGATCGCCTTGATCGCCTCGTAGGCACCCTCGAACGTGTTGGCGGCGGTGTTGCCGAATCCGACGACGCTCTCGATGGCGCTCTGCATGCCCGAGGCGGCATCGGCCTTCAGGTCGAAGAACATCGCCGTTGCCGCAGCGCCCGCCGCAGCCGCGCCCATCCTGATCCGCTCCCAGACCTCGACGGCAACCTCCTTCAGGAGCGACATGGCCTCGCCAAAGCCGCCCGCGCCGGAGACGAGACGGGTGAGCTGGTAGACGAGTTCGCCCGCGCCGACGATCAGCGCCCCGATGCCGGTGCGGATCAGCGCCCCACGCAGGACGACCAGCGCCGTGGCGAGGCCGCGCACGGAGAGCGCAGCAGCGGCCATGCCAGCGACCCAACGGCCCGCGAGGAAGGCCGCGAAGGTGGCGGCATAGGTGGTCAGGCGGCCGATGTTGTCGAAGAGACCGCGGATCGCGATGCCAAGCGGGCCGGTGCGGCTGGCGACCGCCGCCATCGCGTTGGCGACGGCTTCCAACGCCGGAGCCGCGGCAACGGCCAGCTGGTTCGACAGACCGCGCCAGATCAGCCCAAGCCGGGAGATCGCATCGTTCGTCCGCTCGATCTGATCGGCATCCTGCTCCGAGACGACGACGCCGAAGGCGAGCACGTCCTCCGTCGCCTGGCGCAGCGTCGCGGTGTCGATCCGCGACATGGCGATGGAGCCTTCCTCGCCGAAAAGCTGACCTGCCACGGCCGCGCGCTCGGCGGCAGGCACGAAGTTCTCGATGGCCGCGTTGATCGCACCCACGCGCTGGTCCAGCGGCAACGCGATCAGGTCGGTGGCGGACAGTCCGAGCCGGTCGAGCGCGTCGGCGGCAGGGCCGGTCCCGACGGCTGCCTGGCTGAGACGGCGCGTCAGGTCCTTGGTGGCCTGCTCGATGCCGGACATGGAAACGCCCGCCAGCTCGCCCGCGCGCTCGAGCGTCTGGATCGAGGCGACTGTGGTTCCCAGCGACTGCGCGAGCTTGGCCTGCGTATCCACTGTCTGTAGGCCGGACCGGATCATCGCCACGCCCGCGGCTGCAGCAGCGGCCACGGCGGCGGCTGCCGCGACCCGGACCCGGCGCGAGAAAGCCGCGAGCCGGGCGTTGGCCGCTTCCATCTCGCGGCTGAGCCGTCCGAAGCCGCGCGACCCGGCTTCGCCCACGCCTTCCAGCTCGGCGCGCACCTGCCGTCCGCCCACGGCCGCGAGGCGGACGCTGACCCGTTTTTCTGCCATGCTCGGAGTCCTTGCTTTCGCTTGATGGGCATCTTACGTTTGTGCCATCGATCAAGTGAGGGTATGACCATGGCCGAGACTGCGACCCTGTCCTCGAAGTTCCAGATCTCGATTCCCAAGGCGATCCGGGCCGCCCAGCACTGGGAGGCCGGGCTGACCTTTGCCTTCATCCCGAAAGGCACGGGCGTCCTGCTTGTGCCGGTGCCCAAGCGGGAGGCGCTGAAGGGGCTCGCGCGCGGCGCGTCCGCCACCGATTATCGCGACCGGACGGATCGGTTCTGATGATCCTCGTCGACACGTCGGCGTGGATCGAGTGGCTCATCGGCTCGCCGACCGGCGAGAAGCTGTCCGAACACCTGCCCGAACAGGGCGAATGGCTGGTCCCGACCATGGTCCAGCTCGAGCTGGCGAAATGGCTGACCCGCGAGGTCGGCGAGGACAAGGCCGATCAGGTGATCGCCTTCACGCAGGTCTGCCATGTGGTGCCGCTCGACACCGAGATCGCGCTGGCGGCAGCGGAGGCTTGCCGGGAGCATAAGCTGGCAACCGCAGACGCCATCATCTTCGCAACTGCGCGCGCGCAAAGCGCGACGCTCCTGACCTGCGACGCACATTTCCAGGGGCTGCCCGGCGTCACCCTGATCGAGAAGATCAAGGCCTGAAACCCGGGGCGCCATTTGCCGCCAGCTCCTCGTTCAGCTTCCGCACCATCACCGCTTCGATGACGGGCAGCAGTTCGGCCATGGCGAGCGGCGGCACGCCGAGGGCGTCACCGAGCGCGAGCGCCGCCGACATGTCCCAGCCGATCACCGCGCCGGGCAGCACGCGCAGCTGGCCGCCGAGACGGCCGACCAGGTCCCAGATCTGCCAACCCTCCGGCGTTTCCGGACGGTTCAGCCGCGCCGGGCAGTCCGGGCAGGCTTGCTCGCGGCCCTCGTAGGGTGCGCAGGCTTGACAGTATCGCTCGCCCCCTCCGAAGGACCATTCGGCGAGAGCGCGGAGGCGTTTTTTTCCTGTTCCAGCAGCAGGCCCCTCGAGACGTAGGTCAGCTGGAAGGCCTCGAAGATTGGCCAGACGTCGAGCAGCGCGTCGATGGTCTCGGGGCTGGGGTCGATAGCGTTGCCGTCGGCATCGCCGATGCCCTCCCAGGCGAGCACCGCGCGGCGGGCCAGCGCCTTGGCGAAGGCGACGGCGCGCTCCTCGTCGGAAGCCTCCTCGGGCACGTCCTCGACGGCGGGATCGCTGCGCGTTGCCACCATCAGCGCGGTGGTCAGCGAACGCAGCTGCACCCGCACCCCAGGGCCGAGGTCATGCCAGCGCGGCGCGTTCGTCAGATCAAGCGTCAGCATCAATAGGTCTCCACGTCGTTCACGAGGGTGGCGGTGCACATCCGGCCAACGACGCTGTCGCGGGCCGCCTGCCAGTCGAAGGTGGCCTGAACGCCCTGCGGCCCGGAAACCTCGATCCGCGGGCGCGGCAGGTAGACGGCGTGCACGGTGAAGGTGAAGCTCTCGCCCGAGGGCAGGACGTAGGCGAATTCCATCTCGCAGGCCTCGCCGTTGATCGCCTGCGTCACCAGCGTCTGGTCGGCGAACCGCACCTCGATCCGGCCGGTCAGCGCGGCGATGGAGGGGTCCGCCCCGTCGATGCGCCCGTCCGAGCGGATGGTCTCGATCCGGTCGAGGTTGTTGGCATAGGTGATCTCGGCCGAGACCACGTTACCGAGCGCCGAGCCGTTGCGGGTGATCGCCCCGTTGAAATGGCCGAAACGCTTCAGCTCCAGCGCCGCCGGTGTGCCCGCACTTGTCGTGGTGCCGACCGTCTCGCCCTGCGCTACCAGCCGCGCCGTTGCCGTCAGCAAGCCGGAGCGCTGCATCCGCCAGGTGATCTGGTCGAGCACGCAGCCGGAATACATCGCGTAGCGCGGCACCTCGGGCATGCCGGTCTCGATCGACATGCTGGGCAGCGTCCAGGAGCCGGACTGGAACTCATGGGTGTACGGCGCTTCCACGCCCGTGGTCGTCGGCGCACCGAACGCCGCCTTCAGCCAGAAGCCGAAGGCCTCCGCATCGAGCGGCACGACGACATCGCCATCGGCAGTCACCGCATCCTTGATCGGTGCCAGCGGATCGCGGCCGTAGCCGAGAAGCTCGGAGTTGAGGAGCGGCTGCTCGGCGCCGAGCGAGGTGCTGGCGAAGGGCATGCGGGTGAAGCCGCTCGCGGGCGGCGTTCCATAGGTCGTCTCGAACGCAAGCGCCATCAGCGCCCGCGCCCCCTGGGCTCGTGCCATTGTTTTCTCCTCGGGTTGTCGGGATCAGGCCAGTTGGTCGGCCGTGGAATAATGCAGCACCACCGGGATCACCGCCGCCTTAAGGCTGGTCGCGCCCTCGATGGGTAGATCGACTGGGCGCGGAGCCTCCGCCTCGATCCAGTCGCAGCGGCCGCCCAGAGTGCGGTCGCCCGCAATGACGGCACCAATGCTGGCGCAAAGCGCGGCGAAGGTCGTGTCGCGATCATTGCCCTGTACGACCGCCTCGATCTCGGCGCGGTGCTGGTAATGGTAGCGCAGCGGCGAGAGCGTGACGCCAGGCTCACCCGGATCGCCATCGCGTAGGATCATCAAACCAGCGGCGGGCACGCGCTCGGGCAGCACCTCGCTGCGCAGCACCGGCACATGCGGCACCGTGCGCAACAGATCCGCCAGCGCCGAGAGGATGGTTTCGCGGGGTGTCATCCGATCTTTCCTTCGACCCAGTTTGCAACGATCGCGCCCGGGATCGCCTCCTGCGCCCGCGCTGCATCGCGAGCGAGGTCCAGCCGCTTGCGGAGCTGCACCTGCGGGACGAGCAGGAAGATCGGCACGGTGGTCACGCCCCGGCCGGTTCGCGACCGGCTGGCGACAGCGCGCCCGCGGGCATTCAGCCGCCCCTCGGCCACCAGAAGGCTCGGGCCGGTGCGGCGATAGACGAAGCGCAGGCGCAGGCCCGAGCGCCGCTCCCACTCGCCGGGGGTGATGCGCCCACCGCGTGCGGACTTCCCGGCGGCGGGCGTGGGGATCGCCAGCCAGAAGCCGTTGCGGGAGCGGATCAACGGGCCGGTGTCGTGGGCACCGATGATGACCGGGGCCTTCGACCAGACCACCGCGGCCGCGCTGAGGCTGGGTCGGCCTTTCGGGAACTGCTCGGAGCGGATGGTGTTGGCGAGGCGCTGGCCGAGGCCTGCGCCGGTGATCTGCGCGCGCCAGGAGGATTTCACGCTGTTGCCGGCCTCGCCGACCGCCTGACTGACGGCCTGCTCGCCTGCCTTGATCTCGGCGGCCATCAAGGCGACGAGGTCCGGCGTGATGTCGAGCTGCAATCTCATGCCGGCCTCAGATCTACAGTCCAGATGAGCCGCTCGCGATCACGGACCGGCTCGCCCTGGATGAGGAAAGCATCGCCCTCGATTTCAATCCGGTCGCCGGGTCGCGGGTTCGGCACCTCGGCCACGCGCAGGTCA
The DNA here is from genome assembly GCF_009649175.1 of Rhodovulum strictum. Lineage (GTDB taxonomy): Bacteria > Pseudomonadota > Alphaproteobacteria > Rhodobacterales > Rhodobacteraceae > Rhodovulum > Rhodovulum strictum. The sequence goes on along the minus strand of NZ_WJPO01000021.1, from coordinate 54,164 downwards.
ATGCGGGTAGTTTCAGACCAGAGGCGGGCATCACCGAAGCCGGTGACCTCGTCCGAGCGGCGGGTGACCACGCGGACGAGTTTCGGTGCGCCACCGTCCGCGACGTAGGTGGCATCGCGGGCGATATTGGGATCCGCGAACAGGTTGTCGATGGCGGCGGCGAAGACCGACATGCGCGCGCCCGTCAGTTCGAGCTGTGCAGGCGGATGGCCAGCCGGGGCCGCTTGTTTACCGGCAGGATCGAGGCCTCGGTCATCAGGTCGATCCAGCGGCCCTTGGCGTCCATCATCTGCCGGGCGTAGAGCGGCAGGCCGACGGTGTTGGCGGTTTCCAGCAGGTTCGCCGGGCCACCATAGGTGGTGAAGGTGTCGAACGTGCCCATGGGGAAGGCGATGCCCTCGCCGGTGGGGATCAGGCGTTCGGATGTGCCGTTCGAAAGCGTGACCGAGCCGTTGTACTCCTCGAAGAGGATGCCCGCGAAGGGGAAGGCGCGGCGCATGTCCTCGCGCAGGGGCTGGCCGCCGGTGGCGGAGAAGAACTTGTAGGCGTCCTCGGTCTTGGGATGGCTGATCAGCTTGTCGAAGAATTCGGAGCTGACCAGCGCATGGGCGGTGGTCATGGTCTCGCCGAGCAGATTGTCCTCGATCGCGCGCAGCGTGGTGCGGACCTTGCCCTGGATGTTGGTGCCGGCGGTGCCGAAGACGAAGTCGACCGAGATCTGGTCGAGCCCGAATTCGGTGAAGTAGTTGTAGAGGGTGGTGCCTGCCCCATCCTTCACGATGCCGCGCAGGGCATTCATCTCCATGTATTCGCGGGTCTGGGCATGCTTGCGGCGCATGAGCGTCAGCTTGCGGTTCATGACCTCGACCAGCGGATCGGCCGCATCCGAGACGCCCAGCGCGGGCATTCCCTGGATATCGGCGGGCAGGATGACGTCGTCATGCGGGATCCACGGCAGCGCGAAGCTGCGCATCGAGCGCGCCTCGCGATTGCCGACGGTGGCGGGCGCGCCCAGCGGGACCGAGGGCAGGAGGCTCAGCACCCCCTCGCGCTGCTCGATAACAATGGAGCGTTGGGTCACGCCCTCGAAGCGGAAGAGGCCGATCTGGCCCAGCCGGGTGTAGAGATTGGGCAGGATGTTGATGGCCTGCGTCATCTCGGCGAGCGAATAGCCGCCCGCGTCAAATGGGTTGCGAGTGATGGTCATGGGGAACTCCGGGGTTAAGAGGGGGGCAGGGAGGTTGGGTTTGCTGTGCGCGGGGCGGGTTCAGGCAATCTGCCGCGGCAGGACTGCTCAGGCGGTGTCGCGGGGGACGATACCGAGCGCGGCAAGCTCGCCATGCTTGGTGGCGGTCTTGGGCGCGTCATCGACGGTGGCGTCGAAGATCAGCGCCGCCTTCGAGACGATGGCCGGGCCGCGCGCGACCACCACGCCGATGGCGTCCGTCGCGCTGGCATCGACCGCGTAGAGCAGCACGGCGCTCGCGGTCTGCGCGCCGTCCGAGCCGCCCGAGGTGGCGAGCTTGTACTTGCCGCTGGCAGTGATCCTGCCAAGCACGGCACCGACGGGATAATTCGTGCCCTCGAGCAGCGTGACGGTCTCGCGATTGAAGTTCGGGTTGACCTCGTATTTGAGGACATCGCCCATCGTGGCGGGCTGATGAAGGACGGTCATGGCGGGGTGCCTTTCTCAGGGATGCAGGGGACGAACCCCGCCGCAGGGATGCGGCGGGGGCGAGGGGCGGGTTTCAGGGGGAGCGGTGGGGGCTGTCGGGCTTCAGGCCCGATTACCCGATGCTGCGGCGCGCTTCGCGGCGGCGACGATGGGGCTTTCCTTCGCCAGCGGCAGGACCGGCGAGCGCGGAGCGGCAACGATGTCGCGCGCGTCGGCGGCCGCGCTGGCGCGCTCGAGCACCAGGCGGCGCAGGGCCTCGGGGGTGGTGCCCTCGCGCAGCGCCTTCGCCGCGTCGATGGCGATGCCGAGGCGGCCCGCCTGCGCCGCGATCTCGGCAATCTCCGCCGCCGCCTCGCGAAGCTGCGCCGAGAGCTCGGCCAGATTGCCGGGTTGTGGCGTGACTTGGGTGGAAGCTGGCGCGGCGGCTTCGGCTGGGACAGCTGCTGCGGGGGGCGGAGCCGGTAGGTCAGGTGGGGCAACGATATCATCGCTGCCACCGTCCTCCGCATCATTCAGGTCGATGTCGGTGTCCTTCGGGCTGTCGTCGGGTTCGTTTTCGGTGGCCATGATTGCCTCCTGTCTGGGGTGGGGAAGGGATGCGCGCGTGGTGCGCATGGGAGAGAGTGTCGCGGTGCGGGACAGCATCTGCCGGAACGCCGCGAAGCCGCGCGTCAGATCGGTGACCTCGTCGGCGAGACCTGCGGCGACAGCATCCGCCCCGCGATATGTCGCGGCCTCTGTGGCCAGCGCTGCTTCATGGCTGAACTTGCCGGAACGCCCAGCCGCCACGGTCTCCGCGAAGAGAAACCTCAGCACGTCGATCTCGCGCTGGATGTCGCCCTGCACGCCCTCGGGCAGCGGCTGATACGGATTGCCATCGACCTTGTGCTGGCCCGAGTGGATCAGCGTCACGCGCACCCCGTCCTGATCGAGCTGGCCGCTGAGGTCGGCATGGAGCACCACGACCCCGATGCTGCCCAGCGCGCCGGTGCGCGGCAGCAGGATACGATCCGCCTGGCTCGCCAGCGCATAGCCTGCCGAGAAGGCGTGTTCGGCGACAAAGGCCCAGACCGGTTTTTGGGTGCGAATTGCACGAATGCGATCTGCGAGATCAAAAACCCCGGCAACCTCGCCGCCAAAGCTGTCAATTTCCAATGCCAGGCCGCGCACTGCCGGATCGCTGGCCGCCGCCTCGATCTGTGCGGCGATCCCCTCGTAGCTGGTCTGGCCCGAGGATTGCCCGATCCAGCTGCCGCGATGGATCAACACGCCCGCGATCTCGATCACGGCGATGCCGTCGACGACCGGGTAGGGCGCTTCGCCATGATGGCGGTAGCTGGCCGCCAGACCGCCCGCCAGCAAGCTGGCGCGAGCGGGCAGGGCGGTCGTGGGGGTGGCATCGGCGGCTTCAACGGTATCGACCGTCTCGACCCGTCGCCCCAAGATGCGGGGACCGAGGCCGGACAGGAAGGCCATGGCCTTGGAGGGTTCCACCAGCAGCGGCGTGTTGAAGGCGCGCGCGGCAATCCGGGCGTGGAGCATCAGGTCCGGTCCTCGTCTGGGCGCGGGCGGTCCTCCGCGTCATCGGTTGTGTCGGTGTCGTCGTCGCTTTGCGGCACGGCCTGCACGCCCTGCGCGGGCGATCCGGGGCGGCGGAAGTCGAGGCCGAGCAACCGCTCGCGCGCCCGTTCCGCGGCGATCTCGCGGTCGACCTGTTCGGCGTCGTAGCCGCGCTCGGCGATGGCCTGCGTGCGGGATTTGAGCCCCGCCTCGATCTGGGCGATCTCGGCATTGGCGTCCTTCAGCGGATCGACCCAGTCCCATTTCGTGGGCAACCAGTCCGCAGTGAGCAGCCGCGCGCGGTTCGCCTCGTAGCCAGGGAGCGTCAGCACACCGGAAAGCACGGCCGCATCCATCCAGCGGGCATAGACAGGTCGGCAGAGCTGCCAGACCATGACCGAATGCTGCCAGGCCGAGACGCGGCGCCGGAATTCGATCAGCGCCAGGCGCGAGTTCGAGAAGTTGCCCTTCACCATGTCGTTGGCGAGGTACGGGTAGGGGATGCCCAGCGCGGCCGAGATCTGCAGCAGCGTCCGGTACTGGAACGGCTCATAGGTTGCTCCGCTGTCGGCAGGCTGGCCCACAGTCACATCCTCGCCCGGATCCAGCCGCACGATCTGACCGGGGCTCAGCTCGACACTTGCAGGGGCGTCCTCGTCCTCCGCCTGCGCGAGCGGGTTCTCGGGCGCGGGCGAGGTCACGAACATCGCGTACATGGCCGCGACCTTTTTGCGGTCCAGCTCGGCATCATCATACTGGTCCAGAAGGAACAGCTTCACGATGGCCGGGGCCAGTTTCGAGACTCCGCGCAGCTGGCCGCCCTCGACCGGGTCGATCACATGGATGACCTCGGCGGCCGGCACCCGCACCACCTCGCCCGCCAGCCCCGGATCGGTGCTGTCGCCGGGGTGGCGGCGCAGGAAGTGATAGGCAACGCGCCGCCCGATCCGGTCGAATTCGATCCCCTGGCGGATGGCATTGCCATTGGCCGCCGTGCCGGTCTGCTCGAGCGGCAGCATCTCGGCAGGCAGCATCTGCAGTTGCAGCGGCACTGTCAGCCCGTCACCCGCTCGGCGCATGCGGATCCGGAAGAACACCTCGCCCGCCATGAATACCTCGCGGGCGGCGCGGCGCTGGAGCCCGTAGAAGTCGGTCAGCCCTTCGGCATCGGCCTCGTCGGTCCAGGCGAGCCAGAGCCGCTGCAGCTCTTCCTTGCGCGCGGCATCACCGATCTTCGAGATCGGCTTGATCCCGTCCCCCACGGTGTTCGCCGCCCAGCTCTCGACCGCATTCACCGCATAGCCATTGTTGCGCACCAGCCAGCGCGCGCGGGCCGTGATGTCGGGCCCGGCAGCCGCGATCAGCGCGTTGACATGAGCCCGCGTCGCGCGGAACCCGCGCAGGCGCCGATGATGCTGGCCGGCATCGAACCCGCCGATGAAGGCCCCGAGGCGCTGCCGCCAGTTCATCGCGCCGCCCATCAAAGATCCTTCACGGCGAAGGGGCGCAACACGCGCCTGCTGGTCCGTTCCAGCGCCGCGATCCGGCGCTCGATATCGGCGATGGCGGCGGCCAGTTCGGCGTCGGAGCCATAATTGATGCTCTTGCCGTCATAGCTGACCGACCGCGTGCCGCTGTAGCGCGCGGCCAGCAGCGCAGAATGGCGTGCCTTCAGATCATCGAGGGTCATCGGTGTTCCGGTCATTCCATGTATCGGGGCGTGCTGATCTTCCAGCCGCGCCGCCGGGGTGCGGTGATGCGCCCGGCTTCTGGCGCATCAGGTTTTACTTGCTCTGCCGGGACAGCCGCGACAGCCGCGCTGTCGATGCCGGCCTGCTTCTCCAGCTGCCGCCACATACGCTCATCGAACCGGTCGGCACCGAGGATCCACGCTGCGGCGCGTGCATAGACCCGGGCGTCCAGCGCTTCGTTGCGCTCGCGGAGCTTCTGCCATTCCTGGCGGGCATAGCCACGCCGGTCGCGGACCGTGACCAGCTGCTCGGCCACCAGCTGCTTCAGCCATTCGCTGTCGGCCCAGTCGGGCAGGTGGATCGTCCCTGCCGGATGCGGCGCGCCCAGCGCGATGTCTTCGTCCGTCGGCCGCTCGATGCGCAGATAGCGATAGGTTTCGGCCTTGAAGGTGGCGGTGGCCACCGTCCAGAGCCGTGCCCCGCGCTTCAGCTTCCGCCCGTTCACCGTGGCATCGACGAAGGTCGGCCCGGATACCGGCGTGGCCCGGTTGAAGCCTTCCAAGCCCTTCACCGGTGCCACCTGCGCGATGCCCTGCTTGCGCGCCCACGCATAGACGGCCGCCGACTCGTAGCCCGTGTCGATGGCGAGCTTGGCCAGCGTCATGAACGCGCCGTTCTCGTGCGCCCATGTCTGGTTCAGCAGGGTGGTCAGCTTGTCCCAGCAGGCCGGATCATCCGGCCCGCCGGGAATGACGATGTGATCGACGAGCCAGCTTTCCAGCCCACGGCCCCAGGCCCAGACATCAACCTCGATGCGGTCCTTCTGCACATCCGCCCCAGCGGTCAGGAACAGACCGCCCGCGGGGATCTGCGCCGGGAAGGCGATGCGCCGGTCCGCCAGCCGCTGCCATTCCGGGGCCTCGCCGCTCTCGATCCAGGTCTCGCCCAGCAGCGTGTTGCGCGCCGCGCGCAGCATCTCGTCCGAGCCTTGGGCGGCCAGCCAGTCACGCGCGATCTGTTCCCAGCTCTTCCACCCGATCGGCGAATAGAGCGCCGAAAGGTGGAAGCCGATTGCAGCCGGGTCCGCCGACACCGCCGTTGCACGCCATTCGCCGCGCGCCAGCATCTCCGTCTTGTGGTGCTCGGCAATGGAGCGCTCGCACCCTTCGCAATGGTACGTCGCCGTTTCCGGTCGGCCCTTCGCCCAGCGCAGCCGCTCGAACTGCAGCCATTGCCTGTGGCCGCAATGCGGGCAGGGCACGAAGAACCGCCGCTGATCACTGGCCTCGAACTCCCGCTCGATGCGCGACAGCCCCCGGATCGTGGGCGTCGAGACCATGAACACCTTGCGCCGATGCGCGAAGGTGGTGGTCCGGGCCTCGGCCAGCGTGACCGGGTCACCCTCCTCGTCGGCCGAGGCCGGGTAGGCATCGACCTCGTCCAGAAACACATAGCGCGCGGGCATCGACCGCAGGCCGGTCGCGCTGTTAGCCCCGGTCAGCACCAGAATGCCGCCCGGGAATTCCTTCGAGAGCATGGAATTCCCGGCATCGCGCGAGCGGGCGGGGCTTACGCGTTCACGCAGCGCCGGGCTGTCTGCGATCAGCGGATCGATCCGGCCGCGCGAGGTGCGCTTGGCCATCTCGACCGTGGGCAGCACCGCCAGCATGGGCCCCGGCGCGTGATGGATCACGAAGCCGATCCAGTTGTTGCCGGCTTCGGTCGCGCCGACCTGCGCGGCCTTCATGAAGGAGATGCGCTGGGCGGGATGACCGGGCGAGAGCGCATCCATGATGGCGCGCAGATAGGGCGTACGCGCGGTGCGATACCGCCCGGGCTCGGCCGAGGCCCGCGAGCTGAGCCAGCGATGCGCGTCGGCCCATTCCGACACCGTCAGATCGGCGTCCGGGCGGATGCCCCGCCGCCAGGCGCGCAGGATGTCTTCCGCGCCGTCGAAGCCGAGGTCTTCTGTCAGGTCGTGTTCCTGTTCTCCTTCATGCAATGCTGACCCGGAGGTCTGCGAGGGCGTCGAGCTGCTCTCGGACATGGGTTTCCAGCACCCTCTGCAGGATCGCAGTCTCGATCGTCACGGGCACCCCCGAGGCCTTCTCCATCTCTGCGGACAACTGCGCGGCCATCAGCGCGGCCACGCGGGTGGGCCATGTGACCCATGTATCACGCTCTTGGCGCGCAAGGCGAAACACCAGCGTCTCGGCGCGCGCGCGGTCGACCAGCACGCCCTTCTTCTTCTGGATGGCGATCTGCTTGTCCTGCGCCATGTAGACGGTCAGCGCAGTGCGGGCCTTGATGTAGGACGATGTCTCTCCCGGCCCGCTGATCATCCCCTCGCCACCGCCGCGCGACCGCATCTTCTGGTCGGGATCGGTCATCGTGCCGCGCCGAGCATCCGAGGCGGCGGCGTTGATCGACCCGTCGGCAAAGAGCACCAGCCGCCCGTTCTTCCGCGCCTTCTGCACCGCCCCGCGCGAGAGGCCGGAATGGGCGGCATAGGCGCGTTCGGACATGCCTTCCATGGCGCTTTGGCGATCCTCAAGATATTGGAATTAAACGGAAATACTCTTCTTATTCAGTTGATTACACTCCCGGATAGAGCGAGTCTGATCCCAACGAAACGGGTGCATCGCACCCCTTGGACAAGGATCGGAGAGAGCCATGCGCGCACAGGAGAGAATGGGGCACAGCTCGATGAGCGAGGGGTGGCGCAACCACACCAGCCCCGCGCAGGAGCGGGTGAACTGGGTGATGGACGAGGTGATGTCCGGGCGGATGAGCCAGGAGGACGGGATGGTCGAGATGGCCAAGGCCCATGAGATGATGCGCGAGGAAGCCCGCGCGCGGACCACCTACCCCGAACACCGCTGGGAGGACTGACCATGGCGCGCCGCAAGAACACCGACCCGACCGCCCAGCGCGACGCACAGCTTCTCGAGATCGCCCAGCGCCAGTTCCACCTCGAGACGCTGGAGACCCGGAACTGGGACCGGCTGGATTTCCACGACGTCGCCGTCTGGGCCATACGCGCCGCGCTCGAAGAAGCCTTCGAGGCGGGACGCCGCGCGGGCGTCGCAACCGTTCCCTCCGAAACCCGACCCTGAAAGGACAGGCCCACGACCGCCATCGCCACCATCCGCATCGATCACACAGCACTGCCGGACCCGCTGAACCTCAAGGGCCCCGACGCCGCCGCCCGCATGATCGAGGCCGCGCTGCGCGACGAGGGGATCGCGGCCGAGGCCTCGGACGTCATCTCGCACATCAAGATCGAACTGCCGACCACCCAGCTTGCCGCTGCCAGCACGATGCTGGCCAGCCTGCAGCTGATCTGAAGGGGAACCACCATGAGCACCCGCGCACAGATCGCCATCCAGCTTGGGCCCGAAGAATGGGCCCACATCTATTGCCACTACGACGGCTACCCCTCGCACATGCTGCCCGCGCTGGCCCCGTGGACGCCTGAGGACATCCTTGCGGCAAAGGAAGTCCGGCAGGTCCGGGTGGACGAGCTCGACTGCTTCGATCCGCCTCGCGAGCCCCCGATCCTGTCGCGCCCGACCCGTGAACTCTGCCATCTCTATGTCTGGCAGGATGGGGCGTGGGTCGAACTGGATCCCGAGGCTGCGCAGCCCGAAGCGCTGCGGCCATGATCCCGTCGCGCAGGCGCGCTACGTGGCGATCAGATAGCAATCCTATTACTCTGAATTCGCTACGATAATCGCCGCACCGGAGCGATGGTCGTTTCACGGAAACGATGCAACTCACCACGGAGCCACCCCTATGACCCGCCTCAACCCGATCACCACCCCGCGCCATGAACTCGGCGCCAAGAAGGCGCGCCGCAATCCGAAGCCGCATTGGCCGCCTTCATCGGCAAGAAGGCCGAGATCGACGAGATGCTCGCCCGCCTGCAGGCGCTCAGCGACGAACACTTCGACTGCCACCCCGACGAGGTCGGCTGGGCCATGGTCGGCACGCTTGAGCACTATGCCAGCCTCCTGAAGCGCATTACCGACAGCGCCTTCGGCGAGGGCGAACACGCCCGCTGATCTCCGGCACCGCCGGAACTCCTGCCGCGCGCCAGCGCGGCCTGGGGTCGTAGAAGGCCGGCGATGATCGCGGCCCTGATCACGGAGACGACCCATGTCCAAGCTCACCGACACCCAGAGCCTCATCCTCAGCCGCGCGGCGACCCGCCCTGGCAATCTGGCCATGCCGCTGCCCGAAGGCCTGCACGGCGCCGCCGCACAGAAGGCCGTCACCGCGATGATCAAGCGCGGCTGGCTGGAGGAGGTCGATGCCGACCTCCGCCGGGGCGAGCCGCTCTGGCGCGAGACCGGCGACGGCCACGGCACCACGCTGATCGCCACCGAAGCCGGGCTGGAAGCCATCGGGATCGAGCCGGTGGTGACCAGCGCCGTCGCCAGCGCGCGGAAGGCGAAGCCACAGACGGGAGCGGAAGTCGCACCTACGACCGAGGTCACCGAGGCACCAAAGCCCGTCGCCATCCGCGCAGGCACCAAGCAGGCGCAGATCATCGCGCTCCTTCAGCGCCCCGAGGGTGCGTCCATTGCCGAGATCGTCGAGGCGACGTCGTGGCAAGCTCACACCGCGAGGGGTGCCATCTCCGGGGCGCTCAAGAAGAAGCTGGGCCTGCCTGTCACCGCCGAGAAAGTCGAGGGCAGGGGGACCGTCTACAAGCTGACCGCCTGAGCAGGTCCGGATTGCCTTGCCATGCCGCCGCCCCGCAAGGGCGGCGGTTGCTCATTGCCACGACAGCAGATCGCGGGCGGCCGCCTGCAGGATGTCTTGCGCCATGCGTGGCTCGCAGCTGTAGACCCCGCCCGGCCCCGGCTCGCCGACATGCTCTTCGAGCCATGCCCGCCCCTCGTCCGAAACCGGACGCAGGACAACAATGGTCCCGTGATCGGTGATCTCGATATGCTGCCAGCCTTCGGACATGTCTTGAGGTTACCAGCCAGCGCATGGACATGCCAGCGATCCGCTCAGGGCGCGCGCCAGCGCTCGAACAGCCTGCGCAGGGTGTAGCCCCGGATCAGGGAGATACCGGTGAAGATCGCGCCCAGCGCCAGGTTCTCGCCGAGGCTGGGGTGCAGGCCGAACCATGGGAACACGACGATCTGCGTGACGATCGCCAGCGCGTAGCCCACGACGACATTGGTGATGGCCTCGACCATGGACATGCGGCGCGACTGCGTCATGCCCGCTTCCTCGACCGGCGCGCTGGTTTCCTCGCCTCCTCCTGTTCGGTGATCCGGTGGGACGCTCGCCCCGTCGCCATCTCCCACCGCCGCATGGCGACGTCGCAATAGACGGGATCCAGCTCCACCGCGCAGCAGCGCCGCCCGGTGCGTTGTGCGGCGATCAACTGGGTACCAGAACCGCAGAAGGGCTCGAACACCAGGTCGCCTGGATCGCTAAACGCGTCCAGTACCGCCTCGACCAGCGCCACAGGGAAGACAGCCGGGTGCGATCCGGCGGCGCCCAACCCGCCCTTGTGGCGCATGATGCGGAAGACGCTGTCGGGGATGCGGTGGCTCTGGATCGCGTTGCCGAAACCGGTCTTGCGATGGACCGTGCCGTCGGCCCCGCGCAGACCACCGCCGCCGAGGGTTTCGCCTGCGTGCTTGCTCTCGACCGTCTTGTGCGGTTTGCGGGGCTGGCGGTTGAAGTGGAAGATGAATTCGTGCGACGGCGCCAGCCGCCCGTTCCAGTCACCCGGCAGGCCGGGCCCCTGATCCCACACATACCAGCCGAACCGCCGCAAGCCCTGCGCCCGCATCCAGTCGACCCAGCCCTCCCAATAAGGGATCCACTCGCCATCGCGATGGATGAGGCCGAGGTTGACGAGCAACTGGGCATCGGCGGCGACGGGCGCGGCGGCGAAGACGCCCTGCATCAACGCATCCCAATCACCGACCTTCTCCTTCGCCGCGCCATAGTCGCGCTGCTGGGCGTAGGGCGGGGAGGTGAACATCAGCGCTGCCTGCGCCCCATCCATCAGCCGCGCCACCACGGCCGGGTCGGTCGCATCGCCGCAGATCAGCCGGTGGTCGCCCAGCGCCCAGATATCGCCGGGGCGGGTGATCGGGTCAGCCGGGGCCTCCGGGATGGTGTCGGCCGCGTCATCGTCGATGGGCGCGCGGTCATCGGTATCGTTCAGCAGCGCGTCCAGCTCGTCCTCGGGGATCCCGATCAGCCCGAGGTCGAAATCCTCGGCCAGCAGGCCCCGCAGTTCCTCGAGCAGGAGTGCCTCGTCCCACCCGCCTAGTTCGGTAAGCTTGTTGTCGGCGATGCGATAGGCACGACGTTGCGCCTCGGTCAGGTGGCCGAGCACGATGACCGGCGCCTCCGCCAGCCCGAGCTTCGCTGCGGCCAGGACGCGGCCATGGCCCGCGATCAATTCGCCGTCGGCCGCGACGAGGCAGGGAACGGTCCATCCGAATTCGGCCATGCTGGCGGCGATCTTCGTGACCTGATCGGCATCGTGGGTTTTCGCATTGCGGGCATAGGGGCGAAGGCGCGCAAGCGGCCAGTGTTCGATCCGACCGGGCAGGAGGGGCGCGTTCATGCCGCGAGCCGCTTCGCCTTGAGGGCGGCGAAGGTCTCGCCGGTTTCCGCCAGCACGGCCTCCAGTCCGGTGAAGGACTGCCAGCGCTCGATGGCGACATCAACGTAGGCCGGGTTCAATTCGATCCCGAAGCAGACGCGGCCCGTGGTCTCGGCCGCGATCAGCGTGGTGCCGGATCCCATGAAGGGTTCATAGACCGCCTGGCCGGGGCTGGAGTTGTTCAGGATCGGGCGGCGCATGCATTCAACCGGCTTCTGCGTGCCATGCACGGTGTCGGCGTCCTGATCCCGGTTGGCGATCTGCCACAGCGTGGTCTGCTTGCGGTCTCCGGCCCAATGGCCCTTGCCCTTCGCGCGCACCGCATACCAGCAGGGTTCATGCTGCCAGTGGTAATCGCCGCGGCTGAGGACCAGCCGGTCCTTGGCCCAGATGATCTGCGAGCGGATCGCGAAGCCCGCCGCTATCAGGCTGTCAGCCACGGTCGCCGCATGGAGCGCGCCGTGCCAGACATAGGCGACGTCACCCGGGAACAGCGCCCAAGCCTCGCGCCAGTCTGCCCGGTCGTCGTTAAGCACCTTGCCGGTGCGTTTCGTCTTCGCGGCCCCTGCCTGGTTGCGCCAGCTTGGGTCATACTCCACGCCATAGGGGGGATCGGTGACCATGAGCAGGGGGCGCACGTCACCCAGCAGCCGCCCGGCCACATCGGCCGAGGTGCTGTCGCCGCAGATCAACCGGTGCGATCCAAGCTGCCAAAGGTCGCCCGCCACCGACACCGGCGTGACCGGCAGCTCCGGGACATCGTCCTCGCCCTCGACGGGGCCATCGCCGCCCAGCGCTTCGTGATCCCGCAACAGCGCGTCGAGGTCATCATCGCTGATGCCAAGCAGCGTCAAGTCGAAATCCTCGGCCAGCAGCCCCGCGATCTCGTCGCGCAGCAGCGCCTCGTCCCACTCCCCCAACTCGGTGAGCTTGTTGTCGGCGATCCGGTAAGCCCGGCGCTCGGCATCGTCGAGGTGGCTGAGCCGGATCACCGGCACCTCGGTCAGCCCCAGCATCGTGGCCGCCAGCACGCGCCCATGGCCCGCGATCAGCTCGCCGTCGTCGGCCACCATGCAGGGCACGGTCCAGCCGAACTTGGCCATGCTGGCGGCGATCTTCGCCACCTGGTCGTCGCCATGCATCTTGGCATTGCGGGCATAGGGGCGCAGCCGGTCGATCGGCCAGGTTTCGATCTGGCTCGGCGAGAAGACCAGGTCCATGGGATGGGGCTCGAGATGTGGGGGAGGAAAATGAAAAGCGCCCGCGAGGGGGCTCCTCCGGGCGCAATTCTTCGATGATCAAGGGGTAGGTCAATGGGGGCAGGTCTGTCAACCGGAAAAGCGACGTGGATTCAGCAGCTTCCGGTGGGTCACATCCCGAGGGTGGCTTCCCGTCGCCTGGCTTCCCCGGAGGTGGCTTCCCTGGCTTCCGGCCTGGAATCCACCGCGGCAGCGACCCCGGCGCGTAAGTCTTTGAACCTGAGTCAGAATTTCAGACGCGCGGGCGAAGGTGGCTTCCGGGTGGATTCCCCGGCGAAATGGCCAGACGCTGGAAAACTGCCGCGCTCAGCCCCCCCGTATACGGATCGGGCCGGGGAGGAACCATGGGCAGGGGGGCGATGTGTTCGGCCCTAGGGGCAGCTCACTGAAAACGCAGAAGTCGACACCGAGCGGCTGTCCCAAGAGAAGTATAGCCCGCATTGTGCAGGAACGCGCGATGCCAAAGGTATAGAAACTCTAGCGAAGCGCAGATGGGGATTTCAATCGGCCGGGAACCCTGAAGACGATGAGGTGCCGGGGGAGCGAGCCACCTTCGGGAACAAAGGCGCTGTGCCAGAGACATTCTTCGATGCTTGGCACCGGCCCGGGGCGATCAACAAGTTCGAGTGCGCCGAGAAATCCGAGTCGGACATTGGCCGCCTGATAACTGGTTGCCTGCGCATTGTAGCGGTTGGCGGTCACACGGGAAAATGCGCCATCGTGCTTCTTGAGTTCGATAACGAAGGCGAGGCCGCCGTGGGTGATGTAGAGGTCGGTCCTTCCGGTCGCGATACCGCTAACTTCGGACAAGACCTCGGCGCCCAGCAGATTGCCCTTGAGGAAGTCGCGGAGGTCTGACTGGAACTCGGCCTCACTCGGATCGTGAGCGCGCAAATAGGCTCCTCGCGAACCAAGATCGCGAACCCCTGCATTTTGACGGTCACTACAGAAAATCAGTATTTGTTGGAGGATGGCGTCGAACGCCTGCTTGACCTCGCCTGTATACTCGCTGCTGGCGGACAACTGACAACGTAACGTCGCTAACACTCGTTGCAGGACTGGATTGGCAAGCTCAGGGCCACGCGCGGCATGGCTTGCGAGCCTGGCCTCGAGAGCTCGTACCATGTCAGAAGGAATCTGCTCAGTCGAAGTTCCCTCAGGGAGAATGCGCGCGAGCAGAGGATATTGCTCATTCTCCCCGGCTTTTCCCGGTCCGGCACCGGCACGGTAGGCCTCATCCAATCGGGTGCGAAGATTTTGCGCGATCGTTCGCTGTGCATCGGGCCATTGGCCCTCACTGAGTAGATCGTCGAGATGGGCGGCGAGGCCGCGTTCGCGTAAGAAAGAAGCCTCGACCCGGGGCCGCAGCACTGATCGCAGTCCGTCGCCGTGCGCGATTGTGCAGCTTGCGTCATAGACGGCGAGAATGCGATCCATGGTCGTGGCGGCATTGATCCAGCTCGGACGGCCAAGATCGTCGGTCGCGCGCTGGACCGTGCGCGCGAGTTCAAACCATTCAAGATCCACGTCCTGACGGGGCGCAAGCCATGGTGCCACGCTGCCGGTGCGCAGAACTGCTGAATGATCCCGTGCGGCGGTGACCAGATCAGTCAGCGTCCCTTGCATATCAGCGGCACTCCGGTTCGCCGCAAAGCCGAGAACGAGATCAATCGCCGAGCGATAGGCCCGCGCGTCCGACCGATCATCATCCGCCTCGCACGCGCGCTCGAACACCAGCCGCGCCGTGCCTAGGCCGACAAGGATCGTCGCCATATCTTCGCCATCGAGCGCGCGTGCCAGATGTGCCAGGCCGAGTTCGAAAGCCGCTTCGCCTTCTGCTTCCTCATTGTCGAGAAGCCGGTGGAGCATCGTCAGCAGTTCGTCATCGCCCCATGCATGGAAGGCGGCACCGCCAATCTTCGCGATATGCTGGGCGAAAGGGCCCGGCACATCGGGCGCGACCTCGGCGAGTTCGAGCAGGGGGCGGTGACGACTTACATCGCCTTCCAGCGCGAAACGGAAAAGTCCTTCTAGCGCATAGGCGGCGATAAGTGCCTCGCGCTCTGTCGCGTGTTGCCTAATTCGCCGCGTGAAGATCGGGACGACCGACTGTGCTATGGCAGCGCGCAGCGTCGCGTTCCTGATGAGCCGGTCGATTGCGTCTCGGAAAGATTGCGGATCGCGTGCGACATCAAAGCCGCCAACTAGGAAATCATGGAGCTGCGCGCTTTCGGGGGGTGGGGCCGCACTGATCACGTCAGCTAGGATGTCGAGAAAAGGCGCTGCATAGAGTTGATCAGCGTCAGCGAGGATTTCCTCCACGCCACCAAGATCGTCGATCGTGATCGGCTGGTTGTTAGCCAGACGCGCCTCGAGAAGAGCAAGCGCGCTCATGCCGTGAAGCGCGATGGTGACCGCGTTACCATAGATAATCGTCGCCTGTCGTGGACCGGCACCATTGCTCGCCGAGCTGATCGATAATCGCGCGGGCATTGGCGCTTCCGATGATGATCTGCAGTCCAGCGGTTTCACGCGAAATCGCCTGAAGCTCGCTCAGTACGGCGGCTAGGTCATCGGGACTAACCTCTTCAGCGGCAGGGGAATCGACGATCAAGAGTCCGGGATGGCGGCCAAGGCCACGTTCTTTTCCCACCCGAAGCAAAGCCACCGCAGTCGCGATCCGCAACCGCAGTCGCTCGCCTGCCGTCACCTTGCTGAAGCTGGTAGGCACGCCGCCCTTGGTAAGGAGAAGAGAAGCATTGGTGTTCAACTTGACTTCCTCGAGCATCTGCACGCCAAGCTGCTTTCCCAGTGAGAGAATCTCCGTGTTCAATCGCTCAAGTATGTCGCCGCGACCAGCCTTGTAGGCTTTGTCTGCCTCTGCATGGGCCGCGCTGACAAGCGCTAAGTCAGGCGGAATAATGGGGGATGTCGCGGGCGCCTGGCGCTCCTTCAGAGCGCCCTCCAGCCGTGCGACATCAAGTTCAGCTTTTCGACGTTCTTCGAATGTGGCGCTCGCCGCCGCCGTGGAGAGCTCCTGGCGTGCCTTCTCGAGCTCGTCGCTACTCACCTTCGACTTGTCTCCGAGTGTCTTGGCATACGCGCGCGCGCGATCGGCGGCAGCTTTGGCGGCCGCGAAACGCTGCTCGATCGCTTCAAGCCCGTCGCTCGCGCCCTCCATTGCATCGATCGGAATCTCCTCGGCACAGAGCGAACAACTTAGATCAGCGCTTTCGCGCTTCAGCCGTTCGCTCGACACGCGCGCCTCGCAGCGCGGGCAGCAAACAGGCTGAAGGCCGTTGAAGAATTGCGTTGCGACGATGTTCTCGCGCAGATCACGAACCGCACGCTCGTCCGCCGCGGCGAGGCGTTCCAGTTCGGTAGCTTCGGTCCCGGCACGGGCAAATCGTTGAGCGAGATCGAGCGCGATCGGAGAAAGACGAGCGACCTCACCAGCAAGACGTTCGAGTTCGGTGGCTGTTCCCGTCACCTGCGCGAAGCTGTCGAGAATCTTCTTCGCTGCCTGGAGTTCACCGTCAATCCGTGCGCGTGCCGTCTCCTCCTCTCTCGCCGCTGCCTTCGCAGCCTTGGACGCTTTCTCGGCTTCTTGCTCAAGCTCGCGCTTGACGGTGCCCGCCTGCATCACCGTTGTCGCCCAAGGTATTCCGATATACATCTGCAGCATACGCGCTGGCAGGCCCGCCATCTGTACATCGCCGAGCAACTGCTTGTGGTCGCCGCCGAAGTAGAGACCACCCGAAAGCGCGGCCCAGCCATGCTCTACGACCTGGCGCTCGTCCTCCTTGCCTTGCATCGCCGTGATCGGGTCGAGATCGAGCGTGTTCATCATGAAGCGTGACATTGTGGCTTCGAAGCCCTCGTCCGAAATGAAGCTATCCAGCTCGTCCGTTTCTCCTGACACGCGACGACGCACCAAATTGCCATGTGGAGCACGCTCATCAACCGCGAACTCCACTACGTAACGCTGATCATCGACATCGAATTCGACGCACACCCAAGACAACCACCGGCGCACATCGTCCTGCAAGCCCTTGGGCCTACCTCGTAACGCCCACAGCAGGATTTCCAGCACGGTCGATTTGCCACGGAGGTTTCGCTCGCTCGTCACAGCCCAGACGCCGGCGGTCAGCTCCGACCAGTCGAAGTCGATCGCACCTTGTGCGGTTCCGCGCTTTTCTCCCTTGAAGGCGATACGGCGTATCGTCAGCGTACGCGCCGGGCGCAGAGGTCTGTCAGCCACAATTCCTCGTTTGCGAAGAGCTAGTTCCGCCTGCACGGGGCGCACTCCGGCTTCTTCTGCGATCGCCTCCAGCCAACTTCCGCTCATTCGTCGAGCCCTTCCAAGATTGCTGCGAGCCGTGCCAGCACCCGATCAGTGATCGGTTGGATTACATGGCTAAGCTCAGTTCCAGCATATTCGGCCTGCAGATACTGCCGGTCCTTCAGCGCCTTGCCACCCTGTGCGCCTGCCACCCGCGCCACGATACGGGCACGATCACGATACCAGCCAAGTTCGGGGGCCGCAGCGGCGATCCGGCCCAGCGCGTCTTCGCCTGCGGTAGTCAACAGATAGACGTGCTCGCGGATCTTGCCTCCGGGAACACCGTCGCGCTTGATCCGAATGAGGTCTGCTGCCCGCAGGATCGCCAGCGCATTGTCGAGCGGTTCGAACGCCCCAAAAAGATAGCGCACCATCGGTAAGCGTCGGAGATCAGGTTCACGTTCATCGAATATGCGCTGCGCGACCGTCAGAAGATCGCGTTCGCCGGAGGTCTCAAACTCCGTTAGGAGTTCATTGGCGAGGTAGTCAGGATTACGCATCCAGAAGTCGAGAGCTTGGAGGCGCGACTGGGAGTGCAGTACGCAAACAACATCTTGTCCCCAGCGGCTAGCGTCAATTGTTTCCCCCGCCGCCTGAATGCAGGCGAGCAAGCGTACGGCGGTCTGTCTTTCGCTGGCAACAGCAATTCCTGACACTTCAGACGCACCCTTTCAAACGCTTGGCGATATCCATTAGCGCACAGCCTCCGAAAGGATCGCCTCTGCCTGCGCGAGGATACCCTGAACCGCGGCGTCCTCCAGATCAGGTGGGTAGCCGTACTTGCGCAGGATCCGCTTCACCAGCACGCGCAGGCGGGCGCGCGCACTATCCCGACGCGCCCAGTCGACACTGGCATTGGCCTGGAGCCCCTTGAGCAACTCGTGGGCGATCACCTTGAGCTGATCGTTGCCCAGAACCTCGACGGCGCTCTCGTTTTCAGCGAGCGCGTCGTAGAAGGCCACTTCCTCGGGTGTAAGGCCAATTTCCTCGCCCCGGTTCCTCGCCTCGCGAACGTCCTTCGCCAGGGCGATCAGTTCCTGCAGCACCTCGACCGTACTGATTGCGTTGGTGTGGTAGCGGGCGATGGCCTCTTCGAGGCGCTCCGAGAACTTCCGTGTCTCGATAACGTTCGATCGGCTACGCGACTTGATCTCGTCGTTGAGGAGCTTGCGCAGTGCTTCGAGGGCGAGGTTCTTCTTCTCCATCTGCCCGACCTCCGCCAGGAACTCGTCCGACAGGATCGAGATGTCCGGCGATGACAGACCTGCGGCGGAGAGGATGTCGACGATCTCGGTCGAGGCGACGGCGTCGTTGACGATCTGCCGGATCGCAAGATCGCGCTCCGCGTCCGATCTGCCGCTCGTGTCAGCGGCCTTTACCATTGCGGCTCGGACGGTCTGAAAGAACCCGACCTCGTCGCGCACCTCGCGGGCAGCGTCGCTGGCCGAGCTGAGTGCGAAGGCCTTCGACAAAGCGAGGACCGCATCCTGAAACCGCCGATGGGCGGCCTTCTTCGCCTCCTTGTCGGTTTCGCGCTGCGCTGCCTCATCCTGCCGCGCGAGGATGACGTTCAGCGCCTCGGCCAGGGTGACCAGGCGCTGCTGCGGTGTGCCGGTGATCCCGAGCCGGTAGTCGAAGCCGTGAAACATGGCTCGAACCACGTCCAGCCTTTCCAGCAGCGCCGCCACCGCCTCGGCCTCGTCGATCCCGGCCTGCCGCTGATCCGCCGCGGAGTACTGTCCCAAGGCGGATTTCAGGTTCTGGGCGATGCCGATGTAGTCGACGATCAGCCCGGCGGGCTTGTCGCGGAACACCCGGTTGACCCGGGCGATGGCCTGCATCAGCCCGTGGCCGCGCATCGGCTTGTCGATGTACATCGTGTGCATCGACGGCGCGTCGAACCCCGTCAGCCACATGTCGCGCACGATCACGAGCTTGAGCGGATCCTTCGGGTCCTTGGCGCGCTTGGCCAGCAGGTCACGCCGGGCCTTGCCGCCGATATGGGGCTGCCAGGCTTCGGGGTCCGAGGCCGAGCCGGTCATCACGATCTTGACCAGGCCGGCATTGTCGTCGTCGGAATGCCAGTCCGGGCGAAGGGCAACGACCTGGTTGTAAAGCTCCACGCAAATGCGGCGGCTCATGCAGACGACCATCGCCTTGCCATCCATCGCGGCAACGCGATCCTCGAAATGGGCGACCAGGTCCTCGGCGACCATCCGCAGCCGCCTCTCGGCGCCGACCAGAGCCTCGATCGTCGACCACTTGCGCTTCAGCCGCTCCTGTTCGCTGGCCGCCTCGTCCTCTGTCAGGGCCTCGATCTCGGCATCCACGCGAGGCTTCTTGTCTTCGGGCAGTTCGATCCGGGCAAGGCGGCTCTCATAGTAGATCGGCACCGTCGCCCCGTCCTCGACGGCGCGGCTGATGTCGTAAATGTCGATGTAATGGCCGAAGACGGCGGGCGTGTTCACGTCGTCCTTCTCGATCGGCGTGCCGGTGAACCCGATGAAGGAGGCATTCGGCAGCGCGTCGCGCAGGTGCTTGGCAAAGCCGTAGGCAATCTCGCCGGTCTTCTCGATCCGGGCCTTGAACCCGTACTGGCTGCGGTGCGCCTCGTCCGCGATCACAACCACGTTCCGCCGGTCGGTCAGCATCGGATAGGCCTCGCCCTTCTCGGGGGCGAATTTCTGGATCGTCGTGAACACCACACCGCCCGAGGCCCGCGCCAGCGCCTGCTGCAGGTCCTCGCGGCTGTCGGCCTGCACCGGGGTCTGGCGGATCAGGTCGCGGCACATGGCGAAGGTGCCGAAGAGCTGGTCGTCCAGGTCGTTGCGGTCGGTGATCACCACGATGGTCGGGTTTTCCATCGCCGGTTCGCGCACCAACTGCCCGGCATAGAAGGCCATCAGCAAGCTCTTGCCCGAGCCCTGCGTGTGCCAGATCACCCCGGCCTTGCGGTCGCCGCCGCCCCGGCTGGCGGTCACGGTGCTGTCCACGGCGCGGCGCACGGCGTGGAACTGGTGATAGCCCGCGATGATCTTGGCGATCCCGCCCGGCGTCTCGCCGAAGACCGTGAAGTCGCGCATCAGGGCCAGCAGCCGTCCGCGCTCGAACACCCCCTCGATCAGGACCGACATCTCGGGTGCGCCCTTGGGGGCCACCTCAGCGCCGTCAGTCGTGCGCCAAGGCATGAAGCGTTCCTGATCGGCAGTGAGCGAGCCCACGCGCGCCTGGATGCCGTCGGTCGTCACCAGCACGGCGTTGGTGCGGAACAGCGACGGGACCTGCGCCTTGTAGGTCTGCAACTGATTGAAGGCTGCGGTCAGCGAGGCCGCCTCGGCCCCCGGCTTCTTCACCTCGATCACGCCCACAGGCAGACCGTTCAGGAACACCACCACATCCGGGCGGCGCTTGTTGCCGGTCTCGGTCACCGTGAACTGGGCGATGGCCAGCCAGTCGTTCTGCCGGTCGTCGGGGTCCATGAGCCGCACGGAATCGCCCCGGATCGTGCCATCCTCGGCCCGGTATTCGACCGGCACGCCCTCTACCAGGGCCCGGTGCAGGCGGCGGTTTTCCACGATCAGCGAGGGGCGTTCGGCCGCAATCACCCGCCGGATCGCATCCTCGCGCGCGTCCTCGGGGATGTGGGGGTTCAGTCGGGCGACGGCCGCGCGCAGGCGGCGGGGCAGGATCGTGTCGGAATAGGCGTCCCGCTCGGGCGCGCTGCCATCGGGGCCCGAAACCGTGTCGTTGAGGCAGGCATAGCTCAGTCGCTCGAGGTGATCGAGCAGGACAGCTTCGACTTCGGCTTCGGTCAATGTGGTCATGCGCGGATTGGCCTCGTGACCTGTGCCAGCGCCGCCAGAACCCGGTCCAGATCCGCCATGTTGCGCAACGCGAAACACACGAGGTCGGCCTTCCCGAGTTGCATCATGTCCTCAAGCGCCGAGTGACGTCCGTACTGCTTCTCGCCAGTCTTGCCGACGGTCTGGTACAGCTGCGATGCGGGAGAAATCGTGAACGGGATGCTGCCATCCAGAAGGTCCCGCACGAAATCCTCTTTGACCCACAGATTGGCCGGAGACTTGTCGCCCTTCTCGAAGATAAGCTCCACCAGTGCGCCGTCGGAGGATCGCATCGAATAGCGGTTTGCGTAACTCTTCTGGTGGCCCTTGGAATGCTCTTTCGCCTCGCGGTCGAGCCGCATGACGATGGCGCGTTTCAGGTTGGGCAGATCGATTTCGGGTATGCTCATGCGGTTTTACCTCTAAATTGGGTGGGATGAATGATGCCCGGCCCGACTACTCGAAATTCTGTTGCAGCAATTCTGCTTCGGCGTTCGTCAGTCCGGCAATCTTGTTGTGGGCATGCTTGTAGAGCTTGCGGGCCAGGCCGACGATTGGTGTGTCCTGCGTGCTGTCCCGATGCGGCGCGATCTCGATGAGGCCGAAGTTGCCGGAATTCACACGCTGATCGATGCGGACGGTGATCGCCGGTTTTGGGCCACCAGGGTCAATCGCAGTGACGGTTCCCTTGCCCCACAACCCGACGCCGCCCTGCGTTTCGGATGACCACAGGAAAACCTCCGACCCGACCCGAATGTCCCGCCCGCCATACATCGGGCGCTCCTCGATGCGAATATGCTCGTCGGCTAGCGAGGGGATCGGAGCGGTCTTGGCGATGAACGGCATGGCCGATCTCCTTGTGTCAGGCTTTGATTGCGACAGGTTGCTCGGTCTCGGTCTCGGTCACCCGAAACTCGCCCGACATCAGCTTTGGCAGCAAGAGGTCGCGGGTCTGGGCGAGGGTGCGGGATTCGCGTTCGTTCCTGGCTATGCGCTCGAAAAGGGCGTTCACGCAGGCTCCGAAGGCGAACATGATTTCTTGTGGCGGCACCGTGAAGGGACGGTTTGCGATGGCATCCACGGTTGCTCGCTGCCGGCCCGAGGTGCCAGTCATGGATCTTATTGCAGCGCTTCGGAAATCTTCGTCGCGTGCCAGAAGGTAGCCGAAGGCAGGCGGCAGGGGGGGCCTTGTACGCATGACAATGAACTCGGTCGATCCCCACGCGACGGTTTCCTGCCCCAACCCATGAACCAGGCAGGTCTTCCCATTCTCGAGACACGGAGTGATCCGAGCCAACAGTGTGTCGCCATCCCGAAACTTCGACCCTGAGGCAAAGGCACGCTGGGTCGGTTCAGCGTGGTTCGCGCCTTGGGTCGGCAATGCGGCCATGTCGAGGTAGGGAGCTTCGGTGCCCTTCCTCAAAGCCTCCTTCGGATTGAACGACACGAGGCCAGATAAGGTACCCGTCTCCCACCCCTCCGGCTTGCCCTCGGCGTCGAGGCGGTCGGGGAAGAGGGACCAGAGGTCGGGGGAGAGGTAGGGGGCGCGGCCTTCGGCCTTGGCGCGGGTGGGGCCGAAATCGACAAACCAGTCGCGGAACAGCGCCCGCGCCATGGCCTCCAGCGTGGCGTTCATCTTCCGGTTCAACTCGATTTTGTCATCCAGCGCCCCGAGGGTGGCGGCAATGGCGCGCTGTTCGGGGAGTGGTGGGACCGGAACCTTGAATTGTCGCAGGGACGTTAAGGGCTGTCCTATTCCGGGAGTGCCAACCGAGGAGGAGAACCGAAGAATTTCGGAGCGACCTTCAGCGGACCGAAGAAAATAATAGCAGAAAAGGGGCTCGATTTTTTCCCTGTCCAATGTGATTTTCATCAAACTGGAGGAGATGAAGTATCTTCCTCGCTCGTCATCGGGAATTATTGCGACTTCGCCGATTGATCCCCTATGCGGGAGCACCAAGTCGCCCGCAAAGACCAAACAGCGCTTCATGCGTTCTGCCAGTTCCTCGGGGATATGTACCCAGTCTCCTTTCCATGCACGTGTATCGGAAATGTTGGTCCCGCGAACCACCGGGACGCCAAGTTCAGTATAAGTGTCCGCTTTCATGGCTGACCCGAAAGGACCAATCGAAATGGCCCCGTCTGAGCTGGCGGCTAGTTCACCGAGCGGAAGCACGGCCCACTTCACACCCCAACCCCCGCCAGCCGCGCCCGGATGGTTGCCGTAAGGTCCTCGGCCTCGGCGAACTGCGCCTCCAGTTGCTCCTGCAAGGCGGCGAAACGCTCGGCGAAGGGCGTCTCGTCTTCCTCCGCCGCCTCGGCGCCCACATAGCGGCCCGGGGTCAGGACGTGGCCGTGGGACTGGATTTCCTCGAGGCTCGCCGATTTGCAGAAGCCCGGCACGTCGGCATAGCCCTCGCCCAGCCGCCAGGCGTGATAGGTGTCGGCGATCCGCGCGATGTCGGTGTCCGAGAACTCGCGCCGCGTGCGGTCCACCATATGGCCCAGCTTGCGGGCGTCGATGAACAGTACCTCTCCCCGCCGGTCGCGCAAACGGCGGTCGCGGGCTATGCCGTTCGACTTGTCCTTGGCCAGAAACCACAGGCAGGCCGGGATCTGGGTGGAATAGAACAGCTGCCCCGGCAGGGCGATCATGCAATCCACGACCTCGCCCTCGATCATGGCTTTCCTGATCTCGCCTTCGCCCGACTGGGTCGAGGACATCGAGCCATTGGCCAGCACCACCCCCGCCGTGCCGGTGGGCGACAGATGATGCAGGATGTGCTGCAGCCAGGCGAAGTTGGCGTTGCCCGCGGGGGGTGGCCCGTATTTCCAGCGCGCATCCTCGCGCAGCCGCTCACCGCCCCAGTCCGAGATGTTGAAGGGCGGGTTGGCCAGGATCACATCGGCGCGCAGGTCGGGCAGTTCGTTCTTGTGGAAGGTGCCTTCGGAGTTCCAGCGGATGTCGGCGTCGATCCCGCGCACGGCTAGGTTCATCTTGCACAGCCGCCAAGTGGTGTAGTTCGACTCCTGCCCGTAGATGGCGATGTCGCCCAGGCGGCCGCCGTGGGCCTCGACGAACTTCTCCGACTGCACGAACATGCCGCCCGATCCGCAGCAGGGGTCGTAGACGCGGCCCTTGTAGGGTTCCAGCATCTCGACCATGGTGCGGACGACCGAGCGGGGGGTGTAGAACTCACCCCCGCGTTTGCCCTCGCTGCCCGCGAACTGGCCGAGGAAGTATTCGTAGACCCGGCCCAGCAGATCGCGGGCCTTGTCCTTGCCCTCGCCCAGCGCGATGCCCGAGATCAGGTCGATCAGTTCCCCCAGCATGACGGCGTTGAGCGCGGGACGGCCGTAGTCCTTGGGCAGGACGCCCTTGAGCGACGGGTTGACCTTCTCGATGGCGATCATCGCTTCGTCGATCAGTTTGCCGATGCTGGGCTGCTTCGCACTGGCTTGCAGGTGGGACCAGCGCGCCTCCTGCGGCACCCAGAAGATGTTGTCGGCGAGGTATTCGTCGGGATCCTCGGCGCCCTCCGGGTATTCGGCCAGCAGGGCCTGGCGTTTCATCTCGAAACCGTCCGAGATGTGCTTGAGGAAGATAAAGCCGAGGGCGACGTGCTTGTAATCCGACGGCTCCATGTTGCCGCGCAGCTTGTCGGCGGCCTTGAACAGGCTGGCCTCGATCCCGAGGTCGGAGCCGTTGTCGATGGATGCCATGGGGTATTCGCCTCTTCTTGCCGTTGACCCGACCGTATTCCAGCCGGATCGGGAAATCCAGAAATTCGCGCGCCAGATGAACGGGTTGCGGTGCATGTTAAATGTGTGATCAGATCACGGCCATCACCTCGCCTGTCTCCAGCCGCTTGACGTAATCGACGGTGGCTCCGTTCCAGTGGTAGGCGAAATGTCCCCCCTGCGTCGGGATCGGGATAACGTCGGGCCAGAAAACCGCGATGCAGTGCCCGCCCGGATAGCGGACGCTGGGCCAGGTGATGCCGTTCGATCCGGCCGCCCGGCGCTCGGCGCCGAAGATCTGCGAGGGGCGGTAGTCGTCGGGGTCGAGCAGAGCGGCGCGCCCGGTGGCGTCGTCCAGATCGGCATCGATGGACCCGATCAGCTCGCGGAACTGCGAGGTCCAGCCGGGAGCCTCCTCCGTAGCCCGCATGAAGCGGGCGTGGTGATGAATTGTCTCGGCGATGGCCACCTCGGTACGGTCACCCGCATAGTAGAGGCCGAAGTTGCCGTCCGAGAAGCGCCCGGGGCGCAGTGGCGAGCAGTGGACGAAGGGCGCCATGACCCAGCTCGCGCCCGGCCCGGTCACGCGGCGTGCCACCGGCACCTTGGAGAGATCGCCGATACTGTCGCGGATGCGCGGGTTGAACTTGGCCTCGGCCGAGGCGAGCGCCTCCCAGTCAGCGGGGTCGGCGATGTCCTCGAAGAGGTCGATGGGCGGGTGGATCGAGCGGATGATGCGGACAGTGCGGGGCCATGTCACGCGGCGGGCAGGCACATTCACCAGGCACCCCGTTCGGCATCCAGATACGCGCGCAGGTCGATCAGGTCGGTGATCTCGCCGCGCAGCATGATGTCCAGAGCACTGTGACCGCCAAAGGCTTCGCTGGGTTTGCGGATCCACGCATAGCCCCGGGCAGGCTCGGTGAAGAGGTAGCGCAGCGCCTTGTGGATCCCCATCAGGATGGCCATCCGGGCACGCAGATCACGGTCGATGCGGCCGATGTCGCCGGTTTTCCAGCGTGCCCATGTGCGCTGGGCCATGTCGCCGAGCAGGGTGCGGGCTTCCGCGTCGGTCAGGCCCCAGGCGCGGAACAGGTTCACCGTGGCCCGCGCCAGCGCTGCCGCTTCCTCATCCGTGATGACGGGAAGGTCGGGGCGGGCGATGATCGGTTGGACCGTGGCGAACTGCATGACTTTCTCCTTTGGCATCAATATAATTATTGTGTGCCAAAAGGCAATGATGTTCTCCTATCCGGGCGCACGCCCCCGCGTCCAGGGCTGTGGCACCGGCATCGCCGATGTTACCTCCACATCTCGCAGCATCTCGCCTGAGATCAGCCCGTCCCGGATCCAGCCCAGCGCCTGCCACCAGTCGTCATAGGCCCGACGCGCGGTGTCGATCTGGTGGGGATGCGGGGAGAAGGTCACGGGACAGGCCAGAACCTCGACAGTGCGCCACTTGCCACGGGTGAGGACGCGCTCGGTGCCGACCACGATTGTGCTGGCCCGTTCGCCATGCTGGTTGCGCTTCACCTCAACGGGCAGACAGCGTGGCACCGCACCCGGCATCCAGTCCGGTGTCAGCCCGGCACGGGCCAGTTCGGCCACGCGGATCGCCATGCGCTTGCCGCCGAGGCTGTCGGGGATCCCGGCGACGGTGGCGGCGATCACTTCGGCGTCCTCGTGGGTGTAGCCGCCGATCTTGTGCTGGCCGCCGTCGACCTTGCAGCCCAGCGCGGCGCGTTGGAGGAGGACGTATTCGAGACCAAAGCCGAAGCCGTCCTCGGTCACGTCCTGGGGCAGCGGAAGCTCCAGCTGCGCCTTCTCGACCCGGAACGCCCATTCCAGCGCCGCCTGTACGCCCAGCGCGCGCTTGATCTTGGTGCCGCCAGCGCGGCCAATCCTGCTGTGGAAACTCACGGCTGCAATCCTTCAAGGAAATCCATCTGCGCCGGGCGCGGAGCCGCATCCGTCGGCCGCCAGATCCACGGGCCCGAGGCCATGGGCAGCTGCGAGAGAGCGCCACGCATGTGCTGCTGCCAGAGGGTGAACTCCGTTGCCGAGCAGGCGCAGAGCGCGTGCCCGATGGGCCAGCCCATCAGCCATCCGACGAAGAGCGGGTTCAGCCGGCGCCGCGCGCGACCCTTCAGGATCCGCCGCGAGACGACGCGCCCATGCGAGGCAGTCATCGAAGCCCAGAGCCGGCGCGAGATCGGGGCGTGCAGCGAGGATCGTGCGCCATGCCTCGTGGTCGCCGGGTCCGGGTGGGTGAAGCCCTGCTCCGCCCGGTAATGCAGGATGTCCATCCGGGACTTGCCATCCGTGCGGGTGATGCTCGCCTCCGAGCTGCCCTTCCAGTTCTGCGCGGCCGGCGTCGGCCATTGCGCTGCCTGCGCGGGCAGGGGTGGTGTCCCGCCCGAGCCATAGCTCTGGCCGGGCCCGCCCTTCGCCCCGTCCGTCGCCTTTGGCGTCGACCAGCTGGTGATGCCCAGCGCCAGTGCCTCGGCCTTGCGGGTGAAGTCGCTGTTCCCCGCCGGGTTGTAGCTTGCGGTGCCGGGATGCAGGCTCATCGGTGTGGGCCAGGATGAAGATGCGCAGCCGCTGGTGCGGCGCACCAACTTCTGCCGCGCTGAACAGACCCGCCGCAGGCGTGTAGCCCATGCCCCAAAGCTCTCGCAGGACGGTCTCGAGCCCGAGGGTGACGTGACCGGGGACGTTTTCGAGGAAGACCCATGCTGGGCGGCAGTCCCCGATGACCCGGGCAACGTCGGGCCAGAGATGGCGCGGATCATCGGCGCCGCCGCGTTTCCCTGCGGCGCTGAAGGGCTGGCAGGGATATCCGGCGAGGACGATGTCGAACGCCCCTCGGAAGGGCTTGGCGTCAAAGCTGCGCAGGTCGGTCCAGATCGGCGCCGGAGCGAAGTACCCCGCGCGCTGGGCTGCGACGAGGACAGCGTGCGGCCAGTCCTCCCATTCGACGAAGCACCGGGTGTGATAGCCGGGCTCGGCGAGCATGAGGCCCATATCCAGGCCTCCGCCGCCTGCGCAGAGGGACAATCCGTGCCGGGGACGAGACACCATGCCATTCACCGCACCCCGCGCTCGCGCAGGCGTTCGACTGTCACGAGCCCGCGGGTCAGCATGGCGTCGCGCATGGTGTTGCTGATCGTGCTGGGCGGCAGGAAACGGTCGGAGTTCACCAGATCGGCGTAGAATGCCGCCAGTTCGTCATCGCTCGGCCTGGGGCCATCGTCGCGCTTCCGGCGCCGGGTCTCTCCGTTGCCGGTTGCCGGACCCTTCTTCGCAACCGCCGCGCCGGTCTGCTTCAGGCGCTGGGCGGCGCGCTGCATCGCGCGGTCGAGCGCCTTGGGCCCATCGGGCGGTTCGGGATGATCGCGCCGAGAGGCTTCGGCGACAGCGAGGATCGCGTCCTCGTCGAGCCCCAGATCGTCGCGCCAGCGCCGGATATGTTCGCGGGGCGGCCAGCCCTGCCACCAACCGGGCAGGGCGGCGGGGTCTAGGCCCAGCGCCCGGATCAACTCCCCGAAGAATTCCTCGGAGATGGCCTCGCGCGCCTGCGCGCCCTCCTCCTCCTTTACTGGTTTTCTTAGAGGTTCCCTTACAGGGTTAGTGTCCGGATTCCGGACACGGCTTTCGGCATTTTCCGGACACGGCTCGGCCGGAAAATCGGACACGGTTCGGGCTGAACAACCGTGTCCGGAATTCAGACACGGCTCTGGCTCGACGGGCGCATCGTCCTCGAAAGGCGCTGGTTCCGAACAAGTTTCTCCGCCGTCCAGATTTCCGTGTCCTATTTCCGGACACGGGTCTGGCACATGCGGTGTGAAGCCCGGCTCGAAGCCCAGAATGTAGCGGGTGGGCATCTGCCGCTTGGTGACGGGATGCAGGCGCGGGACACGGCGCAGGAGCCCTGCCGCCTCGAGCTGACCGAGATGCTCGTTCAGTGTCGACCGGCTGATCTCGCAATCCTCGGCCAGCCGGTCCTGTGAAGGGAAGCAGCCGTAATCCGGGTTGAACCGGTCGCAGAGATGCCAGAGCACGATCTTGGTGGTCGGTTTCAGCCCGCGCTGCTTGATGGCCCAGTTGGTGGCCTCGTGGCTCATGGCGCAGGCCTCCGCACCGGGGCTGCGACACGCGTGGTGAACCCATGATCCGCCAGCGCGCCCAGCGCATCGTCGAGCGAGCGCACCATTGCCCAGCCGTGCCCCTGCGCCAGCACGGCATCGCGAAACGCCTCCTGGCTCGGGCTGAGCCGCCCCTTGAGGGATTTCAACTCGAGGAACAGGACGTGGCCCTCGCAGAGGATCATCAGATCGGCGAAGCCCGGATGGACGCCCATGCCGACGAGGATGGCCTGGCGTTTCGCGCCGCGCGGTCCGGCCTCGGTCACTTCGTTAGCGCAATGGTGGATGATGGCAGTGCGGGGCAAGGCAAAGCGCAGCGCCTGCAACACCGCGCGCTGCAGATCGGCCTCGGGTGTGCCACGGCGCTTCATCGGCGCACCTCCGGCGCATCATCGTGGTCGGCGCGATGGGCACGGCGATGCCTAGCCGGGCAGCGGGCCTCGATCACGAACAGGAGGGCGCGGGCGTCGCGACGCTCGGCCTCGGTCTCGCCATGCGCGCTCAGCACATTGCAAGCGAGCCGGACCAGGTGGTCCGAGTGATGCGCAACGTCGGCGATGACGGCGCGCGCCTCGGCGATGCGTGCCGCGGGCCAGGCTCGCTGGCTGTCGGTGGGGGCGCACGTGCCAGAGAGATGCGAGGTCATCGCCGGCCTCCGGCGCGGGCGCGGCGGGGCGCCGCATCCTCCTGCTTCTCCAGCCATTCGAGGACGGTTGTGCGCCGATAGAGGATCTTCCTGCCGGCCTTCACGAAAGGCGGGCCGCGCCTTGCGTCTGCCCAGCGACGAAGCGTTTCCTCGCAGACGCCAAGTTCGCGCGCGAGGTCTGTGCGGCTGATCCAGCCTTGCAACAGCGTGCCGCCCGGGGTGCCAGGCGCGACGGTACTCCCTTCAGGATGTGTCATCTGCTCTCTCCCGATTGTCGCCCGGAGCGGGCGAACGTGGTTTCCCAGCAGAAGCACAGGCCTCGGGGTGGCAGGGTGGCACTGACCGGCAGTGACCGGCAGTGACCTGCCGGACCCCGTGCCACCCCTTGTTTTATTGGCTTTGGCGATTTTCTTGCTGCGGTGCAGCGGAGCGGTCGCATTGGGAAGTTGCGCCTTTGCCGGGTGCCCGGACCAGGCCAGGAGCCGAATCCATCGATTTCGCGGACAATCGGCGATGCTGGCCCACGTTCAGGCGCATTCAGGGGTGGCAAGGGTGGCAATGGCCGGCAGTGACATGCCGGTTTCCGTGCCGGTCTCTGATTTCAAACGGGAATTTTCATGAAAGGCCTTATCGTGCCACGCTGCCCCGCTTAAGGCCACGCCATCGATCCGGCCAGGCTTGGGGGCGCCGCCGCGAAACCCCAATGAAACAAGGGGTGGCACGGTGGGGCGGAGCCATTGCCGGTCAGCGCCACCCTGCCGGTCGGGCGCGAGGATTACCTTGCCTGTGCCGCGAATCTACGCGTCATGGACAGGGAAAGGAGGTGCCTCGATGCCGAAACGGGTTCGTCTGACCGAGAAGGTGCTGCGCGACGCCATTCCTGCCGAGGGGCGTGATTACCAGATCTTCGATGACGATATCCGGGGCTTCGCGGTCTGCGTCTATCGCGGCGGTGGGCGCGCCTTCACCTTCGACTACCGCTTTGCCGGACGGCAGCGGCGTATGACATTTGCACGCTGGCCGGAATGGACGGTGACGGCCGCGCGCGACCGCGCGCGGGAATTGCGGCGCGATGTCGATCTTGGCCGCGACCCACTCGCCGAACGTGACCAGATCCGAGCCGCGCCCCGCGTGCAGGATCTGATCGACCGTTACATCAGGGAGCATGTCTCGCGGCTCGCGGAACTGAATGCTGCCGATCAGAAATCCATGATGACCAAGCTGGTCGCGCCGCACTGGGGCAGGAAGCTGGTCGCCGAGATCACGAAGGCCGATGTCGAGAAGCTGCTGGCCAAGATCGCCGAGGGTAGGGCGCGGCCCCACAAGGCCAAGCCCAACAACCGGGCCCGCAAGCTGCAACCCCATAAGCCCACACCCGTGCGCGCCAACCGCGTAGGCGAAGCCCTGCGCAAGATGTTCAACCTCGCCATCGAGTGGGGGATGCGCCCTGACAACCCCGCCAACGGCTTCCATCGGCGCATCGAGAACCCGCGCGAGCGGTTCCTGAACAAGGACGAGATCGACCGGCTCGCTGCCGCGCTGGACGCCGACCCCGATCAGCGCGCTGCCGGCATCATCCGGATCTGCATGCTTACGGGCGCGCGTGTAGGGGAAGTGCGCCAGGCGCGCTTCGAGCAGTTCAATCTGGAGCTGGGCGTCTGGTCGAAGCCCGCCTCGACCACCAAGCAGCGCAAGGTCCATCGCGTGCCGATCTCGGAGGATGTTGCTGCGATCGTCCGGCAGCGCCAGCTGCTCGTGCTGAAGGGCAGCCCGTGGCTCTTTCCCGGCGATGTGCCGGGGCAGCCCGTCAAGGAAATCCGCCGCTTCTGGATCAGGATCCAGAAGGCGGCGCAGATCAAGGATGTCCGCATCCATGACCTGCGGCACACCTTCGCCTCGCTGCTGGTCAGCGGCGGGGCTTCGCTCGAGATGATCGGCAAGCTGCTGGGGCACACCCAGATGCAGACCACCCAGCGCTACGCGCATCTTCTTGATGCGCCCCTGCGCGCCGGGCTGGACGCCGTGGCCAGCGCGGTGCGACCACGGCTGAAGATCGTGCATGATCAGGAAGCTGATCGGAAATCTGCCTGAGAGTAGCCGGGCCGTCAGGTCTTCGCGGGTGCCCTTGTGAGCCCGCGCCAGACCGGTGTGATCCGGCGGCGGATCGAGCGCTCGTCCGGCACCTCCCCGCCCTCCGACTGCGCCACGAACCATTCCTGCATTTCGGCCACAAGCTCGCCCTGCGAGGCGGGCAGGCCATTCTCGTGAATACGGAGCGTGAGAGCCTGCAGCATGCCCTCCCAATCATAGGGCGAGACCGAGCCGGTGCCGCCGCTCACGCGCGGGAACAGCTGGTTCTTCTCCTCGAAGCGCTGGACCTGCGGCCCGGCGATCAGAAGGTCGGCGACCGATACCTCCATCCCGTCGACCGGGTCCGTGATCAGCAGCCATTCGGTCTCGCCCCTGGTTCGGACGCGACGAACCCGGGAGTATTGTGGCCCGGTCCCGCACCGGCGGAACATCGGCAGGATGTCGAAGGCCGAGACGATCACCTCGCCCGCGACGATCCGTTCCCCGCAGCTGGCCGGCGGGATCCCGGTGACGATGTCGATGTTCCCGGTGGCGGACCAGCCTGCGATGTCGGCGATGGTGCAGCCCCAGCGCGCGGCGACCTCGTGAACGGTGAAGAACTCTCTTTGTGGCAGCTTCATGTGCGCTCCATTCTCTTGGACCCACACCTTGAAAGCCCGATGGGGGCCGGGTGTGGGGGTGCTTGTTGTCATCAAGAGCGCCGCCGTTGCGATTTATGGGAGTCGAATCGTCAAACGACTCGCGCTCCGGTTTATTATGACCTAGCCTCCCTGTCAGAACCTGCCGTGGATGGGCGCGCCGATGGCCTTCGAGAAGAGTCTTGATCTGATCCGCCTTGCCGAGATGGCGGCCGCCCGCCACCAGGGGATCAGCCTGGCCGATGTCGTCGAGGAGTTCAGGGTCAATCAGCGCACGGCCCAGCGCATGATCCGCGGCCTCGAGATGGCGTTCCCGAGTGTCAGATACACCACGGATCGAGAGCGTCGCCGCTGGTGGAAGCTCGGCGACACCACGCTGGTCCGCATGCAGGGCATCCGTGACAGCGAACTCGCAGCACTGGACATGAGCATCCGCCGCGCGCAGCGCGACGGGGCCGACCTTGACGCGAAGGCTTTGACGGCGCTGCGCGACAGGCTGCTCGCCCTGATGCCATCGTCGCATGCCCGGCGTGCGGAAGCGGATGCGGGCGCGCTCCTCGAGGCGCAAGGCTTCGCCTGTCGTCCAGGCCCCCGCATCCGGATTGCACCGATGATCCTCGGCAACATCGCTGCCGGCATCAAGGCGCCGTTCTCGCTGGAGATGGTCTACAAGGGGGCGAAGGATGGCACGCCCAAGCCGCGCAGGGTCGAACCCTATGGTCTCCTGCTCGGCACGCGGCAGTATCTCATCGCTCGTGACATCGACAACGGACGGGCCTATCGGCGGTTTCGCTTCGACCGGATCGTCGAGGCCACGATCACGGGGCAATCCTTCGTCCGCGATCCCGACTTCGACCTCGATGCCTTCGCGGCCGAGGCGTTCGGATCGTTCCATGCGGATGCGGAGTTCGGTCCTGTCACTTGGCGGTTCACGCCCAGCGCGGCGCCCGTCGCGCGCGAGTTCGAGTTCCACCCCACCCAGCAGCTGACCGAAGAACCCGACGGCAGCCTGCGCGTCGAGTTCACCGCTTCAGGCTGGATCGAGATG
Source organism: Rhodovulum strictum (assembly GCF_009649175.1). Classification (GTDB taxonomy): domain Bacteria; phylum Pseudomonadota; class Alphaproteobacteria; order Rhodobacterales; family Rhodobacteraceae; genus Rhodovulum; species Rhodovulum strictum. Next base: position 20,840 of record NZ_WJPO01000021.1, on the reverse strand, counting down.
GTCTGGCACCTGTACAAATGGGGGAATCAGGTCGAGGTGGTCGCGCCGGAAGCGCTGCGCGCGATGGTGGATGGGTTTCAGCGGGAGGATTTGGGGGTGCTGCCATGACGCTCGGAGAAAGGAAAACTTGTGCGACTGGCTAAGTTGAGTATTCGAAATTTCCGTAATTTTCAGGCGATCGATATTCCGCTGGCGGGGAATGTAGTACTATTAGGCGAAAACCGCGTGGGAAAGAGCAACCTCCTGTACGCCGTTCGACTTGTCCTCGATGCGACCCTTCCTGATGCTGCGCGCCAACTCAAGCTCACCGACTTCTGGGATGGCTGCGATCTCGCCGCCAATCCGGTGATCGAAGTGCATCTCGACTTCGCAGCTTTCGACGATGACGATGCCTTGGTTGCGTTGCTGACAGACTTTCGTACGGCGGCCGATCCGACCGTCGCCCGTTTGAGCTATGTTTACCGGAAGAAGGCGGAGGTCGCGGGAGCGCCACAATCGAGTGAGGACTGCGAGTTTCTGGTCTATGGCGGCGGCGATGAAGCCCGTGCAGTGCAACCGCGTGTGCGCCGACGGATCGCGATCGATCTTCTCGACGCCTTGCGTGACGCCGAGGGTCAACTGGGGTCGTGGCGCGCATCACCGCTCCGACCTCTGCTCGAGGATGCGGTTGCCGCCGTTAATCGCGCTGAACTCGAGGGCGTTGCGAGCGATCTCGAAACCGCGACGCGGAAGCTCGAGGGCTTTCCTTCGATTCAGGCGCTGGAGGCTTCATTGCGTTCAGGCATCCTCGATCTTGCCGGAAATGCCCATGACATTGACGCACGTCTCCGTTTCGCGCCCGCTGATCCGCTTCGGCTGTTTCGCGCGATCGCTATGTACATCGACGGTGGCAAGCGGACGTTGTCGGAAGCCAGTCTCGGTTCGGCCAATGTAGCACTCATTGCTTTGAAGCTCGCCGAGTTCGCGTGGCGCCGCGCCAAGAACGAGCGAAACTATTCGCTGCTGAGCATTGAGGAACCGGAAGCCCATCTACATCCGCAGCTGCAGCGCGCTGTGTTCGACAAGCTATTCAACGCGAGCGATCCGGCTCAGGCGCTGATCGTCACCAGCCACTCACCGACTCTAGCAGCCGTCGCTCCGCTCCGCTCTATCGTTCAGTTGCGCGCGCAGGCCGGTGCCACATGTGCCTATTCACTTGCTCAACTGCCGGTTACGCCTGACGAGCTCGACGATATTGAGCGCTACCTGACTGCGACTCGCTCGGAGCTTCTGTTTGCGCGTGGCGTGCTCTTCGTCGAGGGTGATGCCGAGGAGGCATTGGTCCCGGTTTTCGCAGACGCGCTCGGTAGAAACCTGGACCGGCTCGGTATCACCGTTTGCAACGTCGCGGGCGTCAATTTCAGCCCCTATGTTAAGCTCGCGGTCAGCCTTGGACTCCCGTTCGCCGTCATCACTGACTGGGATCCGCTCGATGGGACCAAGGTGCCACTCGGCCTGACACGCGTGCTCGACATACACGATGACCTCTGTTTTGTTACGGGCCAGCCAAAGTTGACGTTGGACGACCGGGCACACTGGGAAAAGTCTGATTTCGAAGCCTTCAGCGCCGCCTGGGCAAAGTTCGGCTATTTTCTGAACGACCGGACCTTCGAGATCGCGGTGGCAGCAACACCCGGCCTACGGACCGCTTTGCTCGACATCCTCAATGAGCAAAAATTCGGGAAGACTCGGACAGATAGGATAGCTGCATGGCGAGCGGGAACTCCGGTCGAGCCCGCGTATCTGCTCGCCATGATCGCGGACATAGGTAAAGGGCGCCTCAGCGCCAAACTCGCGAAGAAAATGCCGTTAGGGGTCACCCCGCCGCCCTATATTTCCGCCGCCATCGCCTTTGTCGCCGACCGTGTCTAATCAACGAGCACTCGTCGAGGCTCTGGCCGAGCTCGACCTTAATCCTGAACAAAGCATCGCGGTTCGCGAGCGTGGGCACTGCGTCGTACTGGCCGGCCCCGGAAGCGGTAAGACTAAGACGCTTACAACCGCTATGGCACGGGCGCTCGTCGAGGACGTGGTTGACCCGCGCGGGGTCGCCTGCATCACCTACAACAATGAGTGCGCGATTGAGCTTGAGACTCGGCTCGCCCGTCTTGGCATCCATACAAGCGACCGCTGCTTCATCGGAACCGTCCACAGTTTTGCTCTTAATCAGGTGATCATGCCCTATGCGCGCTGCATTCCGGGGCTGCTACCGCCCGAGTTTCGCGTGGCTGACACGGCCGAGCGGCGCACAGCTGTCGAGACAGCCTACCGTGCGGTGTTCGGGGATCAGTTCGATCCCCATGAACGCTGGCGTTTCGCCGAGGAGAAGCGGCGGTGCGATATCGATCGAACGCTGCAGGCGTGGCGCGCGCGAAACCCCGAGCTCGCATCCTTCATCGAAGCTTACGAGGCTGATCTGCGCCGCCGCGGCCTCATTGACTTCGACGATATGCCGCTGATTGCCTTTCGCATGATTCAGTCGCGTCCTTGGATCCGCGAAGCGCTACGCGCCCGCTTCCCCATCATCTTTGTCGACGAGTATCAGGATCTAGGCCACGCGCTCCATGAGTTGGTGCTGCTGCTCTGTTTCGAGGGCGGTATGCGGTTGTTCGCGGTGGGTGACGCCGATCAGTCGATCTATGGCTTCGCTGGCGCCAACCCCGAACTCTTGCAAAGCTTGCTCGCGCGACCGGGTGTCCGCGCAGTACGACTTCGGTTTAATTATCGCTCGGGTGCAAAGATTATCCGCGCCTCGCTAGGGGCCTTGGGCGAGGAGCGCGACTATCGCGGACCCGACGGTGCACCGGAGGGCGATCTCGCCTTCTGGAAGGTCAAAGGCGGACATGACGCCCAAGCAGGTGCGATTGCGACCACGATCCTCCCGAAATTGCTTGAGCGCCATCCCCATGAAGAAGTCGCAATTCTATATCGCGCTGCTTGGCTTGGCGACAAGATCGCCGCTGCGCTCGACGAGAAAGCCATCCCGTATGTTCGCACCAATGGCAACGCGTTAATCAAGCGTAGCTCGCGCTTGGCGCGCTTCGTCGAGAACTGCGCTGCTTGGGTTGCGGGCGGCTGGCGCGATGCGGACCCACCTTATGCGCGGCTACTCGGCCAAGCGCTCGCTCTGGTGTTCGGTGGACGCGCGAGCGACGCTGAGGAGCAAACCGTCTCACGTCAGCTTATCTCCTTTCTGCACAGCGGCGTCGGCGCCGGCGAGAGCGCGCACGCTTGGCTGCAGCGATTTTCGCGCGAGTTGCTCCCACCTTGGCGCGCGGTGGCGCGCAACCCACAGCACGAGTGGGAGGTGCTGGCCGAACTCATCTCGAAGACGGACCCCGCGCAAGACAAGGACATGCCCCTCAACATCTTCGCAGGGCGAACAGAGGGCAGCGGGCGCGTGAGCCTCAGTACATTGCACAGTGCCAAGGGGCGTGAGTTCGACGCGGCCATCCTCTACGGCATGAATGCGGACGACATCCCGTCCCATCGCGACAGAAAGTCTCCCGCGGCGTTGCGCGAGGCCCGACGGCTCTTCTATGTCGGCGTCACCCGTCCACGCAAAGAACTCGCGATCGTCTTTCAGGAAGGCAACCATTCGCCATGGGTCGCCGAGCTGTCGCGCCGTAGCAAGGGAGAAGCATGACGGATTGCCGAAACGTCAGTGTGCTGGGGTTAAAGCGATTGCCACCCGCGGAGTATCGAAACTTGGGCAGTCACCATGCGTTGCCGAGATTGCGTTGAGGAGGATTGTGCTCGCGCATCGTCAATGCACCAAGCTTGGCCGCTGGGCCTTCCCAATGGACTCTGTGGCCGCAGCAAGTTCGAATGGACGGTCTTGACAAATCGGCACCGCATCCAGGCCGCACGTTCGATTGGCACCTGAAGGCCGGGTGCGTCGAAGAGGCAGTCATAACGAAGAGGACATCTCGCGATCAAGGTCGGGCAGGATAGGGTTGGCGCTACATCAACACCACATCAACCCGCGAATGCTGGTTTCGTACCCGGTTTGCGGTTGAATGTCGGCGAATGCATCTGAATGCTGGGCCAGAATTTTCGCGATATCAAAGGGTTGCTGGCTAAGTGGCTGTATTCTCTAAGTTATTGGAATCGCTTGGATATAGGCTCATAACCTGAAGGTCGTAGGTTCAAATCCTACCCCCGCAACCAAATTTTCTAACAAGATATCAAAGACTTAGGCCGATGCAGGGCGCCCCAAGGGGCGCTTTTTGCGTTTGCAACACCGAACAACATCTTTCCGCGCGATTCCAAAGGCTTACAGCCGTTCCGATTTCTTCCGTGCAACACCCATGCGACATGGAAGCCATCAGATGTTCGCGGGACGTTCCGTGTCCGATTGAACTTGATCTCCGAGCAAACCAGAGCCGTCATGTCCTCGTAACCGACTCGGGGACGATCATGCCCAAGACAAACGACGCCGCGGCGGACGCCTTCATCGCCGCCAAGATCGAGATCGACGCCATGCTGGCCCGGCTGATGGCGCACAGCGCCGACCACTTCGGCTACAGCCCCGAGGAGGTGAATTGGGGGCATGTCGGCACGCTGGACCATCACCGCGCCCCCCTCCGCGAAATCACCGACATGGCGTTCCGCGAGGGCAAGCACGTAGAATGACATTGAGGCGCGAGATCGTCATTCCCGAGAACGCGTTGTAATCCGCAACGCGATGTTGTGGGCAGATTACGCAGCCACGGTCCCGACGCCATCCAGCCGCACCGCAACGCTGGTCGTGCCGTTGCCCGCCGCCTCTGCCGCAATGCCCACCGGGAAGCGCCCGGCGCCCGGTACGTTGATGTTCTTGGCCGTGTTGTCCCACGCGACACGCGTGCCGACCGTCACCACGGCGGCTGACGCCTTCGGAAGTTGGTAGACTCCCGTGGTCCCTAGTTCGACGGGATCGCCCTCGGCCGAGGAATAGGCGGCGATGCCGAACAGGCCACCGATGATCAATCCCTCGCCCGATGCGATGCCGCCCGCAGGTGCGGTCACGCGGATGATGTGCCCATTCTGGATGAAGTTCTGCATGGTCAGAGCCCTTTCGAAGATTGGATGCGGACCACGGCGATGTGCGCCGTGGTGCCGGTGATCTGGCGGTTCAGGTCGCCCAGCGCGGCCGCCATTTCCGCGTCGCTGGCATAGGTGACCCGCTTGCCGTCGTATTCGACGGTGCGGACGCCCTGATAGCGGGCGGCCATCAGGGCATCGCGCCAGGCGGTGAGTTGGGCGAGGTCGGCCATGGTTATGCCCCAGGGTTCTGGAACCAGCCGCGGTGGTCGATGAAGCCTGCGCCGAAATCGAGGATCACCCGGATTTCCACGCCGTCGACATCCCAACCCGACCGGCTTTCCACCTGCGGCCCTTCGTTGCCCGAGAGATAGGCGAACTCCAGGCCGTCGATCTCGCCGGGGTCGGCAGTGACATACCAGCGGGTAGCACTCGTCAGGCGGGGTTCGACCACCAGCGACATCGCGCCCGAGAACGGGTTCACATCGGCGGCGGTGACGGGCGCGATGGTGGCCAGCCACTTCTCGGCCACCGTCTCAAGCGCGGGCGGGACCAGCAGGTTCTTCGGTGTCACGCGGATGATGCGACCGTCGATCCCCTTCTGGGTGCGCAGCGCCAGCCGGGCTGCGGACAGGGTGGCATCGGAAATCACCGCGCCACTGGCCGCCTTGTTGCCGTGATCGACATGGAACAGCGCCTTGGTGTCCGACAGGGTCGGGCCGTTGCCGCTGTTCGCCTCCAGCAGGGTGACGAGGATCCGCGCCTCCGTTTCTGCCGCCCCTTGGCCCATGCGGCGGGCGAGGTCCGAGAAGGTTCCCAGATCGTCGTTCACCAGCACCTGCCTGGTGATGCCGATCTTCCTGGCCCAGGTCTCGATCTTGTAGGCCTCGCGCGCCTCGGCCATGGTCCCGGCCTTGATCTCGCCGTGTTCGTTCAGCTTTTCCAGCAGAGGGGCTTCGCCCAGCATGATCTTGTTCACAGCCCGGAAATCCCGAGCCGAGGTTTGGCGACCAAGGCGGCGGATGCCGGAGGGCGCGGCCTGGTAAGCATCGCGCAGCACCCGGCCCACGGTGTTGCCGAGGATGATCGGGAAGTCCGAGGTCGTGTGCAGGGCTCGGGTGACGAGGCTCGCTGGCGACAGCGCCATGGTGGACTCGCCGCGCAGGGTCAGCAGTTCCTTGGCCATGTCCACCGGCGTGGCATAGGCATAGCGCCGCGCCGGTTCGCTCAGGTCATGGCGTGGGTTGATCCGGGCATAGAGAGCTTCGCCCATCTGGCGCGCGCGCAGGGCCGGGTCATCGTGGCTGTCGCCCATCTCGACGCGAACCTGTTCGGTGCGGATCGTGGGTGCGCTGCGGGTCGCCAGCGCCTCGAAGGCAGCACGACGCGCGGTGTCGGCATCGGCGGCAGCGTCGATCTGGCCGTCGATCCAGGACTGGTCAAGCCCGGCGATGCGGGCGATGGAGCGGATCTCGGTGTTGATCGCGGCGCGGGTCTGCGCCTCGGGCGGGGCGGGGGTGATGGTGGTGTCGGTCATGTGGGTCTCCATGCGGATGCGGGCACCCGGGTCAGCCGGGGTGGGGACAAGGGAAATCTCGTGGGGCGTCCAGTGCACTGCAGTCAGCACGCGCGCGCCGTTCTCGGTGGTCTCGGACCATTCCTCGACCGAATAGCCGACCGAGACATGGCGCAGGATCCCGGACAGGACGTCCTGCCAGAGCGGTTCCACCTCTGGTCGGGCCGAGAAGCGGATCAGCGCCGTGCCGCGCTGGCCATCGACGGCGGCGGACTGGACGCTGCCCAGAACATCGCGGACGGCGGATTGCCGGTGTGCATCCAGCACGCTGGCTCCTTGGAGGCGCGACAGGTCCACTGCCTCGGGCGCAAGGCTGAGGCGTTCGATGTACTGGCCAGCCATGTCGCGGCGGCGCACGGGCGCGCCGGTGGACCAGATCACCTCCACGGTGCGAGCGTCGCGATCGGCACTGGCCGGTGCCAGGTCGGCGCGGCGGGTGAGTAGGCAAACGTTGCCGTTCCCGACGTTTGATTCCATCGGTGTCGGGATGATCGTGGTGTCATTCATCGGGGATGTCCTCCTTCTCGACAGGCGGCGCACCAAAGCTCAGGCCCAGCGCGTCGGTGCGCGCCTTGTCGGCGGCAATCTCGGCATCGACCTGTTCGGCGTCGTAGCCCCGTTCAGAAATCGCCTGGGACCGGCTCTTGAGCCCGGCGTTGATGGCGAGGATCTCGGCCTCGACGTCCTTCTTGGGATCGACGTAGTCGAATTTGGGCGGCAACCATTCGCAGGCGAGATATGCGGCCGGATCGCGGTCGAAGTCGCGGGCGGGCAGATCGCCGGTCAGCACCGCCAGCCGCACGAAGCGGTCCCAGACCGGGCGGCAGAACAGATGCACGACGACATTGTGCTGCAACTGTTCGACCCGGCGCCGGAACTCGATCAGTCCGGCGCGGATCGAGGAATAGGTGACGCCCTCCAGATCGCCCGAGACCAGTTCGTAGGGCAGGCCCATCCCGGCGGCCACGGCGCGCAGGTGGTTCTTCACGAAGGGCGCATAGGCGTCGTGCTCGGTCGGATTGGAAAACCGGATGTCGGTGCCCGGCGGCAGCGGGATCAGGCTGCCGGGCTCCATGCCAACGGTGAGCGCGCCGCCGGTGTTGCTCCCGGAAAGCCCGCCTGCCGTGCCATCGGGATCGGTGATGAAGCCTGTGAACAGCGCCCCGACCTTGGCCTTGACCAGTGCGGCATCCTCGAACTGGTCGAGCTCGTGCAGGCGCAGCAGGACCGGAGCGAGCCAGGTGATGCCGCGCAACTGGCCCGCGGCGAGCGGCTTGAACAGGTGCAGACAATCGCTGGCGGGGATGCGCAGCGGGTCCAGCCGCAGGGAGGTCAGCGGATCGCCGGGCCGGTCGCGCATCACCCAATAGGCGGTGCGCTGCCCAACGGCGTTGAACTCGATGCCAGCTCGGATGCGCGCCCCGCCGCCGAGGTCGCGGTGCAGGTCCAGCGGCACCTGGTCGCGGTCCAGCAGGTCGATGTGGAGGGGAACAGAAGGGGAGTCGGGCACCACACGCAGCCGCGCGAAACTCTCGCCGCCCTCGACCATCGTCCGCACGGCCATCGCCTGTAGCCCGTAGAAATCAGCCAGCCCGCCCGGATCGGCTTGATCGGTCCAGCGCAGCCACAGCATTTGCAGTCGTTCCCGCACCGCCCGGTCGGGATGGGTGGATTGCGGCTTGATCCCGGCGCCGACGACATTGCCCACCAGGCTGTCCACCGCTGCCGCGACCCACGGATTGTTGCGCGCATACCATCCGGCTCGTCGCGCCGCCGTGGTCGCGCCCGCGAGGATCGCCGTGTTCAGCCCGTCGACCGTCCGCGCCCCCTCCCAACGCCGACCGCCACCCGCAGCGTCAAAGCCGCGCGTGCGCGTGAGACCGAGAAGGCGATGAAGGAGCGTCCGCATTGCGCGGAGTGTCTCATGCGCGGCGTCTCCGGGGTATCAGAGCCGTTGGGAAAGGCTGGGGATGATTGGAACTAACCTTCGATCACCACCCAGCAGACTGCCAAGAGATATAGTGACGTAGAAGTGAAAGGTAGACATGCTGATATGTCTTGAGGCCAGAGTTGCGCTGAGAATCTTGGCCAGCGTATTTAAAAAGTCACACAGATTGTTGCCAGAAGCCAGTATCTATCGACTTCCAAAGGTACCGGGCAAGGAGCGAACGATAAGGACTCGCACCGTCAATGTCCCACTCCTCTGCGCCCACTTCAGTGTTTGCGCATGCAGCCTTTATTGCGCGAACAAGAGTGCCATCGGAAGCAGGAAAGACATCAGGATTTCCGAAATATGAAAGCCCGAGGATATCAGCGCTCCACCGCGACAATCCCCAAAAGCCACTTACTTCACGAACCAGACTTTCATGGGCGAGAGTCGGCCAATCGGAGAAGCGGGCTGGATCAGAATCAAATGCAGTTCCAAAATTAATAATTGCAAATGCTTTTCTCCTACTGATTCCGCATTCCATAATCTCTTTCTCTGTCAGATGCCACGGCTTGGAATTCCCTGTTCCGATAGCTTTTGCAATCAATCTTGAAAAAATGACATCGGCAGATGGCCCGGAGAGCATCTGGGAAACGATAATCTCAGTTACCGCCAGCGGAATTTCAACCTCTTGCTTTGTGGGAAGTTCAACTGGTGATAGCTGTGAAAACATTTCACGCAAATGGGGAAGCTTTAAGGACAAGTGCGTGAGAGCGTCTTGGTGCATCCGGAGCCTCCGTTCGGCTTGTTCCCTCCGAGCAGAAGACCTATCGCGAATCTGCGCCGTCGTCTACGCGTTGCAGGACGCTTGCGCCAGGTGCGAGTTGCGTGTCGTGCTTCGAGGAACTGATCGCCATCCAGCGCTGCCCCGTGATGTACTTTTGGAATCGACACCGTGCTTGGTCTGGCGTTGCGGTGGGCCGCTGGGGCATGCTACAGATGGGGTCGGTCGTAGAGGAGTGCACCATTTGCTGACCCATATTGATCTTTTTGCAGGTGCAGGTGGACTGTCGACGGGGCTCGAAATGGCTGGGTTTAGCAGCCTTTTCGCCAACGAGATCTCACCCAGCTACGCAGAGACGCTCAAGAACTCGCATCCCGGTACCGAAGTCGAGACTGGCGACATCCGTGAAGTCGATGCCGGTAAGATTCGTCGTCGGCTGAGCCTTGCAAAAGGGGAGCTAGATCTGTTGGCCGGCGGGCCACCGTGCCAAGGCTTCAGCATAAATGCTCCTAAGCGGTCGCTTGAGGATGAGCGTAACCACTTGTTCAAAGACTATTTGCGGTTTGCTGAGGAGTTCTCACCTAAGCTTATTCTAATTGAGAACGTTCCTGGCATGATTTCATTCGAGCGTGGGCAAACCGTTCAGGAGATCCTAGCGGCCCTCCGCTCGTTAGGTTATCACGCCGATGTTAGAGTTCTTTTCGCTCCTCACTACGGGGTTCCGCAAGCGCGCTGGCGTACAATAATCTTGGCGAACCGTATTGGCGTCGAGCCATTAGAGCTATTTCCAATCCCGAAGCATTTCGCTGAGGGGAGAGCAAACTTCACAACGACCTTGTTTTCGCGATCCGTTGTCCTTGATTTGGCTTTGGTGAAGGCGACGGCCAATCGCTCCTTTGTAACCGTAGGCGATGCGATCTCTGATCTTCCCCAAATTGAGAATGGCGGTGGTGACGAGCTGTGTGATTATCTGACTGGTCCCCAAAGTGATTTTCAAGAAAGATTAAGAATCGCTGGTTCGAAAGTTTCAAATCACCAATGTGCGCGCCTTGGTAAGGTGAACTTAGATCGCTTGAAACATATTCCGCCAGGAGGTTCTTGGAGGGACATTCCCCATGACCTTCTTCCAAAAGGCATGAAGCGAGCGCGCCGCTCGGATCACACCAAGCGTTATGGACGGCTTCATCCTGAGCAACTTGGAAGCACGATCCTCACCAAGTGCGACCCGCACTGGGGAACATACATCCATCCTAACCAAGATCGAGTGTTGAGCGTTAGAGAGGCCGCGAGAATCCAGTCTTTTCCAGACCATGTTCGGTTTTTTGGTTCGCTAACGGAGCAATATGAACAAGTTGGAAATGCAGTCCCGCCGTTGTTCGCCTGCGAAATAGGTCTGAGATTGAAGGAAAGTTTGGGTTACAGAGATGAGGTCATCGATAATTCTGGGCGTCAAAACTCGCCTTGGATGTCGAGTCAATTGTCTCTCGCGGTTTAATAGAGCAGAGACTTTAGCTTGCTCTCAAGTGCTGCAGGTGCTCCATCTTCCGTATTGCTTGAGAATGCAAAAACGATGTTTGCCAACGAATGATGCTTTACCTCATTTAGTACTAACCCGCGTATTTTTCCAGCGGGGACGTTTCCTCCTAAGGAGTATGTGAATACCGTCAGATTATCCTTGGAGTGGTTTGATTCTTCCTCAACATCTCCCAGGATTTCGTCAAATTTTTCATAGACAATCTTTGGTAGGACAAAAACAAATGCTATGCATCTGCTCATGTGGTGGTAGACGTTCCCTTTTCGAATAATTTGGGGGATGAGTCGCTTATGAACGTTCGCCCAATTCAAGCCGTGCCCGGCTGGCGGAATATAGTTTACACGGCTTCCGTCGCGCAAATTCTTGTAAGCAGTGAAGTTTTCTCGGTAGTTTCCTGTGATGTCGATGCTTTGGACCTCCAGCGCTGCAAAGTCGATGGGAACCAATCTACCTGAAGTGTTGCGATATCGTTGGAGAATCCAGTCAATGGATAGCTTTCCATTTGAGTTTATGGTTACTTCACTCCCCGAGTTTTGACCAAATGCAACTACGCATTCTTGATGTTTGAGCGCCTTCCTCCGAAGGTCGTCTGTTGTCCCGCCAACTATTAACGGGATGGCATCACCCCAGATCTTCGACTTTACGTGCTGAAACGGCTCATAGTTATTGGCATAAAGGCGCTTTGGGCAGATTATGACTTCAGCTGACCCTAACGTAACGGCGCACGTTCCATATGTCTCAGACCGATCGTGATTTGTTTTGGTGCAGGCTCCAGGCACAAATGGGCATTGGCGGTCCTTAAAGAAAGAAATGCTTTCTGCGGTTGTGTCATCAGGAGCAAACCCGAACATCTCTACGATATCTTTGCCGGACGAGCGCATGCTTCCGCCTTTCTAGTAGTCCTCCAAGATGAAATCAGAAGCGAGGTTCTGGCACAAGAGGTCTTGGCTTTGCTCTGATCGGCGCTTAACGATTTGTGGCCGTTTCGAGTGCTTGCGACTTGATGCTCAGCGTAGGACCCATTGTGATCGAATGATGTCCCGGTTTGATGCGGTAACGCGTCCCGCATGAGCCTCCACCTCCTCGTTCAACCGCATCCCCATGCTGATCAGGCCATGCAGGGCGGCGTGGGCGTAGACGAAGGTGTCGAGGGCCTCGTTGCGTTCGCCGTCGCGCTTGGGTTGCCAAGAGCGGATGGGGCGGCCCTTCTCGAAGCGGGTGACGATGCGTTCGGCGGTCAGTTGCCGGAAGTAGTCGGCGTCGAGGCGGCGGGGGAAGTGGATGGCGCCGGGGCCGGGTTCGGTCAGTTTCAGGCGAGCATAGACCGCGTCCTTCACGGCATCGACGCCGACGATGAAGAGCGGGATCTTTGCCTTGTTGCTGCGCGTGGGGCGGCGCGGCCAGACCGGGATGCCGGGGCCGCCGCGACCCTTGATCGCCCAGACGCGGCGAGCAAGGCGGGTGCGGCAGAATTCGTAGGCCATCTTGGTGTGATGCCCGCCGGTGTCCACCGCCACGGCGCGCACGGGGAGGTCGCCATAGGTGCCGTTGAGCACGCTATCCAGATCAGACCAGAGGCGCGGGCCCGAAGGATCGCCCCACAGGACGCGGTAGTCGGTGACCCATGCTTCCTCGTCGCGGCCCCAGCCGACGATCTGCACCTCAATCCGGTCGCCCTGTACGTCGACGCCCGCCGTCAGCACGGCCACGCCGGGGGCAAGATCGCTGCCCCAATCCTCGCGTCGCGCCATCAACGGATCAGCCGGAACGGTGTCACCCGCCTGGTCCTCCCAGGACTCGCCCAGCTTGGTATTGACCCAGACCTGCAGGCGCGCGGGATCCTTGGCCACGCGGGCGTGCTCCTGCGCGATCTCGGCCCATGTCTCCCACGGGGAATAGAGCGACGACAGGTGGAACCCTGCCGTGCGGCCATCGCCCAGCGCAGTCGGGCGCCATTCTCCAGCGGCCAGCAGGCGAGGCTTGTCGTGTTCATGATGCACGCCGCCGCAGGCTTCGCAGACCAGATAGGCGCCGTCGCGCTGCCCCTCGGGCCACCGGATGCGCGCCCAGGTGATCGGGGCCATGGCGCCGCAATGCTGGCAGGGGACGTGGAAATACCGCTGATCGCTGTCGAGATAGGCCGCCTCGATGCGGGAGTGACCTTTCAGGGTCGGCGTGGACACCATGTAGATCTTGCGCCGTCCCCGGAAGGTGGTGGTGCGCTGAATGGCCAGATCGACGGGATCACCCTCGCCATCGGCATCGCCGGGATAGCCGTCCACCTCGTCGAGGAACAGATAGCGCACCGGGGTGGATCGCAGCCCCACCGCGCTGTTGGCGCCGGTCATCACCAGCTGGCCGCCGGGAAAGGATTTGCGGAACAGGCTGTTCCCCGCATCACGGGAACGGGGCGCGGAGACCAGATCGCGTAGGGCAGGGGTCGCCTCGATCAGCGGGTCGATACGCACGGTGGTGTTGCGCCGCACCATATCGAGCGAGGGCATGACCAGCATGGCGATGCCGGGGGCGTTCTGGATGATGTAGCCGAGCCAGTTCAGCCCCGCCTCTGACCCGCCGGTCTGCGCGCCTTTCATCAGCACAACCCGTTCGTAGGGGCTGGAGGTGGACAGCGCGTCCATCACCGCGCGCAGATAAGGCGTGCGATCCGTGCGCCACCGGCCCGGTTCCGCCGAGGTCGGCGGCAGGATGCGATGGCGGTCGGCCCAGTCCGACACCGGGATCGGCGGTTCAGGGCGTATGCCGCGCCGCCAGGCAAGGTCGATGTCAGGCACCATCGCCAAAGCTCCCCAAGGGCAGGTCGGCCAGGTGTTCGAGATGCTCGCGCATCATCCGGTCCAGCGCGGCGAAGGTGGCGCGCGGATCGGCCCCGACCTCGGCCGCCAGCAGGGGCGCCGTGCGCTGCACCCAAGCCATGTGCGCGTCGCGTTCGGCACGCGCGCGGGCGAAGACGGTGCGGGTGGCGGCGGCGGTTTCCACCAGCAGCCCCTGTTCCTTCTCGAAGGCCAGCTTGGCGCGTTGGACCTTCACGATCTCATGTAGCCGCTTGGCCTCGGCCAGCGTGGTGGAGACGCGGGCAGGGGTAGGGCTGACACCACCTTTGTTGCGGCGGGCGGGGTCGAGGTTGTCCTCAATCCAGGCGAGGCCTACCGCCACGTCGATCCGCCCGTCCGCGCGCACCGGCAGGCCCTCGGCCACCAGCTGCGAGATGCGCCCCTTGGTCAGGCCGACGCGGGCGGCGAAGGCGGTCTTGGTCTCGGCGCTGTCGAGTTTAGTCATTTCCGCCCCCTGACGCTGGCGGGCTTATGCGCTGCGCTCCCCCGCATACGAATTGGCCCGGGAGGAACCAACGCTTTCCCGACCCTTCCCGATTGATGCCTGTCAGGCCTGTCCGCGCGGTGCGGCGGATGACGCAAGAATGACGCAGAAATGACGGGCTGCGGGGCGTAAGTCTCTGATAGTGTTGAGATGACGCACCTGTCCGGGGAACATTCTATATAGGGGGTAATCTGACCCTTCAGGGTTGGGTGGTTTTCCCCTTCTATCAAAAAGGTTGAAGCCAAGTGCGTCATCTCAACACTTTCAATGGGTTGCGGCTGAAAGTCCGTCATTCTTGCGTCACCACTGCGTCACTGTGATGCCGAGGAAGAACCGGCCTGCGCTGGTGCGCTTGTGCTGGATCCCCGCCACCTGCGCCTGGACGCGCTGCACGAAGCCGTTGATCGCGGGGATCTTCTCGGGCTTGAACCCCTCGGCCTGCGCCCAGTTCTGGAAGCGGAGGTGCGCATCGCGGGTCGCGAGCATCGGGCCGCCGTTCACGATGGGCACGACCTTCACGCAGGCGTCGATCCATGCCAGCACCGGGTCCTCGCCCAGCACCCACTCGATCAGCGCCTCACGGCAGCTTTCCGGGATGGCGAAGTTGCGCTGGCGGATCAGCCGCGCAGCCCCCTCGACCGCCCATGCCAGCAGCAGGTCGGCTTCCTCGGAGGCGATGCGCTTGCCGATATCCTCGATGCGTTCTTCGAGGGGGATGGTGCGGGTGAAGGGGATCAGCAGCAGGCGGCGCTGCACGCCCCGATCAACGCCGCCCTTGAAGCTCGGCAACTGGTTCGCGGCGAACAGGTTCTGCGCCACAGAGCGGAACTCGACCCGACTCTTGTAGACATCGCGCCCCTCGATCGGCTCGCCGGTGACGACGGATTTGAAGATGTTGGAGGCGATGGCTTCCGGCGACAATTCGTCGGAGGCGTTCAGGAGTTTCCCGACCAGCCCGGTGACATGCCGCTCGTCGCCCATCTTGGCAGCAGGAACGCAACAGATGGCGCTGGCGGGCAAGAGGCCGCGCGCGAGATCGAGGATCTGGCTCTTGCCGTTCTCGGCGGTCTTGCCATGCAGGACGACGGCACGCGGCTGGACTAGGCGCGTTGCATAGCCCAGCGCGGCCGATCCGCAGACTTCGGCCAGAAGGTCGCATTTGGCCTGCGCGTCAGAATCGCCCTTGAAGCTGCCGGTCAGCAGACGGCGCAGCATCGAGCCTTCGGGCGGGATACCAGCGGTGCCGGGGGCCCAGCGGCCGGGCAGGGTGTGGCGGCAGCGGTGATTGCGGTGATGCGGTTCCAGATGCGGCGTGCCGGTCGCATCGAAGCGCAGGAAGCCCGAGGCGCAGTTGATGCCAGCGGGCGGGGTGTCGAAGAAGCCGGGTTCGGCGCAAAGGGCTGCACATTCGTTCAGGACGGAGTTGACGCGGGTCTGGGTCAGCTTGACGTTCGAGGGCTCGCCCGCGGGCGTCTCGAAGCTCGCGCCGTCATAGGTGTGGACGGGCAGGCGCAATTCGTGGGCCGGGATCGCCTCCCAATGGGTGCCAATGTAACGCCAGAACTCGCCCTCGGCATGCACGATGCGGCCATGGCGTTCGGTCAAATCCTCGCGCACACGCTTCGCCATCTCCACGTCCGACCCGATGTAGAGGCGCTTGCGGCCCTGCTCGGCCTGGTCCGGGCGGAACAGGTCAGCCCCGGCGATCCGGTTGCGAATGGCCTCCTCGCCCTCGCGCAGCAGTACGTCGTTGAAGTCCTGATCCTCGGGTGGTGTCGCGACCCTCACCGTCAGCCCGCGCAGGGCGAGGGCGGTGGCGGCGCGGGTGATCATGCCCTCGGCCTTGCTGCCGGGCGCGTCGCCATCGCGGGCGATGATCACGGTGGCCTTCTCGGGAACGGGCGCGCGGCCGATGTTCGAGACGCCGAGGCAGGCCCAGACCTCCTGACCCGTGGACTGCCAGACCGACAGCGCGGTTTCGACACCCTCGCAGAGCACCAGAGGTTCGCGGCCGGGCAGGCGCACGGCGGAACGTTCGCCCCAGCCTTCGACCGCCTTGTTGGTGCGCTTGACCGGATTGACCGGGGCCTTTTTGCCCTCGGCTGTCAGATAGACCTGCTGGATCGCCAGCACCTCGCCCGCCGCATCGGTTGCCAGCGCGACCATCGCACCATAGCTACCATAAGCATTCCGGCGAAAGCGGATGCAGTCGGGGGGCTGAAGGGCGATCCCGCGCCCGACCAGATAGCTGTGGACGGGTGTGCCATTCGGAACCTCGGTCTGGCGCAGGATCTCGGCGACCTTGGCGGCAAGTTCGGCTTCCGACAGTTCCACCGTGCGGACCGGGCCGGATGTCGGGGCCTTGGTCGTGGCCGGTTTGGCGCTGGTCCAGGAGGCAGGCATTTCCGCATCGCCCAACCAGTTGCGCGCCCAGTCCCATGCATCCTTTTCGTCCATCCCGAAGTGGTGACGGATCAGTTCCGGCCCGGCGCCGCCCGTTCCGGCCTCATGGTCATACCAGCGCCCGGCATCTTTCCCCGAGATTTCCACCGCGATGCTGCCCTTGGTCCCGAAGCGCAACTGCTGCGCGCTGGACAGGGCGCGGTTCGGGGTGCCGAGAAGTTCCACGGCAAGATCAGCGATCCGGTCGTTCAGCAGTTCCGCCACCCGGGCCACAGATATGCGCCGGGATGTACGACCTTTGCGCTTGGGCGGCACGTTGTTGAAGTTGAGCGGATTGTCCTGAAGGGTCATGGGGCGGGGGTTCGCTGTGCATCTGATGGAAATGGAGCCCGCGACCGGATCGCGGACCTCAGGACATTTGCGGCTGCCGTCACTCGCCCGGGGTGAAACGCTCCTGCTGCGCGATCCAGTTCAGCAGCGTGCTTTTGCGGGCGCAGATCACCGAACCCATCTTGAAGTGCGGCATGCCCCTCGGGGCCTCGCCAGTCAGGTAATAGACCTTGCGGCGGTGCTTTACGTCGCCGAACATGAACCTCGCGATCTCGTCCGCGCCGCGAAGGAGGTCATCGCCGAGCGTCACTTCGGTTGCGGTCTGCTGAAGGTTTTCGACGGGGCCGGGGTGTTTGGTCATGGCTGGGTCTCCTTTCTAGCGCAGGGCTTCCTGCAGGAAGTGGGCGTCAAGTCCGTGGAGGCGGCGCCAAGCCGCGCGAACCTGCATGCTGATGTTGATGCTTGCGATGCTCAGCGCGTTGGCGCGGGTCGCGATGGCGAATCTGTAAAGCTTCGAAAAATGTTCGACCTGATCCGGCGTGTAGTTCGCAGCTAGCTTCTGTCGGCCCTGTTGATGGCCAAGCAGCCACGGCAGCATCTGGAAGGTGTCCTTCGATTTTGCGTAACCGATGATGAGGTCTGCCCTTCCTGGTGGCGCGTCGGGGAAGATGGTGGCGAAAAGAGGCGGCACACGCAGGAACAGGAACTTCCGGTCGATCAGGTCGAGATGCCAGTCGTCCGGCGATGATCGGATCAGCACGCCTGATTCTGGCGAGATGGTCCCCGCAATCGAGGCTGTCAGCGCGGACCATGTGCTCCGTTGCGTCTTTGCCATGGCCTCGGCCACGATCCGGATGTTCCAGGCGAAGTGCTCGCTGATCGCGGCACCGATCGAGGCGATGAGCACATCCTCCTCGCGCCACATCCGCTTGAAGCCGCCGTGCTCCTTTGGGGTTTTCTGCGCCTGAATGGCACCGGCAGCTTGCAGGACACGTAGGCTCGGCAAGGGCATCCCCGATGCCGCCACCGCTTCCGCGTCGCCATGAAAGAGCGGTTCGGGCGCTTCCGCACCGCTCCGTTCGCTGGCTGTCATTGTCATGGGCTCCGATCATGAACTAGGGCTTTACACGCGCAACAATCCGTTGCAAGTGCATCTGAGACGGTTCATATCGCCATTAACGGGCTTTGACAACTGGTCCCGTTTCTTACGCTCACGGAGGGAAATGATGGCCACAATCCGCAAACGCACGCTGCCCTCGGGCCTTGTCCGCTGGCAAGTGGACTTCACCGACCAGGCGGGGAAACGGCGGTCCAAGCTGTTCCCGCGCCGAAAGGATGCGGACGTCTATCTGGTCAAGGTCCGCTCGCTGGTCGCCAACCACACCTATCTGGCCGACAGCGACAGCACGACGGTGGCCGAGGCTGCGAAGGCGTGGCTCGACCATTGCGAGGTGCGCTGCAAGACCGGGCGGCGGATGGAACGCTCCACCCTGCGCGGCTACAGCGACTACGTGCGCCTGCACATCGCCGCGCCCGAGATCGGCATTGGCGACAAGCTGATCGCCCAACTGACCCGCCGCCATGTCAACGAGTTCCGCGACCGCTTGCTGCTGAACGGCAGATCCGAACACCTGACCCGCCGCGCGCTGTCAGTGCTGAAGTTGGCACTGGACCACGCCATCGACAACGGCCAGCTGTTCACCAATGCCGCCCAAGGCGTGCGGGTGATCAAGTCCAGCCGCATCGAGCATAAGGCCCCGGTGCCGACCAAGGAGGCGATCCGCGCCCTGATCGAGGCCGCCGACGAGGGTTTCAAACCGCACCTGATCGTCTCGGCCCTCGGCGGGTTGCGCGCGTCAGAACTGCGGGGCCTGCGCTGGCAGGACGTGGATTTCGAGAAGGGCTTCATCCACATCCGCCAGCGCGCTGACGCCTACAACCAGATGGGCGAGCCGAAATCGCGGGCCGGGTTCCGCGACATTCCGGCCGGGCCGATGGTGCTGAACGCCCTGCGCCGCTGGAAACTGCGCTGCCCGAAAAGCGAACTGGGGCTGGTGTTTCCCGCGCCGAAGGGCGGCATCCTGCAGCACACCAACACGCAGGCCCGCTTCCGCAAGCTTCTGGAACAGGTCGAGGTGACGATGCGCTGGCACGACCTGCGCCACTTCGCCGTGTCGCTATGGATCGAGCAGGGCTTCTCGATCAAGGAAGTGATGACCTTCGCCGGCCATTCCTCGATCCAGATGACCATGGAACGCTATGGCCACCTGTTCCCCTCGCCCGACCACCAGAAGGCCATGGCCATGGTCGAGGCGAAGCTGCTCGGCTAAGCTGTTGCCATGACGTGGAAGCCTGAACAGACCCTCGCTGATTTCGCCACCGCTGCGCGGCTGGCTGGCGTCATGCTCGCGGCTGGCGATATCCGCATTGAGGCGTTACCCGCGCCCCACGCACCGCCCACGCGGCTGCCAGCGGGGACCATGGCCGTCTATGTCTTCACCCACGGGTCTGACGTGCTGAAGGTGGGGAAGGTCGGCCCCAAGAGCCAAGCACGCTATACCAGTCAGCACTACAACCCCGGCAGTGCACAGAGCACGCTCGCGGCCTCCATCATCGCCGATGCCGACCATATCGGCCTGGGCGAGGCGGATCGGGCCGAGATCGGAAACTGGATCCGGACGAATGTGGATCGGGTCAACATCCTGCTTCCGGCCCACCTCGGCGTTCCGGTCCTGACGCTGCTGGAGAGCTTCCTGCAATGCCGCCTGCGACCGCGCTACGAAGGCTTCAAGAGCCAGCGCGGATGACACGTCTCGCGGATTCCCGTTTCTTCACAGATGTTTGCGGCTGTTCCGTGCGACACGACGCCGACGTTGCGATGTCGCGAATCCGCTAACTGTCAGAAATAAAAAAGTTATTCCTGATTACAGGGTAGCCCTCATAACCTGAAGGTCACAGGTTCAAATCCTGTCCCCGCAACCAGTTTTTCCAATATTATCAAAGACTTCAATCCCGAGCGAAACACTGGGGATATAAGTCAGCGCGTTTACATCAACGCCACATCAACACCGCAACCGAATTTTGACATTCGGCAGCACCCGACGACACACACCAACATCCGCCGCCACAGAAGCCCCCCTCGTGGGGGCTTTCGTCGTTTCGGGGGTCGCGAGGACGCGCTTCCATTACGTCCTGCAATTGTCCTCGTGCCTTGCGGAAATCCACTGGCCAAGGGTCTTCACCCCTGACGCGGTGAACCCCGTCGACATGGCGTCCGAGATCCGATGCATCATCGCCCGGTCGACATGCGTGGTCGACTTCGCTGGCCAGGATGACCGGAAGTGCCCACAGGCATAGCTGAAACCTGCCGCCCAGTCGCGTGCAGCCATGCTGCTGCGCCCGGACATCGCCAAGGCGAATTCGGCCGGGTTCTCCGCCCGCTCCACGCAAGCGTTGGCGCGCATCAGGATCAGATCGGCGAAGCGCTGGATGCTGTCCGGCGTCAGGCTGGCCACGGCGCTGCCGAGGATCTCGGGAAGCCACTTGTTCGGCGCGATCATCTTCGGTAAGCGCAGCCTGACCACCCTTCGGCTTGCCGCGTGACTATTCAGCGAAGTTCCAGGGCATAAGCTCGGCGATATCGCTCTGCATGTGCTGGTCGAGGATCTTGCGGAGGGTTGCCGCGATATAGGCTTCGGGGTTCACGCCGTTCAGGCGGCAGGTTCCGATCAGCGAGGCGATACGGGCCCAGGTTTCCGCGCCGTCGATAGAGCCCGCAAATAGCGCGTTCTTCCTTGTGAGGGGAATTGGCCTGATCGAATTCTCGACGCCGTTGGTGTCCATCTCGAGCCGGCCATCATCGAGGAAGCGGGTCAGGCCGTCCCAG